>NZ_SDIF01000039.1 GCF_004122735.1 Streptomyces sioyaensis | reverse complement strand
GGTGGGTGGGTCAGACGCCGAGGGCGGGGAAGACCACGGCGTCGAGATAGGCGGACAGGAACGCGCCGTCGGCGGGGCGGCCCTCCATGAGCTGACAGGCGATGAGCGCACCGACGATCATGTGCGGGGCGAACGGCAGCGCGGGGCAGTCGGCCGCGATCTCGCCACGGTCGATGGCGCGTTGCAGCATCGCCGTCAGTCCGGTCACCTCAGGGTCGAGGAGCACGTCACGCAGGGCCTGATGGAGATCGGGGTTGCCGTGGATGGCCATCCCCAGACCGCGCATCAGCGCGGCGTCCTTCTCGACCTGTCCGTGTTCATCGGCGCGGCGCACCAGTTCGGCGAAGTCGCCGCGCAGCGTGCCGGTGTCGACATCGCCGGTGCTGACCGGTTTGCAGTGCCGCAGCGCCCTGGCCACCAGCTCCGGCTTGCCCTGCCACTGGCGGTAGAGGGTGGCCTTGCTGGAGCGGGTACGGGCGGCGACGGCGTCCATGGTCAGGGCGTCGTAACCGACCTCGCGCAGCAGGTCGAGTACGGCGTCGTAGAGCTCGGCCTCCCGCTCGGGAGTCAGCCGGCTGCGTCCCATGGCACACACCTCCGTCCGGACCGTATCAGCGCCGTCGCCCCGTCGATGACGAACGAAACTGTTTCGTACACTTCGACTGTAGCCACAGGTTCAGCGAAACGGAACCGTTTCGAAAGTGGTCTGCGTCACCCGATCGACTTGCCGCGGCTCCCCCGTCTCGAAACGATGGGGGCGTGAGCGAGGGCAGCGAGCGAACCATGAAGAGGTGCGCGCCTCGCGAATGCGGGGCCGAGCGAAGCGAGGTTTCGGCATGAGCGATGCACCCGAGGCCGTCGGGCCGCGCCCGGAGCCGAACCCCGCCAAGCCTCGCGGACGGCTGCGCCGCATGCCCGCCACCCCGGGCCCGCCCGCCGGCTCGTATCTGCGCTTTCCGCATCTGCACGGCGATCTCCTCTGCTTCGCCGCCGAGGACGATCTGTGGGTCGCCCCGCTCGCCCCGGAGGGCCGGGAGGCCGACCGCGCCTGGCGGCTGACCGTGGACCGCACCCGCGTCGGCCACCCCCGCTTCTCCCCCGACGGGCAGCACATCGCCTTCACGTCCTGGCGCAGCCTCGACCCGGAGGTCCATCTCGCGCCGGTCGAGGGCGGCCCGGCCCGCCGGCTGACGTACTGGGGCAGCACGGATGCCCGGGTCTGCGGCTGGACACCGCCCGACCACGAGGGCAACGCCCATGTCCTCGCGGTCTCCTCGCACGGCCAGCCGTTCTCGTACTACTCGTGGGCCTACAGCCTGCCGGCCGACGGCGGCACCGGCGGCAAGCTGCCCTGGGGGCCGGTCTCCGACATCGCGGTCACCGATGTCGACGGCGAGCGCCGCACCCTGCTGCTCACCGGCAAACCGCCGCACGAGCCCGCCTCCTGGAAGCGCTACCGGGGCGGTGCGACGGGGCGGATGTGGCTGCACGGCACCCGGCTGATGCCGGATCTGCACGGGCATCTCGACTCGGTGATGTTCGTCGGCGGCCGGATCGCGTTCCTCTCCGACCACGAGGGCATCGCCAACGTCTACTCCTGCCTGCCCGACAGCACCGATCTGCGCCGGCACACCGACCACGCCGACTTCTACGCCCGGCACGCCTCGACCGACGGCTCGCGCATCGTCTACCAGTGCGCCGGCGACCTCTGGCTGATCGACGATCTGAGCCCGGACGCCGTGCCGCGCAAGCTGGCCGTGCGTCTGGGCGGTCCGCGGGCCGGCCGGCGCGTGTACCAGGTCCCGGCCGCCTCGCACGTGACCGGGCTCGCGGTGGACACCACCGGGCGGGCCAGCGCGGTCGGCATCCGCGGCAGCCTGTACTGGCTCACCCACCGCGACGGCCCGGCCCGGACCATCCACGACACCCCCGGCGTACGGGTCCGGCTGCCCGCCATGCTGGGCTCCACCGGCCGGATCGCCTACCTCACCGATGCCGAGGGCGCGGACGCGATCGAGATCACCGATCTGCCGCGGGCCAGCGAACCGGGCGAGCCCCGGCGGCTGGCCGCCGGCGAACTGGGCCGGGTCCACGAGATGACCGCCTCGCCCGACGGTGACCGCCTCGCGGTGGCCGCCAACGACGGCCGGCTGCTGCTGGTGGAGGTGGCCCGCCCGGAGGAGGAGGGCGGCACCGGCGAGGAGCCCGCCGACGGCACGGTCACCGAGCTGGTCCGCTCCGCCAACGGCCCGGTCCGCGACCTGGCGTTCTCCCCCGACTCGCGCTGGCTGACCTGGTCGCACCCCGGCATCGGCCGTACGCTGCGGCAGATCCGGATGGCCCGGCTGTCCGACGGGCACATCGTGGACGTCACCAACGGCCGCTTCGAGGACGAGCAGCCGGTGTTCACCCGCGACGGCCGCTATCTGGCGTTCCTGTCCTGGCGCGGCTTCGACCCGGTCTATGACGTGCACACCGGCGACCTCTCGTTCCCGCTGGGCTGCCGCCCCTATCTCGTCCCGCTCTCCTCGGCGACCCCCTCCCCCTTCGCGCTGTCCCCGGAGGGGCGGCCCGCGGCCGGCGGCCTGGACCCGGACGAGAATCCGCCGACGCCCGGTGAGGGGCCCGTGCTGGTGGAGGTGGAGGGGCTGGAGAACCGGGTCACCCCGTTCCCGGTGGCGGCGTCCAAGTACTCCTCCCTGGAGCCGGTCAGCGGCGGCGGACTGGTCTGGCTGCGCTGGCCGATCTCCGGCGCGCTGGGCGAGACCTTCGCCAACCCCGCCGACACCTCGGGCCGGCCCACCCTCGAACACTTCGATCTGACCAAGGCCCGGCGCACCGAACTCACCAGCTCCCTGGACGGGTTCGCGCTCAGCGGCGACGGCTCCCGGCTGGTCGTCAACGACGAGGGCGAGCTGCGTGCGGTGCCCGCGACCGAGCCGCCGGACAGCGATTCCACGGTCTTTCTGGACCTGCGGCGCATCCTGCACGACGTCGATCCGGCGGCCGAGTGGCGCCAGGCCTACGAGGAGGCGGGCCGGATCGTCCGGGCGTACTTCTGGGACCCGGGGATGTGCGGCATCGACTGGGACGGGGTGCTCGCGCAGTACCGGCCGCTGCTCGAACGGGTCGCCAGCCCCGACGAGTTCGCCGATCTGCTGCGGGAGGTGCTGGGCGAGCTGGGCACCTCGCATGCGTACGTCACCGGCGCCCGGCGCAACGAGGGGCCGCCGCACTACCAGCGCGCCATGGGCCTGCTCGGCGCCAACTTCGTCTGCCGGGACGGCCGTTGGGTGGTGCAGCGGATCCTGCCCGGCGAGTCCTCGGACTCCAAGGCCCGCTCCCCGCTGGCCGGTACGGGCATCCGCGAGGGCGCGGCGCTGACCCATGTCGACGGCCGCCGGGTGGATCCGGTGGCCGGGCCGGCCCCGCTGCTGGCCGCGGCCGGCGGCACCACGGTGGAGCTCGCCTTTTCCGCGCCCGAGGGCGAGGGGCCGGCCCGCCGGGTCGCGGTGGTCCCGCTGGTCGACGAACGGCCGCTGCGCTACCAGGACTGGGTGGCCAAACGCCGGGCGGTGGTAAGGGAGTTGAGCGGCGGGCGGTGCGGCTATCTGCACATCCCCGACATGGGCGGCTCCGGCTGGGCGCAGTTCAACCGCGATCTGCGCAAGGAGGTCTCGCTGCCCGCACTGATCGTGGACGTCCGGGGCAACGCGGGCGGCAACATCTCCGAGCTGGTCATCGAGAAGCTGACCCGCACCATCATGGGCTGGGACCTGACCCGCGACGCCGAGCCCGTCTCGTACACCAGCAACGCCCCGCGCGGCCCGGTCGTGGCGGTCGCCGACGAGATGACCTCGTCCGACGGCGACATGATCACCGCGGCCTTCAAGCTCCAGGGCATCGGCCCGGTGGTGGGCATGCGCACCTGGGGCGGCGTGGTCGGAATGACCGGCCGGCACCTCCTCGGCGACGGCACCACCATCACCGTCCCGATGAACGCCGCGTGGTTCCGGCTCTACGGCTGGGGTGTGGAGAACCACGGCGTCGAGGTCGACATCGAGGCACTGCGGTCACCGCTGCACTGGGCCGAGGGCCGGCATCCGACCCTGGGCGTCGCGGTGCGCACCGCACTGGAGTTGCTGGAGCGGCACCCGGCGGCGACGCCTCCTGACCTGTCGGACGTCCCGGACCTGCGGCGCCCCGCGCTGCCGGCGCGCGGCGCGGACGAGGCGGAGGCGGAGGAGGCGGCCGGGGCCTGAACCGGAGCAACACACCGGTGGGGCGCACCCGGTCGACCGGGTGCACCCCTCACGCATGGCGCGTACGTCGCCCCGCGTGGTGTTCAGGACGTGCCGAACTCAGCTCTGGTAGCGGCCCTCGGCCGCGTCCATCGAGTCCTGGGCGGGCTGACGGCCCTGCTGGCCGCGCTCCCGCGGCTGGCCCTGACGCTGGCCGCGCTCCTGGTCCTGACGCTGACCGCCGCGCTCGCGCTCCTGGTCCTTGCGCTGGCCGCGCTCGTGACCCTGCTCGCGAGAGTCGCCCATGGCGTGGCGCGCCTGGTCCTTGCGCTCGTTGGCCTTGTCCTGGAACTGGTCCTTGATGCCCATGCTGTTCACTCCTAGTGGGGTGTAGGGGGGTGATAACCCCGATTCAGCGTGACACGCCCGGACATTGCTCGCATTTCGATCACGATCGAACACTCTCCGTGACGCCCGGCCGCTCACGGGCCGGGCGTACGCCCGCTCACCGGCCGGCCCGCGCCTTCTCGTCCGCCTCCCCGCCGGCGCCCATCAGCCCGACCCGCATCCCGTCCAGCCGCGCGCCGAACCGCCGCACCTCCCGCCCGCCCACCGTCCCGATGAGCGAGGGCAGATACCCGCGGACCGACTGCATCCCGCGCAGCCACCACTGCCCGTAGACATGGGCGGAGCGGCGCTCGATGCCCGCGACGATCCGGTCGACGGCCGGGCCCAGCGGATAGGTCTTGTTCGACGGCCAGGGCAGCCGGGAACGCAGCTCGCGCATCACGTCGTTCTCGTCCGCGCCGCGCACCATGTCGGTGTCGGTCCAGCTCAGATAGCCGACGCCGACCCGTACGCCGCGGTGTCCGACCTCGGCGCGCAGGCTGTGCGCGAACGCCTCGACGCCCGACTTGGACGCGCAGTACGCGGTCATCATCGGCGCCGGGGTGATCGCGGCCAGCGAGGCGATCTGCAGGAAGTAGCCGCGGGACTCGGTGAGTACGGGCAGGAAGGCGCGGCCGGTGACCGCGCCGCCTATGAGGTTGACCTCGATGACCCGCTTCCAGGCGGCCGGGTCGGAGTCCGCGAACGGGCCGCCGGTCGCCACCCCGGCATTGGCGACGACCACATCGACCTTCCCGAAGCGCTCCTTGACCTCGGCCGCCACCCGGTCCATCGCCTCGTGGTCGGTGACATCGGCATGCCAGTGATGCGCCGGGCCGTGGAGTGCGGCCGCGACGCCGCGCAGCTCGTCCGGCTCCAGCCCGACCAGCGCCAGCGTCGCACCGCGCGCCGACAGCTTGCGGGCCAGCAGCGCACCGACCCCGCGTGCCGCACCCGTGACGACGACGACCTGGCCCGCCAGGCTCCTGCGTGCGCTCATGCCGTGCTCTCCTTCGTCTGCCGCCCGCCCTCGGGCGCGGTGTCGGTGGCCTCGGCACCGGTGGCCTCGGTGCCGGTCGGGTGCAGATGGTCGCGGACGAGGGCGCGCAGCCGTTCCGCGACCGCGCCCGGGTCCTCGATCGGCGTCATGTGTCCCAGCCCCGGGAGTTCGGTCAGACCGCGGAAGTCGGGGAGGACGGACGCCAGCCGGCGGGCGTGCACCGGCGGGGTGAGCCGGTCGGCACTGCCCGCGAGGACCTCGGTGGGCAGCTCCAGCCGGCCGGCGCCGCCGGTGAGTTCGAGCCCGGCCAGCACCGCGCCCCACCGGGCCCGTACGCCGGCCGGGCAGCCGTGCACGATGCGCGCGCAGGCCGCCACCTGCTCGGCGGTGGCGCCGGGGCCCATGGTGGCGTACTTCAGGGCGCGCCGGGTGAGCGGCGAGACCGGGCCGAGCGGGGCGCGCGAGCGCAGCAGCAGGCGGTGCGCACGGCGGCGTCCCTGCGGGCTGCGCAGCGCGAACACCCGCGCCTCGGCGGCGAGATCGGCGCTGCCGGTGCTGCACAGCAGCGCGGCCGCGGCCCGCTCGTGCAGCTGCGGCCGCCCGGCCGCGGCCATGATCGTCATCCCGCCCATGGAGTGGCCGCCCAGCACGGCCCGTTCGCCCGGCCGCAGGGCCGCCTCCAGGACGGCGACCAGATCGTCGGCGAGCGCGCCGGTGCTGTGGCCCGCCGGCGGGGCGGCGGGGCTGCGGCCGTGGCCACGCTGGTCGTAGACGACGACCTGGTGGTCGGCGGCCAGCTCGCGGACGACCGGGGCCCAGAAGGCGGTGGAGCAGGTCCAGCCGTGTGCCAGGACCACGGCCGGGGCGTCCTGGGGGCCGTGGACCTCGGCGTACAGCCGGGCGCCGTCGGCAGAGGTGACGGTCAGCGTGGAGCGCGGCACCGGCGGGGCGTACGGGCCGCTGGTGACGTGTGCGGGCCGGCGGTTCATGCGGCCACCTCCGCGGCCGTGCCGGGAGTCCGGTCCGCGGGGGTGCGGGCCGGCCGCAGCACCTCGTACTCCGCGAGGTCGACCCGCTGGGTGGCCTTCCGGAACTCCCCGGTCGTTCCCGGCCAGACGGTGGTGTTGCGGCCGTTCGCGTCCAGATACCAGCTGTCGCAGCCGCCGGTGTTCCACACCGTGCGCTCCATCCGGCGCTGGATCGTACGGTTCCACTCCTGTACGGCGGACGGCCGGGCGCTCAGCGCGATCTTCCCGCCGAGGACGTCCAGTTGGCGCAGGTAGTCGGCCAGGTAGTTCAGCTGCGCCTCGATCATCAGGATCATCGAGCTGTTCCCGAGGCCGGTGTTGGGTCCGATGATCGTCAGGAAGTTGGGGAAGCCGGCCGCGCTGGTGCCGCGCAGCGACTCCATGCCGTCCTTCCACTCCTCGGCCAGCGTCGTGCCGTGGGCGCCGGTGACGCGCCGCGCGATCGGCATGTCCGTCACCTGGAACCCGGTGCCGAAAACGATCGCATCGGCCTCCGTTTCGCTCCCGTCGGCCCCCACGAGGGTGCTGCCGCGCACCTCCTTCAGCCCGGCAGCCACCAGTTCCACATTCGGCTGCGCCAGGGCCGGGTAGTACGTGTTGGAGAGCAGGATCCGCTTGCAGCCGATGCGGTAGTCGGGGGTCAGCGCGGCTCGCAGCGCCGGGTCCTTGATCGCCTTCTTCATGTGGTTCCGCGCCAGCAACTCCAGCAGGCCCAGCTCATCGGGGCGCTTGGTGAACGCGCTGACCTGCAACTCCCGGATGCTCCACAGCAGTTGGCGGCGCGCGGCCCGGGTCGCCGGGAGCTTGGTGTGCAGCCATTTCTCGGCCGCGCTGATCTTGCGGTCGGCGCGCGGCAGCACCCAGGGCGGGGTGCGCTGGAAGAGGGTCAGGCGCGCCACCTCCGGCTGGACGGCCGGCACGATCTGGATGGCCGAGGCGCCGGTGCCGACCACCGCGAGACGCTTGCCGCGCAGCGCGTAGTCGTGGTCCCAGCGCGCGGAGTGCCAGACCGCGCCGGGGAAGGTGTCCAGTCCCGGGATGCCGGGGAGCTTGGGATCCGACAGCGGCCCGGTCGCCGACACCACGACATCCGCGGTCAGCGGCCCGCTCGCCGTCTCGATCTCCCAGTGCAGCTCCGCGCCGTCCCACCGCAGGCTCTGCACCTCCGAATGGAACCGGAGGTGCGGACGCAGCCCGAAGGTGTCGGTGACCCGCTCCAGGTACGCGCGGATGTGCGGCTGCCCGGAGAAGTTCCGCGGCCACTCGGGGTGCGGCGCGAAGGAGAACGAGTACAGGTGCGAGGGCACGTCGCACGCACACCCCGGATAGCTGTTGTCCCGCCAGGTGCCCCCCACCGCCCCGGCCCGCTCCAGGACCACGAAGTCGGTGATGCCCTGGCGCCGCAGCCGGACGGCCGCCCCCAGACCACCGAAGCCCGATCCGATCACCGCAACCCGCACATGCCTGCGCTCGCGCTCGGCCATCCCGCCGCCTCCCGAGTCCGACGTTCTTCCGTGCCATCTTCGGTGCCGTGACATCCGGCGTCACAGCCACCCCCGAAAACCATGCCAGCATTCACTGGCACAATGGGAGCGTAAGGCAGCCGCGTACCGAGCGGTAGGGGTCGGGCGGCAGGAAGTTGCCGCCGGCCGCACCCGCGGTCCGGGACCCCGGCCCGGCGCCCTCCCCCCGGCATAGGCTGAACCCGTGGCAGCGAACGAGCACACCCAGGACGAGCACTCCGGGCCCGCGGACCCCCCGGCGCGCGAATTCCGCATGGCCGACCTGGCCAGGGAGGCCGGCATCACGGTCCGTACGCTGCGCTTCTACCGCGAGCGCAAGCTGCTGCCGGCGCCCCGCCGCGAGGGCCGGATCGCCTGGTACAACGAGCACCATCTCGCCCGGCTGCGCACCATCGGCGCCCTCCTGGAGCGCGGCCACACCCTCGGCGGCATCGCGGAGCTCTTCTCGGCCTTCGAGGCCGGCCGCGACGTGGGCGAACTCCTCGGCCTGGAGAACCCCCTCGTGCCGCCCTGGTCCGAGGAGACACCGGTCCGCCTGACCCCCACGGAGCTCGCCGACCACTTCAGCGGGGACATCACCGCCGAGAACCTCAGCGCGTCCCTGGACATCGGCTATCTCGCCGTCGACGGCGACGAGTTCGTGCACATCAGCCGCCGCCTGCTGGACGCCTCCACCGAACTCGTCGACCGGGGCATCCCGCTGGCCGCCGTCCTCGAAGCCGGCCGCCAGGTGCGGGCACACGCCGACGCCCTCGCCGACATCTTCACCACCCTCATCCGCACCCACGTCCTCTCCGACGTCCTGGCACGGGCCCGCGCGGGCGAGCACCCGTGCCCCGACGAGGTCGATCTCATCGCCGGAACCATCGAAAAACTCCGCCCACTGTCCAAGGGCGTGGTCGAGGCCGAACTCTCCATGGCCATGGACCGCCGGGTCCGCGCGGAGGTGGCGCAGTGGCTGCGCGAGCAGGGGTCCACAACGCCCCCCGCCTGAGCGATACTTGGCGGGTGGACGGGCCTTGAAAAGTTCACATGGCACTCAGTGCCAAGCATCTGGCACTGGGTGCCATTCGTCGTCTATCGTGTCGCCATGCCGACCTACACCATGGTGGTCGTAGCCGCCATCCTGCTTCCCCTCCTGACCGCGGTACTGGTCGCCTGCCTCAGCACCAACGCCCACCAACGGGCCGATGCGTACCGGGTCCTGGCCCGCATGTGCAGCACGGTGGAGAAGGTCTTCCGGCGGCGCTCGTAGGGGGAGCCGGCGGCCTATCGCTCAAAGACGACCGTTACCGGCGCATGGTCGGACCACCGCTCGTCATGGCTGGCCGCGCGCTCCACGTACGCCTTGACCGCCCGCGCGGCGAGGCCGGGGGTGGCCATGGCGTAGTCGATGCGCCAGCCCGCGTCGTTGTCGAAGGCCCGGCCCCGGTAGGACCACCACGAGTACGGGCCCACGGTGTCCGGGTGCAGGGTGCGGACGACGTCCACATAGCCGCCGTGGTTCTCGTCGAGGACCTCGGTCAGCCAGGCACGCTCCTCCGGGAGGAAGCCGGACTTCTTCTGGTTGGCCTTCCAGTTCTTCAGGTCGGCCTCCTGGTGGGCGATGTTCCAGTCGCCGCAGACCACCACCTCGCGGCCGTCCGCGGCGGAGCGCTTGCGCAGGTCGACGAGGTAGGGCAGGAACTCCGCCAGGAAGCGTTCCTTCTCGTCCTGCCGCTCGGTGCCGACCTCACCGGAGGGCAGATAGAGGCTGGCGACCGTCACGCCGGGCAGATCCGCCTCGACGTAGCGCCCGCTGCCGTCGAACTCCGTCGACCCGAAGCCCACCTGGACCCGCTCCGGCGTGCGCCGGGTGAAGAGCGAGACGCCGGCCCGGCCCTTGGCGGCCGCCGGGGCGTGCACGGTGTGCCAGCCCGCGGGCTCGCGCACCTCGTCCGGGAGCTGCGCGGTCTCGGCCCGTACCTCCTGCAGGCACAGCACATCGGCCGCGGTCTCCGCCAGCCACGGGACGAAGCCCTTCCTGGCGGCGGCGCGCAGCCCGTTCACATTCACAGAGGTCACGGTGAGCATCCGGGCACGATACCCATCCCCGGCACCTCATCGCGCCGCGCACCCGCTCGCCCGTACGATTTCTGGAATGGAGATACGCCCGTCCCGCTATGACCACCCCGACGCGGTCGCCCTCGACGCGCTGGTGCAGCAGGAGTACGCCCGGCGCTACGGCGACGACGGCGACACCACCCCGCTCACCCCGGAGATGTTCACCCCGCCGCACGGCGCGTACCTGATCGCGTACGCCGGCACCCGCCCGCTGGCCACCGGCGGATGGCGGCGGCAGGAGGACGCGGCCGAGGGGTACTCGGTCGGCGACGCCGAGATCAAGCGGATGTTCGTGCTCCCGGAAGCGCGCGGGCGGGGGCTGGCCCGGCGGATCCTGGCCGCCCTGGAAGCGGACGCGCGGGCCGCGGGACGCTCCCGCATGGTGCTGGAGACCGGCACCAAGCAGCCCGAGGCGCTGGAGCTGTACGCCTCCAGCGGCTATGTGATGGTCGAGAAGTTCGGGCTGTACCGGTGTCACGAGGACAGCCGGTGCATGGCGAAATCGCTGGTGGAGCCCGCCTGACGGGCACCTGGGCGGCCGGCGCCGGCCCCCGGGCCGCTCGGCCGCACCGGCGCCGCCCCGCCCTGCACTGACAGGCCTCCCTTGCTGCCAGGCCTCCCTGCACTGACAGGCTCTCTTGTTGACAGGCATCCGGGCCGCTCCCCATACTCATTCCACTAATGAACTAGCTAAAGGGGGGATCCGGTGAGCGACCCGAGCCCGTGGGCCATCGAGGCCGAAGGACTGGGGAAGAAGTACCGCGGCGGCTGGGCCCTGCGGGACTGCTCCTTCCGGCTCCCCGCCGGCCACATCTGCGCCCTCGTCGGCCCCAACGGCGCGGGCAAGAGCACCTTCCTGGGCACCGCGACCCGGCTGGTGCAGCCGACCACCGGCACGCTGAAGCTGTTCGGCGTCCCGGTCTCCGACCCCGCCGTCCTGGAACGCATCGCCTTCCTCGCCCAGGACAAGCCCCTCTACCCCCGCTTCACCGTGGCCGAGACCCTGCGGCTCGGCCGTGAGCTGAACCCGCGCTGGGACCAGGCGCTGGCCGAGCGGATCGTCCGGTCCGGGAACGTACCGTTCACCGCCCGGATCGGCACCCTCTCGGGCGGTCAGCGCACCCGTGTGGCCTTCGCCCTCGCCTTCGGCAAGCGGCCCGAGCTGCTGCTGCTCGACGAGCCGATGTCCGACCTGGACCCGCTCGCCCGGCACGAGCTGTCGGGGCTGCTGATGGCCGAGGCCGCCGAGCACGGCACGACGGTGCTGATGTCGTCCCACATGCTCTCCGAGATGGAGGTCATGTGTGACTACCTCCTCGTCCTCGCCGAGGGCCGGCTGCGGATGGCCGGCCAGACCGAGGAGCTCATACCGGCGCATCTGCTGGTGACGGGCGTGGCCGAGGGCGACGACGGGGTGCCCGAGGAGCTGCGGCGCCGGCACACCGTGATCGAGGCCCGGATCACCGGGCGGCAGTTCAGCGCCCTGATCCGGCCCGGCGGACCGGTGCCGGACGGTTGGGAGACGCTGGCGCCGAGCATGGAGGAGGTCCTGCTCGGCTATCTGCGCTCGCCCGACGCACCCGGCCTGATCGCGGACGAGGCCCGCCTCGACGGCCCCGGGAAGGCCGCGGCATGACGCGCACGAGCTCCGCCGGCCCCCGGGCTGCGGCCACAGCGCCTGCCGGCAGCGCCCCCGACGGCCCCACCGCCCGCCGCACCCTGCTGCACGGTCTGCCCTGGCTGGTCTGGCGCCGGCACCGCACCGTCCTGCGCATCCTCCTGCTGACCACCGCCGTGGGCTGCGCGGCCTTCGCCTACGAGCGCGCCGGCCTGACGGACTTTCTGCACACCCACGGAGCCGGCCCCGCCGTCCACGGGACCCTGGGCACCGACTTCTCGAACGCCTACGGCGGGCTGTTCCGCAGCGGCACCCAGCTGATGACGTCCCTGCCCGTCCTGCTCGGCGTCTTCCTCGGCGCCCCGCTGATCGCCGCCGAGCAGGAGCACGGCACCGTCAAGCTGATCGGGACCCAGTCGGTGAGCCGCGGCCGCTGGATCGCCGCCACCCTCGGCCTGCCGCTGGCCGTCGCGGTGCTGTGCACCGCCCTGCTGTCGGCCGTCTTCACCTGGCTGTGGACACCGGCGCGCCTCCTCGTCATGGACGGCGACTGGCTGACCAGCGGGATCTTCGAGAGCACCGGCCCGATCCCGGTCGCCCGGACGTTGTTCCTGACCGTCTGCGGCATCGCCCTCGGCATGCTGGTCAAGCGGGCGGTGCCGGCCATGGCCGGCACCTTCGTCCTCGCCCTGGTCACCTCCGTGCTCTGGTCCGAGCAGCTGCGCGACCGGCTGGGCTCCCTCCGCGGCGTCAGCTACCCGTACGACGGCAACGGCCCCGATCTGCCGCCCGGCGCCGTACGGATGGACGACTGGGTGTCCACCGCGGGCGGCAGGCTCTACGGCTACGGCACCTGCACCACCGGCGACACCGGCGCCTGCCGGGCCAAGCTGGGCATCGTCAACCGCGTGACCCAGTACGTCGACTACGGGCAGATGGCCGGGATGCAGTGGCTGGGCGCGGGGATCCTGCTGGCGCTGACCGTCCTCGTGCTCGCGTGCGTGGTGTGGCGGGCGCACCGGCGGCCGCTTTGAACGGGCGGGCGCGCGGCGGCCGGAGCGGACGGCGGCCCACCGGGACCGCGCGCACCCGACCTGCACCGGGCGGCGCTTTGACACCCGGCACGGGCAGTCCGATCATCAAGCGGTCGGGCAGCGCGGCAGCCGCGGAAGAAGCAGAGAGGTGGTGAGCGTCGTCGAATTCCGAATCGACCGCCGCAGCGGTGTCGCCACCTACCTCCAGATCGTCCAACAGGTCCAGCAGGCACTGCGGTTGGGCACCCTGGTGGAGGGTGACCGCCTGCCGACCGCCGCCCAGGTCGCCGCGACGACCAAGGTCAACCCCAATACGACCCTGAAGGCCTACCGCGAACTGGAGCGGGAGGGCCTGGTCGAACCACGCCCCGGCCTCGGCACCTTCGTCAGCCGTACGCTCGCCCGCCCCACCTCCGCGGCGGACGCCCGGCTGCGCGAGGAGCTCCGCGCCTGGATGGGCCGGGCCCATACGGAGGGGCTGGACCGGGAGGACGTCCGGGCGCTGGTGAACTCGGTGCTCCAGGAGCGCTATCCCGACGGCTGACGGGGCGGGGTCGCCGGGCCGTGCACCGGGCGGGGTCGACTGGCCGTCACCGGCCGCGGTGCCCCTGCCCGCTTGACCCTCACCCGACGTCAGGTTCCACCCTGAAGGACGGCACGGCACGGCACCACCCGGCGGCCGGCGGCACCACCGCCGTACCGCCCGGGCGGGGGCCGGACATGACGGGACGAAAGGCGCTGCGATGGGCTACTCGGTCGGGCAGGTCTCCGGTTTCGCGGGGATCACGGTGCGGACCCTGCACCACTACGACAAGACCGGCCTGCTCTCCCCCAGCGACCGCAGCCCGGCCGGCTACCGCCTCTACAGCGACCCCGACCTGGCCCGGCTGCAACAGATCCTCTTCTACCGGGAACTCGGCTTCCCCCTCGACGAGATCGCCACCATCCTCGAAGACCCCCAGGCCAACGCCCTCGACCACCTGCGCGCCCGGCACCGCCTGCTCACCGAGCAGATCACCACGCTCCAGCGGCTGGTCGAGGTCGCCGAGCACGCCATGGAGGTCCAGCAGACCGGGGTGGAGCTGACGCCCGAGGAGCGGTTCGAGGTCTTCGGCGAGGTGACCTTCGACCTCACCTACGCCACCCAGGCCCATCTGAAGTGGCAGCACCACGAGGGCCACCAGCGCTCGATGGCGCGGGCCGCCACGCACTCCAAGGAGGACTGGACGACGATCATGGCCGAGGCCGCCGGCTGGCGGCTGCGGCTGACCGCCGCCTTCGATGCCGGGGAACCGCCGGACGGCGAGCGCGCCATGGACCTCGCGGAGGAACACCGGCAGCACATCAGCCGCTGGTTCACCCCCTGCCCCACCGACATGCACGGCCGGATCGCCGACGACTTCGCCACCGACACCCGCGCCTTCGCCCTGGTCGTCCCGCCCACCGCACAACGCCCCGGCCTCGCCCCGTACCTGCACACCGCCGTCCACGCCAACGCCGTACGCCGCTCGTCACCGGCCTGACCCCCGCCCGCGGCGGCTCCACCGGCACGTTCCCCTCGCGAGAGCCCCCTGCTCCCACGGCACACCACACCCCCGCTCTCCCACCGCCCACACCCCCTTGCCCCGAAGGCTGACCCACCCATGCCCAAAATCCTCCTCACGGCCGCCGGTTCGTACGGCGACGTCGCCCCGTACACCGGTGTGGGCGCCCGGCTGCGCGAAGCCGGCCACGAGGTCGCCCTCGCCACACACGACAGCTACGCCCCCCTCGTCCGGGCCGCCGGACTGGAGTTCCGCCGGCTCCCGGCCGACCCCCGTACCCCGCAACCCGACGCCGCCGGGCCGGCCCGGACCGCGGGCCCCGGCGGCACCCGCGCCCTCATGGGCAAGGCCGCCGCCTTCCTCCGGGAACTGAGCGGCGGCCTCGCGGACGCCGCCCTCCAGGGCGCCGACCTCCTCCTGCTCTCCACCACCACCGCACCGCTCGGCCACCACCTCGCCGAGGCGATGCGCGTCCCGTCCCTGGACCTGCCCCTCGTGCCCGGCGCCCCCACCGGCGACTTCGCCCCGGTCGTCGGCGGCGGCCGCTCCCTGGGCCGCTGGGGCAACCGCACCGCCGGCCGGCTCTCGCTCCGGGTCCTCGACCGCCTCTACGCCGACGCGACCCGCGAGCTGCGCGCCCGCCTCGGACTGCCGCCCGCCACCGCCCGTACGGTCCGCCGCCGCACCGAAGCCGCCGGCCGGCCGGTCCTGCACGGCTTCAGCGAGGTGCTGCTGCCCCGCCCGGCGGACTGGCCGGCCCGCCTGGAGGTCGTCGGGAACTGGTGGCCCTGGCACGCCCCGGACGCACGCCTGCCACCCGCCGTCGAGGACTTCCTCGCCGCCGGCCCGCCCCCGGTCTTCCTCGGCTTCGGCAGCATGGCGGGCGGCGACGGCGAGCGGCTCGGCGCCCTCGCCGCGGACGCCCTGCGCCGCGCCGGGCTCCGCGGCATCCTCCAGTCCGGCTGGGCGGGCCTGACCGCGCCCGAGCACCCCGACCTCCTCACCGTCGGCGCGCTCCCGCACGCCCTGCTCTTCCCGCGGGTGTCCGCGGTCGTGCACCACTGCGGAGCCGGCACCGCCGCCGCGGGGCTGCGCGCGGGGGTCCCCACCGTCCCCGTCCCGGTCACCGCCGACCAGCCCTTCTGGGCCGCCCGCCTGGCGGCCCTGGGCGTCGCCACCAGCCCGATCCCCTTCCGGGACCTGTCCGCCGACCACGGCGCCGCCCGCCTGGCACACGCCCTCACCCAGGCCACCGCCGCCCCCGCCCGCCGAGATCGCGCCCGCGCCGCCGCCCACCGGCTCGCCGCCGAGGACGGCGCCGGCGAGGTCGCCGGGGCGGTCGACCGACTGACGACATGAGGCCGCGGGCCGCCGGCCTCACCCGGCCCGGGCCACAAACACCCGGCCGGCGGACCGTGTGCCACCTGTTCGGCGGCCCGGTGCCCGCCCCGGGATGCGTCCCCCCGCCACAAGGCGTGGGCTCGCAAGTATGACGACGTTCCGCACCCGCACCCCGCTGCGCAGAATGCTGCTGCACGCCATAGCCCCGGCGGCCCTGGGTTCCGTCCTCACCCTGGTGGCGCCCCAGGCCGCCCTCGCCGCCTCCGCCGGCAGGCACTGGACGCACCCCACGACCGCCCGCTACCGCATCAGCTCGCCCTACGGCGTCCGCGGCCACTGGCTCGCCGGCCACCACACGGGCGTCGACCTCGCCGTCCGCGCCGGCACCCGGATCAGATCCGTGGGCTCCGGCACCGTCGTCCTGGCCCGGCGCTCCGGCGCCTACGGAAAAGCCGTGACCATCCGCATGAACGACGGCCGCTACGTCCTCTTCGGCCACCTCTCCCGCATCACGGTCCGCCCCGGCCAGAAGGTCCACGCCCGCACCCGCCTCGGCTACAGCGGCGCCACCGGCCGCGCCACCGGCCCCCACCTCCACTTCGAGGTCCGCACCAGCCGCCGCTACGGCACGGACATCAACCCCCTGACCTACCTGGCCAAACACGGCGTACGCCTCACCTCCGGCCCCTTCCGCCGATAACCACGGAACGCCACCGCCGATGGGCGTCCCTGACGCCCCCGGTCAACGGCGCCACCGACACCGGGTGGGCAAGTCCACGGGGAATCCCTTCGGGCCACCGCACTCCGCACAGCGATGGCGGGCAGGCCGGGGTGACCTGCCCGCCGTCGGGGCGGTCAGTGGTGGGCCGCCAGCTCGCCGGGGATGATGAGGTGCACCAGGTCGTCGACGGTCCGTGCCGCATTGAAGGAGCGCAGGTCGAAGTCGACGCCGAGCCGGTCCTCCAGAAGGGTGAGGACCTCCAGGGACCTCAGGCTGTCCCAGGCATGGGCGGCGAGCACCGGGTTGGCGCGGAGATCGTCCACCGGGGTTTCGAGTACCTGGCCGAGGGTTTCCAGCACGGCCAGCCTGGTCGCTGCGAGTTCACTCATGATGACGCCCTGCTTCCTTCGATTTCGACAACGTTGATCCATGCGGGCGTCGGGCCGTCCCCGGTGGTCAGGTCCAGCTCGAAGACGCCGTCCCCCTCAGTGGGGGTGAATCCGGCTTTGGTCCAGAACTCGCCGGCCACGCCGTTCCTTCCGGAGGGCACGAACCTCCCCTGGAGGGTCGCCGCTCCGGCCGTCCTGGCCCGGTCCGCGAGCCAGCCGGCGATGGCCAGTTCGACACCGCGGCCCAGCACCCGGCAACTGAGCACCATGTTGGCCACCCGCCAGGTGTCCGCGCCGCGCTCCACCCATGCGGCGCCGGTGATGCCTTCGTCACCGAACCGGTCGCGCACCGAGAACGCGGCGACCAGATGCGCCGGGTCGGTGCTCATCGCCGCCGTGGCCGGCTCGTCGTAGCGGATGCCGGTGAGGTTGAACTGGTTGGTCCGGGCGGCAAGTTGGGCGATGCGGGGCACGGAGTAGGCCGTGGCCTCCGCCGCCGTCAGCTCCAGGCCCAGGGCGTGCAGATACTCCTCGGAGGAGCCGAAGCCGCCGGAGAACTCATTGCGCCGGGCCCGGGTGCGGTACAGCTCGGGACGTGTGCGGTCGGTGGCGGTCAGCTCGATGACGTCGAACCACCCGTCCCGCAGCAGCGAGCGCACCAGGTGCGCCGGATCGCCGTCGGCCGGCACGAGCGCGACTTCCGGCAGCTCGGCGGCGACCTGACCGCGCTCGAAGGGGGAATCGTCCATGAAGACGAACGAACCGGTCGCCAGGTCGAGAGAATCGGCCATGGCACGCAGGTTCCCCGCCTTGGGCCGCCAGTTGACGGCAGTGGCGGAGAAGGACTCGGGCCGCAGCAGCATCTCCGGGTGCTCGGTCAGGGCCTTCTCGACGGGTTCGGCGTCGTTCTTGCTGGCCAGCGCCAGTACGACGCCCTGGTCGCGCAGGCGGGCGACGGTGCGCTGAAGTCGCTGGTAGCAGTTGCCCGGGTACAGCCCGCCGAGTTGTACGCCCTCGGCTCCGACCTCGCCGAGGACGCCGCCCCACAGGGTGTTGTCCAGGTCGAGCGCGAGGACCTTGCGGGACAGGCCGAGTTTGGCCTGCACGAACCGGCGTACCTCGTGGGCGAGGACGAGCAGCGCCCCGTCGGTGTACGGCAGGTCGCCGAAGGCATGGAGGCGATCGTCGCGGGCACGTACCGCGTTCTCGGCGAGCGCGCCCGCCAGGTCCACGGCCTCGATCCGGTTGCTGTCGTCGGCCAGGGCGAGGATGTCGGCGTTCAGCCGGTGCCACGCCTGCGCCAGCCGGGTACGGGCCCGGCGGCTGATGATGCTGTCGCCGACCCGGGCGGGCAGCGGCAGGGTGTGCACGAGCAGGGTCGCCGAGGACAGTTCGTTGCTCGTACGCAGCAGCTGCCGCAGATCGGCGAGGCGCGTCGCGAGGTGCTCCTCCAGGGCGGGGACGTCGGTGGCGTCCCACTCCTCCGGCAGGAAGTACGACTCGTCGAGCAGGCAGCTGACGACGTCGGGATCGCCGTTCTCGGCGAACGCGGCGGTGGCGAGGGATATCTCGAACATCCCGTACGTGCCCGGTTCGAGGGTCGGCAGCGCGCCCGTGCCGACCAGGGCGGTCCGCAACAGGTGCGGATAGGAGCCGATGGTGCAGGTGGCGAGGATCCCGACGCGTACGGGCCGGAGTTCGCCGCCTTCGGGTGGCAGGCCCTCCAGGATCTTGCCCGCTCGCAGGGCCGTCTTCGGGTCGTCGAGCTGGAGCAGTTCGCTGCGGACCGCGGGTCCGGGTGGCGTGCCGGCCCCTGTGGCCTCACGCAGGAGCGCCAGGAGATCGGTTTCGATGGTGTCGGTCATGTCTTCCCCCTCGCAGTCCGCTAGATCTCGAACAGGGTGCAGATCCAGCGCATGCCGGCCGAGATACCGCACAGCGCCACGATCTCGCCCGGTTTGAGATCGCCGCGTTCGAGATGCAGGCCGAGCGATACGAGCTGGTCGGCGGCGCCCATGTGGCCGTGCGTGCGGGCGAATTCGGCGTTGGTGCGCTCGATCGGCAGGCCGAGCGGATCGGAGACGGCCTCGATGGCGCCCGGCCGCGCGTCATTGATGTAGATGACGTGGTCCAGGTCGGCACGGGTGAGGCCGACCCTGGCGCAGGCCCGGTCGACGATCTCCGCAACCCGTTCGTCACGCTGGACGAGGAATTCCCGCAACCGCTTCGGGTCCTTGCCGAAATGCGCCTGGAACCATCCCACACTGGAGCCGTCGACATTCTTCCAGTCCGCCGGGGGAACAGGATTGACCGCACCTCCGTATTCGCCGCGGAAACCGTCGACCAGGTCGGGGTCGGTGAACTGCTCGGTGGTCAGCCAGCGGTTGCTGCCGTGCCCACGACGCAGTACAACGGCCACCGCTCCGTCACTGTGTACGCACTGGTTGATGGCCATGCGGTTGCGGCGGTATTCGTCGACGCGGTTGACGACGACGAAGAGCGCGGTGTTCAACTCGGGCTGAAGGGCCAAGGTGCCCGCGATCTGGCCGAAGGCGGTGGTGCCCGAGCCGCAGCCCTCGTTGTCGAAGAGCAGGGTCTGCGTCTTCTTGATCTTCAGCGCGCCGGCGAGCGCGGAGGCGGAGTCCCAGTACAGGTACTCAGGGTTTTCCGCGGTCGCCAGCGCTACCAGGTCGACCTCGTCGACACCGACACCCGCACGTTCCAGCGCCTGTTCGGCCGCCTCGGCGGCGAGGTCGACCGCGTACACACCGTCCGGGGCCCGGTGGAACGTGGTGCAACCCCACTGCAGAACACGCTCGGGGTCGTCGACGTAGTCCTTGGCGACCTTTTCGACGTCCTGGTCCTCTCCGAATGCGAATCCGAAATCCGATATGCCGAACTCCACTAGCCGGCCGCCCATCAGACATCTCCTCCAAATTGCCGGTCACTCTCTCGCACTTTGACCATGCTAGGGGCAAAATAGCGACGGAGCGAACAACGTTCGAGCAATTACAGAGGAATTGAATTCATTCGAGAGATCGAATATGGAGCCAATATAGAAATGGCCGGGAAAAGGCGTCGGCCCCGGCCTGTGGAGGCCGGGGCCGGGGGCACCGGTAGCACGGGGGATGTTGCTACCGGTCGTCAGTTGCCTTCGGCAGGCTTGATGTTGTGGGTGAAGCGGAACAGGTTGTCGGGGTCGTGGAGCGCCTTGATGCGTGCGAGCCGCTCGTAGGCGTCCGCGTCGAACAACTCACGCACCTGCTCCTCGTCCACGGGAGTGCCGTCGTGGTAGACGAAATTGAGGCTGCGTCCCACGGTCCACTGCTTCATCGCGTCGTAGACCCGCTGGTGGGCCGAGCGCACCGCGTCGGCAGGGGCGGGGGACCCCCCGGTCATCACCCGCAGGATGTACTGGGCGTCGCGGCCGCCGACCGCGCTGGGGTGGGCCGGCGGGCGGGAGAACGCGCCGCCGAGGTGGCGGATGTCGATGATGCACGGGATTGCAGAGCCGGGGCCTGCGAGGTCCACAAGAGTCTGCAGTGCGCTGGGATCGAGCTCACGCAGCAGCACGTTCCCGCCGAAGTAGGGGTGGGAGAAGTCCGGGTCGTGGTAGACGGAGCCGGCGTCCTCGTACGGCATCTCCCGGAGGGAGTCGATGAGGCGTGGCCCGATCGTGCGCAGGGGCGCCACCAGCCGCTCGCCCTCCGCCGCGGCACCGTTGAAGACGACGCGGACCTCGGCGACGTACCGTCCTTGCAGCTCCTTGGGGAAGACCGGCATCGGCGGATAGAACATCATCCCGATCGAGGAGGTCAGCTGCTCGGGCACGGTCAGCGTCCACTCCCGGTAAGCACGCAGCACCTCGACGGGGTCGTCCGCCTCGAAGTAGAGCCCTCCGCCGTAGAACCGGGCGACCGGGAACAGGTCGGTCTCGACGGCGGTGACCACGCCGAAGTTCCCGGCGCCGCCGCACAGCGCCCAGAACAGGTCGGGGTCGGAGTCCGCGGTGACATGGTGCGGTGTGCCGTCGGCCGTGACGAGGTCGACGGAGCGCAGATGGTCACAGGAGTAGCCGAACTCGCGGCCCATGATGCCCGTTCCGCCACCGAGCAGATAGCCGACGACCCCGACGTGCGGGGCGGAGCCGTTGAGTGGGGCGAGCCCGTGCGGAGCGGTCTTCTCGATCACCTGGCCCCAGCGCGCACCGGCCTCGATGCGGACGGTGCGGTTCTCGGCGTCGACCTCGATGCCCGTCATACGGCGCGTGCTGATCAGAACGCCTTCGCCGTCCAGGGCGGTGACGATGCCGTGTCCGGTGGAGTGCACGGCGACGGGTAACCCGCGCTCGGCGGCGAAACGGACCGCGGCGCGCACGTCCTCGGCGCCGGTCGCTCCGACGATGACAGCGGGGCGATGCTGGAAACCGGCCTGGAAGCCGGCCCGCTCCTCGTCGTAGCCGTCGCTGCCGGGTTGCAGGACTGGGCCTCGCACCGTGGCGGTCAGCGCTTCCACGTCGACGCTCATCTGCTCGTTCCTTTCCGGAGGGCGGGTCATCACCCTGCCCCCGTGTCCGTCCGAAGTCCACTGTCCGGCCCTTGCACATCCGCGGGGTTGCTCAGGCGGCGTCGCCGGCGATCCGCCGCCAGTGCAGGACCCGGCGCTGTACCGGGCCGACCAGGGACGTTCCGTGCAACACCAGGTCGTCGCCGTCGAGTTCGAGGTCGCGGGACTGTTCCGTACCCAGCCAGCCCGGCTCGGGGGCGACGTCGATGGTGTGGACGACCCGGTCACCCTCGCGTCGCCACGTGCCCGCGTAGCTCATGTAGGCGCTGCGTCCGCGGTGGGCGGGCCCGGTGCGCATCATGGTCACGGAGACGTGGCCGTCGGCCGAATAGAAGAGCAGTCCCCGTGGCTCGGGCCCGAGTGGCCCTTCGTTCAGCGCCCCCGTGCTGTCGATGTCGTGGAAGGCCTCCAGCCGCCATACCCCGACGAGTTCATGCGCCGTCATCATGTTCGTCACTCCCTCCCTTGCCTGCGTCCTTGCGTCTGCGTGTCCCCGTTTCACGGCACGGGGACAGCGGGTGTGGCCATCCGGCCCGGATGGCCGCCGATGACGGCGTTCCACGCGAGGGCGTTGACCTCGTGAGGTGCGCCCGCGGGCACCGTGCCCGCCGCACACAGGCGGCCGTACTGCTCGTCGGTGAGCGTGAGATCGAGGGCGGAGAGGTAATCGTCGAGTTGTTCGGGGCTGCGGGGACCGATGACGGGCACCAGGGTGGTGGCGGCCCGCCGGGCCCGCTCGCGCACCCAGGCGACGGCGACCTGGGCGGCCGGGGCCCCGGTCTCCTCACCGACGGCCCGCACCACCTCGACCACCTTCTCCTGGCGGCTGCCGTCGCCGCGGATGGCCCGCTTGCCGTCGCTGACCCAGCCGTCGGCGCCCCGCCGGTACAGGCCGGTGAGCAGCCCGCCCCCCAGCGGCGACCACATGGCGACGCCCAGCCCGAGGCTCTCCGCCATCGGCAACAGCTCCCGGTCGGGGGTGCGCTGCGTCAGGCTGTACTCGGTCTGCACACCGATCAGCGGCGACCAGCCCCGCAGGTCCGTCATCGTGGCGGCGCGGGCGATCCGCCACGCGGGGAAGTTGGACAGCCCTGCGTAGAGGATCTTCCCGGCGCGGACAAGGTCGTCGAAGGCCGCCAGTATCTCCTCGACGGGCGTGAGGTCGTCGGGAAAGTGCGCCCAGTACAGGTCGATGTAGTCGGTGCCCAGCCGTTTCAGGCTGGCCTCGACGGAACGCACCATGGTCTTGCGGCTGTTGCCGGTCCGGGTGACCCGGGGTTGCGGCGAAGAGCCGTTGGTGAACTTGGTCGACAGGACGAAGTGGTCCCGGTCGGCAGCGAGGAACTCGCCGAGCAGTTCCTCCGCCTCTCCGAACTGATAGCAGTCCGCGGTGTCGACGAAGTTGCCTCCCGCCTCGGCGAAGCGCTCGAACAGCGCGCGGGCCGTGTGCCGGTCGGCACCCGCGCCACGCCTGGCCCACAGCAGCTCTGAGCCCTTACCGGTCTCGCCGCAGCGGGTGCCGAAGTTGCCCGTCCCCAGTGCGTACTCCGACACGCGCAGGCCGGTGTTCCGTCCGAAGGTCTGATAGCGCACGGCATGCCTCCTCAGGCGGCCAGGGGAACGACGGGGGCGTGTTCCTCGCAGAGTGCCTGCCAGTCCACGCGGGCGCCGGCCGCCCAGAGCGTGCCGAGCGTCGCCAGCAGGCCCGCCGGCTCCGGGGTGCGGCCGCCGGGGTGCGGCAACGAGGAGAGGGCCAGGGTGTGCGGCGGCAGATCCGGGCGGCGTTTGACGAGGCTGGTCAGGGCGGGGCCGGGGCCGGTCTCCAGGACCACGTCCGGGGCTTCGGCCAGCACGGTGCCCACAGCGTCCGAGAATCGCACCGGCTGCCGCAGATGGCGGGCCCAGTAGTCGGGGTCGGTGGCCTGCTCCGCGGTGATCCAGGTGCCGGTGACCCCTGAGACGAAGCGCTCGGCGGGCGGTCGCAGGCCGATCCGGGCGGCAGCCTCGCGCAGTTCGTCCACGCAGCCGTCCATGAGCCTGCTGTGGAAAGCGTGCGAGACACGCAGCCGCCGGCCGGGGGAGCCTGCCGCGGTGAGCATGTCCTGGACGCGGGCGATGGTCTCCTCGGTACCGGCCAGCACACAGGACGCCGGGGCGTTCACCGTGGCGAGGTCGGCGCCCTGTTCGAGATACGGGGCCAGCTGTTCCTCCGGCAGCGGCACCGCCAGCATCGCGCCGGTCGGCGCCCGCTGCATCAGCCGGGCCCGCAGGGCCACGAAGCCCAGGGCCTCGCGCACCGGCATGACCCCGGCGAGGGTGGCGGCGACGTACTCGCCGAGGCTGTGCCCGATCATCGCGGCGGGCCGCACACCCAGCCGCTGCCAGGTCCTGGCCAAGGCGTACTCCAGGGCGAAGATGGCCGGCTGGGCGACGCCGGTCTGCTGGAGGCCGTCTCCGGCCGCGGCCTCCAGCACGGGGCGCAGGTCGTGCCCCGACTCCTTCTCCAGCAGGGTCAGGCACGCGTCGAGCTCAGCCCCGAACAGCGGGAGGTCCTGGGCGAGCCGCAGTCCCATGCGGGCGTACTGGGAGCCCTGACCGGGGAAGACGAAGGCGACTCGGGGGCCGTCCGCCTTCGGCGTCGGTGCGGCGGACTTGGCGAGGGCGCTCGCCAGGGCCTGGTGGGTCTCCCCGACAGCGAACCTGCGGTACGGCGGTACCGCGCCCTCTTCCACGCCGGCGGCGGCGGGCGCGGGCCCCGCTCCGGCGAGGTGGTCCCGCATCCGTCCGGTCGCGTCGTCGAGGGCCTGCGGGGTGCCTGCGGCCAGCGTCAGCAGGTGGTAACCGCCGGCCCGGGCGAGCCCGGTGACCGCTTCGGCGACCACGGCCGTGGTCTCGGCCGTGCCCGCTGCGCCGGGCGGGGCGGCCATGGACTCCCGTACCCGGGCGAGCAGTTCGCGGCGCTGTTCCGGGTCGCGGAAGTAGAAGTGGCCGCCCGGCAGATGGGTGACGTCGAACGGGCCGGTGGTGTGGGCCTGCCAGTTCTTGATGTTCAGGGTCGTGCGCTCCTGGTCGCCCGCGAAGACGGAGACCGGTATCTCCAGCGGCGGGCCCGGCTCGTACCGGTAGGTCTCGAAGAGCGCGAGGTCGGCGCGGAAGACCTCCAACACCATCTCGCGCAGCGTGGCGTCGGTGTGGACCGGTGCGGGCAGCTCGCCCCAGCGCCGTTCGATCTCGGCGAGCAGTTCCTCGTCCGGGAGGGTGTGGACGACGGTCGTGCCTCGGGTGTGCGGGGGCGGCGGGCTGGACGACAGGTACAACCGTCGCGGCAGCTCCCGGCCGCGGTCCCGCAGCGCCCTGGTCACCTCGAAAGCGACCAGGCCGCCGAGGCTGTGCCCGAGGAAGGCGAACGGCCGCTGCGGGTCGAGGGCCTCGACCACCGCGTCGACGAGCTCCGGCATGCCGGTGACGGCGGGCTCGGCGCGCCGCGCGGCGCGGCCGGGCAACTGCACTCCGTACACCTGGAGTTCGGGCAGCTCGTCGCCGAAGCGCACGTACTCTCCGGGCGATCCCCCGGCATGGACGAAGCAGTACAGGTCCGCGACGGCGTCCGGGCGGCGGGTACGGGTGACCAGCCACCGGCCGCCGCCGCGGGCAGCTGCGGCCCTCGGCGTACCGGCATTCATTCTTGGTGCTCCTTTCAGGACGTGGGGGCGCCGGGGCCGGCACCCTGTGGTCACGCCGCCGACGCCGGCTCGGCGGCGCCCCGGCGGTCCATCCGTTCATCGATCAGCTCAGTGAGCTCGGCGGCTGTCTGAGCGTCGTAGAGCGCGCCGGTCTCCAGATCCACCGCGAACAGTTCACGGGCGCGGGCGAGCAACTGGGTGGCGATGAGGGAGTCGCCGCCGAGGTCGAAGAAGCTGTCGTCGGGGTCGACGTCGTCGAGTCCGAGCGTCTGCGCGAACAGCCCGACGACGGCGGGGAGGGTCGCGAGGGCACCGGTGTCCCCCGCGGCCGGGCCGGCTGCCGCGGCGACCGGGGGTGCCTGCGCGGTCGTGGCCTGCCGTTCCGCCGGCTCGACGACGTACCGCTCCCGCTGGAAGGGATACACCGGCAGCGGGACCCGCAGGCGCGGCAGTTCCTCATGCACGCCGTTCCAGTCCACCGGCGCGCCGGCCAACCACAGCCGGCCGAGGGTGTCGAGGAGCGCGGCCAGGACACCGGGGTGGTCCGTCGCGTCGGTGAGGACGGGCAGCACGGTGTGGCCGGTGTCGTCGGCAGGGGAGCGGGGCACGTCCGGCAGCACGGGGATGTGGGGGGTGCCCTTCGTGCTACCGCCTGGCGTGTCGGAGCCCGTACCGGCACCCGCCATGACCCTGCGCACCGCCTCCTGGAGGGGGTATGCCCCGGCCACCGTCTCGGCGACCAGGACACCGGCGCCGTGCCCGGCGACCGCGGCCGGCCGCACACCCCACGCCTCCCACATCCGGGCCAGCGCGAACTCGGTGGCGAAGACGTCCAGTTCGGCGGGTACCTCTTCGCGGACGCCGGCCAGGGCCAGACACTTGTCGACCGCCCGGCGGAACGCCGGCTCCCACTCGTACAGTTCACGGGTCTGTTCGGAGGTCGCCGTGCCCGGGAACACCAGGGTGACCGGACCGGGCGCAGGGCTGTCGCCGGAGCCGACCAGCCGCCCGCGGTCCAGCCCGCCGAGCACCCGTACCGCGTCCTCGGAGCGGCCGACCACGGTGTACCGCCGGACGGGAAGCTCACGCCGGCCGGTCTGAAGGGTCCAGGCCACGTCGGCGAGCGGCACTTCGGGGTGGGTCCGCAGATGCTCGGCGAGCCGGTCCGCCGCGGCTTCCACGGCGGCTTCGGTGCGGCCGGAGAGCACGAGCAGTTGCCAGGGGCGGGCGGGGCCCGACGGAGCACGTTCGGGAGCCTGTTCCAGGACGACGTGGGCGTTGGTGCCGCCGATGCCGAAGGAGCTCACACCGGCCCGCCGTGGGATCCCGCCCTCGGGCCGCCATTCCTCCAGGGCGGTGGCCACGGTGAAGGGGCTCGACTCGAAGTCGATGGCGGGGTTGGGCGCGGTGAAGTTGAGGCTCGGCGGGACGGCACCGTGTTCGAGGGCGAGCACGGTTTTGATGAGCCCCGCGGCACCGGCCGCGGCGTCGGTGTGCCCGATGTTGGACTTCACCGCGCCGATCCGGCAGAAGCCGGTGCGGTCGGTGTCCGCACGGAAGGCCTTGGTGAGGGCGGCGATCTCGATGGGGTCGCCGATCGGGGTCGCCGTGCCGTGTGCCTCGACGTACGTGATGGTCCCGCCGCCGACCCCGGCGACGAGCTGGGCGTCACGGATCACCGCGGCCTGCCCCTCGATGCTGGGCGCGGTGAACCCGACCCGGTTCGAGCCGTCGTTGTTGACGGCCGAGCCGCGTAGCACGGCGCGGATCCGGTCGCCGTCGGCCAGCGCGTCACCGAGCCGCTTGAGGACGACGATGCCGGCGCCGTCGCCGCCCACGGTGCCGCCCGCGGCGGCATCGAAGGTGCGGCAGGTGCCGTCGGCGGAGATGATCCCGCCCTCGATGTACGGGCTTTCCTTGGCCGGAACCCGGACGGCGACGCCGCCCGCGACGGCAAGGTCGCAGTCGCCGGACAGCAGTGCCTGAACGGCGGTGTGCACGGCGACCAACGAGGTGGCACAGGCGGCCTGCACCACGACGGCGGGACCGCGCAGCCCCAGCTTGTAGGCAACCCGGGAGGCCAGGTAGTCGGGCGCGTTGGCGACCAGGATCTCCATGTCGGTGACCGAGGGCAGCTCGTCCTGCCGGTCCTTGAGGATCTGCGCGTACGCGGTGTCGGTGCTACCGGCGTAGACGCCGATGGAACCAGGGTGGCGCGCGGGGTCATGGCCGGCGTCCTCCAGCGCCTCGACCGCGCACTCCA
The DNA here is from genome assembly GCF_004122735.1 of Streptomyces sioyaensis. Taxonomy (GTDB): domain Bacteria; phylum Actinomycetota; class Actinomycetes; order Streptomycetales; family Streptomycetaceae; genus Streptomyces; species Streptomyces sioyaensis. The sequence goes on along the minus strand of NZ_SDIF01000039.1, from coordinate 29,096 downwards.
GGAAGACCCTGTGCTGCGGATTGAGCAGGCGCGCCTCGCGCGGCGAGTAGCCGAAGTATCCCGCGTCGAACCACTCGGGATCCTTCAGCAGCCCGCGGGCGGGGGTGTACTCGGTGCCGCCACGCGGCGCGGGGCGGCGCGGGAAGCGGGTGACGGTCTCCAGGCCCTGGCTGAGGTTGTGCCAGAACGCGTCGGGGCCGTCGGCACCGGGGTAGCGGCAGGCCAGGCCGATGACGGCGACGAGCGAGTCGTCGCCCTCGTCGTGCTCCTCCTGGTGCACGGGGTCACTCGCCACTGCCGGTGCCTCCCGCTTCGGTACGCGTCCGGCGGTCACGGCGGCCGGCCAGCCGGGCGCGGCCGCCGGCGCGCAGGGCTTCACGGCGCAGCGGCTCCCCCGCGGCGCCCCCGTCGAGATGGCTCGCGAGACCGCGGACCGTGGGGTATTGAAAGAGGTCCACGAGAGGGGCGGTCTTGCCGAGCCGGGCGGCGATCCGGTCCTGGATCATGTGCAGCAGGACGGAATGGCCACCGAGGTCGAAGAAGTTGTCCTCCACCCCGACCTCGGGAATTTCGAGAACCTCGCTCCAAATGCCGGTGAGGACACGCTCGGTGTCCGTGACCGGGGGATGAGAAATCACGGTCTTCTCCCATGTCTTTCGTGGCTTGACGAATTCAGGACTGATAAGTCCGGGGGGCGGCCAGCGGCTGCGGCAGCGGGTCCGCGTGTGCGACTGGCGCTCCTCCTCGGTTGAACGTGGGCCGCCCCGCGCACATGCACAGCAGTACGGCGACGACGAGGGCGCCGATGCTGATGAGCAGGGTCGCGTTGAGCGCCGGGAGCACGGTCGCCACGAGCAGACCGCCCAGGACCGAGCCGAACTGGCGGTTGCTGTTGATGACGCCGGAGGCCGCCCCGGCGAGTGAGGACGGAATGCTGTGGGTGGCCACGGTCTGCAACGGACCGAAGGTGCCGCCGACTCCGACGCCCGCGATGAGAAAGCCGGGCAGGTAGGCGTACCAGGGCCCGTTGACGGCGATCACGAGCGGGACCGTCGCGGTGCCGAGGGTGTAGAGGGTGAGTCCCGAGGTCAGGACGTACTTGCCGCCGATCCGGTCGGCCAGCCGTCCCGCGAGCGGCGCGACGAAGGCCGAGACCACCGCCTGGGGGGCCATCAGCAGGCCCGCCCGCAGGGCGCTGTAGCCCAACGCGGACTGCATGTGCATGTTCAGCGGCAGATAAATACCGACCACCGCGACCGAGATCAGCACGATGACCGCGTTCATCAAGGTGTAGTCGCGATGGCGGAACAGGACGAAGGGAACGAGCGGATCGCGGCCCGGTTTGCTGTACCGGCCGTGCTTGCCCCGCACCTGTTGCTTGCGTGCCTGGTCCAACAGGAACAGGAGCAGGAGGACGGCGCCGCCGGTGACGATCCCGGGAATGGTCACCGGGCCGCGCACGGTACCCCAGTGGTAGCGCCCGCCCTCGGTCAGTCCGTACGTCAACAACAGCAGTCCGGCGGTGGAGAGCGCCACGCCGAGGAGGTCGATCCGGCCCTTTTTGCCGGGGCGGACGTCCGTCAGCAGCAGCGGGCCGAGGATCAGGACCGCCAGCCCGATGGGCACGTTGATCAGGAACACCCAGCGCCAGCCGGCGAAGGTGACGAGCAGCCCGCCCGCGGTCGGGCCGACCACGGTGGCGATGCCGGTGATGGAACCCCACACGCCGAGGGCCGTTCCCCGCTTCCCGGCCGGGAAGGTGGCGATGATCGTGGTCATCGTCTGGGGCAGCAGCAGTGCGGCACCCAGCCCCTGGAGGAAGCGGCTGGCGATGAGCTGCCCCGGGGTGGCGGCGAAACCGCAGGTGACGGAGGAGAGGGTGAACAGGGCGGTCCCGGCGAGGAAGAGGTTCCGCGGGCCCCACACGTCGCCCAGCCGGCCAGCGGTGATCAGCAAGACGGCGAGCACGAGCACATAGCCGTTGACCACCCAGGCGATGTCGTCGAGCGTGGCGTGGAGGTCGTCGGAGATGCTCGGCACGGCGACATTGATGATCGTCACGTCGAGCATGGTCATGAAGTACCCGAGGGAGAGCGTCACCAGCATCGCCCACGGGTTACCGCGCCACTTCTTCACGTCGGTGCTCCTTGTCGCGTCGTCGCGTCCAGCGCCGGTCACCCGGTCCGCGTCAGGCGAAGAAGGGCCGGTCGAGGACGATCAGCCAGGTGCCGTCGGACTGCCGGTGGGCGACCTCGGCCCGGGCCCCACCGTCATCGGTGCGCGAGGCGGTCTGTGCCCAGTCGCCGCTGACGAGGGTGGGCAGTGCGGTGCCGGCACCGAACTCGGGCTTCCTGGCCAGCATCTGCTCGTACGCGGCACGGATCGCGGCCTGTCCGGCGACCGTGCGGCCGCCGGGGAGGGCGACGGTCGCGTCGGGTTCGTAGAGCTCCACCAGGCCTTCGAGGTCCCCGGCGTTGGCGCGCTCGACGAAGAGCCGGGCCAAATCCTCGGGAGCTGCGGCCTTTTCGCGTACAGCGGTCATTTCCAGCTCTTTCCTTACGGGATCCGGTAGTACCGGCATCCTCGGCCGTACAGCCTCCAGAAGTCCCATAGCGGATCTATAGAGCAACTGACGCCCCGGCGACCGGTGCTGCTTTTCGACGGGTGAATTCCGTGGGCAACTGCGGATCCTTGCCCGCCGTTGAAGCCGCCGCGTACGGTTCCGGCCGCTGCGTTCGAACGGGAGGAATCTGAATGATCGCGACGAGCACGACCGGCCGGCAGCTGCCGGAATTCCCGCTCCGAGGTACCGAAAGGCGCGCGGACGCGGCCGAGGACTACGCCAGGATCGCGGCCGGGGAACCGGTCACCCAGGTACGGCTGCCCAGTGGCCGCCCTGCCTGGCTGATCGCCGGGTACCGGGAGGTGCGCACCGCACTCACCGATCCGCGGTTCTCCCGGCAGGAGGCGGTCCGCGACCCCGGGGGCCACCTGCTGGCCGTCGAGGCCGTAGGCACCTCGATACTCAATCTGGACCCGCCGGACCACACCCGCCTGCGCCGGGTCGCCGCGCGGGGCTTCACGGAGGCCCGGATCGCGCGCCTGCGGCCGCGTATCGCGGAGATGACCGGTGAACTGCTCGACGGCCTCGCGCAGCAGCCGGCCCCCGCCGACCTGTGCGAGAGCTTCTGCATGGTGCTGCCGGTGCGCGTCATCGGCGAGATCCTGGGCGTACCCCTGGAGGACCGGCACCGGATCGAGAAGTGGCGCGACGGGCTCAACGCGCCGATCACCGGCACGGGCGCCCCCGACACCACGGACCACAGCCAACTTCTCGCGTACATCGGGGAGTTGGTGAAGCAGCGGCGCGCGGACCCGCGGGACGACCTGCTCAGTGTGCTGGCCCGCGGGGGTGAGGACGGTGAGACCGAGGACGTGCTCACCGATCAGGAGATCGTCGCCCTGGGCGGCACCCTGCTGGTCGCCGGGTTCGAGACGACCGTGGCCCAACTGGGGCTGGTCCTACGGGAGGTGCTGGCACGCCCGGACGGGCTGCGCGGTCTGCCCGAGGCCCCCGAGGAGCTGGCGGCGGAGGTGGAGGAGCTGATCCGGAGGCTGCCGATCGGTGACTACGGCGGGACTCTGGCGCGCAAGGCGACCGAGGACGTCGAACTGGGCGGGGTCACGATCAAGGCCGGCGACATCGTGATCGCCGCGACCCAGGCTGCCAACTTCGACGCCGACGCCTTCCCCGGGCCGCGCCGTCACGACCCGGCCCGCGACACGGTCGCCCATCATCTGGCGTTCGGCTACGGGGTGCACCGCTGCCTGGGTGCACCGGTGGCCCGGATCGAACTCCAGGAATCGCTGCGGGCGCTGCGCGAGCGCTTCCCCGACATGCGGACGGCCGTACCCGACGACACCCTGCGCTTCCACCCGGCAGCGGTCAACAAGCGACTGGTGGAACTGCCCGTCGTCTGGTGATCGCAGGATGCGCAACGGGTGATGCCCGGCTCCTTCCGGAGTCCGGGCATCACCCGTTGCGGGCCGGGCCCGTTCAACCGCGGATGACACCCTTGGTACGCATCAGGAAGTGCGCGAGGTAGCCGTCGTGCGGGATGCCGGTGGCCGTCCAGTACGTGGGGTGGTCGCCGAGATACACATTGGCGATGGTGGGCTCGTCGAGGAACGCGTCGATGAGCCGGTCGTCATCGGTGTACGCCCCGAGGATCAGGGTGTCGCGCAGCGGCGTGACACCGTCCTCGCGCGACCAGGGCGCCACCCACACGCAGGGGAAGGGGAGTTCGGCACCGGCCCGGGGGTCGTCGGCGCGTTCCAGCTGGTGGACGACGGGGCGCAGCACCGCGCTGCCGTCGCCGAGTTCCTCGACGAAGCCGTCGCCGCCCAGATGGGCGCGAGCGCCGGCGGCCCGGTCGCGCACATACCTCTCCAGGGCCCGTGCGGAGACGGCCGACTGGACCGGAAGGATCGCCTTGTCGTCCTCCGGCGGCAGACTGGGGAGCACCGAGAGGCGCCCTGCGATCGCCTCGGCGACCGGGGCGGGATCGCCCTCGACGAGGACGGCGGTGGCGTTGACGCAGCCGGTGCCGCCATGGTGGGCGATCGATTCGACGACGGTGTCCAGATGGTCGCGCCAGTCGGTGTCGGCCGTGAGCAGGATCTTGGAGCGGCCCGGGATGAGCGGCAGCACGGCGGGGTCGTCGGCATACCGGCGGATGACCTCGTCGCTGCCGTAGGCGAGATCGGCGCCGCGCAGCAGGGCCTCGGCGGCGGCGTGGTCGGTGGGCAGCAGGACCACCTGGTCCTCGCCGAATCCGGCCATGCGCAACGCGGTCACGAGGCGGTGCGGGGTGAACGGCTCACGGCGCGAGGGGCGTACGGCGACGCGATAGCCGAGGGCCAGTGCCTCGGGCCAAAGAGTATGGGTGCCCGGGTGGTTACCGGCGGCGTGCACGGCGAAGACCTCGCCGCGCCGGGTCCACACGGCCCGCCCGGCGCGGGTGAGCGGGTCGCGCCAGTCGCCCACCGCGCCCCAGGGACGGGCGTGCTGCAACCCGTGATGGAGCTGTGCGGAGCGCTCCAGTGCGGTGCGGGTGGCGGCGCGGACCACCTGGATGGGCACCCCGCCCACCCGGCTCACCGCGTGCTCGTACTCCCCCACGGTCAGACCGTTGATGGTCTCGGTGGCGAACAGCCGCCCGGCGCGGACGATCGCGGCGACCCGCTCGTCCGCCGACAGCGGACGGGCCCGGCGCAGCGCGGCCATGGCCCGGTCGACGTACACGGTGGGTGCCAGGGAGAGTTCCGCGGCCGGCCGGCCGGAAACGTCCGGCACGGTGGCCCGGCTACGGGAACGGTAGGACCCCGACGGCCCCAGTACGTCCAGCTGGATCAGACCGTCGGTCCGGTCGGTCTCCTGCGACGACACCATCAGTACACCCCCTCGATGACCGCCTCGTTCTCGAACCGCCCGACCGGGGCGATGTCGGCGGCCGCGTCACCTACGCGGCCGCGCACCGGCTCGACCCGGGTGGCGAGGTCGCGCTCCAGGTTGTTGGGGAGGAACAATGCCTTGGAGACATGGTTCATGACGACCTGTCCACGCGCGCCGTAGGGCACTGGGCGACGAGTGACCGGGTCGACGACCGAGAAGGTGACATACGGCGAGAAGGTGTCGAAGACACAGGAGTCGCCGGAACCGGGCCGCTGACCGGCGATGCCCATGATCATGGTGCTCCCGTAGTGGCCGTACAGGACGGTCTCGGGAAAGATCTCGGTGCGGTAGAGGTGGTGGGTGTCGGGGTCCAGCTGGGTTCCGCCCCAGCGGATCGCCCTCACCTTCTCATTGACGAGCGCGACCAGGTCCTCGCGGCGCACCAACCGTTCCAGTAGGGCGGGGGTGATGGTGAGGACGCCGATCTCCTGGGTGCGCAGGATGAACTCGGCCTGGTCGATGACGTGTTCCGCGTAGGCGTCGGCCTGGTCGGCCTTGCCGTCGGCGATGAGCTTCTTCACCCACCGCGGATCGAGGTCGACCTGGAAGCCGTGGCGGCCGTGGGTGGCTGCGGACCGGCGGAAGATCTCACCGACGATGTGCGGCCCGGAGGGGGTCAGGCCGAGCCAGTCGACGCCCCTGGGGAAGTCGTGCTCGTCCAGGTTGGCGTTGCTCCAGTCGACCAGGCGCTCCATCCAGTCCCGGGGGCACACCACGCGTTTGGGGGCGCCGGTGGTGCCACCGCTCTCGTAAACACCCACGATGTCGGGGCGCGGCCCGTAGCCCTTGGGGATCAGGGCGTGGACGGGCACCTTGCGCATCTCGTTGACGACGTTCGGGAAGAGCTGGAGGTCGTCGTGGCTCTTGACGTCCGTACGCGGATCGAAGTCCAGCGATGTGGCCCGCTCCAGCCAGTAGGGCGAGCCGGTATCCGGATGAAAGTGCCACTCCATCGCGGCCCGGATGAACTCCTCCGGGTCGGGGGGAGTGTCGAACGGGAGGTCCAGAACCGGATGGGCTGCTGTCGACACGGTCTCTCCTTGGTCGCGGGACTGGCTGCTCCACCAGAGCACGCGGGGGCCGGCCCGGGCGTGAGTAGCTACCACTCATCCACCCCACCGGTCGCTTCACGGCGAACCGGCCGACGGCTACCGGCACTTCGGCCTCCTCACCCGGAACGGCCGTCCTGATCTCCCTGTTCCTCGGCTCGCTGCTGCTCCGCCGGTCGCTGCCCATCACCGTGGAGACGCCCGCCACACCTGTCCGGTCCCGCCCCCGGTACCTGCCGGTTTTGAGTGACGGCCACTCACGAACTCCGGCCCTCCGGATGTTGTGCTCGTCGGTGCCGAGGGCGAGCCAACTCTCGCCGCCCCCACTTCAGGCCCGTGACACCAGGCCATTCGAAGGAGACGACTCCATGGCCGACGCCGCCATCCCCGTCATCCCCGCCTATGCCATGCCGACGGCCGACCGACTGCCGGAGAACACCGCCTCGTGGACGGTCGACCCGCGCCGTGCGCTGCTTCTCGTCCACGACATGCAGCACTACTTCTTGAGATTTTTCGCCGGCCGGTCCCCGGGAGCCGAACTGACGGCCAACGCGGCCGCCCTGCGCACAGCAGCGGCCGCAGCCGACGTACCGGTGGCCTACACCGCGCAGCCCGGCGACATGCGCCCCGAACAGCGCGGCCTGCTCAAGGACTTCTGGGGCCCGGGCATGAGAGCCACGGCCGCCGACCGGGACATCCCGGGGGCGCTCGCGCCGGCCGCCGAGGACACGGTCTTCGTCAAGTGGCGGCCCAGCGCATTCTTCCGCACCGGCCTGCTCGACCTGATGCGCGCGAAGGGCCGCGATCAACTGGTGCTGTGCGGGGTGTACGCACACGTCGGGCTGTTGCAGACCGCGTGCGAGGCCTTCGCCAACGACATCCAGCCGTTCCTCGTCGCCGACGCCGTCGCCGACTTCTCCGCCGAAGAGCACCGGATGGCGCTGGAGTACGCCGCGAAGCGCTGCGCCATGGTCGTGCCCACCGATGCCGTGCTGGACGCGCTGGCCCTCGAAACGACAGGAGCCCTGCGATGACCGGACATCCGTACCACTGCCTGCTGGACGAGTTGACCGGCTCGGCGCCCCCGGCCGCCTTCGCGCTGCTGCACCGCCCGGAGTCGGACGGCGGCCGGGTCGAGCTGCTCACCGGCGACCTGCGCGAGGCGGACGCCCTCGCAGAGGTACCGCTCCCGCCCGAAGGCGGCCGCAACCGCCACGAGGCACTGGTGCTGCTGCCGTACCGGCAGATCGCCGAGCGGGGCTTCGAGGCCCCCGACGACGGCACGCCACTGCTCGTCATGGACATCGCCCGGCAGGCCGCCGCACCCCTCGACGAGGTGCTCGACCGTCTCCCCGACGTCCCGGTCACCGCCCACGACATGGGTTTCGACTTGGACGACGACGCGTACGCGGACGCCGTGCGCCGGGTGACCGACGAGGAGATCGGCACCGGCGCAGGGGCAAACTTCGTGTTGAAGCGCACGTTCACCACACAGGTCGACGACTGGTCACCGCGCACTGCGCTGGCGCTCTTCGGCCGGCTGCTGCGCCACTCGGCGGGCGCGTACTGGACCTTCCTGGTCCATACCGGGGACCGCACTCTGATCGGCGCAAGCCCGGAGCGCCACATCACGATGGACTCCGGTACCGCGGTGATGAACCCGATCAGCGGCACCTATCGCTATCCGCCGTCCGGCCCCACGGCGGACGGGGTGCTGGAGTTCCTGGCCGACCGCAAGGAGGCCAATGAGCTGTACATGGTCGTCGACGAGGAACTGAAGATGATGAGCCGGGTGTGCGAGGGCGGGGGCAGGGTGGTCGGGCCCCGGCTGCGCGCGATGGACCGGCTCGCGCACACCGAGTACTTCGTCGAGGGCCGCTCCCACCTCGACGTACGGGAGATCCTCCACGAGACGCTGTTCGCGCCGACCGTCACCGGCAGCCCGCAGGAGAGCGCCTGCCGGGTGATCTCCAAGTACGAGCCCGATGGCCGGGGTTACTACGCCGGCGTGGCCGCGCTGGTGGGCCGTGACCCGGGCGGGAACCGGGTGCTGGACTCGGCCATCCTCATCCGTACAGCCGACGTCGACCGCTCCGGACGGCTGCGGCTGAGCGTCGGAGCGACGGTGGTGCGCGACTCGGACCCGTACGACGAGGCCGCCGAGACACGGGCCAAGGCCGCCGGGCTTCTCGGCGTGGTCCACGGCAGAACCGGCGCGGGCCGGGCCACCGGGCCGGGTGAGGTCTCCCCGGCCGCGGCGACGGCCCGCCGGCTGACCCTGGTGCCCGCGGTGAGCTCGGCACTGGCCGCCCGCAACGAGCCGCTGGCGCCGTTCTGGCGCACCGACCCCGAGCGGCGGTTGCGTGATTCCCCATTGGCGGGGCTGCGCGTGCTGTTCGTCGATGCGGAGGACACCTTCACCGCTATGGGCGCGGACCTGATGGGTGCGCTGGGGCTCGATGTCCGCATCCGCCGTTTCGACGAGGCATACGAGATCGACGGCAACGACCTCGTCGTGGTCGGCCCCGGACCGGGCGATCCCCGGGACTCCGGTCACCCGAAGATCGCGCATCTGCGGTCCCTCACCCGGGAGTTGCTGGCGCGCGGCACCCCGTTCCTGTCCGTGTGCCTGGGTCACCAGGCACTCAGCGGCGTCCTCGGCCTGGAACTGGAGCGCAAGGACGTGCCCCACCAGGGGGTGCAGCGCAGCATCGAACTGTTCGGGCAGCGCGAGGACGTCTACTTCTACAACACGTTCACCGCCGTGAGCGCGGCGGATGTCTTCCCCGGCCCGCCCGAACGGCCCGGCCCGGTCGAAGTCGCCAGGGACCCCGTCACCGGTGAGGTGTACGGGCTGCGCGGCGCGGGGTTCGCGTCCGTGCAGTTCCACCCGGAGTCGGTCATGTCACGCGACGGCGTGCGCATCTTCGAACGGCTGGTCAGCGGCGTCCTCCCGTACGGGCAGGCGTTTTTGGGATCTCCTTCTTCCACGAATCATGAGGTAGTCGCATGAGTACGCTCCTGGTCAGTTCGCCCACCGCCGCCCCAAAGGCTTTGCAGCAGCCGGCGTGGCCCGATGCCGCCGTGCTGGAAAGGGTCACGGAGCGACTCGGCGCCGGGCTGCCACTGGTGCTGGCCGCCGAGTGCGACACACTGCGGCGGCGGATGGCGGCCGTCGCACGCGGCGACGCGTTCGTGCTGCAGGGCGGCGACTGCGCCGAAACCTTCCGGGACCTGTCCCTCGATACCGTCTCGCGCAAAATGGACACCCTGTTCGCCACGGCGGACGAGCTGAGCGAAGCCATGTTCCTGCCCGTCGTGGTCGTGGCCCGACTGGCCGGCCAGTACGCCAAGCCGCGGTCCCAGCCCGTCGAAACCAAGGACGGGGTGACACTGCCGTCGTACCGCGGCGACGCGGTGAACGGCCTGGAGTTCACCGCCGAGGCACGCACCCCCGACCCGCACCGGATGCTCCAGATGTACGCGGCGTCGGGCGCGACGCTCAACGTGGTGCGTTCGCTGCTCGCCGAGGACGGCGGGCAGGCCGCGTGCCGGGAGCTGTTCGTCTCACACGAGGCGCTGCTGCTCGACTACGAGCGCCCGCTGGCCCGCACCGACGCCCGCACGGGTGAGACGTACTCCGGCTCCGGCCACCTGCTGTGGGCGGGAGAGCGGACCCGCAACGCGGACGACGCGCACATCGAGTTCCTGTCCCGCATCAGCAACCCCGTCGCCGTGAAGGTCGGGCCGAGGGCCACACCGCAGGAGTTGCTCGCCCTCGTGGACCGGCTCGATCCCGGCCGGGAGCCGGGCCGGTTGACCTTCATCGCGCGGATGGGCGCGGACCGGGTACGGGACGCGCTGCCGGACCTGGTGGAGACCGTCGCCGCGGCCGGGGCGCCGGTCGCCTGGGTGACGGACCCGATGCACGGCAACACCGTCAGCGCGCCGTCCGGGCACAAGACCCGTCACTTCGACACCGTTCTGGACGAGGTCACCGGCTTCTTCGAGGTACACCGGGCGCTCGGCACCCACCCCGGGGGCCTGCACCTGGAGATGACGGGCGAGGAGGTCACGGAGTGCGTCGGCGCCGGGGTGGGGCTCGGGGATGTGCCGCGTCGCTACGAGTCGGCCTGCGATCCGCGTCTCAACCGCAGCCAGACGCGGGAACTCGGCCGGCTGGTGGCCGAGTTGGCGACTCCGGTGGGCGTGTGAAGCGGGGCACCATGAAGGAGGGCCCCGGCCGGTCGCCGGCCGGGGCCCTCCCGCTGCCCTCCCTACAGGTGGTGTGCGAGGTCGCTGCGTGCGGTGACACCGAGCTTCCCGTAGACGCGGTGCAGATGGTTCTCGACGGTACGCACCGACACCACCAGCCGGTCCGCGATCTCCTGGTTGGACAGCCGGGAGACGGCCAGCGCGGCCACCTCACGCTCGCGGGTGGTCAGCCGGGCCGGGTCGGCGGCGGGCTCGGCCGCGGGGGTCGCCGCCCAGGACGGAAGCCGGCCGCCGAATCCGGCGAGGAGTTCGGCGCAGCGCACCCGTGCCCTGCGGCTCATGCGGCGGCGCCCCGCCACATGGTGGGCCCGGGCTGCTTGCGCGGCGGCCTCCGCTGCCAGCGGCAACACGCCGAGAGCGGCGAACCGGTCGGCGACGGCGTCGAGCGCGTCGCCGTCGCACCGGGCGAGGGAGCGCACATGAGCCGCCAACAGCGCGAGGTATCCGCGGCCCTCGGCCGGTGCCGCCAGGTCGGCGAGGCGTGCCGCGGCCGGTCCCGGGTCGCCGACACGGGCCGCCAGGTGCCAGGCGGTGACCGCCTGCTGGAGGCGTCCGGCGGCCGCCGCGCCGACGGCTACCCGCTGGGCGTGGCGTACCGCTCCGGAGCGGTCGCCGACGTGCGCGAGGACCAGGGCATGCTCCAGGGCTGTGCCGTCGGCGGCGAGCGGGTAGTGCACCGCCTGCCGCTGGACGGCACGGGCGTCGACGGCGGTGCGTACCGCCTCGGCGTGTTCCCCGGCCTCGGCCAGCGCGCCGGCGAGCTGCGCCGTCGTCCAGGAAGGGGTCGTGAACCAGTCGAAGGGGTCGGCCAGGGCGCACGCGCGGCGCAGGAGGGCCACGGCCTCGGCGTAACGCCCGGCGCTTCGGTAGGTACGCGCCCGCATGACGGCGGTCCTCGTCTCACCGCGGTGCCCGGTGTCGTACCGGCGGGTGCTGTCCAGCGCCGTGACAAGCTCGGCCGTCTCGCCGGTCTGGAAGGCGGCGCGAGCGGTGAGCAGCTGTGCGGCGAGCCGATTCTCCCCGTCCCAGCCGCCGAGTGCGGGGCGTACCTCCCGCAGCAGGGCGAGGGCCCCCGCGGCGTCGCCGCGCTCGATGCGGGCGAACGCCGCGAGTGGCACCAGGGCAGGTGCCGCAGGGGAGTCCGAGGAGCCGGCCGCCGCCACTTCGTCGGTACGGTCCCGCAGCAGCCGCAGCTCGGACTGCGCGCCGAGCAGCCCGGCCTCCTGTGGGCGGGCCACCACGGCCGCCGCCGCGAGGCCGGCGGCCTCCTCGACCCGGCGCAGTCCCCAGGCCATGTTCACCACCCGTTGCGCCGCGTACCTGTCAGCCCGCGCGAACTCCTCCTCCGCCTCGTCGTGGCGCCCCTGTCCGGCCAGCGCCCTGGCGAGCACCAGCCCGGTTCCGGTGGGGACCGGGTCATCGCCGACGGCCCGCGACCGGCGGCTGAGCCGTTCGGCGAGAACGAAGTCGCCACAGTCCAGGGCGGATCGAGCCGCGGCCGCCAACTGTGCGGGAGGCGGTTCATGGCCGGCGGCGAGCCGGAGAGAGACCATCCGGGAGCCGTCTTCGGCGCGGCGCCCGCCCGTGGCCTCGATGGCGTCGGCCAGCCGCAGCCGTAACCGGCGGGCCGTGAGTTCGGGAAGGTCCGCGGTCAGGACCGGCGCGAAGAGCGGGTGGGCGAGACGCAGCCGCAGCCGGCGGCCGGCCCGTTCGGCCACGACGATGCCGCGCCGGTTCAGGGACTCCGCGGCGCGGGCGAGTTCTTCGACGGGCGCCAGACCCGCCTCCAGGGGCTCGGCGAGAGCGATCATCCCGGCGAGTTCGGCCTCATCCGATTCGAGCCGGCCGAGGTGCAGCCGTACCACCTCGGCGAGCCGCGGATAGGGCTCGCGGGGGAGGCCGGGCCACTGCCAGGTCTCCCCCACCGGCCGCAGGGTGCCCGCTTCGAGGGCGGAGTCCACCAGTTCGCGCAGGAACCGCGCGTTGCCGAGGGTGAGTGACCACAGGCGCTCCAGTGCCGCCTGGGCAACATGGCCGCCGAGCCTCGCGTGCAGAATCCGGGCGACCGCCGAGCGGTCGAGCGCGTCGACGTCGACGCGCTCGACCAGCCGCTCCACCCAGAGCCGGGAGATCCCTTCCGGCATCGCGGCGCCCGCCGGGGCGGCCGCGACCAGGGCGGCCCGGCCTGCCCGCACCAGGCCGTAGAGGCGCTCCGCCGCGCCCGGGGCTGCGAGGTGTACGTCGTCGGCGCCGAGCACCAGCCGGCTGCCGCCGCCCCCGCCGGCTGCGGCCTCGTCGAAGTGCCGGTCGAGGTCCGCGTCGAGCGGGCCGTGCAGCCACGCGATGGCGTGCCCGGCCCGTTCTGCGCGTTCCAGGGCGGCGCGCAGCAGCCTGCTCTTACCGGCGCCCGGCCCTCCTGTCAGCAGCACGCCGCCCCGCTCCAACGCGGCGGCAGCGCATTCCAGTTCGCGCTCTCTGGCCGTCAGGGGCCATTCGGTTCCGCTGTCTTGCGGCATGACTGTGCCACTCCCCCGTCCCTCAAACCATGAGCCCGGCGCGGGCGACGATGACCGCCGAACCGCCCACCTCGATCGACTCGACGTGTTCGGCCTTGCCCGTGGCCGTGGCGAACATGGTGGAAAGGCGCCCCATTTCGACGCCCTGCTGGATTTCGATCTGCTCGTCGAACCTGATCAGGCCGTGCCGCGCCAGATGCAGCGCAAGGGGCCCGGCGGCCGATCCGGTGGCCGCGTCCTCCACCACCCCGTAAGCGGGCGAGAACATCCGGTTGCGCCAGTGGGTGCCGGAGCCGGCGAAGCAGTTCGCGGCCATGTCGGTGAACTTGGCGAGTGCCTTGTGGTCCGGTTCGAGAGCCGAGAGCGCCTCGATGCTCTCCAGTCCCACGTAGACGTGACGAGGGCCGTTGCGGTACGCCGTCACCGGCAGTGTGGAGGCGTCCAGGCCGAGCGCGGCCAGCAGCTCCTCGTCGTGCTCGTAGATCTCCCAGGTGGGTATGGGCTGTTTCATCCGGGCCGAAACGATCTTGCCGTCGTCGCCCCGGTCGAAGACGAACGGGATGACGCCCATCCCCGTTTCGAGCCGCAGCCGGTTTGCGCGGATGGACTCACCCAGGACGATGGCAGTACCCAGCATCGGATGACCCGCGAACGGCAGCTCGTTGACCGGGGTGAAGATGCGGATGCGGGCGTCGCCACCCTCCTGCGGAGGGAGCACGAACGTGGTCTCCGACAGGTTCATCTCCCGGGCGATGCGCTGCATGCGCGGGCCAGGTATGTCGGCCGCATCGAGGAAGACGGCCACCGGGTTGCCTTCGAGGCGCGTGCTCGTGAAGGCGTCTGCGACCATGTAGGCGTGCATCATCCGTCCATTCGCGCGGGCGCCGGAGCCATGTCCGTCACCTTTCTGTCGGGTGGTAATAGTGGGTCGAGCGCAGAATGGCGAGCCGAAGCGCCCGCTGGCGCGCGCGGGCCGAGCGGGCGGGCTTCGGACTCGCTCGTCAGGGCTGGAGCCGGCGTGTGGTCCAGCCGCCGTCGGTCCTGAGGTAGACCAGGCGAAGGTGCAGCCGGTCCTGGCGGGACTGCCAGAACTCCACCGATTCGGGGGCCAGCAGATAGCCGGCGAAGGGCGCCGGCCGGGGCAGCACCCCGAGCGCGGACAACCGGGCCGACTCGGCACGCAACGCCGCCTCGTCGTCGAGGATTTCGCTCTGCCGGGAGACGGTGGACATCGCGTGGGTCTGCACCGGGCGCGAGAACCACAGTTCGTCCGCCTCGGTGTCCGGCAGCCGTTCCACCGGTCCGGCAAGGACGATCTGCTGGCCGGTTTCGCGCCAGTAGAGCACCCCTGACGCCCAAGGCCGGGCGGCCAGTTCGCGGCCCTTGCGGCTGTTGTCGTGGCTGGTGAACACCAGCCCCCGGTCGGTGACGCTATTGATCTGGACGATGCGGCTGGAGGTGCGCCCGGCCACGTCGGCGGTGGCCAGTGCGAGGGCGCCGGGCTCTCGGACCCCGCGGTCGGGCGCCGCGTCGAACCATGTTCGGAAGAACTCGATCGGGTCGGCGGGAAGGTTCTGGAATTCGGACGAGTCGCTCACGTACGCCTCCACCGTGCTCATGCTTGAAGGGCGAGGCCCAGGCCGGCGAGGCGGGGCAGCGCATGGACGCCTTCGGCCACGGCCTCGATGTCGAACACCCAGCGGTGAGTGGGCGGGTAGCCGATGAGTTCGGCGGCGCTGCGCGGGTGCGGTGGGGCGGCCGCCTCGGCCGACTCCCAGATGAAGACGGCGCCCCAGCGGTCGTTCTCCTGGTCGGCGACCCAGTACTTGTGGATCAGCCCCGGCACGCGGTTCCAGGCTTCGACCGCCTCGTCGCGCAGGAAGTCCCGCAGGGACTCGATGGTCTGGTCGGATTCCTGCAAATCCCACCAGGCGACCATTGCCCTCATGGCGTATAAACCTTTCTACGGTAGCGGTGGGCGACGGGTGCCGCCCCGGTCGGCGTACGGCTCTCGTTCTCGGTCGGTGCCGCGCAGAAAACGTGTCGCGTACGCCACGTCCGCGCAGCCGGCCAGCTGGATCGGAGCGCAGCGCACCCAGACCTAGGTCGGAATTCCCTTCCGCTCGATCGCCGGTACATCGATGCCCAGCGCGCGGAGCTGGTTGAAGGGGTTCATGAATTCCCGGGCCTGCTTGATCTTCCCGTTCTCCAGCAGGAACGAGTGGATGAAGTGGTTCTCGTAGTAACCCTCGGGATAACCAGGGAAGAGAATTTTCCCCTTGCCGTCGCATTCAACCCAGAAGCGGTTGGGGTCCTGCGTCTCGTGAATCTCGATGTTGTACCAGACCCAGTCCGGAAAACACCGCAGCGACCAGACGGCGTGCTCGCCGAGCCGGTCCCGGCCGTGTATGGCTATCGGGCCGGGGGTGTCGGCGGTCCACAGGCCGCCGACACCGTCGTCGGTGAAGAGGTGGTGCCGTTCCAGGCGGTCCTGGCCCAGGGTGTGCATGTACTGCTCGACCACGGACCGGTTGGTGCGGCGGAGTTCGACGTCGGTTGCGGTGTCGCCCAGCTGTGCGGTGTCGGACACGGATGACCTCCGGCGGATGGGGGATGGATTCTGCCGCCGGCCACCATGGGCCCGGCGTCTATACCCGCGGGCACCGCGCCCATATTTCCTCTATACGGCCCTGGCAGTGTCCTGCCGTCGCAACTTCCTGACTCCGGGGTCCGCTGTTGCGCAGGGGACGTACGCCCAGAATGACGAGTGCAAGGATCCCACTGATCCTTCCTCAGTCCGGGGGGAGCCATGAAATTACAGCTGCTCGGAAATATCGGGGCGGTCAACGCGGACGGCAGTGTCATGCTCGCGGGGGCGAAAGTTCGGACTGCCCTCGCCGCACTGGTGCTGGCGCGCGGGTGGACCGTTCCCGACAGCACGCTGAGCTCGGCGCTTTGGGGCTGGAACCCGCCGGAGACAAAGACCGCGCAGCTCTATACCTATATGTCACGGCTGCGCGGACTCCTGGGTCCCGAGGTCGAGTTGGTGCGCCGCCAGTCCGGCTATCTGCTCCGTGCCGAGGACGCCGTCGTCGACGTGCTGGAATTCGAGCGGCTGGCCGCAGAGGGAGCCCGGGCGCTGCGCGACCGCCACTTCGAACGGGCAGGCCGACAGCTGGCGCTGTCCTTGCGGCTGTGGCAGGGACGTGCGCTGGCCGATGTCACGGAGCACTTCGCAAACGCCGAGCGACCGCGGCTCGAAGAGGCCAGGGCGGTCGCCCTGGAGGACCGCCTGGAGGCGGATCTGGCGATGGGCCGGCACCGGGAGCTGATCCCGGAACTCACCGGTCTGGTACACACCTTCCCGGTACGCGAGCGGCTGCGCGCCCAGTTGATGACGGCGCTGTACCGCTGTGACCGGCAAAGTGATGCGCTGGCGGTGTACCACCACGGACGGCAGCTGCTCGCCGACGAGCTGGGGGTCGACCCGGGCGCCACGCTGAGTGCCACGTACTACGCGGTGCTCAACAACGATCCGGCCCTGGCCGCCCCTGCACCGGGTGCGACGGAGGCCGTCCGTATCGACGCCCGGGGCGCACCGTCCGCGGCGGACGCGCCCGGTTCCGTACCGGCGATGCTCCCGCCGGAGGTCGGTGACTTCACCGGGCGGCAGCGGGAGGCGACCGAACTGCTGCGGCTGCTGCCGCCGGAGCACCCGGGCGGCGCGGTCGACGGGTCGACACGGCGGCCGAGGCGTTTCCTGCTCACCGGCATGGCGGGAATCGGGAAGTCCACGCTGGCCGTCCATGTGGCGCACACCGCGGCGCCGGCCTTCCCCGACGGCCACCTGTACGCCGATCTCACCGACGGGGACGGCTCGGCGAAGGATCCGCGCAGGGTGCTCGTGCCACTGCTGCGCGCGCTCGGCGACGACGCCCCCGGCAGCCTGGCCGACGCGGAGCTGACCGAACTCGTGCAGCGCTACCGCACGAGGACCGCGGGCCGCGCGCTGCTGGTGGTCCTCGACAACCTGGTGTCCGAGCTCCAGTTGGACGCGCTGCTGCCCGGCGGGAGCCGGTCCGCGGTGATCGTCACCAGCCGCACGCACCTGGCGGCCACCCCCGGCATCCACCCGGTGCTGCTGGAGCCATTGCGGCCCGGTGAGTCACTGGCCCTGCTGGAGGCGGTGGCCGGACCGGAGCGCCTGGTGCGGGAGCCGGATGCGGCCCGCGACGTGGTGACGTACTGCGCCGGGCTGCCGCTCGCGTTGCGGATAGCGGGCGCCCGGCTGGCCGCCCGCCCCCGTCTGCCGATGGCCTGGCTGGCCGACCGGCTCGCGGAACCCGCGGCGCGACTCGGGGAGTTGCGCTACGGCGGGCTGTCGGTGGCGGAGAGCATGGCGCGTTCGGCCCGACAGCTGGACGAGGAGTCCCTGGCGGTGCTGCGCGCGCTGCCGGGTCTCGGCGGGCGGCCCTTCACCACCCGGGAGGCGGCGGCGCTGCTGGGCCGGGGCCCGGCCGAGGCGGAACGGATGCTGGAGGCGCTGGCGGATTCCCGACTGCTGGAGCTGCCCGGCACGGACGAGCGGGGATGGCCTCTGTACCGGTGCCCGGAACTGGTGCGGCTGTTTGCCGATGCGCTGGGTGGAGGTGCCCCGGCCCCGGCCGGACCATCGGTCCGGCCGGCGAAGAGTGGCATGTGACGAACGTGAGCGCCGGCGGAGCGGGAACCGTTGCGGGCCCCGTCACCTCCTCGGCGCCACCACCGGGTGGGTACCCGGATCGAGCCAGCCGCGGGCGGCGGCGAGCGCGCCTGCCTGGAATCGGCTGCGGGCGGACAGCCGATTCATCAGCTCTGCGGTGATCCGGCGGCTGGTGCGCACGGAGATGCCGAGATTGCGGGCGACGACCTCGTCGGTGTGCCCCGCCACCAGCAGTTCCAGCACGGCCCGCTCCTGGCCGTTGGGGCGATCCCCGTCGGCCGGTGCCGGGGCGGTGTCCAGCGGCTCGGCCTGCTGCCACAGCTGCTCGAAGAGGGCGCGCAGGGCCGTGACCACACCGCCGCCGTCCATCACGAGGATGCCCTTGTCGGCGGCCTCGGGGTCGATGGGCACCACTGCGGTGCGGGTGTCATAGACAGCCATGTGCAACGGCAGTTGGGGCACACACCGCACATCGCCGCCGTTGTGCCGCAGCCACCGGGCGTGCGCCAGCCCGGCCCGGTCGTTTCCGAGGCTGGCGAGGCAGACGTACCGGGCCCGCAGGCCCCGGGCGAGCACCGCCTGGTCGAGCTGGCGGGAGGCCTCGGGCGGACCTCCGATCTGCGCGCCGCGCGGGGCGAACACGGCGATTTCCCGCTCACAGCTGTGGGCATGCCGTTCCAGCTGCGAGCGGATGGCATCCGTGCCGGTGAACTGCCGGACATAGGGCGTGCGGGGAGCCGGTGCGGCGTCGACCAGGTCGAGCAGCAATTTGCCGATCTCCATCCGTGCGTCGGCCACCGCCTTCTGGCGGGCGAGCACCTGCCGTTCCTGGCGCACGAGCAGGTTCTGCAGGCTCAGTTCCGGGTCGACCAGCCGCATCCGCCCGGGCTGTTCCGCAGAGGGGCGCACGAGCGACAGCCGGCTCAGCTCGTCCCAGGCGTCCTCCACCCGGTCGGGCGCCCAGCCCAGTGTCCCGGCCAGCTCCGACCTTCCCAGCTGCGGGGCCTTGAGCATGACGCCGTACACGGTTTCGGCGTCCGGCCCCAGACCCAGTTCGTCAAGCATCAATCCCCCGTTCGGTGCGGCAACACGGTTCTGCGTGCGCAAACTCGGATGTCCGGCCCTGTGGTGTGCGACTGCTGCAATGACGCGGTCGCACAGCGGAACCGGCCTCAGTCCTGCTTGCCGTCCAGGCTGTGTGCGAGGTCGAGCCAGGCGGCGGCGCAGTGACGGGCCAGTGCGGCCGCCATGGGGGTGCAATGGGACGGGACGCTCTCGGCGAGCTGCCGACGCCGCGCAGCCGGGACGGCGTGGGTGGCCATCAGCCGCAGCAGGTACCGGCCGTTCTCCGTGAGGCGCACCGAGGGGTCCCGGCTCAGCATCTGCAGCAGCTCGCCGCTGTCCTCAGACGTCGGCTGGGCGGCTCCGGTACGGGCCGTGGCGCGCGGCTCCGGCCGCCTGCCTTCCTGGTGTACGGCGGCCGCCCGGGATTCACGACACTCGCGCTGGCCCGGCGGAACGGGGTCCTCGCCGCGCAGCAGCCGGTTGCGTACGTCCCGGACCGTGCCCGGTGAGATGCCCACCGCCGCGGCGACCTCGCGCAGCGAGGCCGCCGGGTGCTCGGCGATGAACTCGCTCGCCTGCCGCCGGGCGGCCGCCGTGCTGAGCGGACGGACCCGCCCGTCCCGGCCGACCCGCGAGCCGGCCTGCGGCTGTGCCCCTTCGGTGCGCTGGCGGATGGCACACACGGTCCGGGCCGAGAGTCCGGCCGCCGCCGCGATGGCACGGTCCGACCACTGCGGGTGCGAGCGCAGGATGCGGGCGGCGGCCGCGGCACGGTCCGCGGTGGAGAGCGGCAGGCCGTGCTTGACGTTGAGTTCCACGGCGAGCACGAAGGCGTCCTGCTCGGACCCCTCGAAGAAGCGGACCGGCAGCCGCTCCCGGCCGAGCAGAACGGCGGCGCGCAGCCGGTGCATCCCGTCGACCACGCGCATCGTGCCGCGGTGCACGATGATCGGCGGGAGGGTCGCGTCGGATCCGGCGAGGGCTCGGACATGGCCCGCGTCCTCCCCGCCGAGCCGTGGCGAGGTGGCCGGCAGCAACGAAGCGATGGGGATCACGTCGACCGGCGAGAGCCGGCCGTACTGCGGCTCCTGTGCGCCCTCGGAGTCCATGTGCAGGCTCACGGAGTCCGCCGGGGCGAACGGCATGCGGACCGCGCCGCCGATGCCGGTGCTGATGTCGGTGCTGATGTCGGCGATGCTCACCGGACCGCCCCCTCTAACACTGGGTCATGGAACAGGCCGGAGCACAGTTCCGAACGGACGCAGGACCCTGCCCCGCGCGCGGTCCGACAGGCCGTTGCCACGTATGCCTCCTGCATGGTGCGTCTGCCCCTCTCATACGGACCGCGTGCGCGGTCCCCCGCGCCCTGCGGCCGGGGCGGCCGTCCGGAGCTGCGGCACTCTCCCCTTCTCCACAGCTTAATACCTTCGCGAAGGAATTTTATGCCCCAAGCGAGGCGCCCGTGGTAGCCAGGCCGCCAGTTCCGCGTCGTCGCCCACGACCACGGGGTGACCGACCTCGGTCAGCATCGGCAGATCGGAGACGTGATCGCCGTAGGCGAAGCAGTCCTCGGGGTCCACGCCCGGGTAACAGCCCAGCAACTCCCTTACGAGACGGCGCTTCCCTTCGGCGATGACGGGCCCGCCGACCAGTTCGCCGGTGAACACCCCGTCCCGCGCCTCCGGCCGCGCGCACAGCAGGTGGTCCGCCCCGACCACAGCCGCGATGGGGGCGAGCACGGCCGGGAACGAGCCGGAGACAAGGGCGATGACGGCGCCACGGGTACGGTGAGCGCGCAGCGCGGCCCGGGTGTCCGGCCGGAAGAAGTCCGGATCGCGCGAGCGCTGCGCATACCAGCGCAGCCCCGACGCGGCGACCGCGGCGACCCGCTCACCCGCCCAGCCCCGGTAGAAGCTTCGATTCGCCTCCTCGCGCGATGCCCCTGCCGCCTGCTGTGCGCCCAGCGCGTCCACGACGGCACTGCTGTGGCGCGCCCCGCTGACGCCGTAGCGTTCGGTGAAATAGAACCGGAGGAAGTCGAGCAGGCTCTTGCAGCCGATCAGCGTCTCGTCCACATCGCAGAACGCCAGTAACGAAGGGTGCACCCTGCCCGCAGCCCCGGTCCCGGCCGTCACCAACCCCCTCGCGGTCACGCCCGGATCACCGTCCCTGCGCCAGCACCGCGGCCGTCGCACGGCCGTACGCCTCCGCCGCCGACCCCAGCCGAAGCGCCGCATGACCGGTGGCGGTGTGCACGTCGCGCCAGGCGCGCTGGAGTTCCCCCTCGGCGCAACCGCCGTGCGAGCCTCCGGTCCTGAACAGCCGCTCGACGGCGGTGACCACCAGCTCCGCGGCAACGGCGGCGTCCCGCCGGCCATGCGCGACGCCGCCCTCGGCTCTCGGCTCACGGTCCGCGCGGCGTGCCACCTCCCGCAGCAGCAGTGCCGCGGCGTCCAGTTCGGCCGAGGAACGGGCCAGCGCCTCCCACACGGGGACGGCGAAGTCGGCGGCACCCTTGGCGGCCTTGCCCACGACCAGGTCGCTCCAGACCCGCAGCGCGCGCCGGGCCGCGCCCAGCGCCGGAGCCATCATCAGTACCCCGCCCACCAGTTGGGCCGGCGCCGCGTAGCAGCCGGCCCGGCCGAGCCGCGCGTCGCCGTTCATCATCCGGCCCATCTCGAAGGAGCGCCGCTCCGGGACGAAGACCGACCGGAGGACGACCTCGTGGCTGCCGGTGCCACGCAACCCCACGCTGTTCCAGGAGTCCACGATCCGTAACTCCTCGCGCGGCACGGCGAGGACCAGCACCTGCCCGCCCGCCTCGCGCAGCTCCGGTACGGCGACCAGCAGCCAGTCGGCGTGGTCCACTCCGCTGGCGAAACGCCAGTTGCCCTGCACGCGCCAGCCGCCGGGCACCGGCTCCGCGCTGCCCGCGGGCGGCACGACCGCGGCCGAGATGCGCACATCGGGGGACTCTTCCCACAGGTCCCGCTGTCCCTCCTCGGGCAGGAACGCGGCGAACCTGCCGTGGCCCGCCCACAGCACCCCGCACCAGGCCGCGGACGCGCAGCCCTCCGCCACCTCGACGGCCGCATCGAACAGTTCGGTAAAAGCGCCCTCACCGCCGCCCCAGCGCCGGGGCACGAAGTGCCGGGCGAACCCGGCCTCCGTCAGTGCTTGCGCGGTAAGCACGTCGATGCGCCGCTCCCGCTCGGCGGCCGCACCGGCGCGGGAGGCCACGTCGGCGGCACGGGCCGCGGATATCACTCCGGGGGACTCGGGAAGGGCACGGGAAACACCGGGGGCAAGGGGGTGGGTGAGCTCGGTCATCGCTTGAACTCCTGTGGAGGTTGAGGTTGGTTTATGTCTTTCATCACGCGAAGGCCTGTCCACTTCAACGCAAAGAAAATTCCTGCGTGAAGGTATCTTTAGAAGGGCGGGCCAGAGAAGGGGAGAGCGGATGGCCGGGAAGCAAGCACGGTCCTTGCAGACATACGAGCGGGTACTGGACGCAGCGGCCGTCGAGTTCGCCCAGCAGGGATACCCCAACACCAACCTGCAGCGGGTCGCCGAGCGCACCGGCCTCACCAAAGGGGCCCTGTACGGCCACTTCTCATCGAAGGAGGAACTCGCCGCGGCCCTGGTGGAGCGGCTGGACGAAGCGGTACGGACACTGGCCGACACCGCGGACGGCTCCCAGGCCCCGGCACTGGAAAAGCTCCGCTCCCTGACATTCTCCCTGGCCGACCGGCTCAACACGGACATCCGCGTCACCGCTGCGCTGCGCCTGGTGCTGGACAACGCAAGGGCCGGAGCGGAGCCGCCGGCGGTGCTCTCCCAGCTACGGGAGCACGCGGTGCGCCTGGTGGGCGACGCTCAGCGCGAGCAGGACATCAGCCCGGAGCTCCCCCCGGGAACGGTCGCCGATCTGCTGCTCGCCGTACTCCTCGGCGCGCACTGCACGGCGCCCGTCGCGGGCTGGAAGGAACTGCCGGGCCGGGTACGTGAGATGTGGGACATCCTGGCCCCCGCCCTGTGCAACCACTGAGAACGGTCAGGGGTTCACGGATCAGGGCGCCGACTCGGCCCACACCATCGTCGAGGAGGCGATGACCCGGCCGCACTGCACCGCGTCCACCCTCAGCCGACGCGTCCCTGCCGTTCGGCGGTCTTCGCGGACGGCCAGGGACACCGGCAGGTCCAGCTCGGCAAAAAGGTGACATGTGACGGCACATGAGCCAAGGATGTACGGTGCCGCGGACGCCCGGCCCGAATCCCCTGACAGGCCGTCATTGGCGAGCAGATGGCCCAGCTGACGGAACCCCTCCATGGCGACCATGAGCGGCAGATGGTCGCTGGGGTGGTCGAAGAGGATTGCGTGATCCGTGTCGATCCGCATCCGCCACTCGCCGCCCGGCTCCACCCGCTCCAGCACGCAGTCCTTGCCGCGGAGCCTGCCGACAGCCTCTGCGGACACGCTCGTCGCGGAGGCTTCGCCGCCGCCCGCCGATGCCGTGGCGGCCCGGTCCCCCGGCACGGAGTTGCGGGCTCGCAGGAGGCAGTAGGTGCGCTCGTCCACGGCGACGAAACGGAGACCGCCATGGCCGCAGACCTCGCCGTCAACCGTCAACACGGCCTCCATGCGCAGGCCGTGACGGCGCGGGGGTCTGTGACCCACTGTGGCGCACCGCGCCTGGAGCACCACGGAATGCGGTTCCCCGGCCACCTGCAGCACGGAGGCGTCCGTGATCTGGAAGTCAAGGTCATACGCCACGAACCGGTGGCCGAGCGGTACGTCGTAGTACTCGTGCGCGAGATAGACCAGCGCCTGCCGAATGGTTTCGGCGAAGAGCAGCGGATCGGTGCGGCCGGACCGGTCAGGGTGGTAGAGGGAGTGGTCCCGAGGCCACTGGGCGGCCACCAGGAAGGCGTCGTCCCCGACCTCGACCGCGTCGGTGAGGAAGACCTCGGTCATGGCTGCACGGTGCACGAGGGTGCGCGGCACAGGCTGGAGGAACTCAAGAGATCGCGCGGTGCCGACGGACGAGCCGCCGCCGGGTTCCCCTTCCGTCACTTCGGTTGCTGCTGATCCAGCCACACTTAAACCCTTGAGCACGTATTCCCCCGTAGCCTCGTGGTGAACGCTGTGTGGATCGTTGCTGTGCCGGTCGGTCCGACCGGCAGAAAATATACCTTCGAGAAGGAATATTGCAATGGCCCTTCCCGCACCGGACGATGTAGGCAGCACGCGAGAACTGCGTCAAGTAGAGGAGCACTGTGAAAGCCGCAGACAAGCCACTGGGCCGGTCCTCGGCCGGGGGCAGCAAGCCGCGGGAGCTCAAGCAGGAGCGAGCTGTCCGCACCCGGGAACAAGTCCTCAGCGCTGCCGCGACGGCGTTCGCGAAGCGGGGGTTTCCCGCTGTGACGATCCTCGATGTCGCCGAGCTGACCGGGATGACGAAAGGCGCCGTCTACTTCCACTACGCGAACAAGGAAGCTTTGGCGATCGCCGTCGCCGAGGAGTTCTACCAGCGGCTTCCGCTGATCTTCGAGGACGTCCGGAAAGCCGGACTGCCGCCGGTGAAAGCCGTCGCCGAGCTGCTGCACCGTACGGCTGTCGCCTTCCGCGACGACACGATCATCCAGGCGGGGGCGCGCCTGCAGATCGAGTCGTCACTCATCGACGCAACCCTGCCGCGGCCCTTCGACGGCTACACCGACTCCATCACCGAGTTGCTCCACGAAGCCAAGGAAGCCGGGGAGCTGCCCGCCTCCTGCAAACCCGAGGTGCTGGGACGGGTCCTGGGCGCGGCCTTCTTCGGGGTGCAGCACATCTCGTGGCGGCTCAACAACCGCGCAGACCTGGCCGAGCGCGTGGAGGAGATCATCGAGGCCGTCCTTCCCCAGACCACGCAGGGACCGGCACGCAAGGCAAGCTGACGAACTCCACGACGGATCACGGCGGCGCCGCCACGGTGACCACTACCCTCGGGCGCCCTGCGCGGGGCCGCAGCCACAAGTAGCGACCGCCGTGAGCCACATCGTGCACGGATGACGGCGACACCCCCGTCACTTCATGCCATGACCGCGGCCCGCTCATCGGATCCGGAGGTGGTCGAGGTACGACTGCACGTTGCGACGGGTCTCCGGCACGCTGTCACCGCCGAACTTCTCCGCCACCGCATCCGCGAGGACCAGCGCGACCATCGCCTCCGCCACGATTCCGGCAGCCGGCACAGCACACACGTCCGAACGCTGGTGATGCGCAGTGGCCGCCTCCCCCGTCGCCACATCGACCGTGGCCAACGCGCGCGGCACCGTCGCGATCGGCTTCATCGCCGCACGTGCCCGCAACACCTCACCCGTCGTCAGGCCGCCCTCCATGCCACCGGAGCGACCCGATGCGCGTCTGACGCCGTCGCGGGTCGCCCGGATCTCGTCATGGGCCCGGGAACCGGGCACCCGGGCCAGGTCGAACCCGTCCCCGATCTCCACGCCCTTGATCGCCTGGATGCTCATCAGGGCCGCCGCAAGCCGCGCGTCCAAGCGGCGGTCCCAGTGCACATGGGAGCCGAGGCCGACCGGCACGCCATGGGCCAGCACCTCGACCACACCGCCCAGCGTGTCGCCGTCCTGGCGGGCCCGGTCGATCTCCGCGATCATCGCCCTGCCCGCGTCCGGGTCCAGGCAGCGCACCGGATCCGCGTCCAGCCTCGGCACATCGGCCGGGGCCGGGTAGACCCCCTGCGGCACCTTCACCGACGCCAGCTCCACCACGTGCGAGACGACCTCGATCCCAGCCGTCTCCTTCAGATACGCCCGGGCGACCGCGCCCAGTGCCACACGGGCCGCGGTCTCCCGCGCGGAAGCCCGCTCCAGCACCGGACGCGCCTCGGCGAACCCGTACTTCTGCATCCCCGCCAGGTCGGCGTGGCCCGGCCGGGGCCGGGTCAGCGGCGCATTGCGCGCGAGTGGGACCAGCTCCGCCGGATCCACGGGATCCGGCGACATGATCCGCTCCCACTTCGGCCACTCGGAGTTCCCCACCATCACCACGACCGGAGACCCCAGTGTCCGGCCGTGCCGCACCCCGCCGAGGATGGTCACCTCATCGCGTTCGAACGTCATACGTGCGCCACGCCCATGGCCCAGCCGCCGCCTGGCCAGGTCGTCCGCCATCGCCTCCGTGGTGATCGGAACACCGGCGGGGAGCCCCTCCAGCGTCGCCACCAGTGCGGGTCCGTGGGATTCCCCCGCGGTCAACCAGCGCAGTCTGCTGCCACCCATGCCGTTCACGCCGCCGTCCGCCATCCTGGCCACGGGCCCGCGGCCCACGACGTGGCCGTTGCCGCCCCATACGCGGGAGTCGGGGGGTGCCAGGGAGCCCCGTGCCGCGCGCCGTTCACGTTCGTGTGCACCGTCCCGTTCTGCGCCCCCGCGCGCAGGGACAGCATCGTGCCGAGCACCACCGCCAGCGCCGCCACCTCCTCCGCGGTGGGGTCCCCCCTGACGATCCGCCAGGAACCGGCCGCCAGCAGTTCTCGTACGGGTGCCTCCTCGGCCCGCGCGCTCACTGGGGCTGGTTCCCGTGCTTGCGGCTCGGCAGGGAGGCGTGCTTCCCGCGCAGCATGGCGAGCACGCCGATCAGCACCGACCGGGTCTCTGCGGGATCGATCACGTCGTCGACCAGGCCGCGTTCGGCGGCGTAGTAGGGATGCATCAGTTCACGCCGGTACTCCTCGATGCGGAGGCTGCGGGTGGCCTCCGGGTCCGGAGAGGCGGCGATCTCACGCCGGAAGACGATGTTGGCTGCGCCTTCGGCACCCATCACGGCGATCTCGTTGGTCGGCCAAGCCAGTGCCACATCCGTGCCGATCGACCGCGAGTCCATCACGATGTACGCGCCTCCGTAAGCCTTGCGCAGGACCAGGGAGACCCGGGGCACGGTGGCGTTGCAGTACGCGTACAGCAGCTTTGCTCCGTGCCGGATCACACCGTTGTGCTCCTGATCGACACCCGGCAGGAAGCCCGGCACGTCGATGAGGGTGACCAGCGGGATGTTGAAGGCGTCGCAGAACTGGACGAAGCGCGCGGCCTTCTCGGAGGCGTGGATGTCCAGCACCCCGGCCATGGCCAGCGGCTGGTTGGCCACGATCCCGACCACCTGGCCGGCAAGCCGGGTCAGCGCGCACAGGATGTTGGGCGCCCACGCCTCGTGGACCTCGAAGAGCTCTCCGCCATCGGCGATCTCCTCGATGACCCGGCGCATGTCGTACGCCTGGTGGGGATCGGCGGGCACCAGGTCGAGCAGGGCATCGGTGCGCCGCTCCGGCGAGTCGCCGACCGGTACGACGGGCGGCCGCTCACGGTTGTTGGCGGGCAGGTACGACAGCAGATGCCGTACGTCCTCCAGAGCGCTCTTCTCGTCGTCATACGCGAACCCCGCCACACCGGAGCGGCCCGCGTGCACATCGGCCCCGCCCAGGCCGTCCTGGGTGATCCGCTCACCGGTGACCGTCTGGACCACGTCGGGCCCGGTCAGAAACATCTGAGAGGTGCCGCGCACCATGAACACGAAGTCGGTCAGCGCCGGACTGTAGGCGGCACCGCCCGCGCACGGACCCATGATCACGCTGATCTGCGGGATCACCCCGGAATTGCGGACATTGCGCTGGAAGATGCCGCCGTACCCGGCCAGCGCTGTGACCCCCTCCTGGATCCGGGCGCCGGCCCCGTCGCACAGCCCCACGATCGGAGCGCCGGCCTTTTCCGCCAGGTCCATCACTTTGTGGATCTTCTGGGCATGCGCTTCACCCAGGGCCCCACCGAAGATGCGGAAGTCATGGGCGTACGCGAAGACCTCGCGGCCCCAGATCCGGCCCCAGCCGGTGACTACGCCGTCCGTGTGCGGCCTGTTGTCCTCCAGGCCGAAGCCGGTGGCCCGATGCCTGCGGAACGCTTCGGTCTCCGTGAACGCGCCCTTGTCGAAGAGGAGTTCCAGCCGTTCGCGCGCCGTCAGCTTTCCCTTCAGCTTCTGCGCCTCGGTGGCCTTGGCGCTCGGTCCGGCCAGCACACGTTCGCGCACCGCCGTCAGTTCGGCCGCCTTGGCACGCAGTCCGGGTCGCTGCTCCGGAGGCGCGAGTACATGCGGCCCGGCGGACCGGCACAGCAGGTCTTCCTCGACAATGCTCACCCATGCCCCTTCCGGAAGCGGTCGGGCCGAGCAACCACGACCTTCGTACGACGGACGTCCCTCATCGTGAGTGCCCGTCATTGCAGGGACCTTGCAAAGTTCTGCACCCAAGGGCGCAGCAGGCGCAGAAAGGCTGCTGCGCCCGCCCTCACACCCGCAGGCGCTCCGCGCCGGAGACGAGCGCCAACCGGCACCACAGGGGCGGCGGCCGCAGCCGTGCCGCCCACCCCGCCGCACGGCCCACAGTCCAACTGCCCGCCGAGGAATGGCTCAGCCTTCCACCACCTGAAGAACTGCCGGCCGTCTGCGGCAAGTCCGACATCACGGCCAGCCCTGGCTCCCTGGGACTGGCCGTTGTGCTCACAAGACCGCATGACAGCAAATCAGGGCCCGCACAGCCGCGATCCGCTGCCATCCACCACCCCGAACAGACCCCGGAAACGACAAAGATCCCGCACGATCACCATGATCGGCGGGATCTCGTCAACCACTCCTGAGCCAACTCAAGAACGGTCCGCTGTGGACCTGAGGGGATTCGAACCCCTGACCCCCTCGTTGCGAACGAGGTGCGCTACCAGCTGCGCCACAGGCCCTTGCGACGAGTGAAACTCTAGCATCTCGGTCGCGGTGCTCGGAAATCGCTTCCGGTGCTGGTCAGCGAAGGGCCGTCACTCGTTCGCCGCGCGCGGGCGGTCCTCGTCCTCGTACTGGTCGAAGAGCGGGGTGCGGCCGCGGGTGCGGCGGCCGCACCCCGCTCTTCGACCAGTACGAGGACGAGGAC
>NZ_SDIF01000038.1 GCF_004122735.1 Streptomyces sioyaensis | reverse complement strand
GCCCCCGGTGGAGCCGCTGTCCGAGGGCGCGGCCACGGACTGTGAGGGGCTGCTGGGCCTGCGGGTGGTGCTGAGGGTGCTGCTGGGACGGGGCCGGGGCCGGCGGCTGTGCCTGGGGCTGGCCCTGCGGCTGGCCCTGGGCCTGGAGCATCATCGTGCCCGCGTTCCTGCCCGGTCCGTGTGCCGCGAGCGGCTGCGGCTCGGCGGGCTGCTGGGGCTGGAGCATCATCGTGCCGGCTTCCCGCGCCGGCGCGGGCGGTGCGGGCTGCCCGGGCGCCTGCTGGGCCTGGAGCGTCATCGTGCCCGCCTCCTTGGCGAGCGGCGGCCGGCCGGTGGGCTGCTGGGCCTGGAGCATCATCGTGCCCGCTTCCCCGGCGGGCGGGGGCTGCTGACCGGGCTGCTGCGGCGCCGGCTGCTGTCCGTGCTGCTGTCCCGGCTGCTCCGGTGCGGCGGGCGGCGCCTGGGGCGGCCGGCCCTGCGGCGGTTGCGGCGCGGGGGGCGGCATCGGCGGCGCGGCCGGCAGCGGCTGCTGGGCGCCGGTGTCGTCGGGTCCGCGCTCAGGCTGCGGCTGGGGCTGCGGCTGCTGAGGGCTGGTCATCGGGCGTCCTCGTGGTGCGGCGTGGGCTGGTCGGCGGGGGCGGCGGGCGGTGCGACCGGGGTCGCGGGCGGCATCGGCGCGGCGGGCTGGTGCCCGTACGGGTGAGGCGCGCCGTACGACTCGGGTGCCCCGTACGGGTGACCCTGAGCCGGCGCGGGCGGCGGATGGCCCGGTCCCGGAACGGCGCCGGGCGCCTGCTGGGCGTACGGATTCGGCTGCCCCTGGCCCGGGACGCCCGCCGGGACCTGGCCCGGGACGCCGGGCTGACCGGCCGGGTGGCCGGGGCCACCCGCATACCCCTGCGGCACGGGACCCTGCGGGGCGTACCCGGCGGGGGCCTCCTGCAGCCCGGCCCGCGCGTCGGCCGTCGAGCGGTAGTCCACGGCGCCCTGCGTCATCCGCATGTACGCCTCCTCCAGGGACGCCTGGTGCGGCGACAGCTCCCACAGCCGGACCTCGGCCGCGTGCGCGAGGTCGCTGATGCGGGGGAGCGGCAGCCCGGTCACCCGCAGGGCGCCGTCCGGCTCGGGGGTGATCTGCCCGCCCGCCTCACCGAGCGCGGCGGTCAGCTTCTCGCGCTGCTCCGGCTCGGTGTCCGGGGTACGCACCCGGGCGAAATCGGCGGAGTTGGCCGAGATGAACTCCTTGACCGACATGTTCGCCAGCAGCTGGCCACGGCCGATCACGATCAAGTGCTCGGCGGTCAGCGCCATTTCGCTCATCAGGTGCGAGGAGACGAAGACCGTACGGCCCTCGGACGCCAGCTGCTTCATCAGATTGCGCACCCACAGGATGCCCTCGGGGTCGAGGCCGTTGACCGGCTCGTCGAAGAGGAGTACCTGCGGATCGCCGAGCAACGCGGCGGCGATGCCCAGCCGCTGGCCCATCCCGAGCGAGAAGCCGTTGGAACGCCGCCCCGCGACGTCCTGGAGACCGACCACGCCGAGCACCTCGTCGACCCGGCGGGCCGGGATGCCCGACAGCTGGGCGAGCGAGAGCAGATGCTGGCGCGCGCTGCGCCCGCCGTGCACGGCCTTGGCATCGAGCAGCGCGCCCACCTGGCGCGGGGCGTTGGGCAGCTGGCGGTAGGGACGGCCGGCGATGGTCGCGTGCCCCGAGGTCGGTGAGTCCAGGCCCAGAATCATGCGCATCGTCGTCGACTTGCCGGAGCCGTTGGGCCCCAGGAAGCCGGTCACCGTGCCCGGCCGTACCTGGAACGACAGGTTGTACACGGCCGTCTTGGCGCCGTAGCGCTTCGTCAGGCCGACTGCCTCGATCATTCTCCGCCCCTCGCGAGATGGTCGGGGCAGAGGCGCCCTCGTACCCCCGTGAGGGTTAGGAGGCTATCCGTACATTGACGGTTCCCGTCAATCGGACCGGGGCGCGCCGCCTCCGGTGGAGAGGCCGGCGGGCCGGTGTGGGGCCTGGACCCGTCGGACAGCCCTACGCGTCCCGCCGCTTCAGCAGGACGTAGCCGCCGAGCAGCGCCGCCACCGTCCAGGCGATCATGATGCCGAGGCCGCCCCACGGCCCGTACGGCACATCGCTGTTGGCGGGCGTGACCACCTGCATGATCTTCGAGCCCGCCTGGTCCGGCAGATAGCGGCCGACCTTCCGGGTCGCCGAGACGTTGCCGAGGATGTTCGAGATCAGGAAGAAGAACGGCATCAGGATGCCCAGCGACAGCATCGGGCTGCGCAGCATCACGGCCACCGCCATCGAGAACAGCGCGATCAGCGTCATGTAGAGCCCGCCGCCGAACACCGCGCGCAGCACCCCCGGATCGCCGAGGTGCGCGCGCAGATCACCCAGCATCGCCTGTCCCGCGAAGAAGGCCACGAAGCTGGTCGCCAGGCCGACGACGAAGACCAGCGCGGTGGCCACCAGCAGCTTGCAGAACAGAAAGGTGCCGCGCTGCGGAACGGCCGCCAGCGAGGCACGGATCATGCCGGTGCTGTACTCGTTGGAGACCACCAGCACGCCGAAGACGATCATCGCGAGCTGGCCCAGCCCCATCCCGGAGAAGCTGATGTTGGTGGCGTCGAACGACAGCCGCTCCCTGGCCGGCATGGACTGGAAGTCGTGGTTGGTCAGGATGCAGATCAGCATGCCCAGCGCGATGGTGAGCACCGCGGCGATGCCCAGCGTCCACACCGTGGACCGCACCGACCTGATCTTGGTCCACTCCGACCGAATGACCTGCCCGAGCGCCGCCATCCGTCAGCTCCTCTTCTTCTGCCAGTCGGCACCCCAGCCGGTCGGCTGCGCCTCGCCGGGGCGCGCCCCGGCCGGCTGCGGGGCTCCCGGGGCCCGGCCACCCGGCGGGGAGCCCGCCTGTGCCGGCACCGGCTCGCCGTCGCGGGCGTGATACTCCACCGAATCCGCCGTCAGCTGCATGAACGCCTCTTCCAGCGATGCCTGCTGGGGGCTCAGCTCGTGCAGCACCAGCTGATGCGCCGCGGCCAGCTCGCCCAGCCGGTCGGCGGGCACCCCGTCGACCTCCAGCGAGCCGTTGCCGGCCGCCACCGCGTCGATGCCCTCGGAGTGCAGCAGATCCAGCAGCTTCTCCCGCTCCGGGGACCGCACCCGGACGTACGACCGCGAGTTCTGCTGGATGAACTCCCGCATCGAGGTGTCGGCCATCAGCCGCCCCTGCCCGATCACGATCAGATGCTCGGCGGTCAGTGCCATCTCACTCATCAGATGCGAGGAGACGAACACGGTCCGGCCCTGGGCCGCGAGGTTCTTCATCAGGTTGCGGATCCAGTGGATGCCCTCGGGGTCGAGGCCGTTGACCGGCTCGTCGAAGAGGAGTACCTGCGGATCGCCCAGCAGCGCCGCGGCGATGCCCAGCCGCTGGCTCATCCCGAGCGAGAACCCCTTCGACCGCTTCTTGGCGACCCCGCTCAGCCCCACGGTGTCCAGCACCTCGGTGACCCGGCTGCGCGGAATGCCGTTGCTCTGTGCGAGACACAGCAGATGGTTGGCGGCGCTGCGGCCGCCGTGCACCGACTTCGCCTCCAGCAGCGCCCCGATGTACGTCAGCGGATCCTGCAGCTGCCGGTAGTGCTTGCCGTCGATCCGGACCGTCCCCGCCGTCGGATTGTCCAGGTCGAGCATCATCCGCATGGTGGTCGACTTGCCCGCGCCGTTGGGGCCGAGGAAGCCGGTGACGATGCCGGGCCGCACCGTCAGAGTGAGGTCGTCCACGGCGACCTTGTCGCCGTAATGCTTGGTCAGCCCCTCGAGCTCGATCATGTACGGGACCCTAAGCGCGCCCCGGAGCCCCTGCCACCGGAGCGCGGCCACCCGGCTGACCCCCGGTACGCATCACGCCCCCGGACCACCACACGGGCGGTACGGGGGCGTGGGAAGCAGCGGGCCGATACTGCTGGTCAGTCAGCGGGTCTGCTGGGCGGGGACGCCGCGGGTGACGGTCTCCTCGTCGCCGGGGGCACCGGCCGCGGCCACCGCCGCACCGGTCAGCGTCGCGAGCATTTCGCGGACGTTGGTCAGCTGCGCGTTGATCGAGTCGCGGCGGTTGGTCAGCGCCGCCAGCTCGCGCTCGGATTCGCTGCGGATACGGTCCGCCTTGGCGTTGGCGTCCGCCACGATGTCCTCGGCCTGGCGCTGCGCGGTCTCCACCGTCTGGCGGGCCCGGCGCTCCGCGTCCGTGCGCAGCTTCTCGGCCTCCAGGCGGAGCTGCTCGGCGCGGTGCTCGATCTCCGCGAGCCGCTTCTCGGCCTTGGCCTGACGCGAGGCAAGGTCGCGCTCGGACTGCTCACGGCGCTTGGCGAGGTTGGTCTCGAAGTCCGCGGCGGCCTGGGCGGCCTTGGCGCGGGTCTCCTCGAAGAGGGAGTCCGCCTCCTCGCGCTTGGACTGCGCGTCCTTCTGCGCCTCGGCGCGCAGCGTGGACGCCTCGCCCTTGGCCTTCTCGACGATCCGGGCGCCCTCGTCCTCCGCCTTCGACTTGCGCTCGGCGGCGAACGCCTCCGCGTCGTTGCGGACCTGCTGGGCGGCCGACTCGGCCAGCTCACGGTGCTGCTCGGCGGCCCGGCGGGCCTCCTCGCGCAGATCCTTCGCCTCTTCCTCGGCGAGACGGAGGATCTTTTCCACGCGTGCACCCAGGCCCGCGTAGGACGGTTCGGCGTCATTGACCTGCGCCTGGGCGTTCTGCGTTTCGAGGTGCAGCTCCTCGATCCGCTTTTCCAGCGACGTGATGCGGGCCAGCGCGCTGTCGCGGTCCGCGACGAGCTTCGTAATGCGGTCATCCACCTGACCGCGGTCGTACCCACGCCGCACGAGCTCGAAGCCGAAGGGGGAGGAAGTGTCGCTCATGGGGTTCCTGTCGAAGAGACCGGTGAGGTGATAAGGAGAATCCTAGGGGTCACAACGGCGTGTCATCGAGTCATTGCCCGTTTGATCTGGAGAATGACCCCTCATTTGAGTGGCTACCCTTCAGACTGCTTGCCACTCGAACGAGTTGCCCCCGCTCCGGCGGCTGCCTTCACACCACCGCCCTTGCCCTCCCCGTTTCCGCCGGGCGTCTCGAACGATTCCAGGGCCTCCAGGACATCCTGGACGCGGGAGATTTCGGCGTTGATGTCCTCGCGCCGGCGCACCAGAACCTCCAGCTCCCGCTTGCCCTCGTCCACGATCCGGGTGGCCTCCCCCTCGGCCTCGCGGCGCATCCGCTCCGCGTCGCG
The DNA here is from genome assembly GCF_004122735.1 of Streptomyces sioyaensis. Taxonomy (GTDB): domain Bacteria; phylum Actinomycetota; class Actinomycetes; order Streptomycetales; family Streptomycetaceae; genus Streptomyces; species Streptomyces sioyaensis. The sequence goes on along the minus strand of NZ_SDIF01000038.1, from coordinate 52,349 downwards.
CACCGCCTCGGCCTTCTTGTTCTCGGCCTCCTTGATCAGACCCTCGGCCTTCTTCACCGCCGAGATCCGGACCTTGCTCGCCTCGCTGTTGGCGTCCGCGACCATCCGGTCGGCCTTCTCCTCGGCCTCCACCTGCTGGGCGGTGGCCTGCGCGATGAGCTTGTCGACCCGCTCGCCGGCGTTCTTCATCGTCTCCGCCGACTCCCGGCGGGCCCGCTCGTGCAGCTCCTCGACCTCGGACTCGATCCGCTGGCGCAGCTCCTCGGCGCGCTCGCGGATGCCGGTGGCGTCCCGGCGGGCCTCCTCCAGCAGGGTGTTCGCGTCCGTACGGGCCTTCTCGACCCGCTCGTTGCCGTCGGAGGTCGCCTCCGCGACGAGCCGCTCGGCCTCCTTGCGGGCTGCCCCGACCATCGTGTCGGCCTGCTCCTCGGCGGCGGTGGCCGCCTTGAGCGCCTCCTCCTGGGCCCGGGCGACGAGCTGGTCCGCCTGCTCGGCGGCGTCCCCGCGGCGCCGGGAAGCGTCCTTGCGCGCCTCGTCCAGCAGCCGGTCCGCCTCCTCCTGGGCCTCGGTCCGGGTCCGCTCGGCCGCCGCTTCGGCGTCCTCCTTGAGCTTCGCGGACTCGTTGCGGGTGCGGTTGGCGTGCTCCTGCGCGGCGGTGACCGTCTCGGCCGCCTCCGCCCGCAGCCGGTCCGCCTCCGCGGTGGCCGTCGCGACCATCCGGTCCGCCAGCTCCCGGGCATCGGCCCGGGTACGGTCCGCGTCCCGCTCGGCGTCCGCGGTCGTTTCCGCCGCCTCGGTGCGCAGCCGCTCCGCCTCGGTCGCGGCCTCCGACATCAGCTGGTCGGCCTGCTCCGCGGCGTCCGAACGCGTCTTGTTCGCCGCCTCGCGCGCCTGGTCGCCGGTGCGCTCCGCGTCCAGCCGGGCGTTCTCCAGCGCCTCGGCGGCCTCGGTGCGCAGCCGCTCCGCCGTCTGCGTCGCCTCCGACACCAGCGCCTGCGCCTGCTGCTCGCCCTCCGTACGCAGCCGGTCGGCGGCCTCCTGGGCCTCCTGGACGATGCGGTCGGCGTCGTCCTGCGCCGAAGACGTCAGCTCGGTGGCCTCGGTGACGATCCGTTCGGCTTCCGTACGGGCCTCGGTGATCAGCCGGTCGGCCTGCTCCGCGGCGTCCGAACGCATCCGGTTCGCGTCGTCCCGTGCCTCCGCACGGGCCCGCGCCGCGTCCTGCTCGCCGGACGCCAGCGCGTCCGAGGCGTCCGTGCGCAGCTGCTGGGCCTTCGCGGTGGCGTCCGCGACCAGCTTCTCGGCCTGCGCGTTCGCCTCCGACATCAGCCGGTCGGCCTGCTCGGCGGCCTCGGTGCGCGCCGTGTTGGCGTCCCGGCGGGCCTCGTCGAGGACCCCGGCCGCCTCGGCGCGCAGCCCCTCGGCCTCCTCGATGGCCTCGGAAACCGCCCGCTCCGCCAGGGACTTCGCGTCGTCCCGTGCCTCCTGCGCCTCCTGGCGGATGCGTACGGCGTCCTCCGAGGCGCGCTCGCGCTCCTCGGAGGCCTCCTTGCGGAGCCGGTCCGCCTCGTCCTGCGCCTCGGCCTTCGTACGCTCCGCGGCGTGCTCGGCCGCCGAACGCAGCCCGGCGATCTCCTCACCGGCCTGCTCGTGCAGCCCCGCGACCGAGTCCCGCACCTGCTGCGCGGTCTGCTCGGCCGCCGCCATCAGCTCGCCGGCCCGCCGGTCGGCGTCCTCGACCAGCCGCTCGGCCTCCTCCTGCGCCTCGCCGACCCGGGTACGGGCCGCCGCCAGCAGCTCCTCGCTCTGCTCGCGCGCCGCGGTGCGCTCCTGGTGGGCCTCCTCGCGGGCCTCGCCCAGCAGCTGCTCGGCCTCCCGGCGCCGCCGCGCGGCCTCCTCCTGGGCCGCGGCCAGCGCCTGCGCCGCCTCGGTGCCCGTGCGCTCCGCGGCCGTCGCCGCCTCCGCACGCACCCGGTCCGCGGTCTCCTGCGCCTCCGCCTTCAGCCGCTCCGCCTCGGCCGTCGCCTCGCCGCGCAGCCCTGCCGCCGCCGATTCGGCCTCGGCACGCGCCGCCGCCGCGTCCGCGGCGGCCTCCGTGCGCAGCCGCTCGGCCTCCTCCTCGGCCTGCTGCTCCAGCATCCGGCGCCGCTCCGCGGACTCCGCCTTGAGGCGGGCGGCCTCCTCCTGGGTCTCCCGGCGCAGCCCCTCGGCCTCCGCGCGGGCGTCGCGCTGCTGCTGCTCGGCGGCGGTGACCTTCTCCTCCGCCTCGGTGCGCAGCCGGTCCAGCTCGGCCTGCGCCTCGGCACGCCGCTCCTGCGCGGCCTGCTCGGCCTCGGCCCGCAGCCGTGCGGCGGACTCCTCCGCCTCGGTGGTGACCATCTCCGCGGCCTGGGCGCCCTCGGTGAGCAGCTCCTCGGCCTCCGAGCGGGCCCGCTGCAGGGCTTCCTCGGCCTGCCGGCGCAGCGCCGTGGCCCGTTCGATGGCCTCCGTCCGCACCCGCTCGCTCTCCGCGACGGCGCCCGAACGGGTCTCCTCGGCATCGTTCTTGGCCTTGCCCAGCAGCTCCTCGGCGGACCCGGCCGCCTCCTCGATCTGCTGGACCGCCTCCCGGCGGGCCTCGCTGCGGATCCGCTCGCCCTCGGCGACCGCGTCCGCCCGCAGCTGCTCGGCCTCCCCGCGCAGCCGCCGCGCCTCCTCCTGGAGTTCGACGGTCTTGGCGCGGTACTCCTTGGTGTCGTCCTTCGCCGCGCCCTTGAGCTGCGCGACGGTGTCGTGCGCCTCTTCCCGCAGCCGGTCCGCCTCGGACTCGGCCTCCCTGCGCAGCCGTTCGGCCTCCTCCGCCGCCGCCTTGGTGGTGGCCTTGGCGTCCTCCGACGCCTTGGTCAGCACCTCCTCGGCGGTGCGCGCGGCCTTCGCCAGCTGCGCCGCGGAGTCCTCGGCCGCCTGGGACCGGGCGCTGTCCTGCGCCTCGGCGATCAGCCGTTCGGCCTCCGTGGCGGCGTCGGCCCGCAGCTGCTCGGCCTCGGCTTTGAGCGCCTCGGCCTCCTTGGTGGCCTCCCCGACCAGCCGGGCGATCTCCGCCTTGGCCGTACGGGTGCGCTGCTCGTTGTCCGACTCGACCGCCGACAGCCGCTTGGAGGCGGCCTGCTGCGCCTCCTCGACCAGCTTCTCCGCCTCGGCACGCGCCTCGCGCAGCGCCGTGTCGGCCTCCTGGATGCGGGTCTCGGCGGTGCGGGTCAGCTCCGCGGCCTGCCGGCGCGCCTCCTCCGACTCGCTGCCGACGCTGGTACGCAGCTGCTCGGCCTGGTCGGTGGCCTCCTGGGCCTGGCTGGAGGCGGCGTTCAGCAGCCGCTCGGCGTCCGTACGCGCCCGGCGCAGGATGGATTCCGCTTCGGCGCGGGCCTGCTCCGCCTCGGCGCCGAGCCGCTCACGGGCGCGTTCGGTCAGACGCTGGGCCTCGGCCCGCGCGGCTGCGAGCGCCTGCTCGGCCTCCGCCCGGGACTCCTCCATCAGCCGGCGGGCCTGCGACTCTGTACGGGCGCGCAGCTGTTCGGCCCAGGCGACGTTCTCGTTGACGTGTGATTCGACGGTCTGCCGGCGTTCGTTGAGCTCCTCGTCGAGCCGCTGGCGGCGGCCGACCGCCTCGGCGTGCAGCTCGGCCTCCAGCCGGGACTGCCGCTCGGCCTGCTCCTGGAGCAGCCGCTGGGTCTGTGCCCGTGCCTCGCGGACCTCCCGCTCGGCGTCCGAACGCAGCTGGTCGGCCTGGATCTGCGCATTGCGCAGCAGCTGTTCGGCCTGATGGCTGACGTTGTCGTAGGCAGGGCGCGTCGCGAGGTTGCGGCGCGCCTCATGGAGCTTGGCGCGCAGCACCTCGACCTGATAGCCGAGGTCGTCGGCGTGCTGGACCGCCTTGTCCCGCTCGCTCTTCAGCCGCTCCATCTCGGCCTCGAACTGCGAGAGGTGGTCGTCAGCCTCGTAGCGGTCGTTGCCCCGCACTGCGCGGTCCCATCCGTCCCCTGGTCATGGTGGCGGCCGTCTCCGGATTCTGCAGCGCTCGTCCCGTACACGTCACGTCGTACGGACTCGCGCCCCTCGGAGCTGACCCTTCCGAAGAAATGGTGTCAGATCATCGGCAGGGTATGGACCGAGCCCCACTCCCTTACCCCGGCCGAAGCTGCACTCTACCGGCCGGGGAAGGCAAAGGTCAGTGCTCTTCCGCCGCGGGGGGCGCCGCGGTGACAAGTTCGGTCAGCACGCCGTGGCAGTCCTTGGGGTGCAGGAAGGTGATCCGCGACCCCATCGAACCCGTCCTGGGCTCGTCGTACAGGACCCGGACGCCCTTGCCGCGGATGGCCTCGGAGTCGCCGTCCACGTCCGCGGTGCCGAAGGCGATGTGATGGACTCCCTCGCCGTTCTTGGCAAGCCACTTGCCCACCGCGGAGTCCTCGCGGGTGGGCTCCAGAAGCTGGAGATACGAGGCACCGCCGTCCGAGGTCTCATTGATCTTGAGCATGGCTTCCCGGACTCCCTGCTCCTCGTTGACCTCGGAGTGGAACACCTCGAAGCCGTACGTGGCACGGTAGAACTCGACAGTCTTGTCGAGGTCGAAACAGGCGATCCCGATGTGGTCGATTCGCGTCAGCATGGCTCCAGTGCACCCCTCGCATGGCTGGTTACGCAACGTGCGCGCGATCACACCTGCTTCCCGGTGACCCCGGGCGTACTGCTCAGTACATTGACGGGAACCCTCGTTAACTTCCCTGCAAAGGAAGGCCGCACCGCATGTCTGCAACGAACGGCACCAACGGCAGCACCTCAGTGATCGTGGCGGGAGCGCGCACCCCCATGGGCCGGCTCCTGGGATCCCTGCGGACCTTCTCCGGCGCGGATCTGGGCGGCGTCGCCATCAAGGCGGCACTGGACCGGGCGGGCATCGGCGGCGATCAGGTGCAGTACGTGATCATGGGCCAGGTCCTGCAGGCCGGGGCAGGGCAGATCCCGGCACGTCAGGCGGCCGTCAAGGCCGGTATCCCGATGAGTGTCCCCGCCCTGACCATCAACAAGGTCTGCCTCTCCGGCCTGGACGCCATCGCCCTGGCCGACCAGCTCATCCGCGCCGGTGAGTTCGACGTCGTCGTCGCCGGCGGCCAGGAGTCCATGAGCAACGCCCCGCACCTGCTTCCGAAGTCCCGCGAGGGCTACAAGTACGGCGCCGTCGAGATGCTCGACGCGATGGCGCACGACGGCCTCACGGACGCCTTCGAAGGCATCGCCATGGGCGAGTCGACCGAGAAGCACAACACCCGTTTGGGTATCGCCCGACCGGAGCAGGACGAGGTCGCCGCGCGCTCCCACCAGCGGGCCGCCGCCGCCCAGAAGAACGGGCTCTTCGAGGCCGAGATCACCCCCGTGGAGATCCCGCAGCGCAAGGGCGAGCCGGTCGTCTTCAGCAAGGACGAGGGCATCCGCGGCGAGACCACCGCCGAGTCGCTCGGCAAGCTGCGCCCGGCCTTCGCCAAGGACGGCACGATCACCGCCGGCAGCTCCTCGCAGATCTCCGACGGCGCCGCCGCGGTCGTCGTCATGAGCAAGGCCAAGGCCGAGGAGCTCGGCCTGGAGTGGATTGCGGAGATCGGCGCCCACGGCAACGTCGCCGGCCCCGACAACTCCCTCCAGTCCCAGCCCTCCAACGCCATCAATCACGCGCTGGCCAAGGACGGCCTCGCCGTCGGTGATCTTGACCTGATCGAGATCAACGAGGCGTTCGCGGCCGTCGCCGTGCAGTCGGTGAAGGACCTCGGAGTGTCGCCGGAAAAGGTGAATGTCAACGGCGGCGCGATTGCGCTGGGTCACCCGATCGGTATGTCCGGCGCCCGCATCGTGCTGCATCTCGCGCTGGAGCTGCGCCGCCGCGGCGGTGGCGTGGGTGCTGCCGCACTGTGCGGTGGCGGCGGCCAGGGTGACGCGCTGATCATCCGCGTTCCGGGTAAGTAACCGACGAGCTCGTACGCCCCGCGCGTACGAGTGCCCGAACCGCGTACGAGCGAGCCGAAGGAGCCGAGCGGCGATGGTGGACGTCCCCCAGCTGGTGGAACAGGCACGGCAGGGCCGGCCCAGGGCCGTGGCCCGGCTGATCTCCCTCGTGGAGGGGGCGTCGCCGGAGCTGCGCGAGGTGATGGCGGCCCTGGCGCCGCTCACCGGCAACGCGTACGTGGTCGGGCTGACCGGCTCGCCCGGCGTGGGGAAGTCCACCACCACCTCCGCGCTGGTGTCGGCCTATCGCAGGACCGGCAAGCGGGTCGGGGTGCTCGCCGTCGATCCGTCCTCGCCGTTCTCCGGGGGCGCGTTGCTCGGCGACCGGGTACGGATGAGCGAGCACGCCTCCGATCCCGGCGTCTACATCCGTTCGATGGCCACCCGAGGCCATCTCGGCGGGCTCGCCTGGGCCGCACCGCAGGCGATCCGCGTGCTGGACGCGGCGGGCTGTGACGTGGTCCTCGTCGAGACGGTCGGCGTCGGCCAGTCCGAGGTGGAGATCGCCTCGCAGGCCGACACGAGCGTGGTGCTGCTCGCGCCCGGCATGGGCGACGGCATCCAGGCGGCCAAGGCCGGAATCCTGGAGATCGGCGACGTCTACGTGGTCAACAAGGCGGACCGGGACGGCGCCGACGCCACCGCCCGCGAGCTCAACCACATGCTGGGACTGGGCGAATCCCGTGCGCCCGGCGACTGGCGGCCGCCGATCGTCAAGACCGTCGCGGCGCGCGGCGAGGGCGTGGACGAGGTCGTCGAGGCGCTGGAGAAGCACCGGGCCTGGATGGAGGAGCGGGGCGTCCTGGCCGAGCGGCGCCGTGCCCGCGCGGCCCACGAGGTCGAGACGATCGCCGTCACGGCACTGCGGGAGCGGATCGGCGATCTGCGGGGGGACAAGCGGCTGGATGCGCTGGCCGAGCGCATCGTCTCCGGCGAGACGGATCCGTACCGGGCGGCGGATGAGTTGGTCGATGGGCTGACCAACGGGGACAACGGGGGCTGAGCGCCGGGCGCGTGGCGGCCGAAACGGCGCGACCCCCGTCCACCGCGAACGGGGACGGGGGCCTGGCCGGGGAGCCCGGGGTCAGTCGTCCGAGCCGTCGTTGTCGTCGGCGTCCTGCGCCGGTGCCGCGGTCAGCTTGCCCGACTGCGGGTCGGCCAGGAAGGTGTGCTCCTTGCCGTCCTTGGTGATCGTCTCGACCTCCCAGGCGGGCTTCGGACCGTGGTCGTCGTCCAGCTCGACGGAGGTCACCGTGCCGCGCGGGGCCGCGGAACGGGCGGCCTCCGCCGCGGTCGTCCGGGCGTTCGTGAGGGCGGCGCGCTGCGGGCCGCGGTCGTCGTCGTCCCCGCGGTCGAGGTGCTGGTTCAGCACCCGCGCGGTGCCGGCGTCGAGGGTGACCTCGTGCTGCTTGCCGTCCTTGCCGAGTACCTCCGCGTCCCAGACCAGGCCGGGGCGGTCCGCGTCCAGGTCGAGGCCGGTCACGGTGCCGGGGACGGCCTTGAGGGCGGCGGCCGCGGCGTCCGGTGCGGTCACCTTGGCGGCCTTCGCCTCGCGGATGTCCCCCTGGCCGTCGTTGCCGTCCGCCATGCGGATGCTCGACCGGCCGTCCTGCACCTGGGCGGTGCCCGGGCCGGACGGTGCCGTGTGGGCGGTCTGCTGTGCCGCGGCCTGCGCGCCGCCGGAGCCGCTGTCGCTGGTGGCCGCGACGGCGGTCACCGTGCCGCCCGCGATGAGGGCGGCCGCGGCGGCGGTGGCGATGATGAGGTGGCGCTTCATGTGGTTTCTCCCCTTGCGATCGACTGTGCCCACACCGTGACGGATCGAAGCTGAAGGGGAGCTGAAGCAGCCTGAAGGGGCCTTCAGGTTCCGGATGGCAGGGTGGGCGCATGCACCCGCCCGTATCGCGCCACGCCCATCCCGGCGCCGCACGCCGCCCGTTCCGGCTCCTGATCGTCGAGGACGAGAAGCGGCTGGCCCTGTCGTTGGCCAAGGGCCTGATGGCCGAGGGGTACGCGGTCGACGTGGTGCACGACGGTCTGGAAGGGCTGCAACGGGCGGGCGAGGGCGGCTACGACCTGCTCGTGCTCGACATCATGCTCCCGGGGATGAACGGCTACCGGGTGTGCGGGGCGCTGCGCGCCGCCGGTCACGAGATGCCGGTCCTGATGCTGACCGCCAAGGACGGCGAGTACGACGAGGCCGAGGGCCTGGACACCGGCGCCGACGACTATCTGACCAAGCCGTTCTCGTACGTGGTGCTGGTGGCGCGGGTGAAGGCGCTGCTGCGCCGGCGCGGCCGGAGTGCCGAGCCGGTGCTGCGGGTGGGGTCGCTGGCCGTCGACCAGGGGGCGCGGCGGGTCGAGCGGGACGGCGACGGCGTGGTGCTGACGGCGAAGGAGTTCGCCGTGCTGGAGCAGTTGGCGCTGCGGGCGGGCGAGGTGGTCTCCAAGGCGGAGATTCTGGAGCATGTCTGGGACTTCGCCTATGAAGGCGATGTCAACATCATCGAGGTGTATGTGAGTGCGTTGCGGCGCAAGCTCGGCGCCGGCCACATCGTGACGGTGCGCGGCGCGGGATACCGGCTGGTGGCCGATGGGTAGGGCGCTGGGCTCCGTACGGGCCAGGGCGGCGGCGGGCGCGACGGTGGTGGTGGCCCTGGCGCTGGTCGCCGCGGGGACGGCCGTGCTGCTGGTGCTGCGCGGCCATCTGCAGAACCAGGCGGGGCTGCAGGCCGAGGTCGCGGCGCGGGACGTGGCCGGCCAGATCGCGACGGGGACGCCGTACGGCAAGCTGGACCTGCCGGACGGTGAGGACCGTCCGGTGGTGGTCACCGGCGACGACGGGCGGGTGCTGGCCGTCGGTGAGGACGTGCGGGCCGTGGACGGGAAGCCCGTGGGCGCGGGGCAGGGGGCGCCGGGCTCCGGGCCGGGGCGGTCGGCGGACGACGAGGACGGCGACGACGACGGGCCGCGGCTCAGGCCCGGGGAGATCGATGACGATGTCGACCTCCGGGACGGGAGCGCCGACGTCGGGGGGAAGGTGGCCGGCTACCGGTTCGCGGCGGTCGAGGCCAAGGACAGCCGGGGTGCGCAGGCGACGGTGCGGGCGGGGTCGGCGCTGGCGCCGGAGGAGGACGCCGTCGCGTCGGTGCGCGACGCCATGCTGATCGGGCTGCCGCTGCTGCTCGTGGTGGTGGCGGGGGTGACCTGGCTGGTCACCCGGCGGGCGCTGCGGCCGGTGGAGGGGATCCGCGGGGAGATGGCCGCGATCACGGCGAGTACGGATCTGAGCCGGCGGGTGCCGGTGCCGTCGTCGCGGGACGAGATCGGCCGGCTGGCGCGGACCACCAACGAGACGCTGGCGGCGCTGGAGCTGTCCGTGGAGCGGCAGCGGCGGTTCGTCGCCGATGCCTCGCACGAGCTGCGCAGCCCGATCGCGAGCCTGCGCACCCAGCTCGAAGTGGCGGTGGCGCATCCGGAATTGCTGGATGTGCCGGGTGCGGTGGTGGACACCGTGCGGCTGCAGCGGCTGGCGGCGGATCTGCTGCTGCTGGCCCGGCTGGACGCGGGGGAGCGGCCGGCGGACACCCGCGTCGAGCTGGCCGCGATGGTGCGCGAGGAGACCTCGCAGCGGGTCGCGGACCGGGTTCCGGTGCGGATCGGGGAGCTGGCGAGCGGGGAAGTGGCAGGGTCGCGCGGTCAGTTGGCGCGGGTGCTGGGGAATCTGCTGGACAATGCGCAGCGGCATGCCGACGGGTCCGTACGGGTGGCCGTGGTGCGCGAGGGGGAGGAGCTGGCGCTGCGGGTCGAGGACGACGGGCCCGGGGTGCCGGAGAGCGAGCGGGAGCGGATCTTCGAGCGGTTCGTGCGGCTCGACGACGCACGGGCCCGGGACGACGGCGGGGCGGGGCTGGGGCTGGCCATCGCGCGCGATGTCGCGGTGCGGCACGGCGGCTCGCTGGCCGTGCGCACGGGGTCGGTGTTCGAGATGCGGCTGCCGGTGGCCGGCTGAGCCCGGCCGGCCGGGCCCCGGCCCGCTCGGGGAGCCGGGGCCCGGCCGCTCGGGGAGCCGGGGCCCGGCCGCTCAGGGGGCCGAGTCCGGCCGGTCAGACGCCGCCGCGCTCCGTGCGGAGGTGTTCGGCCACGGGGGTGAGCGAGGCGCGCAGCGCTTGGAGGTCCTCGGCCGAGAACAGGTCGATGAAGTGCTTGCGGACCGATGCGACGTGGTGGGGGGCGACCCGGCGCATGGTGTCCCAGCCTTCCTCGGTGAGCACGGCGTAGAGGCCACGGCGGTCCGACTCGCAACTCTCGCGGCGCACCAGCCCGGCGTTCTCCATCCGGGTGATCTGGTGGGAGAGACGGCTCTTGGACTGCAGGGTGCTGGCGGCCAGGTCGCTCATCCGGAGCCGGCGGTCCTCGGCCTCGGAAAGGTTGACCAGGATCTCGTAGTCGTTGTTCGTCAGGCCGAACGGTTGCAGATCGCGCTCGAGTTGGTGCATCAGCAGTCTGCTGACGTCCAGATGAGTGCGCCAGGCACGCTGCTCCTGGTCGGTCAGCCAGGGGGTGTCGCTGTCGGTCGTCATGGAGGAATTCTACCCGTAAATGTTGAATACTGAATTAAATGGGTGGGGGTGGCGACTCGACCGGCGGGGGGCCGGGTGTTGGTCAGACGTTCGAGGTCACCGTCCGCAGAGTACCGCTCACAGGCCGAAACGGCGCTGGAGGCTCCCGAGGTTGCCGGGCAGCTGGGGCAGTTGTGAGCCACTTTGCGGGACGTGTCCGCCCGCGCCCGGAACGCCCGCTTCGGTGGGTACTGCCCCGGTTGCCAGTTCCGGCATCAGCTGCTCCGTCGACTGCAGCAGCACCGTGCCGGCGCCGACGAACTCGAATTGGTGCTCCTCGCCGGACGCCCCGCCGATCCCGGTGTGCGCCCGCAGCCCGCCCAGGAATCCGCGCAGGTACTGATGGTCGTAGTGGTGGCACGGGGACGGGCAGTCCGCCCAGCCGACGAGCGCCTGGGGGTCGACCCGGATCGGCGGCTCCATGAAGACCACCGGTCCGTTGGACGCGGCCACGAACTTGCCCGTACCGATGAGGGTGAGAAAGCCCGGGATGATGGACTGCTTCAGCGACAGAGATGGCTGAAATGCGAGCAGGTTGCCCGAGCGAATCGTCAGATTGCCGTCCTCCAGATCGAAGGAATTCACATCGAAGGCACGGTCCGCCAGCAGCATTTTTCCGCGGCCCTCGGCGACGACCCAGTCCGCGGCGTGCAGTGGCGAATGGAAACTGCCGGCGATCAGACGGTCCAGGCGGCCGTGTCCGATGCCGTGGAAGTCGATCTGCCCGTAGTAGGCGATCATCTTCCCCTTCTGCAGGAACCACTGGCCGTTCAGCTCGACGCTGAAGGCGTAGGCGTGGACGTTGTCGTCGGAGGGGAGCGAGGAGACGTCGTGGATGACGGGACCGGTCAAAGCTTTTCCTCCGAGGCCTGGACGTAGACGGTGCCCTGGCCCGACAGCTCCAGCTGGAAGGCCTCGCCCGAGCCGCGGCCGACCATGTCGCGCCAGCCGAGCGCCGTGGACAGTTTGTTGCGGACGTCGCCGCGGTGGGCGACATAGGCCTGCGGGTCGACATGGACCGGGCGCTGGGGGGTGATCGGCAGTTCGATGACGCCGCCGTGCGCCATCACCGCGACCGAGCCGACGCCCTTGAGGGTCGTGGTGAACAGGCCCTGGCCGGTGACCTGGCCGCGCACCATGCCCATCACCCCGCCCTGGGAGCCCATGAACATCGTGCCCTGGTGCAGCGAGCCGTCGAAGGCCAGCAGCCGGTCGGCCTCGACGTAGAGCGTCTCGCCGGTCAGGTCGACGACATGGACGTGATGGCCGCCGTGCCCGAACATGACGGTCCCGGTGCCCTCGACGGTCATCAGGGGGGTGGCCTCGCCGGCGATCCGGCGGCCGATCATGGAGCCGACACCGCCCTGGCCGCCCTGGATGTTCGGGGTGAAGGAGACCTCGCCGCGGTAGGCGAGCATCGCGCCGCGCTGGCTGAAGAGCCGCTGGCCCGGACCGATCCGGGCCTCCACCATGCGGGAGTTGAGCGCCGTGAACGGCATCAGACCTCACCGCCCACGGTGTTGCGCTCGCTGGGCTGGACGTAGACCAGACCCTCGCCCTCGAAGCGGATCTGGAAGGCCTCGCCGGAGCCTTCCCCGAGGAAGGTGCGGAAATTGACCCCGGACTGGAAGTGCTGCCGCAGGTCGCCGGTGTGGGCGACATACGCGCCCGGGTCGACCTGGAGGGGGGACTGCTTGGTGACCCGCAGCACCACCGCGGGTCCGTCGGAGATGATCGCCGCCTGGCCGCTGCCCTCGACGGTGGTGGTGAACAGGCCGTGGCCCTGGGAGGCGCCGCGCAGGCCGGTGAAGGTCGTGCCGGTACGCAGCGCGGCTTCCGTGCACAGGAGGTTGTCGGCCTCGACGTACAGCTTCTCGCCCTGGAGCCGGACGAGGTTGATCTCGCTGGCGCGGTCCGCGAAGTAGCAGGTGCCGTGGCCCTTCACCTCCATCACGGCCATCTGCTCACCCGTGAGCCGCCGGGTGACCATGCCGCGCAGGCCCTCGCCGCCGCCGGTCATCTTCTTGAACGACATCTGGCCGTCGTACGCGACCATCACACCGTTTTTCGCCTTGACGGCGTCGCCCGTCATGTCGACGGCGAGCACCTTGCTCCCCTGGAGCCGAAACTGAGCCACGCGTCAGACGGTAGTCGGCGCCGGCCGCCCGCGGCAGGCCCCGTGACCCTGACTTCGCCCTGATCTCCGGGCGGTGCGCGTCGGGGGTGCCGGTGGCCACGGCCCCCCGGCGCAGTGATCGCCGGGGCGGCTGTAACAATGGGGCGAAGCTTGTGAACTCTTGCACAAGCAATGCGCCCGCCCGTCGCCCGACCTCCACCCCCACAAGACGGCGCTGCGCGCCGACCGCCCATCTGCCACCCGAACGAGGTTCCCGTGGACATCAAGACCGCTGCCGCCCTGCACCGACTGCGCCTGGCCTCCGTCCCGGAGGCCATCTCCTTCCCGGCGCTGCTGATCTTCGGCACCGGCTTCCGCCTGGCCTTCGACTACGACTCCCTGGTGATGCCGCTCGGCATGATCCACGGCCTGCTCTTCATCACCTACGTCGTGCTGCTGCTGGACGTGTGGAACCGCACCAAGTGGCCCGTCAAGCGCGTCGCCTTCTTCTTCGTACTGGCGATCGTCCCGTTCGGCGGCCTCTACGGGGACCGGGTCCTCAAGCGTGAGGAGGAGGCCGGCGTGATCGCGGCCCGCGCCCGCAAGGAAGGGGTGCTGAACGCATGATCGTCGCCTTCTCCGTGAGCCCGCTGGGCGTCGGCGAGGACGTCGGTGAGTACGTCGCCGACGCGGTCCGGGTCGTCCGCGAGTCCGGTCTGCCGCACCGTACGGACGCGATGTTCACCTCCGTCGAGGGGGAATGGGACGAGGTCATGGACGTCGTCAAGCGCGCGGTCGCGGCCGTCGAGGCCCGCTCCGCGCGGGTCTCGCTGGTGCTCAAGGCCGATATCCGGCCCGGTGTCACGGACGGCCTGACGTCGAAGGTGGCGACCGTGGAGCGGTACCTCGCCGACGGCGACGCCCCCTGACCCGCGCTCAGCCGCCCGCCGCCAGCGTGATCCCCAGCGGCGTGCGCTCGTAGTGCACCCGGTGTCCGTCCCGGCGCGCGGTCAGCAGCCCGGCGTCGCGCAGCACGGCCAGATGCCCCGAGACGGAGGACGCCGCCAGTCCGAGGCGGTGGGCCAGGTCCGTCGTGGTAGCGGGCGTGTCGAGGGCGGCCAGTACGGCCGCGCGGTTCGCTCCCAGCAGCCGCGCCAGCGCCGGGCCGGTCTCCGGCTCGGTCCACAGCCCGCCGATGCCGCGCGCCGGGTAGATGACGGTGGGCTGCCACGGCGGGTCGAACCCGCTGACCACGTCCGGCCAGACGAAGACGCTGGGCAGCAGCAGGACCCCGCGGCCGTCCAGGTCCTGCATCTGGACGAAGTCGGTACGGGTGCGGACGGTGAGGGTCTCACCCGACCAGGACAGCCGCGGATGCAGATCGGCGAACAGCCGCCGCAGTCCGCCGTCCGCCAACTGGCGTGACCGGTAGGCGATCTCGGCCTCCAGCAGCGCCCGCAGCCGGGGCCAGTCCGGGGCGAGCAGCGCCCGCCAGGCCCGTTCGGTGACATCCGCCAGCTCTCGGACCGCCCGTGCCGGATCCGCCAGCGCGGCCCGGCCGCGCGCCGAGCGCGCGGCATCCGGCCGGCCCGCCAGCGACTTGGCCATCTCGGCGCGGGCCAGGGCCGGATCGGTGGCCCGCAGCCGGGCCAGCTCCTCGTCGAAGCCCGCCATCGGGGCCTCCGGCGGGCGGCCCAAGAAGTCGGGGGTGTAGCCCGGGGGCGACGACGGCATGAAGAGCCACAGCGGTGTCAGGTCCAGGCCGGCCAGGGTCCGGCGCATCCGGCGCAGCCACGGGGCGTGATAGCCGTGCCGATCGGTGCGGCGCAGGGTGCGTACCGCCTCGTGGGTCTCGCACAGCGGGGAGACGGCGAAGCGGACGCGGAGGAAGTCGTCGGCGCCGAAGTGCAGGTTCACCGGCATGACCGGGCTCGCTCCCCTCCCCGACCCAGGATTCGGCTGGAGCCGAAAGAGTACGGGGCGCGGGCGGGCTCCGGCAGGCTGCGGCCATGCCTTCGCCCTCCGGGCCCGCGCCGTCGGGCCACACCCCCGCCTGCCCTGACGGCGGCCGAGCTGCGGACCGAGCTCCGCGCGCCGACGAGGCCCGTTCGGCCGGGTACCGCGCCGTCTTCGCCGTCCACGAATTCCGCTACGTCTTCGCCGCCCATCTGCTGTCCTCGCTCGGCGTGGTCGTCTGCGAGCTCGCGCTGTCCGTGCTGGTCTTCAGGATCACCGCGTCGCCGCTGCTCAGCGCACTGACCTTTGCGCTGGGGCTGCTGCCGTACGCCGTCGGCGGGACGCTGCTGTCGGCGGTCGCCGACCGCTGTCCGGCCCGGCGGGTGCTGGTCGGCTGCGATCTGCTGTGTGCCCTGGCGGCGGCCGGGATGGTGCTGCCGGGCACACCCGTCGCGGTCCTGCTGGCGCTGCGCTGTGTGCTCGCCGCCATCGCGCCGGTCTTCGCCGGCACCCGGGCCGCGACGCTGGGCGAGACCCTCGGCGAGGGGGAGCTGTTCGTGCTGGGGCGCTCGGTGATCCGCCTGGTGAACCAGGGCGCACAGCTCGCCGGGTTCGCGGCGGGCGGGCTGCTGCTCGCCGCGGTGTCCCCGCGGGCGGTGCTCGCGCTCACCGCGGGCACGTTCCTCGCCTCGGCCCTGCTGCTGCGGGTGGGGACCCGGGCGCGGCCGGCCCGCGGGGGCACAGGGCGCGGTGCGCTGGTGGGGGCCTCGCTGGGCGGTGTCCGGCGGCTGCTGGCCGACCGCCGGGTGCGGGCGCTGCTGCTGCTGACGTGGCTGCCGCCGGCGTTCGTCGTCGTCCCGGAGGCGCTGTTGGTCCCCTACTCCGGCCTGCTGGGGGTGGGACCGGCCGGGACGGGGCTGCTGCTGTGCAGCATGCCGATCGGTGCGGTGGTCGCGGAGAGCCTGGTGGGCGCGTTCCTCGGGCCGCGGGCCCGGGCCCGGCTGACCTTCCCCATGGGCGTCTTCGCCGTCCTGCCCTCGCTCGGGTTCGCTGCGCGGCCCTCGCTCGGCTGGGCGGTGCTGCTGCTGGTGCTGACCGGCACCGGGATCTCGTACAACTTCGGCGTCGACCGCTGGTTCGTCGCCGCGGTCCCCGAGGAGCTGCTGGGCCAGGCGATGACGGTGATGCAGGCGGGGCGGATGACCGTGATGGGGCTCGCGATGGGGCTGGCCGGGGTGGCCGCGCAGTGGGCGCCCCTGCGGGTCGTGATGCCGGCCGCGGGGGTGCTGGGGGCGGTCTGCGTACTGGCGGTGATCTCCGAGGTACGGCGTACGGCGCCGGGGCCGGACCGGGCGTCCGCCGGGCCGGTGCGCGGGGGTGGCCGGGGTCGGCGGCCGGGACCGAAAATGAGACGCGCCTGACCACGATGTGGCCGCCCGGTAGGGTCGGACGCGTGCCGAAGCCGCTCAGCCTTGCCTTCGATCCCATCGCGCGCGCCGACGAACTGTGGCGGCAGCGATGGGGTGCCGTGCCGTCGATGGCCGCCATCACCTCGATCATGCGCGCCCATCAGATCCTGCTGTCCGAGGTGGACGCGGTGGTCAAGCCGTACGGACTGACCTTCGCCCGGTACGAGGCGCTGGTGCTGCTGACCTTCTCCAAGGCCGGTGAGCTGCCGATGTCCAAGATCGGTGAGCGGCTCATGGTGCACCCGACCTCGGTGACCAACACTGTCGACCGCCTGGTGAAGTCCGGTCTCGTCGCCAAGCGGCCCAACCCGAACGACGGACGGGGCACGCTCGCCACCATCACCGAAAAGGGCCGTGAGGTGTGCGACGCGGCGACCCGCGAGCTGATGGCGATGGACTTCGGGCTCGGGACGTACGACGCCGAGGAGTGCGCGGAGATCTTCGCGCTGCTGCGGCCGCTGCGGGTGGCGGCGGCCGACTTCAAGGACGAGTGACCCGCCTCCCGTTCCCCGGGGGGCGGCGAAGATCGCCCCGGAACCGGTGGTTACGCTCGGGGCATGAAGCGAAGCGTCCTGACCCGCTACCGGGCGATGGCCTACATCACCGCCGTGATGCTGCTGGTGCTCTGCACCTGCATGGTGTTCAAGTACGGCTTCGGGATGGGGAAGGACCTCACCCTGGTCGTCTCCCAGATCCACGGCGTGCTCTACATCGTGTACCTGATCTTCGCCTTCGACCTGGGCTCCAAGGCCAAGTGGCCGTTCGGCAAGCTGCTGTGGGTGCTGGTCGCCGGGACGATCCCCACCGCCGCGTTCTTCGTCGAGCGCACGGTGGTCCGCGAGGTCGAGCCGCTGCTCGCCGACCGGACGCCGGAGCCGGTGAAGGCCTGACGGGGACCGCCCCGTTTGACGGCGGCCCGCCCCTTCTGCCGGCGGGCCCGCCCCTTCTCACGCGCCTGCCCTTCGAGGACGGGCGCGTTGTGTCGTGTGCGTCCAGTTACGGAAAGTGACAAAAGTGACCCGTGTGGCGACTCAGGGGCCCGCTCCCGTCGACAATTACTAGGACGTCCTAGTAAATTCGAAGGTATGGACGCTGATGCGATCGATGAGGGCCGCCGCCGCTGGCAGGCTCGGTACGACTCCGCCCGTAAGCGGGACGCGGACTTCACCACGCTCTCGGGCGATCCCGTCGAGCCGGCGTACGGGCCCCGGCCGGGGGACGCGGTCGAGGGGTTCGAGCGGATCGGGTGGCCGGGCGAGTACCCCTTCACGCGGGGGCTCTACGCGACCGGCTACCGCGGGCGGACCTGGACGATCCGCCAGTTCGCCGGCTTCGGCAACGCCGAGCAGACCAACGAGCGCTACAAGATGATCCTGAAGGCCGGTGGCGGCGGCCTCTCCGTGGCCTTCGACATGCCGACCCTGATGGGGCGGGACTCCGACGACCCGCGTTCGCTCGGCGAGGTCGGCCACTGCGGCGTCGCCATCGACTCCGCCGCCGACATGGAGGTCCTCTTCAAGGACATCCCGCTCGGTGACGTCACGACCTCGATGACGATCTCCGGCCCGGCCGTCCCGGTCTTCTGCATGTACCTCGTCGCCGCCGAGCGCCAGGGCGTCGACCCGGCCGTCCTCAACGGCACGCTCCAGACGGACATCTTCAAGGAGTACATCGCGCAGAAGGAGTGGCTCTTCCAGCCCGAGCCGCATCTGCGGCTGATCGGCGACCTGATGGAGCACTGTGCGCACGGCATTCCCGCGTACAAGCCGCTCTCGGTCTCCGGCTACCACATCCGCGAGGCGGGCGCGACGGCCGCGCAGGAGCTGGCGTACACGCTGGCCGACGGCTTCGGCTATGTGGAGCTGGGCCTCTCCCGCGGACTGGACGTCAACACCTTCGCCCCCGGCCTGTCCTTCTTCTTCGACGCGCATCTCGACTTCTTCGAGGAGATCGCCAAGTTCCGGGCGGCGCGCAGGATCTGGGCCCGCTGGATGCGCGACGTGTACGGCGCGACGAGCGAGAAGGCGCAGTGGCTGCGCTTCCACACCCAGACCGCCGGCGTCTCGCTGACCGCCCAGCAGCCGTACAACAACGTCGTACGCACCGCCGTCGAGGCCCTGGCGGCCGTGCTCGGCGGCACCAACTCGCTGCACACCAACGCCCTGGACGAGACCCTGGCGCTGCCGAGCGAGCAGGCCGCGGAGATCGCGCTGCGCACCCAGCAGGTGCTGATGGAGGAGACCGGCGTCGCCAATGTCGCCGACCCGCTGGGCGGTTCGTGGTTCATCGAGTCGCTGACCGACCGGATCGAGGCGGACGCCGAGAAGATCTTCGAGCAGATCAAGGAGCGCGGCCGGCGGGCGGTCCCGACCGGCGAGCACCCGATCGGCCCGATGACCTCCGGCATCCTGCGCGGCATCGAGGACGGCTGGTTCACCGGCGAGATCGCCGAGTCCGCCTTCCGGTACCAGCAGGCGCTGGAGAAGGGCGACAAGAAGGTCGTCGGCGTCAACTGCCACCACGGCTCGGTCACCGGCGATCTGGAGATCCTGCGGGTCAGCCACGAGGTCGAGCGCGAGCAGGTGCGGGTGCTCGCCGAGCGCAAGGCGGCCCGCGACGACGCCCAGGTGCGGGCCGCACTGGAGGACATGCTCACCGCCGCCCGCAACGGCGGCAACATGATCGAGCCGATGCTGGAGGCCGTACGGGCCGAGGCGACGCTCGGCGAGATCTGCGGAGTGCTGCGGGACGAGTGGGGGATCTATACGGAGCCGGCCGGGTTCTGAGCCGGCCGGGTTCTGGCTCTGCTCATGCGGGCGGGGCCGTCGCGCTGACGGCCCCGCCCGCACGTCTCAGCTGCCGGCAGTGAGGGCGAAGCCGAGGGCCGGGCTGATGACGAAGGCGCCGAAGAGGGCCGCCGCGGCGGCGCCGAGCACGATCTTGCGGGTTCGGGTGCCGGCGGTCGCCCGCCACGCCGCCCACTGCTGGGCGATCGTGCGAGTGGTGGCATCGAAGCGCGTGAGCCAGGAGAAGAGCAACACGGGGACGATGAAGAGGAGACCGCCGAAGCCGGTGGCGAAGTTTCCTATGGCTGCTCCGCGACCGGCGACGGTGTAGGTCGCGGCGGACAGGGCGCTGAGAACGGTGCTGTCGCCGTGCCCCTGGACCGCGAGTTCGAAGCCCGGGTCGTACCCGGTGTCGAGGTTGCCCAAGGACGCCTTGTTGTCCACGGTCTTCCCGTCGTCCGAGCGGAACGTGCCGTTGCAGTCGTAATACTGCGAGGCCGTGGAGCGGTGGCTTGTGCTTTCCCGGACGCATTCCTTGACCGTGAAGATTCCGTGCGTGCCCGTGAGGCCCGCCGAGGTCAGCCCTTTGACGAAGAAGACGGTGAAGAACACCAGAGCGACAGCGAGGAAGAAAAGGTGCCCGCATAGCGTCTTCAAAGGTGTCTTCCCAGACATCTGCGGAGAGTTGGACATTGAGGGAATTCCCTTTCATGGTCATCGGCCGGGACTCCGGCAGGCACAGACATCGGCTACCGTACGGCACACGCTTCGGCGGATTCCTGATGCAGCCGAGAATAAGGGGGACCCATGGCAGGCTCCGGATACGACGTGGATCCGGCCGTCCTGACGTCGCAGGGCGGAGTCTTCAATGGTATTGGCTCTGATTTCAGCGGTGCCGCAAAGAAGTTGGCGGCCACGCTCAAAGAGGCTGAAGACTGGGGCGACGACGATTTGATCAAGTATTTCATGGACGTCTATGCGCCGGTGAGTGCAGGTCTCGTGAAGTCGATGCCCACCCTTGGTGAAGGTCTCTCCACGATCGGGGAGAAACTCGAGGCGACGGGTGGGCATTACGCCACCACCGAGCAGGACCAGCACGATCACCTTGCCAAGTTCGCGGCGAACCGCCCCAAGTTCGCGAATTGACGCCGAATCAACTCGGTAGACCCCCACAACACCCCATAGAACAACAACGAAAATACGCTTCCCGGGGGAGTGAGTCATAGTGGCCACCATCATGCTTCCTGTCGAGGTCGACTGGGTCCTCGATCTACTGGGCTTCCAATGGCCCAATATCGACGAGGACAAGATGCGCGACGCGGCTGAGGCCTGGAGTAACTTCGCCGCCTCCGTTCGTTCGGCCCAGCAGCAGGGCGACGGCGCTGCCAGCACGGTGCGCGGCGCCAACTCCGGCGAGGCGATCGAGGCATTCGAGAACAAATGGAAGAAGTTCTCCGGAGGCGGTTTTCTCGATGAGTCCGCCGAGGCCGCCGAGGCGCTTGCCATCGTGCTGCAGATCGTGGCCACGATCATCATGGTGATGAAGCTCGCGGTGATTGCCCAACTCATCGCGCTGGCCTTCGAGTTCGCGGCCGCCCAGGCCGCCGCGCCGGTCACGCTGGGGGCCTCCGAGGCCGGGGCGGCCGCCGCCACGGCGACCACCCGGGTCATGGTTCGCCAGATCATCAGCAAGGCGAAGGACCAGATCATCCAGGCCATCAAGGACGCCATCGCCCAGAAGGTGAAGCGGTCGGGCAGGGAGATCGCGATCGATCTGGCCAAGGAACTCGGTATCGACGCCGGCAAGAAGCTCGCCGGGAACCTCGCCACGCAGGGGATCAAGGGCCACTTCGGGGCGCAGAAGGGGTTCTCCTTCGGGGCTGCGGGTGAGGCCGTGGCCAAGCCCTTTGTCGACAAGGGGACAGAGGTCGTCGACGGAGCCAAGGGTGTGGGCGAGGTCGGCCAGGGTCTCGGAAAGATGGCGACGGGCGATGTCGGCGAGGGCCTCACGCAGGCCTACGAGGGGGAGCAGAAGGTCGCCAAGGTGGCCAAGACCGCTTACGGCGCCACCTACAAGGACCCCGAGCCGGCCGGCTCGGGTGACGGCACGTCGTCGGAAGGCGGCGACGGCAGCTCCTCCGAGGGCGGTTCCAGTTCCTCGTCGTCCTCGTCCTCGTCCGAAGGCGGGTCCGGCGGCTCGTCCGAGGGCGGCTCCAGCGGTTCCTCCGAAGGCGGCTCCGGCGGTTCCTCCGAGGGCGGCTCCGGCGGCTCGTCGTCCTCCAGCGGCGGCTCCGACGGCTCGAACTCGTCGTCCGCTGCCCCCGCGGGCGGAGCTGCCAGGTCCCGCGCCGAGAGCAACACCGACACCGACAACGACGGCCAGGACGAGGCCGCACGCGTCCGCCACGCGTTCGGCTGACGCAGACCCGTACCGTCCGACAGGAGCCCTGCCCCATGACCGGCAACAACGCCTTCACCCACCCCGGCGACCGGGAATACCCCATCGAGGAGAGGGACCTCTCCGAGGAGCAGAACGAGCACCTCACCTCCGCCCTGCGCGCCGTGCGCGACAACGCCGACGCGCCCTCCGAACTCCAGGACGTGGCCCGCAAGATGCTCGGCGGCCGCCTGGAGCTCAAGGACGTCCTCGACGACCCGTCAGGGTTCCGGGCGCTCACCGACGGCATTGCGGGGATGAGGGAGAGCTGGCGGTCGATGTCGCCGCAGGACCGGCAGGCGGTCCGGGCGAAGGTCGAGGAGAAGGCAGCGGAAGCGGAGGCCGAGGGGGTCGGCGCCACGTACCGGCCTCGTGAAGCGTGACGGCGTCCCCGTTATGCCACTCCGGCCGGCATCCGCAGCCGGAACAGCGCCCCGCCGCCCTGCGCCTGTTCGGCGCTGAGCTCGGCGCCGTGCGCGCGGGCGATCTGCCGGGCCATGGCCAGGCCCAGCCCCGAACCGGGCAGGGCGCGGGCGGCCTTCGCGCGGTAGAAGCGGTCGAAGACATGGGGGAGGTCCTCGGGCGCGATGCCGGGGCCGTGGTCGCGGACGGTCAGCTGCAACTCCCCTTCGCGGAGGGTGAGTTCGGCGTCCACCGGGCCGCCCGGCGGGGAGAACTTGGCGGCGTTGTCGAGGAGGTTGGACAGCAGCCGGGAGAGGCGGGCCGGCACTCCGGGGACCGTGCGGTCCGCCGCGGCCGGGTCGATGCCGGTGGTGAAGGTGATCTCCGGCCAGTGCTCGCCGGCGGTGGCCACCGCATGCTCCAGAAGGGCGGCCGGGCGGACCTGTTCGACCAGCGGCCGGGGTTCCTCGTCGCGGGCGAGTTCGATCAGGTCGTTGACGAGCGTGGTGACCTCGCGCAGCTGGCGGCCCAGCGCGGCCGAGGCGCGGTCGCGCTGAGCATCCGTCAGGCGGTCGGCGCGGGCAAGGAGTTCGGCGTTGGTGCGGAGCGCCGTCAGGGGGGTGCGCAGCTCGTGGGAGGCGTCGGCGACCAGCCGGCGCTGGGAGGTGACCGACTGCTCCAGCGCGTCGAGCATGGTGTTGAAGCTGGTGGCCAGCCGGGTGATCTCGTCCTCCCGGGCGAGCGGCTCCGCGGGCACGTCGATGCGGTGGCCGGCGTCGCGGGTGGCGGCGATCCGCTCCGCGGTGGCGGTGAGCCGGGCGACCGGGGCCAGGCCGGTACGCGAGACCCAGTAGCCGAGGGCGGCGGCCAGCAGCACCCCGCCGGCGCCGACCGTGGACAGCGCCCAGGCGGCCTGTTCCACGCTCCGGTCGACGGAGTCGGAGCGCTGGGCGACCTGCACGGCCTCGTCCCTGTTCCCCAGGCGCGTGGTGAGCATCCGGACCGGCTGCCCGGCCACTGACGTCTTCTGGTAGAAGGCCGGATGCCGGCCGGCGGCGACCTTCCGGGTGGCGTCCGAGACGGGCAGCACATACGGCTTGCGCGGGTCCTTGGCGGGGTCGGACGGCACGATCTGGATGCAGGTGGAGGCCGGGTACTGGCAGAGGGTGTCGCTCGGCGTCGGGCCCCAGTTCTGGCGCTGGCGGATGGCCTCGGTGGCCGCCTGGGCCAGGTTCCGGCCGAGCTGGCGGGTCATCTGGTAGTCGATGACGACGAACGCCGCCGCACAGACGCCGACCGCCACCAGTGCCACCGCGGCGGAGGCCGCCAGCGCCAGCCGGGTGCGCAGCGGGCGCCTGCGCCGCCAGCGGGCTCCCAGGCCGCGGGTGCCGGTCATGCGCCCTCCGCGTGGCCGAGGCGGTAGCCGATGCCGTGCACGGTGTGGACGAGCCGGGGCTCGCCGTCGGCCTCCAGTTTGCGGCGCAGGTAACCGATGTAGACGGCCAGGGAGTTGGAGTCCGGGCCGAAGTCGCGGCCCCAGACGCGCTCCAGGATCACCTCCCGGGGCAGCACCTGCCCCGGGTTCTGCAACAGCAGTTCCAGCAGGGCCCATTCGGTGCGGCTGAACTCCAGGGGGCGGTCGCCCCGGTGGCCGCTGCGGGTCAGCGGGTCGACCACCAGGTCGCCGAAGGTGAGGCGGGAGTCCTCGACGGCGGTGGTCGAGGCGCGGCGCAGCAGCGCGCGGACCCGGGCGACCAGCTCGTCCAGGGCGAACGGTTTGACGAGGTAGTCGTCGGCGCCGGCGTCGAGGCCGTCGACCCGTTCGCTGACCGAGTCCAGCGCGGTCAGCACGAGGATGGGCGTGCGGTCGTCCAGGGCGCGCAGCCGGCGGCAGACGGCCAGTCCGTCCAGGACGGGCATCATCACGTCCAGGACGAGGGCGTCCGGCTGCCAGGAGGCGACCTCCGAGAGGGCGGCCAGTCCGTCGGCGGCGCCGCGTACCTCATAGCCCTCCACGGCGAGGCCGTCCTCCACGGCGGCGCGCACCTCCGGTTCGTCATCGACGACGAGGATCCTGGCGGCGGGGGTGTTTCCGGGCGTGGGCGGCATGGACATAGGCTGCCAAACACCTCTCTTAGAAGCTTCTTAGGGCGTAACGCGAGCGTGGCGGCCATGCGCACACCACTCTCTGTCGTGATCGGTGCGGGCGGCACCGGCGGCCACATCTATCCCGGTCTCGCCCTCGCGGACGCCCTCCGCCGGGCCGTGCCCGACGCGGTGATCTCCTTCGTCGGGACCGAACGCGGCCTGGAGAAGGCGTTGATCCCGCAGGCCGGATACCGGCTGCACACCGTCGACATGATTCCCTTCGATCCCTCGCTCGGCGCCCGACGCTATCTGCTGCCGGCCGCGCTGCTTCGCTCGGGCGCCCAGTGTCGGGCGATCCTCAAGGAACAAAAGGCCCAGGTCGCGGTGGGTATGGGCGGCTACCCGAGCGCCCCGGTGATCGTCGGGGCGCGGATGGCCGGGCTGCCGAGCCTGATCCACGAGTCCAACGCGGTGCCCGGCCGGGCCAACAAGTTCGCCGCCCGGCTCACCCCGCACCTCGCCCTCGCCTTCGACCGCAGCCGGGAGCATCTGGCGGGCGGCGACCGGGCCGAGACGGTGGGGATGCCACTGGTGGGGCCGCTGGCCGAGCTGGACCGTACGGCGCTGCGCCCCGCGGCCCGCCGGGCGCTCGGCGTCCCGGACGGGGCCCGGCTGCTGCTGGTCAACGGCGGCAGCCTGGGGGCGGCCCGGCTGACCGAGGCGGCCATCGGACTGGCCGGCCGCTACCGGGGGCGCCGGGACCTGCGGCTGCTGATCAAGACCGGGCCCGCGGCCCTGGAGGAGACCTCCGCCCGGCTGGCGGAGAACGGCGGCTCGGCGGTCGCCGAGGCCGTGCCGTATCTGGACCGGATGGATCTGGCGTACGCGGCGGCCGATCTCGTGGTGTGCCGGGCCGGCTCGGCGACCGTCGCCGAGCTGGCCACGATCGGGATGCCGGCCGTCCTCGTGCCGTATCCGCACGCACCGGGCGATCACCAGACGCACAACGCGCGGGTGCTCTCCGACGCCGGGGCGGCGCTGCTGCTGCCCGACGCGGAGGCCTCCGACGGGCGGCTGGACGCACTGGTCACCCCGCTGCTCGACAACCCCGCCCGGCTCGCCGCGATGGGCCGGGCCGCCGACCCCGGTACCCATGCCCGGGCCGCCGACCTGCTCGCCGCCAAGGCGCTGGCACTGGCCGGTCACCCCCATGACTCGACCGCCTCCCTGCACTCGACCACCCCTCTGAAGGAGTCCGCATGAGCAACCACACCGCACAGCAGTGGGCCGGCCGCAAGGTCCTGGTCACCGGGGCCGAGGGATTCATCGGCTCGGCCCTCGTCGACATGCTGGTGGACGCCGGCGCCCAGGTACGCGCCTTCGTCCACTACAAGCCGTACGCCGAAAAGGGAAATCTGGCGCGCTATCTGGTGCCGGGCTCCCCGGTCGAGATGATCGCGGGGGACGTCCGGGACGCGGGCCGGGTGATGGACGCCGTCGCGGGCTGCGACACCGTCTTCCATCTCGCCGCGCTCATCGGGATCCCGTACAGCTACGACTCGCCGGGCGCGTACGTGCAGACGAACGTGGTGGGCACGGAGAACGTCGCGGAGGCCTGCCGGCGGTACGAGGTGCGCCGGATGGTGCACACGTCGACGAGCGAGGTCTACGGGACCGCACTGACCGTGCCGATCGGTGAGGACCACCCGCTGCAGCCGCAGTCGCCGTACTCCGCCTCGAAGATCGGCGCGGACATGATGGCGCTGTCGCACCGGCACGCGTTCGGGCTGCCGGTGACCGTGGTGCGGCCGTTCAACACCTACGGCCCCCGCCAGTCCGCACGGGCCGTGATCCCCACGATCCTGGCCCAACTCCACGCCGGCGCCCGGCAGATCAAGCTCGGCTCGCTCACCCCGACCCGCGACTTCACCTACGTCACCGACACCGCCGCCGGGTTCCTGGCGCTGGCCGACTGCGACCGGGCGCTGGGCGAGGTCGTCAACCTCGGCACCGGGCGGGAGATCTCCATCGGGGCGCTCGCCGAGGCGCTGATAGCGGCCTCGGGCCGGGAGGCCGAGGTGGTGGTGGACGCCGAGCGGCTGCGGCCCGCCGGCAGTGAGGTCGAGCGGCTGCTGTCCGACAACTCCCGGGCGCGCGAATGGGCTTCGTGGCGGCCGGAGGTGTCCCTGGAGCAGGGCCTGAAGTGGACCTCGGAGTGGGTGGCCGAGAACGTGCACCTCTTCGCGGCGGACCGCTACCAGGTCTGACCACCGCACCCGGGGCGGCCCGGTGTTCCCGGGGACACCGGGCCGCCCCGGGTGCGTCAGCTCCGGCCGTCGGGACCGGCCAGTCCGGTCAGCCCGGTCAGGAAGAGGGCGGTGAAGTCGCGGCCCCACTCGGCGTCCACGGGTTCGCCGCTGACCAGGGTGCGGTGCACGATCGCCCCGGCGATCACATCGAAGATCAGGTCCATGGCGCGGGCCGCCGCCCGGGCGCCGTCCTCGCCGTCGGTGTCCGGCGGCAGCTCGCCACGGGTCTGGGCGCGGGAGCGGCCGAGCGAGACCAGCCGCTTCTGGCGGTCGACGATCGCCGAGCGGATCCGTTCGCGCAGCGCCTCGTCGGTGGTGGACTCGGCGACCACGGCCATCAGCGCCGTCTTGGTCTCCGGCCGCGCGAGCAGCGCGCCGAACTGCAGCACCACGCCCTCGATATCGGAGCGCAGCGAGCCCCGGTCGGGGAGTTCGAGCTCGTCGAAGAGGACCGCCACGGCGTCCACGACGAGCTCGTTCTTGTTGGCCCAGCGGCGGTAGAGCGTCGTCTTGGCGACCCCGGCGCGGGCCGCCACCTCGCTCATGGTGAGCCGTCCCCAGCCCAGATCGACCAGCGCGGCGCGGGTCGCGCTGAGGATCGCGTGATCGGTCGCGGCGCTGCGCGGGCGGCCCGTGCGGCCTTTGCGGGGGCTGGCGGAGTCGTGCATGCGGGCGACCATACCGGGCAGTACGGGGCCGGGCGCCGTCCGCCGTGAGGGAGATCACTTCACGCAGGGCTGAAACCGGTTGTGGCGCGGGGTCGACGGCGAGTTACGCTACGGGTCGTAGCGAAAGAGTGATAGCCACTGGCTGTGGGTGGGGACCCATGGCCGCAACCGGTCCTCCTCGGGGCCGAATCGGGCAGCGATCCAGGACGTGCGCCGGCATTCCGGCGGGGCGTACGGAGCGGATGCGGTGCCCTGCGGAAGGTCCGGCGGCGATACCGGACCGGGGATTCCGCGTCGCCGACCGCATCGCTTTCCGGATCGCTTTTCGGAACGGACCGCCCAGGGGGGAGGATGGACCCATGCAGCCACGCAATATGTCCATGAGTGGAGTCGTCGACCTCGCCGCGCTGAAGGCGGCCGGGGAAGCGAAGCAGAAGGCGGAGCAGGCACGTGCCGAGGCCGCCCGTACGGGCCAGGCGCCCGCGAGCGGTGCCCGCCTGGTGTTCGACGTCGACGAAGCGGGGTTCCAGCAGGACGTCCTGCAGCGCTCCACCGAGGTCCCGGTCGTCATCGACTTCTGGGCCGAGTGGTGCGAGCCGTGCAAGCAGCTGGGTCCGCTGCTGGAGCGCCTCGCGGGGGAGTACGCCGGCAAGTTCGTGCTGGCCAAGATCGACGTCGACGCCAACCAGATGCTGTTCCAGCAGTTCGGGGTGCAGGGCATCCCGGCGGTGTTCGCCGTGGTGGCGGGCCAGCCGATCCCGCTGTTCCAGGGCGCGGCCCCGGAGGCGCAGATCCGCCAGGTGCTCGACCAGCTGGTGCAGGCCGCCGAGCAGCAGTTCGGCATCGTGGGGGCGCCCGTCGAGCCGTCGGCCGCGGACGAGCAGGAGCAGGCCGAGGCCCCGGTGCCGGCCGGTCCCTACGACGCCGTGCTGGAGGCCGCGAACCAGGCGCTCGACTCCGGCGATCTGGGCGGCGCCATCCAGGCCTACAAGAACGTGCTCTCCGACGACCCCGCCAACCCGGAGGCCAAGCTCGGTCTGGCGCAGGCCGAACTCCTGCGCCGGGTCCAGGATCTGGACCCGCAGGCCGTGCGCAAGGAGGCCGCGGAGAATCCGGCCGACGTGCCGGCGCAGATCCGTGCCGCGGACCTCGATCTGGTCGGCGGCCATGTCGAGGACGCCTTCGGCCGGCTGGTCGACGCGGTGAAGCGGAGTGCGGGCGACGACCGGGAGGCCGCACGGCTGCGGCTGCTGGAGCTGTTCGAGGTCATCGGCGCCGAGGATCCGCGGGTGACGGCGGCCCGTACCGCGCTGGCCCGGGTGCTGTTCTGACCCGCTGTTTCTGACTCGCCCGCTTGTGACCAGTACGCCCTCCGCGAGTTGACCGATCAAACGACGCAGCGGCCACGTTTTACCAAAACTTGGTAAACGTGGCCGCTGTTACTTGGAGTAAGCCTCAACCATCCTCTTGCGGCGGTCTGTCCGCAATTGACTCTTGTCCCCTTGCGGTGAGCAACCACCGTGTGTGTCCAGTTGATCTCGGTCCGTCGAAGCGTGTTTATCGGGCCGTTACCCGCAAGTAACGAGCCCCTTGTGCGGCGGCCGTGAATGGACCACGATCGGCCACGCTCGGTCCATTCCCGCAGCCCGGCATCCGGTTGGTGCCGCGGGGTACTTGGGTCCCCACCGAGTGGTCGGCGGCAGTGGCGCCGGCCGTGGACAGGGGGGTCTCTGCCCCATCCGGCAGGGCCTGTCCAGTGAGGTTGCGCGAGAGCGTGGCCAGTGGTTGTCGCTCGGGGGTGATCGCCGGTATTCGGAACACGATGTGCCTCCGAGAACGGGCGCTCTCCTTCCCGAGGACGTAGCACTTCTCCCATCCCAGGTACCGCGCCTCAACGGAGGTGGCAGGTACCGGAGATGTACGTCCGAGAAGGAGGAAAGTCATGGAGTCCCTGGCTCGTGGCGGGACCAGATGGAAGCGGTTCGCCGTCGTCATGGTGCCGAGCGTCGCGGCGACCGCCGCGATCGGTGTCGCCCTCTCGCAGGGTGCGCTCGCGGCATCGTTCAGCGTGTCCGGACAGCAGTTCAAGGTCGCTACAGACCGGCTGGACGGCACCGGATTTGTTCAGTACGGAGCCATTGACGCCCAGAAGGGCGGCAAGCAGGTCCCGGTGGCGGTCTCGGGGTTCTCGAACGCCAAGATCAGGAACCTGTGCCAGTCGGTGGTCGTTCCGGTCCCGGTCTTCGGCGATGTGTCGATGAAGCTGTCGGCCGGTGGCGGTGACACGCCCGTCGAGGCGAAGAACCTCTACATCGACCTCGACCAGCTGTCCGCGGACGCGACCTTCAACAACATCGACATCGGTGTTGCTGCGGGATCGACGACCAAGGGCCCGGGGATGCACAAGGGCGACAAGGCCGACCCGGGCTCGTTCGCCCAGCAGGCCGAGTCGGCCACGCTGACCCACGTCAAGCAGCAGGCCTGGGCCACGACGGCCGGCACGTTCAAGCTCAGCGGCCTGAAGATGAGCGTCGCCAAGGGCAAGAGCGAGTGCTACTGACGCACTGAGCGTACGGGCGCGGGGGAGCAATGCCGTTCCCCGTGCCCGTACGCCGGGTAGTGCCAAGTAGAACACTCCAGCACAGAACCACCGATTTGCCAGTCCCGAGGAGCTGTACGACATGAGCGCCGAAACGCGACCACGGCTGATCGAGACCATCGGCCGCAAGCGGCTTTCGTTCCGGGAGTGGCGCGGACACCGCCCGTTCTGGGGCGGAATGCTGACCCTGCTGGCCGGCATCCCGATCATGTACATCCCTTACGCGAATCTCACGATCGGTTCCCTGACCGTCCGCATGGCGACCACCGCCGGCGCCGGCTCGCTGATCATCGGCGTACTGCTGGTCGTGCTCGGTCTCACCATGTGGTTTCAGCCGGCCTCCCGCGTCTTCGCGGGGGTGGCGGCGATTCTGCTCTCCCTGGTCTCCCTGGTCGTCTCGAACTTCGGCGCCTTCCTGATCGGCTTCCTTCTGGGGCTGATCGGCGGTGCGCTGGGTGTCTCCTGGGCGCCGGGCAAGGCCGCTCGCAGCGAGGACGACGACGATCCGGCCGCCAGGACGGTTGCCGGACCCGTGGTCGCCACGCACCCCGCGCCGGTCGCCGGTCCCGGGTTGGGCAAGGGGCTGGACGACCTGTCAGGAACCAGCCCGACCAACGGAACGAACGGGAGGCACTGTGCCGGGTGACGAGCTGCACGCGGAGAGCGCAGCTGCCGGGGCGAGAGGCGGGCCGCGACACGCGGCCCCCAGGAAGCCTTTGCTGACGCGGCTCCACGTGCCCGCGGGCAAGGCGATAGCCATCGCCGCCATGCCGTCCGCGGTGCTGATGGGCATGGGGCTGACGCCCCAGATGGCAATAGCGAAGCCGGCGCCCAAGAGCCCCTTCAAGGACGGTCCTTGCGTCACCGCACCGGACAAGGCCGGCCAGAAGGACGCCAAGGCCAAGGACGGTGCGAAGGACGACACGGGCACGAAGGGCGGCACCAAGCCGTCCGACAAGCCCAGTGCCGAGCCGTCCGCCGCACCTTCGTCGTCGGCCGGCAAGGACGCGGAGAGCAAGCCCGCGCCCGCGCCGTCCGCCTCCAAGGAGAGCAGCGAGCCCTCGGGTTCGGCGACCCCGTCGCCCTCGCCCTCCGAGGACAACAAGGACGGCGGTGTGCTCGGCGGCATCGGCGATGCGCTCGGCGGTCTGCTGGGCGGCGACAAGTCCGACGACTCCGCCGCCTCGCCGAGCCCTTCGACGTCCGCGTCGGCCACGCCGAGTCCCTCGCCGTCGGCCTCCAAGGACTCCGCGTCCACCGACTCCGGGTCCGCCCTGGAGAAGGCCACCAAGCCGGTCACGGACACGGTCGGCGGTCTCAAGGACGGCGCCGGCAAGGCCGGTGACAGCCTCAAGAACGGCTCGAAGACGGTCAACGACACCGTCCACGGCGCCGTGGGTGCGGCGGACAACGCCCTGCCCGGCGGCGGCCTCGACGGCAAGGACTCCAGCGGCAAGAAGTCCTTCCCGTGCGTCGTCGAGAACAAGCAGAAGGGCAAGGACGAGCAGACCCCCGTCACCCTGCCCGACGACCCCTGGCACCTGGAGTCCAGCGCGCTCACCCTGCGCGGTCTGAACTACGAAGGCGTCGTCAACGTCCAGACGCAGAACGGCCAC
Source organism: Streptomyces sioyaensis (assembly GCF_004122735.1). Taxonomy (GTDB): domain Bacteria; phylum Actinomycetota; class Actinomycetes; order Streptomycetales; family Streptomycetaceae; genus Streptomyces; species Streptomyces sioyaensis. The sequence goes on along the minus strand of NZ_SDIF01000038.1, from coordinate 21,248 downwards.
ACCAAGCAGGCCCTGAAGTTCACCGCCGACAGCGTCGACATCGGTGATCTGCATCAGACCGTCGATGACAAGGCGTCCGGGAAGAAGTACCACGTCCAGGCGTCCCAGGGGTCCACGTCCACGATCCGCGGCGGCAAGGTGACGATGTACACCGAGCGGCTGCAGGGCAACCTCTTCGGGTTGATCCCGATCGTCTTCGACCCCGAGCACCCGCCGCCGCTCAACGTCCCGTTCGCGTACTTCACCAAGGTGAAGATCGACCAGGCGGGCCAGTTCGGCGGCAACCTCCACGTCCCGGGTCTGCACCAGTTCATGACCGGCTGAGGAACGACCCGGGCCACCGACCCGTTCGGGAGCCGCAGAAAACGGCGGTGGGCCGCCCCCTCCCCCAGGGGGCGGCCCACCGCCGTTTTCGCGCGCCGGACTCAGGCCTGCTGGCCGCCGAGGTGGTGCACCCGGACCATGTTGGTGGTGCCGGGAACGCCGGGGGGCGAACCGGCGGTGATCAGCATGGTGTCGCCCTTGCTGTAGCGCTGGAGCTTGAGCAGCTCGGCGTCCACCAGGTCGACCATCGCGTCGGTGTTGTCGACGTGCTGCACGACGAAGCTGTCGACGCCCCAGCTCAGCGTGAGCTGGTTGCGGGTGGAGGCTTCGGTGGTGAAGGCCAGGATCGGCTGGGACGCGCGGTAGCGGGAGAGCCGGCGGGCGGTGTCACCGGACTTGGTGAAGGCCACCAGCGCCTTGCCGTCGAGGAAGTCGGCCATCTCGCAGGCCGCACGGGCCACCGCACCGCCCTGCGTGCGCGGCTTCTTGCCGGGCACCAGCGGCTGCAGGCCCTTGGAGAGCAGCTCCTGCTCGGCCGCCTCGACGATCTTCGACATGGTCTTGACGGTCTCGATGGGGTACTGGCCGACCGAGGACTCCGCGGAGAGCATCACCGCGTCGGCGCCGTCGAGGATGGCGTTGGCGACGTCGGAGGCCTCGGCGCGGGTCGGCCGGGAGTTGGTGATCATCGACTCCATCATCTGGGTCGCCACGATCACCGGCTTGGCGTTGCGGCGGCACAGCTCGATGAGCCGCTTCTGCACCATCGGGACCTTCTCCAGCGGGTACTCCACCGCCAGGTCGCCGCGGGCGACCATGACGGCGTCGAAGGCCATCACGACCTCCTCCATGTTGGCCACCGCCTGCGGCTTCTCGACCTTGGCGATGACCGGGACCCGGCGGCCCACCTCGTCCATGACGCGGTGCACGTCCTGGACGTCCTTGGCGTCCCGGACGAAGGACAGCGCGACCATGTCGCAGCCCATCCGCAGGGCGAACTTCAGGTCCTCGATGTCCTTCTGGGACAGCGCGGGGACGTTCACCGCGGCACCGGGGAGGTTGATGCCCTTGTGGTCGGAGATGACTCCGCCCTCGATGACGATGGTCCGCACCCGCGGGCCGTCGACCTCGATGACCTGGAGCGCGACGTTGCCGTCGTTGATCAGGACCGGGTCGCCCTTGGACACGTCGCCGGGCAGGCCCTTGTAGGTGGTGCCGCAGATGGTCTTGTCGCCGGGGACGTCCTCGGTGGTGATGACGAACTCGTCCCCGCGCACCAGCTCCACGGGGCCGTCGGCGAAGGTCTCCAGGCGGATCTTGGGGCCCTGGAGGTCGGCCAGCACGCCGACCGCGCGGCCGGTCTCCTCGCAGGCCTTTCGGAGGCGGTGATACCGCTCCTCGTGCTCCGGCTGGGTCCCGTGGCTCATATTGAAACGGGCCACGTTCATGCCGGCCTCGATCAGCGTCTTCAGCTTCTCGTAGGAGTCGACGGCGGGGCCCAGGGTGCAGACGATTTTGGAACGGCGCATGGGCGGAATCCTATCGGTTTGTTTAGGAGCGGAATTTATCGGTCGGCCGAAACACCGAGTCCTAGGCGCTGACCAGGGCGTATGTCTGCTGGGCGATCTCCAGTTCCTCATCGGTGGGCACCACGGCGACCGCGACCCGGGAGCCCTCGGGCGAGATCAGCCGGGGCTCGTCGGACCGTACGGCATTGCGGTCCGCGTCCACCGCCATGCCCATCTGCTCCAGACCGGCGATCGCGGCCGCGCGCACCGGGGCGGCGTTCTCGCCGACGCCCGCGGTGAAGGCCACCGCGTCCACCCGGCCGAGCACCGCGGTGTACGCGCCGAGGTACTTCTTCAGCCGGTGGATGTAGATGTCGAAGGCGAGCTGGGCGCGCGCCCCGTCCTCGCCGCCCGCGTCGATCCGGCGCCGGATCTCCCGCATGTCGTTGTCGCCGCACAGCCCGATCAGCCCGCTCTTCTTGTTGAGCAGCTCGTCGACCTCGTCCTCCGACATCCCGGCCACCCGCTTGAGGTGGAAGGTCACCGCCGGGTCGATGTCACCGGAGCGGGTGCCCATGACCAGGCCCTCCAGCGGGGTCAGGCCCATGGAGGTGTCCACGCAGCGGCCGCCGGCCACTGCCGAGGCGGAGGCGCCGTTGCCCAGGTGCAGCACGATGACGTTGACCTCGGAGGGGTCCTTGCCCAGCAGCGCCGCGGTCTTGCGGGAGACGTAGGCGTGCGAGGTGCCGTGGAAGCCGTAGCGGCGGATGCGGTGGGCGTCGGCGGTCGCCACGTCGATGGCGTAACGGGCCGCGTACTCCGGCATCGTGGTGTGGAAGGCGGTGTCGAAGACCGCGACCTGCGGCAGATCGGGGCGCAGCGCCCGGGCGGTCCGGATGCCGGTGATGTTGGCCGGGTTGTGCAGCGGCGCGACCGGCACCAGCCGCTCGATCTCCGTCAGCACCGCGTCGTCGATCACGGTCGGCTCGGTGAACTTCAGCCCGCCGTGCACCACCCGGTGCCCGATCGCGGCCAGCTGGGGGGAGTCGAGGCCGAGCCCGTCGGCGGCCAGCTCCGCGGCGACGGCCTTCAGCGCCGTCGTGTGGTCGGCTATCGGGCCCTCGGTCTCGCGGGTGTCGCCACCGGTGGCCAGCGGGGTGTGCGCCAGGCGCGAGGTCTCCTCGCCGATCCGCTCGACGAGGCCGGCGGCGAGGCGTGCGCCGTCGTGCATGTCGAGCAGCTGGTACTTCAGCGATGAGGAGCCGGAGTTGAGGACGAGTACGCGGGTGGCGGTGGCAGTCATGGAGCGCTCTCCGAGAGGGGGAGGGGGCGGGCGGAGGGGGGTCGCGGTCACGCGGCGGGGCCGGCGCCGGGCCGCTCGCCCTGCGCCTGGATGGCGGTGATGGCCACGGTGTTGACGATGTCCTGCACCAGAGCGCCGCGCGAGAGGTCGTTGACCGGCTTGCGCAGACCCTGCAGGACCGGGCCGACGGCGACCGCACCGGCCGAGCGCTGCACGGCCTTGTAGGTGTTGTTGCCGGTGTTGAGGTCCGGGAAGATCAGCACGGTGGCCTTGCCGGCGACATCGGACTCGGGCAGCTTGGTCCGCGCGACCGCCGCGTCCACCGCCGCGTCGTACTGGATCGGGCCCTCGACCAGCAGATCGGGGCGCAGCGTGCGGACGATCTCGGTGGCCTTGCGGACCTTGTCGACGTCGGCGCCGGAGCCGGAGGTGCCGGTGGAGTACGACAGCATCGCGATCCGCGGCTCGACGCCGAACTGCGCGGCAGTGGTGGCCGACTGGATCGCGATGTCCGCCAGCTGCTCGGCGTCCGGGTCCGGGTTGACCGCGCAGTCGCCGTAGACCAGCACCCGGTCGGCCAGGCACATGAAGAAGACCGAGGAGACGATCTGGGCGTTCGGCTTGGTCTTGATGATCTCGAAGGCGGGGCGGATGGTGGCGGCGGTGGAGTGCACCGCACCGGAGACCATGCCGTCGGCCAGACCCTCCTGGACCATCAGCGTGCCGAAGTAGGAGACGTCCGCGACCACGTCGTAGGCCAGCTCGACGCTGACGCCCTTGTGGGCGCGCAGCGCGGCGTAGCGCTCGGCGAACCGCTCGCGCAGCGGGGAGGTCTGCGGATCGATGATCTGCGCGTCCGCCAGGTCGATGGCCAGGTCGGCGGCGCGCTTGCGGATCGCCTCCTCCTCGCCCAGCAGCGTCAGCTCGCACACGTCGCGGCGCAGCAGCACGTCGGCGGCGCGCAGCACCCGCTCCTCGCCGCCCTCGGGGAGGACGACCCGGCGGCGGGCGGAGCGGGAGCGCTCGATCAGCTCGTGTTCGAACATCATCGGGGTCACCCGGCCGGAGCGGGCGACGGAGATCCGGTTCGTCAGCTCCACGGTGTCCACATGCCGCTCGAACAGGCCGAGCGCGGTCTCCGCCTTGCGCGGCGAGGCGGCGTTCAGCTTGCCCTCGATCGCGAACAGCTCGCCGGCGGTCGGGAAGGATCCGCCGGGTACGGAGACGACCGGGGTGCCGGGGGCGAGCCGGCCCGCCAGCGCCATGATGTCCGGGCCGGGCCGCTCGTCGAGGGTGAGCAGCACACCGGCGATCGGCGGGGCACCGGCGCTGTGCGCGGCGAGCGAGCCGATGACCAGGTCCGCCCGGTCCCCGGGGGTCACCACGAGGCAGCCGGGCGTGAGCGCCTTGAGGAAGGTCGGCAGCATGGCGCCGCCGAAGACGAAGTCCCGGGCGTCCCGGGCGAGCCCCGAGTCGTCGCCGAGCAGCACCTCGGCGCCGAGGGTGTGCACGATCTGGCTGACGGTCGGCGCGGAGAGCGAGCCGTCCTCGGGGAGGGCGTAGCAGGGCACGGGGAGGCGGGCGGCGAGCCGCTCGACGACGGCCGTGCGGTGCTCGGGCGCCACCCGGTTGACGACCACGGCGACGACGTCGCAGCCCAGCGAGTGGTAGGCGCGGTAGGCGTTGTGGGCCTCGGCGCGCACCGACTCGGCCTCCTGGCCCTGACCGCCGACGACGGCCAGTACGGCGGCACCGAACTCGTTGGCCAGGCGCGCATTGAGGTTCAGCTCGTCGGGGAGGCTGGTGGCCGCGTAGTCCGAGCCGAGGACCAGGACGTACTCGTACTCCCTGGCCACGGCGTGGAAGCGGTCGACGAGCCGGGAGACCAGTTCGTCGGTGCCGCGCTCGGCCTGGAGGGCGGCGGCCTCCTCGTAACCGAGGCCGTGGACGGTGTCGGCGGGCTGGGTGAGCCGGTAGCGCGCCCGCAGCAGGTCGAAGAGCCGGTCGGGTCCGTCGTCGTGGATCAGCGGGCGGAAGACGCCCACCCGGTCGACTTGGCGGGTCAGGAGCTCCATGACTCCCAGCTCGATGACCTGACGGCCGTCGCCGCGGTCGATCCCGGTCACGTACACGCTCCGCGTCACGCGTGCTCTCCGATCCATTCCGTTGGTCGCAAGGTAAAAATTAGCCGTTATGGTGGGCATGCCCCTCTTGACAATACCTGCGCGTGTGGCTAGGTCGCTCTCCCAGTTTCCCTTGTGCAGCCCGTGCAGGAACAGTAGGGGTGAGGTCCGGCGGGCGGGGAGGGCCGGGCCTCCCGTGAAACAATCGGACCGGCTCACACGGAACCGACAGCGAGCACAGGAGACACAGCACGATGCGTATCGGAGTCCTCACCGCAGGCGGCGACTGCCCCGGCCTCAACGCTGTGATCCGGTCGGTGGTCCATCGCGCCCTCACCGGGCACGGCGACGAGGTCATCGGCTTCGAGGACGGCTTCTCGGGCCTGCTCGACGGCCGCTTCCGCAAGCTCGACCTCGAAGCGGTCAGCGGCATCCTCGCCCGCGGCGGCACCATCCTCGGTTCCTCGCGGCTGGAGCGCGCCCGGCTCCAGCAGGCCTGCGAGGACGCCAAGGACCACTCCAAGGACTACGGCATCGACGTCCTCATCCCGATCGGCGGCGAGGGCACCCTGACCGCCGCCCGGATGCTGTCGGACGCCGGGCTCCCGGTCGTCGGCGTTCCCAAGACCATCGACAACGACATCTCCTCCACCGACCGCACCTTCGGCTTCGACACCGCCGTCGGCGTCGCGACCGAGGCCATCGACCGCCTCAAGACCACCGCGGAGTCGCACCAGCGGGTCATGGTCGTCGAGGTGATGGGCCGGCACGCGGGCTGGATCGCGCTGGAGTCCGGCATGGCCGGCGGCGCCCACGGCATCTGCCTTCCCGAGCGCGGCTTCGAGGTCAACGACCTGGTCACGATGGTCGAGGAGCGCTTTGCCCGGGGCAAGAAGTTCGCCGTGGTCTGTGTCGCCGAGGGGGCGCACCCGGCCCCCGGCAGCATGGAGTACAAGAAGGGCGCCATCGACCAGTACGGCCACGAGCGGTTCTCCGGCATCGGCAACGCGCTCGCCCACGAGCTGGAAAAGCGCCTCGGCAAGGAGGCCCGGCCGGTCATTCTCGGCCATGTCCAGCGCGGCGGTACCCCCACCGCCTACGACCGGGTGCTCGCCACCCGCTTCGGCTGGCACGCCGTCGAGGCCGCGCACCGCGGCGACTTCGGCCGGATGACCGCGCTGCGCGGCACCGACATCACGATGGTGCCGCTGGCCGACGCGGTCACCGAGCTCAAGACGGTGCCCGAGTGGCGGATGGACGAGGCCGAGTCGGTCTTCTGACCCCCGGTCTTCCCCCGGAAAAACAGCGGCGGCGCGCCTGTCCTCGGCCGGGGACAGGCGCGCCGCCTTTGTGGGGGGTGGCGGTCAGACGGTCACTGGGCGCCGATGGCCTCCAGCATGTTCAGCCGGGCCGCGCGGCGGGCCGGCCAGAGGGCGGCCAGCACCCCCACGACCAGCGCGATCAGTACGAACAGCGCGAGCCGGCCCCAGGGCAGCATCAGCTCGTAGGTGGGCAGGCCCTTGCTGACCAGGTTGCCGACGGCCCAGGAGCAGAAGACACCCACCGCGATGCCCAGGCCCGCGCCGAACAGCGCGATGACCACCGACTCCAGCCGGACCATCTGCTTGATGCCGCTGCGGGCCAGGCCGATCGCCCGCAGCATCCCGATCTCACGGGTCCGCTCGAAGACCGACATGGCGAGGGTGTTGACAACGCCCACCACCGCGATGATGACGGCCATGCCCAGCAGCCCGTAGGAGACGTTGAGCACCATCTCGATGCTCGCGGCGTTCTCCTTGCGCAGGTCGGCGTGGTCCTGGACCTTCAGCAGCGGGCTGTCGCCGAGGGCGTGCCGGATCTGCTTCTCCAGCCCCTCCGACGGGCCGTCCTGGGCCTTCGCCAGCAGTGACTCGACCATCGGCACGAGCTGGTGCGGCGCCGCCAGCGAGGTGGCGCCGATCGAGTCGCCGAGCAGCTCGTTGTCCGCGTAGATCCCGACGATCTTGAGCTTCGCCTTCTTCTTGTCGTAGAAGGTGGCGTCCAGGGTGTCGCCGGTGTGCCAGCCCTTCATCTTGGCCATCTCCTGGGAGACCGCGATGTCGTTGCCTCCGGCGCCCTTCAACGAACCGCTGATGAAGTCCAGTTGGGTGAGCTTGCCGATCGTGCTGAGGTCGGTGCCCATCAGGCCCATGGAGGAGTTGGGGGTCGTGAAGCCCGTATTGCGCAGCGGAGCCGCCGCCTCGATGCCCGGGACGTCCGCCACCTTCTGCGACAGCTCGGGGTCCAGACCGGCGGAGGTCCCGATCTTGTAGTCGGCCTTCAGCCCCTGGGCCGTCATCGTGTCCATGGCCTGCCCGGCCGAGTTCCCGACGACCGTCATACCGGTGATCAGGGTGAGGCCGATCATCAGCGCCGAAGCGGTCGCCGCCGTACGGCGGGGGTTGCGCAGCGTGTTCTCCTTGGCCAGCTTGCCGCTGATGCCGAAGAGCCGGGTGGTGACGACGCCCGCCAGCGAGACCAGCGGCCGGGACAGCATCGGCGCGAGGATGATGACGCCGGTCAGCGTCAGCGCGCCGCCCACCATCGCGATCGGCAGGTCGTCGGCGTCCTTCAGCGTGGAGACGTAGCACATGGTCGCGATGCCGAGGCCGGTGATGACCGCGCCGAGGGAGTTGCGGAGCACCAGGCTGCGCAGTGCCGGCGGCGCCTCGACGGTGTTGAGCGCCTCCACCGGGGCGATCTTCGCCGCCTTGCGGGACGGCAGCCAGGCGGCCAGTACGGTCACCACGACGCCCACACCGAGCGCGGAGAGCACCGCGGCCGGGCTGATGACGACCGGTCCGTCCGGGAAACCCGCGCCATTCGCTTCGAGCACCGCCCGCAGGCCCACGGCGAGGCCGGTGCCCAGCGCGAATCCGACGGCCGACGAGATCAGGCCCAGCAGGGCCGCCTCCGCGAGCACCGAGCGCACGACCTGACGGCGGGAGGCGCCGATCGCGCGCATCAGGGCGATCTCCCGGCTGCGCTGGGAGATCAGCATGGTGAAGGTGTTGGCGATGATGAAGACGCCGACGAACAGCGCGATCCCGGCGAAGGTCAGCAGCGTCTGGCTCAGGGCCTCGTTCTGGCTGGCGACCATCCTGGACTGCTCGGCGGCGAGATCGGTGCCGCTGGTCGCCGTGGCGCGGTCCTTGGGCAGCACCTCGCTGACCTTGGCGGTCAGTTCCTGCTGATCGGCGCCGGGCGCGGCAGCGATCACCAGCTCGTCGAACTGGCCGGGGTGCAGGAACAGCTTCTGCGCGGTGGCGGTGTCGAAGAGCGTCAGGCTGCCGCCCGCGGTGACCTGCGGGTCGTCGGTGGAGACGATGCCGACCAGCTTCTTCGTCAGCACCGGGCCGTCGGTGGCGAGCCGCACGGAGTCACCGATCTTGCGGCCGGACGCCTTCGCGGTCGCCTCGTCCAGCGCGATCTCGTTGCCGGCGGCCGGTCCGCGGCCCTTCAGCAGCGGGTAGCGGGGGTCGTGACCGTCCTTGTCCGGCTGGAAGTTGGTGGCGAGGTTCTGCCAGTCGTGGCCGAGCGGCACATTGTCCGGGCCGGCGACGGTGGCCGTGCCCTTGACATTGCTGCGTACGGACTGCACGCCGGGCAGTGCGCGGACTTTGTCCGCCAGCTTTTCGTCGACAAGGGTGGTCCGCCTGCGGTCCTTGCCGACGTCCGGGGAGCTGTCGGCGGCCTCGGCCTGGACGGAGACGGCCACCCCGTCGAGGTTCTTCTCGGACGCCTTCTTGACGGCCGAGCCGACGGTGTCGCTGAAGATGAGGGTGCCGGCGACGAAGGCGACGCCGAGCAGGACCGCGAGCGCGGTCATCATCAATCGGGCTTTGTGCGCAAGGACGTTGCGCAGGGCGGTTCGCAGCATGGTGGTGGTGTCAGTCCTGGTCCGGTGGCTCGGGATGAAGGGCAGCGCGCCGGGGAGCGCGGTGGTGCGGGGTGCCGGGCGTCAGCTCGTACGGCCCTTGGAGTCGAACAGCCGCATCCGGTCCAGGACGGCGTCCGCGGTCGGGTCGTGGAGCTCCTCGACGATCCGGCCGTCCGCGAGGAAGACCACCCGGTCCGCGTAGGCGGCGGCGACCGGGTCATGGGTGACCATCACCACCGTCTGGTCCGCCGCCCGCACCGACTCCCGCAGGAAGCCCAGCACTTCGGCGCCGGAGCGGGAGTCGAGGTTGCCGGTCGGCTCGTCCGCGAAGATGATCTCCGGCCGGGCGGCCAGCGCCCGGGCGACCGCGACCCGCTGCTGCTGGCCGCCGGAGAGCTGTGCCGGCCGATGGGCGAGCCGCCCCGAGAGGCCGACGGTGTCGATCACCGCGTCGAGCCACTCCCGGTCGGGCTTGCGGCCCGCGATGTCCATCGGCAGCGTGATGTTCTCCAGCGCGCTCAGCGTCGGCAGCAGGTTGAACGCCTGGAAGATGAAGCCGACCTTGTCCCGGCGCAGCCGCGTCAGCTGCCGGTCGTTCAGCGACCCCAGCTCGACCTCGCCGATCCGGGCCGAGCCGGAGGAGATCCGGTCCAGTCCGGCCATGCAGTGCATCAGCGTGGACTTGCCGGAGCCGGACGGGCCCATGATCGCCGTGAACCGGGCCCGGCCGAACTCGACGGAGACGGAGTCCAGTGCGACCACGCGGGTCTCCCCCTGGCCGTAGACCTTGCTCAGGTCCGTGGCACGGGCGGCGACGGCGGCGGTGCGGGCGGAAGCGGGGGAACCGGGGAAACCCGGAGAGGTGGCCGCGTGGGACACGGGAACTCCTGGAAAAAGGACGGATGTTTCGACGTCCTCATTCTCGAATGCGCAGGTCAACCCGGTCTTCACCCGCAGGGACCGAAAGCCGGACCGGCCGGAAGTGCCATCGCCGCCCCCGGCGTCATCCTCTGGACGGACGGCCCTCCGACCTCTGGCCGACGGGAAAACCCGGGGGTGGTGGGAGAGTTCAGGGGCGCGCGCCCTCAGACGTGTGCCGTGCCCGCCCGTGTCCAGAATTCCGTCAGGATGCCGTCGAGAAAGGCGCGCCCGGCCCTGCCGGACTCCTCGGCGCGCTCCCCGCCGCCCCAGTGGAGCGTCGCGGCCATGGTCGCCTGGTAGTCGGCGTGCAGTTCCTGCAGCACCTCGCGGAGCCGCTCCCTGGGCAGCGGTACCACCTTGCCGACCGGCCGGACGTAGGCCTGCCAGCGGGTGGTGGCGGCGCTGGTCAGCAGCTCGGTCAGCAGGGCGTCCCGGCCGGTGAAGCGGATCAGGGCGGGCAGCGGCAGCGCCAGCGCCCCGGCGAGCGCGGCGGCCTGCCGCGCGGTGCCGCGCCAGTGGCCGCCGGCCTCCAGGCGCGCGTAGGCGGCCGGGTCCATGCCGATGTGCCGCGCGAGGTCCGCGGCGGCGAGGCCCCGCGCCAGCCGGTATTCGTGCAGGGTGCCCGGCGCGCCCAGCAGCTCGCCCGGCGCACACCACAGGGCGCCGGCCAGCGCGGTCAGTTCGGCCTCCGAGGGGGCGCGCTCGCCCGCCTCCCAGGCCGTGACCGTCGCGGGCGACAGCGGCATTCCGTAGGCGGCCGCGATGCCGTACGCGACATGGGCGGGGGTCATGCCGAGGGCCTCGCGGAGCCGGCGGGCGGCCTCGGCGTCGAAGGGTGGCCGGCGGGGCTCCCCGGCTTGCGTACGCACCGGCACACGGTAAGTGAGGGGGTGCGGGGGCACCTATGGTGCGGATGGCCAAGGCGCAAAGTCGTAGGAACCTACCAGTCGGCCGGTTTCCTGGTCCCGGCCCGGGGTCCGGCCCGGGGTGCGGCCGGCCGCCGGGCTCCTCGGCCCCTCACGGCGCAGCCGACCGTCCCTGCGCGGCGCCGATCGGTCCGTCACGCCGTCGATCGTCCGTCACGCCGCCGATCAGCCCTTCACGGCGCCGCCGAGCGCGAAGCCGCTGCCGAGCCGCCGGGAGATCAGGAGGTAGAGCGCGAGGACCGGCGTCGAATACAGCACGGAGAAGGCCGCGAGTTCACCGAAGGCGATGGCGCCGTAATTGCCGAAGAAGGTGAAGATGCTGACCGAGGCCGGGAGTTGTTCGGGGGAGAGCAGCAGCATGAAGGGGACGAAGAAATTGCCCCACATCATGATGAAGGTGTAGATCGCCACGACGCCGACGCCGGGCCCCATCAGCGGCAGGATCACCCGCAGCAGGGTCTGCCCCCAGGAGGCGCCGTCCGTCCACGCCGCTTCCTCCAGGGCCCTGGGCACCGAGTCCATGAAGTTCTTCATCAGCCAGATGGCGAACGGGAGTTGGGCGGCGGCCAGGAACAGTGCGGTGCCGTATTGGGTGTCGATCAGATCGACCCGCACGAACAGCGCGTAGACCGGGACCATGACCGCCGTGATCGGCAGACAGGTGGAGAACAGAATCGTCAGCAGGTACGGGCGGGCGAAGCGCGCGTGGAAGCGGGAGAGCGGATAGGCGGCGAGCGCCGCACAGACCACCGTGAGCAGGGTGGCGCCACCGCAGATCAGCAGGCTGTTGAGCATCGGGGTGAAGGTGATCTCGTCGGTCCAGACCGCCGAGAAGTTGTCCAGCGTCGGGGACCTCGGCAGCCGCACCCGCAGTGTCGCCCGCGCGTCCAGCGAGGACAGCACCAGCCAGACCAGGGGCGCCGCGAACGCCACCGCGACGGCCAGCAGGGCGGCGTCGGCGGCCGGCCGGTGGCGGGTCCGCCGGCTCGGCGCGCGGCGCCGCGCGTGGGGGCGGCGGGGGAGTGGCACGGCTCAGACCTCCTCGCGCAGCAGGCGCAGATAGACGGCCGAGAACAGCGCCCCCACCACCAGCAACAGCAGCGCCACCGCGGTGCCGTAGCCGATCAGGGACTTCGTGAACGCCTGGTCGTACATGAACACCGGCAGGGTCTGGCTGCGGCCCCCCGGTCCGCCCCGTGTCATCACCCAGATCAGCCCGAAGACGGAGAGCGTCTGGAGGGTGTTGAGCATCAGATTGGTGCCGACCGAGCGGCGGATCATCGGCAGCGTGATGTGCCACAGCCGCCGCAGCCCGCCCGCCCCGTCGACCTCGGCGGACTCGCTGATCTCCGTGGGGATCCCGGCGAGCGCCGCGGAGTAGATCAGCATCGAGAAGGCCGTCCCGCGCCAGACGTTGGCGAAGGACACCGCGAGGATGGGCAGGCCGAACAGCCAGTTCTGGGCGGGCAGATGGAGCCAGGCGAGCAGGGCGTTGAGGGTGCCGCGCCGCTCGAAGAAGGTGTAGAGCAGGAAGCCCGCGACGATCTCCGGGAGCACCCAGGCGGTGATCACCAGCGCCCCGGTCAGGGTCCGTACGGGCCGCGAGGCGCGGCGCAGCAGACCGGCCAGCGCCAGGCCCAGGGTGTTCTGCCCGAGGACCGACGAGACCACGGTGAACACCAGCGTCAGCACCACGGCGTTGCGGAACGCCGGGTCGCCGAACGCATGGCGGAAGTTGGCCAGGCCGACGAAGGACGCGGACTCCTGGCCGGTCAGCTGGGCGTCGGTGAAGGCGATCCCGACGCAGTAGACGAGGGGGCCGCCGAGGAAGAGCAGCAGCAGGACGGTGGCCGGGACGAGCGGGGCCCAGCGCAGCGGACGGGTGCGGGCCGGGGTGCGGCGCGGTGTCCGCGGGGTGGCTGTGGTTCCGGCGGGCCCCGCGGACCTGGTCGCGCCCGCGGACCCGGCGGCGCCGGCGGTCACGGCTTCGCGACGGTCCGGCCGCCGACGAGCGACCGCAGCGACACGTCGTAGTCCCGGGCCGCCTTGTCCGGTGCGGAATCCCCGGCGGTGACCGCCTCCATCGCCTCGCCGATCGCCGCGGCGACCTTGGGGTAGTCGGGCAGCGCGGGCCGGTACCGGCTGATCGTGACCAGACCGGTGAAGAAGCCGATGCCGGGCACGGACTTCCGATAGCGCGGATCGGCCGCGACGTCCTTGCGCACCGCGATCTGGGCGCCCCGTACGCACCATTCGAGGGCGTTCTGCCGTGACTGGAAGGTCTCGATCAGCTGCCAGGCCAGCTGGGGCTGCCGGGCCTGCCGCGGTACCGACCAGGTCCAGCCGCCGGCCAGGCTGACCTTGCCGGGCGGGGCGCCGTGCTGGGTGGGGAACGGGGTCTGGCCGAGCGTGGCCGACCAGGCGGGCCAGGGGTTGCCGCCGCCCGTCTTCTGCCACTGCTGGCCCAGCCACGAACCGTCGAGGTCGATGGCGAGCTTCTCCTCGGGCAGCAGCTCGGTGGCCACACTGGTCTGGATGTTGGGGCTGAGCGCGTCGGACACCTCGGGCCCGAGTCTCTCCCGGTAGACCGTGTCGAGGAAGGCCAGGCTGTCGCGGAAGCCCCGGGTGCCGGTGACCCACTTCCGGCTGTCCGGGTCGTAGAGCTGGTTCTCGCCGGTGCCGTACAGCAGCATCTCGAAGCCCTGCATCACCGCGGCCTCGCCCGCGCCCTTGCCGGTGAAGACGTTCAGCGGGATGACACCGGGGACCCTGCGCTTGACCGTCCGGGCCGCGTCCAGCACCTCGTCCCAGGTCCGGGGCCGCCAGTCGGCCGGCAGCCCGGCCCTCTTGAAGATCTTCTTGTTGAACCACAGCCCGCGGGTGTCCGTACCGTCCGGGACGCCGTACGTGTGGCCGTCCTGCCCCCGGGCCGCGGCCTTCGCGGCCGGCTCGAACTGCCGCCACTCCTTCCAGCCGCGCAGTTGCGCGTCCAGCGGGCGCAACAGCCCCGCGGTGATGTCGGAGTTGACCAGGAAGGTGTCCTCGTAGACCAGGTCCGGTGCGGTCCGCGGGGAGCGCATCATCTGCTGGATCTTGGTGTAGTAGTCGTTCTCCGACGCCTGGATGGGAATCAGCCGGACCTTCTTGCCGGGGTGGCTCTTCTCGAACTGCCGCGCCACCAGGCGGACATAGTCGTCCCGGACGGTGACCTTGCTGTTGGTGTCCTTGATGAAGGCGACCTTGACGGTGTTCCGGTCGCCGGCCGGCCCGCTGCCGCAGGCGGTGAGCGTGCCGGCGGCCACGACGGCGGCGGCGAGCAGGATCAGCGGGGCGGTGGGGCGCACGGCACGACCTCCAACTGGCCACGAGGGGCTGCCAGCTGAAAGTAAGTCACCGGTCACAGCCGGTCAATGCCCCGACCAGCGATAGCGCAATTCGGGGCGGCCGACCTGGCCGTACTGGGGGGCGCGGGCGGCCCGGCCGCTCACCACGAGATGTTCGAGGTAGCGGCGCGCGGTGATCCGCGAAATCCCCACGTCGGCGGCGGCCTCGGTGGCCGTCAGACCGCCGCCGGCGGCTCGCAGCACATCGGTCACCGCCCGCAGAGTGGCCGCGGTCAGCCCCTTGGGCAGCGCGGCCGGCTGGGGTGCGCGCAGCGCGGCGAGCGCCCGGTCCACCTCGTCCTGCCCGCTGGCCTCGCCCGTGGTGGCGCGGAAGCGGGCATAGCGGGTGAGCCGGTCGCGCAGGGTGGCGAAGGTGAACGGCTTGAGGACGTACTGCACCACGCCGAGCGAGACGCCCTCGCGCACCATCGTCAGATCGCGGGCGGAGGTGACCGCGATGATGTCGGCGGTGTGCCCGGCCGCGCGCAGCGTCCGCACCAGCGCCAGCCCGTGGCCGTCGGGCAGATAGAGGTCGAGCAGCAGCAGATCGACGGCGTGCGTCTCCAGGTGGCGGCGGGCGCCGGCGCCGGAGTGCACGGTGCCGGAGACGGTGAAACCGGGCACCCGCCCGACGTACAGGGCGTGCGCGGCGGCGGCGACCGGATCGTCCTCGACGACGAGGACCCGGATGTCGGTGGAGGTCACCGGGCGCCTCCTCCCGTGTCCGCGCGCGGCGGGCCGGCCGTCGCGTTCCTGCCGTCGCTCCCGCCCGCGGCGGCAGTCGCCCCGGCGTCGCCCCGCGGGGCGAGGACCGGTGCCGTCGCCCCCGCCCGCAGCGGCAGCCGTACGGTGAACCGCGCGCCGCCTTCCGGAGCCCGGTCCAGCGTCAGGGCACCGCCGTTGCGGCGTACCGCCTGCTGCACCAGGGCCAGGCCCAGGCCGCGGCCCCGGGCGGGCGCCGCCGTGCTCTGCTTGGTGCTCCAGCCCCGCTGGAAGATCTCCTGTGCGGCCTGCGCGCCCACTCCCGGCCCGTTGTCCGCCACCCGCAGCAGCAGCTCGCCGTCGGCCGCCCGCGCGGTGACCGCCACCCGCGGCGGGCCGCCGGCGCCGGGCTCCCGGGGCGGGGCCGCGGCGTCGATGGCGTTGTCCAGGAGGTTGCCCAACACCGTGACCAGGTCACGGGCCGGCAGCCCGGGCGGCAGCAGGCCGTCGTCGATCCGGCTGTCCGGCGTCAGCGCCAGGTCGACGCCGCGCTCGTTGGCCTGCGCCGCCTTGCCGAGCAGCAGCGCGGCGAGCACCGGCTCGGCGACCGCCCCGACCACCTGATCGGTCAGGGCCTGCGCCAGCTCCAGCTCCGCGGTCGCGAACTCCACGGCCTCCTCGGACCGCCCCAGTTCGATCAGCGACACCACGGTGTGCAGCCGGTTGGCGGCCTCGTGGGCCTGCGAGCGCAGCGCCTCGGTGAAACCGCGTACCGAGTCCAACTCGCCGGACAGCGCCTGGAGTTCGGTGTGGTCGCGGAGGGTGACCACGCTGCCGCGCCGCTCACCGCCGGAGACCGGCGAGGAGTTGACCACCAGCACCCGCTCGCCGGTCAGCTGCAGCTCGTCGACCCGCGGGCCGGGCGCCAGCAGCGCCTCGGTCAGCGCCGGGGGCAGCCCCAGCTCCGTGACCGGGCGGCCCACCGCGTCGCCGGACAGCCCCAGCAGCTCCTGCCCGCCGTCGTTGATCAGGGCGACCCTGCGCTGCCCGTCGAGCATCAGCAGTCCCTCGCGGACGGCGTGCAGCGCGGCCTGGTGGTAGTCGTGCATCCGGCCGAGCTCCCGGGCGTTCATCCCGTGGGTGTGCCGCCGCAGCCGGGCGTTGATCACATACGTGCCCAGCCCGCCGAGCGCCAGCGCCGCGGCCGCCACCCCGGCCAGCGCCAGCACCTGGTCCCGCAGCTGCGCGCTGATGGTCTTGATGGTGATCCCGGAGCTGACCAGCGCGATGATCCGGCCGCCGCGTTGCGGGTCACGGACCGGGGCGACGACCCGTACGGACGGTCCGAGCACCCCCATGTGGGTCTCGGGGAAGATCTCCCCGCGCAGCGCCGGGCCGATGTGCCCCAGGTACTTCTTGCCGATCGCGGACGGCTCCGGGTGCGTCCAGCGGGTCCCGTCCGTGGCCATCACCACCACGAAGTCGACGCCCGCGTCGTGCCGCAGCCGCTCGCTGTACGGCTGGAGCGCGGCCGTCGGGTGGGCGCTGCGGGCCGCCGCCACGACGGCCGGCGAGTCGGCGACGGCGGTGGCCGCCGCGGTCGCCTGCCGCCGCGCGGTCTCCTCCGCCTGCCGGCCGGCGCTGAGGTACGCGAAGACGGCGCAGCCCATGACGACCACCGCCACCAGCACGACCTGCATCGCGAAGAGCTGCCCGGCGAGGCTGCGGGGACCCCCCAGCCGTCGGGGCGGCCGGGGTCGGGGGAGTCGCATGCAGAACAGTCTGCACGGCGAACGCGAAACCGTCTGCACGGTCACTTTCGCGTGAACGAAATGAACGTAAGGGTGACGGGCGCCACAGTGGCGTGCATAGTCACCGGGACTTTGTTGTGTGACAGAGCCGCAGATCAGCGCACAGCCGAAGACCTGAGGAGGCAGCCGTGGCTGCACAGACCCCACCGCGTGGGGGCACCACCGAGGAGACCGCGCCGGCGAGGCGGGACCGGACCCACTTCCTCTACCTCGCCGTGATCGGGGCGGTCCTGCTCGGCATCATCGTGGGCTTCGCCGCCCCCGGTGTCGCCGTCGAGCTCAAGCCGCTGGGCACGGGGTTCGTGAACCTGATCAAGATGATGATCTCGCCGGTCATCTTCTGCACCATCGTGCTGGGCGTCGGCTCGGTACGGAAGGCCGCCAAGGTCGGCGCGGTCGGCGGGCTGGCGCTCGGCTACTTCATGGTGATGTCGACCGTCGCGCTGGCCATCGGCCTGGTCGTCGGCAACATCCTGGAGCCCGGCTCCGGTCTGCATCTGACCGAGACCGTGCGGCACGCGGGCCATGCCCAGGCCTCCGGCGGCGGCGAGTCGCTGCCGGAGTTCCTGCTCGGCATGATCCCCACCACGCTGGTCTCCGCCTTCACCCAGGGCGAGGTGCTCCAGACGCTGCTGGTGGCGCTGCTGGTGGGCTTCGGACTGCAGGCGCTGGGTTCGGCGGGCGAGCCGGTGCTGCGCGGGGTCGGGCACCTCCAGAAGCTGGTCTTCCGGGTGCTGGCCATGATCATGTGGGCGGCGCCGGTGGGTGCCTTCGGTGCCATCGCCGCGGTGGTCGGCGAGACCGGCCTGGACGCGCTGAAGTCGCTCGCCGTCATCATGGTCGGCTTCTACGTCACCTGTCTGCTGTTCGTGCTCGTGGTGCTCGGCACGCTGCTCCGGCTCTGTGCCGGGATCAACATCTTCCTGCTGCTGAAGTACCTCGCCCGGGAGTTCCTGCTGATCCTGTCCACCTCCTCCTCGGAGTCGGCGCTGCCCCGGCTGATCGCGAAGATGGAGCACCTGGGCGTCAGCAAGCCGGTGGTCGGCATCACCGTCCCCACCGGCTACAGCTTCAACCTCGACGGCACCGCCATCTACCTGACGATGTCCTCGCTGTTCGTGGCCGAGGCGATGGGCAAGCCGCTGCCGCTGGGCCAGCAGATCTCGTTGCTGGTGTTCATGGTCATCGCCTCGAAGGGGGCGGCGGGCGTCACCGGCGCGGGCCTGGCGACGCTGGCCGGCGGCCTGCAGTCGCACCGCCCCGAACTGGTCGACGGCGTCGGCCTGATCGTCGGCATCGACCGCTTCATGAGCGAGGCGCGCGCCCTGACCAACTTCGCGGGGAACGCGGTCGCCACCGTGCTGATCGGCACCTGGACCAAGGAGATCGACCAGGGCCGGGTGGCGGAGGTGCTGGCCGGAGCGCTGCCGTTCGACGAGAAGTCGCTGGCCGACGAGGCGGCCGCCGGGCCGGGTCCCGCGGACGTCGTCGGGCCGCGCGACGGCGGGGCGGAGAAGGCGTCCGCCCCGGTCTGATTCCGGGCGCAGGAGGGGAGAAGGGCGGGTGCCGGCTGCGGCACCCGCCCCTTGTGCGCGGCCGCCGTCCCACGGCCGCGCCGCCCGCCGCCGCGTCCCCACCAGCACCGCTATGACCTGCGGTTTTATCCGTAGCGGTCGATTGTCAGTGCCCCCTGACACCATACGGAGGACAGGGAAAACGCGGCCGGTGAAGGCCGGTGGCGTGGGGGCTCGAACAAGGAGGAATGGGACATAACGACTTGGGGGACGGATCTGATCGGTGGGGGCGCCGCGGCGGCGGGAGACGGGTCGGACAAGCACCGCCCATGAGCGCTCAGAGGGGTCGTAGCCAGACGGTGGCCAAGGGGGGCAGCACCGCTGTGACGGACGCGGCGCGGCCGTTCCAGGGGACGGGTTCCGCCCTCAGGGGGTCGGGATGGGTGACACCGCTGCCGCCGTAGCGCGGGTCGTCGGTGTTGAGGACCTCGCGCCAGGCGGGGACGTGATCGGGGACGCCGAGCCGGTAGGCGTGGCGTACGACGGGGGAGAAGTTGGTGACCGAGATCAGGGGGGATCCGTCGGCGGCGAAGCGCAGGAAGGAGAAGACGTTGTCCTCGCTCGCCTCGCCGTCGATCCAGGAGAAGCCGGCCGGGTCCGTGTCGCGTTCCCACAGCGCGGGCGCGGCGGCGTAATGGCGGTTCAGGTCGCGGACCAGGTCGCGGACGCCCCGGTGGTCCGCCTCGGCCTCGTAGGAGGGGTCGAGCAGCCACCAGTCCGGACCGTGGCTCTCCGCCCACTCCGCGCCCTGGGCGAACTCCTGCCCCATGAAGAGGAGTTGCTTGCCGGGGTGGGCCCACATGAATCCGAGGTAGGCCCGGTGATTGGCGCGCTGCTGCCACCAGTCACCGGGCATCTTCGACACCAGTGCGCGCTTGCCGTGCACCACCTCGTCATGGGAGATCGGCAGCACATAGTTCTCGGAGTAGGCGTAGATCATGGAGAAGGTCATCTCGCCGTGGTGGTACTTGCGGTGCACCGGCTCCTTGGCGACATAGCCGAGGGAGTCGTGCATCCAGCCCATGTTCCACTTCAGGCCGAAGCCCAGCCCGCCGAAGCCGCCGGGCCCGGCGTGGTGCGTGGCGCGGGTGACGCCGTCCCAGGCCGTGGACTCCTCGGCGATGGTGACGACACCGGGGCAGCGGCGGTAGACCGTCGCGTTCATCTCCTGGAGGAAGGCGACCGCGTCGAGGTCCTCCCGGCCGCCGTGGACGTTCGGCGTCCAGGCGCCGTCCTCGCGCGAGTAGTCGAGATAGAGCATCGAGGCGACGGCATCGACCCGCAGGCCGTCGATGTGGAACTCCTCGCACCAGTACACCGCGTTGGCGACCAGGAAGTTGCGGACCTCGGTGCGGCCGTAGTCGAACTCCAGGGTGCCCCAGTCCGGGTGCGCGGCCCGGGCCGGATCCTGGTGCTCGTAGAGCGGCCGGCCGTCGAATGCGGCCAGCGCCCAGTCGTCCCGGGGGAAGTGCGCCGGCACCCAGTCCATCAGGACTCCGATGCCGGCCCGGTGCAGCGCGTCGATCAGCTGCCGGAAGTCGTCCGGGGTGCCCATCCGGGCGGTCGGCGCGTAGAACCCGGTCACCTGATAGCCCCAGGAACCGCCGAACGGATGCTCACAGACCGGCATGAGCTCGACGTGGGTGAAGCCCAGGTCCTTGACGTACGCGGGGAGCTGCTCGGCCAGCTGACGGTACGTCAACCCTGGTCGCCAGGACGGGAGATGCACCTCGTAGACGGAGAACGGTGCCTGGTGCACGGGGCGCTCGCCGCGCCGGGTCATCCAGTCCCCGTCCGTCCAGCGGTACTGCGAGGCCTCCACGACCGAGGCGGTGGCCGGCGGGCACTCGGTCCGCCGGGCCATCGGGTCGGCCCGCACGGTCTTCGTGCCGTCCGGCCGGGTGATCTCGAACTTGTACAGCTCGCCCGCGCCGATGCCCGGAAGGAAGAGCTCCCAGACGCCCGAGGAGCCCAGCGACCGCATCGGATGGCCGGTGCCGTCCCAGTAGTTGAAGTCGCCGACGACCCGGACGCCCCGGGCATTGGGCGCCCAGAGGGTGAAGCGGGTGCCGGTCACCCCCTGGTGGTCCATGATCCGCGCGCCGAGGGCCTGCCACAGCTCCTCGTGCCGCCCCTCGCCGAACAGATGCAGATCCAGCTCGCCGAGCGCGGGCAGGAAGCGGTAGGGGTCGTGCACGGTCGGCGTGTGGTCGCCGTAGTCGACCAGCAGCTCGTAGTCCGGGACGGTCCGCAGCGGCAGCACCCCCGCGAACAGCCCGTCGTCCTCGGGCAGCAGGTCGGCGCGCAGCCCCTTCGCCAGGACGGTGACGCGCTGGGCGCACGGCCGCAGGACCCGGATGAGCAGCCCGCCGCGTACGGGGTGGGCGCCCAGCAGCCCGTGCGGGTCGTGATGGGCACCGTCCAGCAGCCGGCCGCGGTCCTCGTCGGACAGCGGGGCGGCGGCCCGGACCCCGTGCCCGCCGGCCGCCGGCCGCGCCGGACGGGCCGCACGGAAGGTGCTCGGGAGCCCCTCCGTCCGGCCGGGCGCCGCGGGCGCGTGAGGGGTCAGGGACGGCCGGGGTGCGGGGGCACCGCCGGCGGCACCACCCTGAGTGCTCGTCAGGTTCTCGGCGGCCGGCGGCCGGGGCGGCGCCGGGTGGAAGGGCCGCCCCGCCGCGCCGTCGTCGGCCGCGGCCCGGGCGGGCGCGGTGTGGGGCGGGTGCGGACGGGACGGCGGGCGGGCGGTCACGGGAG
>NZ_SDIF01000037.1 GCF_004122735.1 Streptomyces sioyaensis | reverse complement strand
CGGCGGCCTGGAAGGCGGCGGCCAGGGCGGCAGCATAGGGCTGGGCTTCGCCATACCGATCAACCAGGCCAGGCGGGGGCGAGGGGTGCGGTGCGGCCGGCTGCGGTGGCGTGTCGTACGGCCCGGCGGCGCCGCCGGGGGCGGGCCGGGGGGCCGCGGGAGACGGTCCCGGCTGCGGGGAGGCGGCGGGCTCGGTGGCCGGCGGCAGCACGGTGCCGTGGGCGGGCGTGGCCACCGGCCGCTGTACGGGCGGCGCCGGCGCCCACGGTCCGGGGCCGCCGTAGGGAGGCGTGCCGTACGGGTCCTCGTCGTGCAGCGGCCGCTGCCGCCGTGGCGCCGCGGCCGGGCCGCCGGCCGTCACCGACGCGAGGGGCGAGGCCTCGGCGGACGGCGGAGCCGGCGCGGCGGCCGTCGTCGTGCCGTCCGGGTCCGTCGTCCGCGGACCGGCCGCCGCCCCGTCCCGCGCGCCGTCGGCCACCTTGCCGAGCGTCACGGTCGACGGCTCCGGGCGCGCACCGGCCGTCCCGTCTCCGCGGTCCCCGGCGGCTTCCCGGGCCGCGGCGTCCGCGCCCCTTCCGCCCGGAACGGGCGTCAACTCGGCGCTTTCCTCAGCGCTTTCGGCTGAAACCTCACCCTCGGACGGCCGCGTAACCTCGCGCTCCGCCACGCCGCTGCGCGGCTCCGGCGGACGCATGAGCCAGTCCTCGGACCCCTGAGCCTCGGACGTGCCGGACGCTGTGGCCGGGGCCCCCTCCACCGGGCCGGCCTCGGCGGAGGGTTCCGTGCGCGCGGTGCCTCCCGGGCGGCTCCACCACTTCAGCTTCGGCCCGGCGGCCTTACCGTCGTCCATGCTCTCCCCAGAATTCGCCCGCGGTCCTGCACGGGCCACCACCACCTCGCGGCATACGCCCGCTCAGGGGTGCGCCGCCCAGGGGGATTCAACCAGTTCCGCGCGGGGCCGCGCAGGGGACGGTCAGTGCTGGGCGGGGGTTGAGCCATGGACGGAGGAGCCGGCCGTGGCGGCGGGGCCGCTCAGCGGGCGCCTGGGCTCCGGTGCGGAAAGCGGGGGCGGGTTCTTCCGCACGGGAGGTCCGCCGGTCGCCGACGTCAGGGGCGGGAAGTCGTACGCCGTGACCGGACCGGTGGCGGCCATCAGCGGCGACAGCCCGAATCCGCCGGCCGGCGCGGAGTACGCCGGGGCGGGGGGCGCCGCACCGGGGCCGTAGAGGGTCATGGCGCTGGGGGCCGGGGCGAGGGTCGGACCTCCGGACGGCTGCCGGCCGTCCACCCGGGACGAGCCGGCGGGGAAGGCGTCACCGCGGAAGCGCACCTCGCTGTCGGCCGCGGGGCTGACGCTGAGCGGGGTGACGGTGCTGCCGCTGCCGTCGGCGCGTCCGCCGGGCAGATCGGTGACCGCCTCCAGCGGAAGGGCGCCGCCCAGCGCGATGGCCGCGAGGGAGACCGCACCGGCCGCCGCGAAGGCGAACCGGCGCCGCTGGCCGGGCCGGTCGGCCTCGTGGACGCGGATGCCGCGGGCGCGGGGCTGGGGGGCGATGCCGGCCAGGGCATGGCCGGAGTGGCCCGGAGCGGGCGCATAGGAGAACGCGCCGCTGTCCCGGGCGAAGTCGCCCCGTCCGAAGCTGCCGTTGCCGAGCCTGCTGCCGGGACCGCCCACGTCACCGCCGGGCAGCTGCTGCAGACGCGCCAGCAGGCCCTCCGACGGGCCGGGGGGCGCGGTCTGGGCGAAGACACTCTTCAGCCGACGCTGAGCATCGGCCTCCGCCTTGCACTTGCCGCAGGTCGCAAGATGCGCGAGCACCCGCTCGCGCGCGTCATGCCCCAACTCGCCGTCGACCAGGGCCGCGAGGCGGTCGCCGAGATGCTGCTCGGCAGGGGACGGACCGCCGCTGCCGCTCACGCGATTCCGACCTCCCCCGTGGGCACCACGGCCAGCGACCGCCGCTGCTCGCGCTCTTCGGCACGGGTGGCCGGGGCGCGGTGCTTGAGGGACTTGCGCAGATGCGAGCGGCCACGGTGGATCCGGCTGCGGACCGTGCCGAGCTTGACGTTGAGCGTCGCGGCGATCTCCTCGTACGACAGGCCCTCGATGTCGCACAGCACCACGGCGGCCCGGAACTCGGGCGCGAGGGTGTCCAGCGCGTGCTGCACATCGGCGTCGAAGTGGGTGTCGTTGAAGTGCTGCTGCGGGGAGGGCTCCCGGCTGGGGAGGCGCTCCGCGGCATCGTCACCGAGCGCATCGAAGCGGATACGCTGGCGGCGCCGGACCATGTCCAGGAAGAGGTTGGTCGTGATGCGGTGCAGCCAGCCCTCGAAGGTGCCGGGGGTGTACGTCGACAGCGAGCGGAAGACGCGGACGAACACCTCCTGGGTGAGGTCCTCGGCGTCGTGCTGATTGCCGGTGAGGCGGTAGGCGAGGCGGTAGACCCGTGCGCTGTGGGTGCTGACGATCTCCTCCCAGCTGGGCGGAGTCCACGCCTGCGCGTCCGCGTCTGCGGCGAAGGTCGCGGTCGTTGCGGAATCGGCGGCGGTCCCCCCACTCGAGCGGAGTCGAGAGTGGGGGAGGAAACGGTCAGCGGTGTTGGTCACGGATTTCGGCTCGGCGAACGACCTCTTCAAGCGCCTCAGCACTCGACGGTCACCCGTCGCAGCCGCACCTCCCCTGGTGGCTCTGGTGGTGTCCAGTAGAGCCCCTACCATATCCACCTCGCCCGTTAGCTCCGGATAAGCAGTTTTGACCTGCATTTGGTCCTGCTTCTGGTCTTGCTGCGTGTCTCGCGCGGTCTTCACCGGTGCGTCCCCCCGTCATCCCTCCACCCCTCCTCAACGCCCGGTCCCATCTGCGAGTTCCCGCGTCCAGCGGATACAGTCACGGTTGCGTCAACTACGGGGACAGGAGAGGGCCATTACCGGCAACCGGCAGACGATCTTGGCATTCGCCGAGGCGTACGGCGCCGGGACCATCGACGACAGCGCCGAGGCCGCCCTGAGCTGGTCACGTGACCGTGCGCAGGAGGCCGGCATCCGTACGGTGACCAGCGGCACCGGCGCGGCCCTGCGCCTGCTCGCCGCCGCCGCGGACGCCAAGGCCGTCGCCGAGATCGGCACCGGCACCGGCGTGTCGGGCATCCACCTCCTGCACGGCATGCGCCCCGACGGAGTACTGACCACCGTGGACCTCGAACCCGAGCGGCAGGCCTTCGCCAAGCAGGCGTTCCGCGCCGCGGGCTTCGCCGGCAACCGCGCCCGCTTCATCCCCGGCAGCGCCCTGGACGTCCTGCCCCGCCTCGCGGACGGCGGATACGACCTCGTCTTCTGCGACGGCGACCTGATGGAGTGCTTGGAGTACCTCGCCGAATCGTTGCGTCTGCTGCGCCCCGGCGGCCTGGTCTGCTTCGAGGGCGTCTTCGCGGACGGCCGTACGGTCGACTCGGCGGTGCAGCCCGCGGAGGTGCTGCGGCTGCGGGAGCTGCTGCGGGCCGTACGGGAGAGCACGGCACTGGTACCGGCCCTGCTGCCGGTCGGCGACGGGCTGCTCTGCGCGGTCAAACGCAGCTGACCCGTCCGGCGCCCGGATGCGAAACGGCCCCGGCATGCGGCGCGCACATCTGCGCGCGCCGCATGCCGGGGCCGGGGTAATTCGGCTGGGGATACCGGGGTCAGCCCCGGGAAACCGCCGGTTGCGCCGCCCTTGTCAGACGGTGACCTTGTCCAGGGCCTCACCCAGGGCCTTGGCTTCGTCGGGGGTCAGCTCGACGACGAGCCGCCCGCCGCCTTCGAGCGGAACGCGCATGACGATGCCCCGCCCCTCCTTGGTCACCTCGAGCGGGCCGTCGCCCGTCCGCGGCTTCATGGCCGCCATGCTCGTTCCCCTTCCTGAAACCAGCTCATCTCAGCCGACGGCCCGGATAGGCACGTGTCACCGGCATCGAACACATTGCTTCCAGGCCATTATCCCGCATCGAACGACCCGATGACCAACATCGGGCAGCATCCCTTCGGCAAGGTGCTCCCGCAAACCCCCTCAATTCGGGGAGGGGGCCTGCCGTACTCCGCCAACCGCCGTCCTCCGACGCGCCCGCAATCTTTGACGTACGTCACATGCCGGGGCCCGATGATCTCCGGCATCCTGAGCGCGGACTGCCGCTGCCGAGCAGTCCGAGCCGCGACGGAGGGGACTCCCACTATGGCCGACACCGTGCTCTACGACGTGACCGACGGGCTGGCGACGATCACGCTCAACCGCCCCGACGCGATGAACGCGCTGAACATCGAGGCGAAGGTCCTGCTGCGGGACACCCTGAAGGAGGCCGCGGCCGACCCCGCCGTGCGGGCCGTTCTGCTGACCGCCACCGGGCGCGCCTTCTGCGTCGGGCAGGACCTCAAGGAGCACATCGGCCTGCTGGCCGAGGACCGGGCGACCGGTTCCGGAGCCACCATGAACACCGTGCGTGAGCACTACAACCCGATCGTGACGGCGCTGGCCGGGATGCCCAAGCCCGTGGTCGCCGGCGTGAACGGGGTCGCCGCGGGCGCCGGTGCGGGCTTTGCGATGGCGGCCGACTACCGCGTCGTCGCGGACTCGGCGTCCTTCAACACCTCCTTCGCGGGCGTCGCGCTGACCGCCGACTCCGGGATGTCCTGGACGCTGCCCCGGCTGATCGGCCATGGCCGGGCCGCCGATCTGCTGCTCTTCCCCCGCAACATCAGCGCCCAGGAGGCGTACGACCTGGGCATCGCCAACAAGGTGGTCCCGGCCGCGGAGCTGGCCGACCAGGCCGCGGCGATCGCCCGCCGGCTGGCCCAGGGCCCGACCGCCGCCTACGCGGCGATCAAGGAATCGCTGGCCTACGGGGCGGGGCACTCGCTCACCGAGACGCTCGGCAAGGAGGACGAGTTGCAGGGCCGCGCCGGGGCGTCGGAGGACCACCGGATCGCGGTCGAGGCCTTCGTGAAGAAGGAGAAGCCGGTCTTCCTGGGGCGCTGACCCCGGCCCCGCCGGCCGGCCCCGGGCCGCCGGGTGACCGGCCACCGCCGGCGGGCGGCCGCCGGCTCCCGCTGCCCGGCCGCTGCCGCCGGCCCGGCCCGGGTCAGCGGGCCGCCGCGTCCACGGCCCGGCGGACATGGCAGTCCGCCAGATGGTCGTTGACCAGGCCGCACGCCTGCATCATCGCGTACGCGGTGGTCGGGCCGACGAAGCGGAAGCCGCGCTTCTTGAGGTCCTTGGCGAGCGCCGTCGACTCCGGGGTCACCGGCAGCACCTCGTCGACGGTGCGCGGCACCGGCCGGCCGGTCCGGTCGGGGGCGTAGGACCAGATCAGGTCGTCGAGTTCACCGGGGGCCAGCCCGGCGGCGACCTTGGCGTTGCCGATCGTCGCGGCGATCTTGGCGCGATTGCGGATGATGCCGGGGTCGGCGAGCAGCCGCTCGGCGTCCGCGTCCGTGAACCGCGCGACCTTCGCGATGCGGAATCCGGCGAACGCGGCGCGGAAGCCGGGGCGGCGCCGCAGGATCGTGATCCACGAGAGCCCGGACTGGAACGCCTCCAGGCTCATCCGCTCGAAGAGGGCGTCGTCACCATGGACCGGCAGGCCCCATTCGGTGTCGTGATACGCGCGGTAATCGGCCATCTGCGGCGACTCCATGCCCCACGGGCAGCGCGGGATGCCGTCCGGTTCGCGCACCACCCCGCTCATGCCCGGTCCTCGCCTTCCGGGGACGCGGGGGCCTCGGGCCCGTCCGCGGACGTCCGGTCGCCGGAGCTCTCCCCCGGCTCCGGCACCGGCCCCAGCACGGGCGGGCCGTCCTGTATCAGCCCCGGGCCGCCCATCGCGGAGGCGTGCGCTCCGGCGAGCGCCGCCTCCAGCTCGGCGATCCGGGCGTCGCGCGCGGCGAGCTCGGCGCCCAGACGGTCCAGGACGTCGTCGACGTCGTTCATGCGGTAACCACGGACGGTCACCGGAAGCCGGACGGCCTCCACGTCGGCGCGGCCCAGCGGGCGCTCGTCCGGCAGCGGATCGTGCAGCCGGTCCGGCTCGGAATCCCGCAGCCCGCCGCCGTCACCACCGCCGACGACCACGAGCGTGACCGCGGCCACCACCACGACCATCGCGATCAGCAAGAACCAGAACACGACCAACTCCCCGGACTATGTGCCTGCACTGATCGTGCCATGCGGGTGTGACAGTTAGGGTCGCTCCCGGACCACGGAGAGGGAGTCAGGGAATGCTGCGGCTGGGGAATCGCGAGTTCGGGGCGCACGAGCCGGTGATCATGGCCATCGTCAACAGGACGCCGGACTCCTTCTACGACCAGGGCGCCACGTTCCGTGACGAGCCCGCGCTGGCCCGCGTGGAGCGCGCCGTGGCCGACGGCGCCGCGATCATCGACATCGGCGGCGTCAAGGCCGGTCCCGGCGAGGAGGTCACCGCCGAGGAGGAGGCCCGCCGCACGGTCGGATTCGTCGCCGAGGTCCGCAAGCGCTTCCCCGATGTGGTGATCAGCGTCGACACCTGGCGGCACGAGGTCGGCGAGGCGGTCTGCGAGGCCGGCGCGGATCTGCTCAACGATGCCTGGGGCGGTGTCGATCCGCGGCTCGCCGAGGTCGCGGCCCGCTATGACGTCGGTCTGGTGTGCACCCACGCGGGCGGCGCCGAGCCGCGTACCCGCCCGCACCGGGTGACGTACGACGACGTGATGGCCGACATCCTGCGGGTGACGCTCGGACTGGCCGAGCGGGCCGTGGAGTTGGGGGTCCGGCGCGACGCGATCCTGATCGATCCCGGGCACGACTTCGGCAAGAACACCCGGCACAGCCTGGAGGCAACCCGGCGGCTGGGCGAGATGACCGCGACCTGCTGGCCGGTGCTGGTGTCGCTGTCCAACAAGGACTTCGTCGGCGAGACGCTCGACCGGCCGGTCAAGGAGCGGGTGCTCGGCACCCTGGCGACCACCGCCGTCTCCGCCTGGCTGGGCGCTCAGGTCTACCGCGTCCACGAGGTCGCCGAGACCCGCCAGGTGCTGGACATGGTGGCCTCGATCGCCGGCCACCGGCCCCCGGCGGTCGCCCGCCGGGGCCTGGCCTGAGGAAGACGCCCCTCAGGGGCTGTCCTGGGGGTCAGGGTGGGACAGAACCCTGGGGCTCGTGCGAACAGATGCCGTAGGGGGTGTCTGGGCCCCCTGCGGGGACATAACGAGGTGGGGGGCGGCGGCATTCCCGGGCGTCGCCAGTGGCGGCGGTATTCCAGGCACCGTCAGCGGGCGGCGGCCTTCCCCTGCGGCCCCCGTTCCTAGGGCCTTTCCGAGCCTGCCCCCTCGGACAGGCCCTGGATGCCGACCTCCTTGGTCACCAGCGCGACCGCCTCGTCCACGTCGTCGCTGAGGTGGAAGAGCTCCAGGTCGTGCATCGACGCCTTGCCCTCGGCGATGAGGGTGTCGCGCAGCCAGTCGACCAGTCCGCTCCAGTAGGCCGTGCCGAACAGCACGATCGGGAAGCGGGTGACCTTACGGGTCTGGACGAGGGTGAGCGCCTCGAAGAGCTCGTCGAGGGTGCCGAGCCCTCCGGGGAGCACCACGAACCCGCGGGCGTACTTCACAAAACACGTTTTGCGCACGAAGAAGTACCGGAAGTCGACGCCGAGGTTCACGTATGCGTTCATGCCCTGCTCGAAGGGCAGCTCGATGCCCAGCCCGACGGAGGTGCCGCCGGCCTCGTTGGCGCCCTTGTTGGCGGCCTCCATGGCGCCGGGGCCGCCCCCGGTGATCACCGCGAACCCGGCCTCCACCAGGGCGCGCCCCAGCCGTACCCCGGCGTCGTACTCCTTGGCGTCCCGCGGGGTGCGGGCGGAGCCGAAGACGCTGACGGCCGGGCCCAGCTCGGCCAGCGCGCCGAAGCCCTCGACGAACTCCGACTGGATGCGCATCACGCGCCAGGGGTCGGTGTGCACCCATTCGGAAGGGCCTTCGGAGTCCAGCAGCCGCTGGTCGGTGGTGCCGGCCTGCACCTGCTCCTGGCGGCGCAGTACGGGGCCCAGCCGCTGCTCCTCGGGGACCGGTGCTCCCTCGGGACTGGCCATGTCGTGCTCCCTCCGCTGGCAGTACGTGTGCCGTTTCAGCCTAGATCCGCCGACGTGAAGAGCAGGGGAATTCGGTGCGGAGGGCAGCGGTCGGCGGCCGGACCGGCGAGGTCAGGCGGTCAGCCAGGCGCGCAGCCGCTCCTCGCAGTGCAGGATGCGCTCGACGGCGACCCGCTCGTCCCTCTTGTGCGCGAGCAGCGGATTGCCGGGGCCGTAGTTCACGGCGGGGACGCCCAGCGCGCTGAAACGGGAGACGTCGGTCCAGCCGAACTTGGGCCGCGCACTGCCGCCCACTGCCTCCATGAACGCCTTGGCCGCCGGGTGGGACAGCCCGGGCAGCGCGCCCGGGGAGTGGTCGTCGATGACGAACTCGTCCACCGGGCAGTCCGCGAAGACCTCCCGCACATGGGCCACCGCCTCGTCGGGGGTGCGGTCCGGGGCGTAGCGGAAGTTGACGGTGACCGTGCAGGCGTCCGGGATGACGTTGTTGGCGACCCCGCCCTCGACGCGGACGGCGTTGAGGCCCTCGCGGTATTCGAGGCCGTCGATGACCGGGCGGCGCGGCTCGTACGCGGCGAGCTTCGCCAGGATCGGGGCGGCGGCGTGAATCGCGTTGGCGCCCATCCAGCCGCGGGCGGAGTGGGCCCGCTCACCGGTGGTGCGCAGCAGGACCCGCAGGGTGCCCTGGCAGCCGCCCTCCACCTCGCCGTCGGAGGACTCCAGGAGGACGGCGAAGTCACCGGCGAGCCAGTCGGGGTGGGCGTCGGCGACATGGCCGAGGCCGTTGAGGTGCGCGGCGACCTCTTCGTTGTCGTAGAAGACGAAGGTCAGGTCGCGGTTGGGCGCGGGGACCGTGGCGGCGGTCCGCAGCTGGACGGCGACGCCGGACTTCATGTCGCTGGTGCCGCAGCCCCACAGGAAGCCGTCCTCGTCGAGCCGGGAGGGGACGTTGTCGGCGATCGGCACGGTGTCGAGGTGTCCGGCGAGCACCACCCGCTCGTCGCGGCCGAGGTGGGTACGGGCGACGATGTTGTTGCCGTAGCGGTCGACGGTCAGGTGCGGCAGCGCGCGCAGGGCGTGCTCGACGGCGTCGGCCAGGTCCTTCTCGTTTCCGCTCTCGGAGGGGAAGTCCACCAGCTGCGCGGTGAGCGCGGCGGCGTCGAGCGACAGGTCGAGGGCGGGGTGGTGTCCGGAGTGCTCCATGGATCCGACCCTATCCGGAGCACTCCAGTACGGTGGGGCGGTGTCCGCCCAGCCCTCATCCTCTGTCTCCCGTGCCCGCCTGTGGCGTACCGCCGCGGCCGTGGCCGTACTCCTCGGACTGGCCGGCTATCTCGTCGTGCAGTACGTCACCGGTGGCCCGGGGGCGCCGCACTGCACGGTGCGCGCCGAGGGCGGCTCCGAGGAGTACGAGCTGTCCCCGGAGCAGGCCGCGAACGCCGCGACGATCTCGGCCGTGGCGTCCTCGCGCGGGCTGCCGGAGCGGGCGGTGACCATCGCGCTGGCGACCGCGATGCAGGAGTCGGGGCTGCGCAACATCGAATTCGGTGACCGGGATTCGGTCGGACTCTTCCAGCAACGGCCCTCGCAGGACTGGGGCACCGTGCAGCAGATCATGGATCCCGTCTATTCGGCCGGGGAGTTCTACCGGCATCTGGCGAAGGTGCCCGGGTACTCCCGGCTGCCGCTGACCGTCGCCGCCCAGAAGGTGCAGCGCAGCGGCTTTCCACAGGCGTACGCCAAGCACGAGGCGAATGCCGCGCGGCTGACCGGGGCCCTCTCGGGCCGCTATCAGGACGCGATGACCTGCACCGAGAGCGGGCCGGTGAACGCGCAGGCGGGCGGCGCCGCACAGGTGCGGGAGAAGCTGGTGCGGGAGTTCGGCCCGCAGGTGCTCCCGGGGGCGGCCGGCCACGCGGCCGGCGGGGGGCGCGGGGTGACGATACCGGTGCGGCAGTCCGGTCCGGCGGCGGGCGAGGCCCCGCGGCGCGGCTGGCAGCTGGCGACGTGGGCCGTGGCGCACTCCGCCGAGCTGCGCATCGAACAGATCTCTTACGCCGGCCGGACGTGGCGCGCGGCCGATTCCGGGAAGGGGTGGCAGCCGAAGCAGGCCGCTTCCCCGGCGGCCGCACACGACGTTCGTATCATCACCGCGCAATAGTTTGCCGGGTCCCCCGTAAGGGGCACCCGCAGCAATTCCCTTTTACGCGGCGTCAGTTGAGGACGCGACTTTCCCGGGTTTCCTCAATTGCCTTGTGCGTAAAGGGCCGTGACGTTTCCGCGGCACCTGCGGCTGTGCGCATATTGCCCGTCTTCAGCAAGGGCCGATTATCTGACGCGTTACCAACTCTTTACCTTAGTTCACCGCAACCTTCGGGGTTCTGAAGCGGTAGTCAGTGCGTCCGCCCGGCGGACATGGCACATCTGTCAGAAGTCCGAGTCCTTCTCCGTAAAAGGAGCACCATGTCCCTCCCCGTTACGCGTCGGATCGCCCGAGCCGCCCTGCTCGTTGCAGCGGGTGCCGCTCCCGTGGTCGCTGCGGCCGGTTCCGCGAGCGCCGTGGAACTGCCCGCCAAGACACCCGACCTGGGCGGACTGACGGCGCCCCTGGACTCCAAGAACACCAGCGCCACCCTCGACCGCACCGCGCACCACGGCGTCGGCCTGGTCAACGAGGCCGGCAGCAAAGCGGCGACGAAGCTCGCCCCGGCGCTCGTCGAGACCGCCGGTCCGGCCGTGAAGAAGGCCATGCCGCTCACCCAGGGCGCCGCGGACAAGGCCGAGTCCCTGGTCCGCCCGATCGCCAAGCACGGCATCTCCACCAACTCGCTGCCGGGCGACGCGGCCAAGGCTCTGCTCGGTTCCGCCCAGAGCCTGCTCGGCGGGCTGCCGCTCGGCGGCCGCTGACCGGCCGCCCGCCCGCAAACGCGCAGGGGCCCGGGGAGTGGACGCTCCCCGGGCCCCTGCGCGTGGTCATGCGCGGCGGCGGCTCACTTCGACAGGCGGCGCACCGCGGCGTCCACCCGCTCGTCGGTCGCGGTGAAGGCGATCCGTACGAAGCGCTCCCCCGCGGAGCCGTAGAACTCGCCGGGGGCGACGAGGATGCCGCGTTCGGCGAGCGCGGCGACGGTGTCCCAGCAGGGCTCGTCGCGGGTCGCCCAGAGGTAGAGCGCGGCCTCGCTGTGCTCGATGCGGAAGCCCGCGGCCTCGAAGGCCCCGCGCAGCGCGGCCCGGCGGCGGGCGTAGCGCTCGCGCTGCTCGGCGACATGGGCGGTGTCGCCCAGCGCGGCGACGGTGGCGGCCTGGACCGGGGCCGCGATCATCATGCCGCCGTGCTTGCGGATCTGGAGCAGGTCGCCGAGGACCGCGGGGTCGCCGACGAGGAAGGCGGAGCGGTAGCCGGCGAGGTTGGAGCGCTTGGACAGCGAGTGCACGGCGACCAGGCCGTCGGTCGAGCCGCCGCAGATGTCCGGGTGCAGCACGGAGACCGGGTCGGCCTCCCAGCCCAGTTCGAGGTAGCACTCGTCGCTGAAGACCAGCACGCCGTGCTCGCGCGCCCAGGCGACGGTGCGGCGCAGCTCGTCGGCGCCGAGCACCCGGCCGGTGGGGTTGGACGGCGAGTTCAGCCAGAGCAGCTTGAGGCCGCTGGGGTCCAGCTCGGTGGGGTCGTCGTAGACGACCGGCTCGGCGCCGGCCAGGCGGGCGCCGACCTCGTACGTCGGGTAGGCCAGGCGCGGGTAGCCGACCTTGTCGCCGGGGCCCAGGCCCAGCTGGGTCGGCAGCCAGGCCACCAGCTCCTTGGAGCCGACGACCGGCAGCACATGGGTGTGGTCCAGGTTCCGGGCGCCGAGGCGGTCGGCGGCCCAGCCGGTGAGGGCGTCCCGCAGCGCGGCCGTGCCCCACACCGTCGGATAGCCCGGGCTGTCGGCCGCCGCGGTCAGCGCCTGCTGCACCACCGCGGGGACCGGGTCGACCGGGGTGCCGACGGACAGGTCGACGATGCCGTCGGCGTGCGCGGCAGCGGTGGCCTTGTACGGCTCCAGCCGGTCCCAGGGGAAGACGGGCAGGCGGTCGCGGAGCGACGCGCGGGGGGAGACGGGCTGGGAAGAGGAGGCTGCGCCCACGGTGCTCTCTTTCTCGGTGGTGCCAGGACCGCGGCACACATGCGTCGGTCCCGTACGGAACGGGCCGTACGGGACCGGGCGGCGCCGTGCGACCGCGAGACCCGGGAAGCAAGAGGGAGCGGCGGCTCCCCCTTGACCCTGGGGGTCTTACTGGTTCTGCGGCGGCAGCGCCGCGATGAAGGAGTGGTCACGCTCGATCAGGCCGAGCTTGCTGGCGCCACCGGGCGAGCCGAGCTCGTCGAAGAACTCCACATTCGCCTTGTAGTAGTCCTTCCACTCCTCGGGAGTGTCGTCCTCGTAGAAGATCGCCTCGACCGGGCAGACCGGCTCACAGGCGCCACAGTCGACGCATTCGTCCGGGTGGATGTACAAGGACCGCTGGCCCTCGTAGATGCAGTCGACCGGGCACTCCTCGATGCACGCCTTGTCCTTGACGTCGACACAAGGCTGCGCGATGACGTAGGTCACGCTGTCGTTCCTCCTCGGTAGGGCCGGCGGACCGATTGGCAGTACCGCCGCTGGGCGCGCGGGAGCGCGGCGTCGTCGATGCCCGCCATCTAGTATCTCCGTTCCCGGGCGCGAGACGAACAAGAGGGGCGGTTTGAGCGATGGAATTCCTGGCCGGTGGCCGCGGGGAGGTTCGCATCACCCGCGCTGACGTGGGCAAAAGGGTATCCGTCCGGCGCCTGACCGGGGGCGGGGAGGGGTCGGAGGCGTTCACGGACGCGGTCGGCGTTCTCACATCCTGGGACGAAGGTGTGCTGAGCATCACACGGCGTACCGGCGAGTGTGTCCGGGTCGACGAGTCCTCGCTGGTGGCGGCCAAGGTGGTGCCTGCCGCCCCGGCCCGCCGGAAGGTCCCGGCGGCCACCGCCCGGGAGCTCCAGGAGGTCGCGGCCCGCGGCTGGCCCGCCGTCGAGACGGAGCGTCTCGGTGAGTGGACGCTGCGTGCCTCCGGGGGCTTCACCCGCCGCGCCAATTCCGTACTGCCCCTCGGCGACCCCGGCCTCCCGCTTGAGGCGGCGCTGGAGCACGTCGGCCGGTGGTACGGCGCCCGCGGGCTGCCGCCGGTGATCGCGGTCGCCACCGGGCGGGCGGAGACCGACGCGCAGCTGACCGCCCGGCTGGCGGAGCGCGGCTGGGCCGACGAGGCGCACACCCGGGTCCGGATCGCGGCGCTGGCGCCGCTCGCCGACACCGGGGCGGACACCACCCGGGTCGCCCTGTCCCGGGAGCCGGACGCGGACTGGCTGGCCCTGTACAACCGGACCGGCGAGGGCGGCCCGGGCCAGGAGGTCACCGAGGACGCCCTGAAGGTGCTGACCGGCGGGCCCTCGGTGTGGTGCGCGACGGTGCGCGGCGCGGACGGCCGGACCGCGGCGATCGGGCGGCTGGTGGTCGACGGGCGCTGGGCGGGGTTCGCGGCGGTCGAGGTGGCCCCGGACGCGCGGCGGCAGGGGCTGGCCACCCTGGTGATGGC
This sequence comes from Streptomyces sioyaensis, assembly GCF_004122735.1. GTDB lineage: Bacteria > Actinomycetota > Actinomycetes > Streptomycetales > Streptomycetaceae > Streptomyces > Streptomyces sioyaensis. The sequence continues at coordinate 44,835 of NZ_SDIF01000037.1, read as the reverse complement.
GGCGCTCGCCGAACGGGCCCTCGCGGAGGGCGCCTCGGCGGCGTATCTCCAGGTCGAGGCGGACAACACCGACGCCCTCGGGTTCTACGACCGGCTCGGCTTCACCGACCACCACGGCTATCACTACCGGCGGCCCCGGCCGGACGCCCGGCGCTGAAGGGTGTGCCCCCATGCCTCAGGAACCCGGGCAGGAACCCGGGCACGAAGCGGACGGCGCCCGCGCGGCGCGACGGCAGCAGTTCGCCGAGGCCGCGCGCGCCGAGCGGCCCGATCTGGCGCTGCTGTGCCTGCTGATCTGCGCCGAGGCCGATCCCGCGCTCGATGAGGCGGGCCTGGACGCGGCGCAGATCGAACTGGACCGGCTGGCCGGGCTGCTCCCTTATTCCCCCGCGGGCGGCCCCGGCGCCTGGGCCCGCAACGTCGCCGAACTGCTCGGCACCCGGTACGGCTTCGGCGGCTCGCCCGCCGACTACCGGCGGCTGGAGTCCTCGCTGCTGCACGAGGTGCTGCGGCGGCGCCGCGGCCTGCCGATCCTGCTGTCGGTGGTGTGGATGGAGGTCGCCCGGCGGGCCGGCGCCCCCGTGTACGGGGTGGCGCTGCCCGGCCATTTCGTCGTCGGCTTCGGCGACCCCCTGGGCGCGCATGTGCTGGCCGATCCGTTCGGGGGCGGCCGGCTGCTGACCGAGGAGGACACCGAGCTGCTGGTCGCGGGCGCGACCGGCGAGCGGCTGAGCCGGCGGATGACGGCGCCCGCCGACCCTCTGGAGATCGTGCTGCGGGTGCTCAACAACATCCGGGCCTGGGCACGGGCGCGGCCCGAGCACGGCGCGGTGCAGCTGTGGGCGCTGGAGCTGTCGCTGCTGCTGCCGAGCCATCCGGCGCGGCTGCGCCTGGAGCGGGCCCAACTGCTCGTCGAGCGCGGCGAGTTCCTCGCGGGCGCGGCCGAGCTGGAGGAGTACGCGCGGGTGGTGGAGCCGGTCGAGCCCGCCGGGGCGAAGGCGATCCGGCGTCAGGCCGCGGCGGCGCGCGCCATGCTCAACTGAGCGGCGTCGGGGCTGCGGCGGACGACCAGCACCGTCGCATCGTCCTTGAGGTCGCCTTCGGTGAAGGATTCCAGGTCGGCGCGGAGCGCACGGGTCAGTTCGGCCGGCTCCAGGTGCGTCCATCCGGCCAGCCGCTCGGCCAGCGGGTAGAACTCACCGTCCTTGCCGCGCGCCTCGGTCACCCCGTCCGTGCACAGCACGATCCAGTCGTCGGGCCGGGGGTGGATCCGCACGCTGCGGCGCGGCTCGGCGCTGAGCGCGCCCAGGCCGAGGGGCAGTGCGCCCTCACCGTCGCGGCGTTCGTGGACCTGGCCCTGGCGCACCAGGTAGTACGGGATGTGGCCGCAGGACAGCACATGGCCCTGCGGCCGGCCGGGCATGCTGCGCACCTCCAACAGCAGCGCGGTGACGAAGCGCTCGTCGATGCCCTGCGCGGCCGAGCGGGTGTTGTAGCGGGCCAGCGTCTGCTCCATCCGTCCGGCCACCGACTCCAGCGAGCCCTGGTACTGCGCGGCTTCGCGGAACGACGCCAGCACCTCGATGCCCGCGCCGATCGCCGGCATGCCTTTGCCCTGCACATCGCCGATCATCAGCCGTAGCCCGTGCGGGGTGTCGACGGCCTCGTAGATGTCACCGCCGACCCGGGCCCCCTCCTGGGCGGACACATAGAAGCCGTACGCCTCGATCGGGCCCGCCCTGAGCGGCAGCTCGCGCAGCACCGCCCGCTGCACCGTGTCGGCCACCAGGGACGTCCGGGCGTGCAGCGCCTCACGCTGCAGCCGGAAGCGGCACAGCACCAGCGAGAACAGGGCCACCAGGAAGGAGCCGAAGATTCCCACCGCCCGGGTGGCCGCGATCCAGTCGGGCACGGTGAAGAGGTCGACATAGGTCAGGCACACGACGAAGGCGGCGGCCACCACCAGCGTCCGGCGGAACGAACAGCGCAGCGCGGCGTACAGCGGGACGAAGCCCAAGAAGCCCGAGACGTGCAGCTCCGGGCCGGTCGTCGCATCCAGCACGGCGACGACGACGATCACAAGGATCAGGAACACGGGAGTCCAGCGGCCGCTGTCCGTGCCTCGGTCGGCAGGCATAACACCTCAAGCCTGCAATACGCCGCCCGGCTGCGCACCGGGACCACGGCTCGGCGCGGCGGGGCCGGGATCGGCGGCACCGGGGCCTACAGCCAGCCCTTGTCACGGGCCGTGCGGACCGCCTCGGCGCGGTTGCGGGCTCCGGTCTTCTGGATGGCGAGGGACAGGTAGTTGCGGACCGTGCCCTGGGAGAGATGGAGCGCGCCGGCGATCTCGGCGTTGGTGGAGCCGTCGGCGGCGGCCCCCAGCACCTCCCGCTCCCGCTCGGTCAGCGGACTGGCGCCGTCGGCGAGCGCGGCCGCCGCCAGCACCGGGTCGATGACCCGCTCACCGCGCAGGACGCGCCGCACCGCGTCGGCGAGCCGGGCCGCCGGGGCGTCCTTGACGAGGAAGGCGTCGGCGCCGGCCTCCATGGCACGGCGCAGATAGCCGGGGCGGCCGAAGGTGGTCAGGATGACGATCTTGACGCCGGGCAGCGCCTCGCGCAGCGCGGCGGCGGCGTCCAGTCCGCTGAGGCCGGGCATCTCGATGTCCAGGAGCGCGACGTCCACGGCGTGATCGCGCGCGGCCGGGACCACCTCGTCCCCGCGGGCCGCCTGGGCGACCACGTCGAGATCGGCCTCCAGCGACAACAGCGCGGCCAGCGCCTCGCGGACCATCGACTGGTCCTCCGCCAGCAGCACTCTGATCATGCGGGCCAGCCTAAGCCGTACGGGTGGAGTGCCGCGGCGCCGGATACGCACCGGGGGACGGGGGACCGTGCTCCACCTCCCCGTCCCGGTCCGGGCCGGTGACGGGCTCGGGAGAGCTGCCCGGGGCGGGGACCGGGGCGCCCGCGGCGGCGCCCAGCGGGACATAGGCGCGCAGGGCGAAGCCGCGCCCGCGAGGGGCGGGGCCGGTCTCCAGCCGGCCGCCGGCCGGCTGGAGGCGTTCGCGCAGACCGCTGAGGCCGTTGCCGTCGTGCTGGGCGCGGGGCGGGCCCGCGCCGTCGTCGAGCACCGTCAGACACAGGAAGCGGCGCTCATCGGCCTCCCACTCCTCGGAGAGCAGCAGCTCGCAGCGGTGCGCCCCGCTGTGCCGGAGGACGTTGGTGACGGCCTCGCGCAGCGCCCAGGCCAGCGCGCCCTCCGCATCGGCGGCGAGCCCGCGGTAGTCGCCCTCCAGCGCCGGGTCGGCGGTGACCGCGATCCCCGCGGTGCGCAGCGCGGCCCGGGCGCCGGCCAGTTCGACGGCGAGCCGCGGTCTTCGGTAGCCGGTGACCGCCTCCCGCACGTCGACCATCGCCTGTCTGCTCACCCGCTCGATGTCGGCGACCTGCCGGGCGGCGTCCTCGGGCCGGTCGGGCAGCATCCGGCCGGCCAGCTCGCTCTTGAGCGTGATCAGCGAGAGGGAGTGGCCGAGCAGGTCGTGCAGATCGCGGGCGAGCCGCAGCCGCTCGTCGTTGGCGGCCAGACGGGCGACCTCCTGGCGGGCGGCGCGCAGCTCCATGGTCGTGTGGATCAGATACTGCACGCCGACCATCATGAAGCCGCTGCCGAGCGCGGGCAGGCCGTAGGAGAAGAGGTAGTAACCGCGGATCTGCGGATAGCTCGCCCCGATGGTGACCAGTACCGCGGTGATCAGCGGAATGGACCACCGGGACTGCTGCCAGGGCAGCACCACCGCCGAGCCGACGCTGGTGAAGATGAACAGCACCAGCCAGGAGGCGTCCAGCATCCAGGACAGGGCGACGGACAGCGCCAGCATCAGGGCCAGCAGGCCGTACATCGGCGGGCGGGCCGTCCTTCGCCACAGATGACGGAAGACCAGCAGGAAGTAGGCGAGAACGAAGAGCGTGAGCCCCAGGCTGCCCCAGACCCGCTCGGCGAGGGAGATGCCGGGCTCCAGCATGCGACCCACCGGGCCGGCGAGATACAGCAGCCAGACGGCGATCCAGGCCGTCTTGCCGAGCGCCTGGCGGCGGGTGCGGGCCGGCTGCCCCATCATCATGGGGCTACCGCCCTCGGGCTCGCTCCTCATCTCCCCGCCTCTCACGCCTTTCTGGTGTCCTTGCGGTACAGCCAGGCCGCGCCGCCGGCGAAGACCAGCAGGTAGCCGACCAGGATGGCGATGTCCTTCCCATGCGGTGCGCCGCCGGCCTCGACGGCGGTGCCGAGCGCCGCGTACGCATGCGTCGGGAGCCACTCGGCGACATTCTGCGCCCACTGCGGCAGGAACGTCAGCGGCATCCACAGGCCACCGAGGAACGCCAGGCCGAAGTAGCACAGCATCGAGAGCGGGCGCACCGCGTCACCGGTGGCCAGATACCCGATGGCCACGCCCAGGGCGGCGAAGACGAAGCTGCCGAGCCAGGTGCCCACCGCGATGGCGAGCCACTGCCAGGCCTCCAGCCGTACGCCCTTGACCACCGCGCCGACCAGCAGGACCAGCAGGATCGACGGCAGGCTGACGGTCGCGGCGGCGGCCATCTTCGCGGCGACATAGCCCCGTCCGGGCAGCGCGGTCAGCCGCAGCTGGCGCACCCAGCCGTTCTCGCGCTCCTTGGCGATGCGCTCGCTGTTGCCCAGCAGGACGGCGGTCATGGCACCGAATGCTGCCATGGACACCATGAAGTAGAGCCCCATGTTCAGCCGCATCCCGGGGATCGGCTTGCTGTCCGCGCCGCCCGCGATGATCAGATACAGCACCGGCGGATAGATCACCGAGAAGAACATGAACTTCTTGTTGCGCAGGGAGCGGACGATCTCCAGCTTGATCAGAGTGGTCATCGGGCCGCCTCCTCGGCGGTGGCGGTGCGCGCGTCGGACGCCGTGGTGAGGGCGATGAAGGCCTGCTCCAGGCCGAGGCCGGAGACTTCGAGGTGGTGCGGGTAGCAGCCGAGGCCGTAGAGGGCGTGGACGGTGGCGTCGGCGTCCTGGGACTGGATGCGGACCGTACGGCCCGAGACCTCCAGGGACGTCAGGGACGGCAGGCCCAGCAGCGCCTCGCGGTCGATCGGCTCCTCGAGGTCGAAGGCGATCCGGCGGGCGCCGGCCCGGGCCTTGATCTCGGCGGCGGTGCCGTCGGCGAGCACCCGGCCGCGGTGCAGCACGATGACCCGGTCGGCTATCGCGTCGGCCTCTTCGAGGTAGTGGGTCGCGAAGAGGACCGTACGGCCCTGCTCGGCCTGCCGGCGCATCGCGCCCCAGAAGGTCTGCCGGGCGGAGACGTCCATACCGGTGGTCGGCTCGTCCAGCACGATCAACTCGCCCGCGCCGGCGGTGGCCAGCGCGAAGCGGACCCGCTGCTCCTGGCCGCCGGAGAGCTTGTCGACCATGCGGTCGGCGATGTCGGTGAGGCCCGCCGCGGCCAGGACCTCGTCGAGCGGACGGCCGCGCGGGTGCAGATCGCGGGCGAGCTTGACCAGTTCCTTGACCTTGACGCCCTCCATCAGGCCGCCGCTCTGCAGCATCGCGCCGACCTTGCCCTGCTCGATGGCGCGCTGCGGCGTCGTGCCGAACAGCGTCACGCGGCCGGCGTCGGCGGTGCGCAGCCCGAGGAGCAGGTCCAGGGTGGAGGACTTGCCCGCGCCGTTGGGGCCGAGGAGGGCGACGGTCTCGCCCGGGTACAGCTCCAGATCGAGGTCGGCCACCGCGCGCACCGCGCCGTAACTCTTGCTGACCTGCCGGAAGCTGACCACGGGAGCCCGGTCCGCGCCCTGCGCGGTATCGGCTGTGGTGGTGGCTGTGGTCGTCATGCCCCTCAGCATCCGGGAGGCGCCCGGCGAGCGGCAGTGCCGGGTGTCCGCACTGTGCGATGACATCTGTCATGGGGAAGGCCCCCTAGGGGACGTCCCCGGTATGAACCGTGAACGCGCCCTGGGGGCCTCCTGCCTGCGGATCCGGCGCCGCGCGGCGGTCAGTTGCCGTTGGTGGCGATGGTCTGGACCCGGTCGGACGGGGTGGTGCCGAGCAGTGCCCGGCCGACCGCGCTCGCCACTTCCTCGACGCTGACCGGGTGCTTGGAGCCGTCCCCCTTGGTCACCAGCACGCCGTTGAAGGTGTCGCCGTAGAGCGCCTTGAGCGCCGGACGGTCGTAATACGGCACCAGCGCACCGTTGACGATCTTGAACGACAGGAACTTCGGGATGGACTTCTGCGGGCTGAAGGAGACCGTGTGCGCCGCGTCCGTACGGACCGTCACCAGGCCGGACATCGCGGGCTCGGCGAACTGCTTCAGCGCCTTGTCCACCGCGGCCTTGCTCACCTGCGGCTGCTGGGTGGCGGCGGCCAGCACCACCGGGGCGTCGCTGCCGGTCGTGGCGCGGCGGCGGTAGGCGTCGGCGACCTTCTTCTCGGACGCCTTCACATCGATGGCCTTGTGCGACCGTCCGTAGTGCGGCACCGCCTTGCCGTTCTCGAAGGTGATCCCGCCGTCCGCGATGGCACCTCCGGGTCCGGCGGCGTTCTCCAGCGCGATCTGGAGCTTCTCGTCGTCGACGAGCACCGCCGGCTCGGCCGTGCGGCTCACGCCGAACAGCGAGCCGATGACGGAGACGGGGTTGTAGTCCCGGCCGGCCGCCCTGCGGACCGTGGCCTGCGGGTCGATGTCCAGGCCCGCCTTGGCGGGCTGGAGGGTCTCGGACTTGCCGTCGACGGTGAGCTTGAGGGGCTGGCTGCGGACGTCCTTGAGCTCCGCCTCCAGCTTCTTCACGGCGTCTTCCTTGCTGGAGCCGCCGATGTCCACACCGAGCGCGGTGGTGCCGTTGGGCACGTCGGCATGGTCGAGCAGCAGCCCCGCGCCGTAGGCGACGCCGGCCAGGACCACGACGGCCACCCCCAGGAGAACGAGCTTGTTACGGCCGTTCTTGGGCGGGTTGATCGGCTCGGGGATCTTGGGCCGCGGCTTGGGGGCGGCGCTGTCGCCCTCACCGGCCGGGCCGGCCGGGAACGGCGACGGGGACGACGGGCCGTCCGCGCCGGGGGTCTTCGGGATGCCGCTGACCAGCGTGTCGCCGGACACCCGGTCGTGGCCGCCGGCCGGTCCGCTCTGCGGCCCGCTCGTCCCCCGGCTGCCCTTCGGGCCGCCGGGCAGTCCGCCCGCGATCCCGCCGCCGGCTCCGAGGCCGCTGCCCGGCCCGGCGAGCGGCGCCGGCGGCTGCGGGGTGAGCTCGGCGGTGTCGTCGATCCGGGGCGTGCCGCCGGTGCCGGAGTCGCTGAAGCCGGGCGGGAGGTTGAGCGCGGAACTGCCGCGCGCCGGCCCGGTCGTCGGTCCACTGGGGCCGGCCCCCGGGGTGTCGAACGGGCTGTGGTCGCGGGCGGGCCCCGCGGCGGCGTCGAACGGCGACGGGCCGCCGGCCGCACCGTCAAAGGGCGACGGGCCGCCGTCGAACGGCGAACCGCCGTCGGTACGGGCACCGCTGTCGAACGGCGACGCGCCCTCCCGCGGGCCCGGGCGGTCCTGCGGGGCCGGGCTGTCGGAGAAGTACGGCAGGTCGGGGCGCTGCTGCGGCGTGGCGCCCGAGGTGCCCCGCGGCGGGGTCGCACCGCCCGGGGCGGGCGGCGCCGGGTGCGAGCCGGTGGTCGAGGACTGCGGGCCGGCGCCGGCCTGCGGCTTGCGCGGCGCGAACCAGTCGCTGGTCTTCTCGGGCCGGCCGGCCGCGGGGGCCTCCTCCGCCGGAGCCTCGGGCCGCGGCGTGTTCGCCGTACGCTCCGCGTTCCGCTCGCCGCCTGGGCGCGACGTTCCCCGGGAACCGGCGGAACCGCCGGATCCAGCCGATCCGTTCATGCCGGACTCCTCACCGACGGGCTTGCGCACGACGACCGGCGGGATGGGGCGCGACCCCGGAATGTTGATCTTGATCCGCGTCGTCAGCGTGGTCTCGGTTTTGGGCTCCTCCGGCCGCGCCGCGGCACCGGGCGCCGGCGCCTCGTCGGCATCTCCCCTGGGCGAGCCGTACGGCGGCGTCCCTGACGGGTACGCGGCTCCGCCACGGCCCTGGGGGCCGGAGGACGAACTGTCAGATTCACGACTCAAAGCAGGTTCTCCCGGTTGGCTCCGCCGCTCGTCAGAGATGTTTCCCGGCCCACAGGCCGGGAGGTGCCCCCAGGGCGGCGCGACGGCGCGCACCACCATACTGTCCGCCGCGGGCGGGCACCCGGGGAGCGTACGAACACCGCCGCCATGGGCGAACCCCCGGTACCCGGTCCGTTCACCCCGACCCGCGCGGCATCCGCCCCGGTATGCACCACGTCATCCGCCAACTCGGCCGTACCGGACGCCCGCCACACGCATCTGGGCAGCGGTGGCACAGATCACAGCGACCAGGATGCCGCCCAGCAGGAAGATGTACGAACCGAGCCCGGCACCGAAGAGGAAGTCCCCTTCCGGCCGGACATCGCCGAGCAGGAGGAACACGGTCACCAGCCAGGCCGCGCCGGGTACCAGCACGCCCGCGGGGGTGCCGGTCGCGCGGCCGCCCCCGTAGAAGAGGCCGCCGACACCGGCGAGCGCCAGCAGCAACCCGCCGGGGAACCACGCCGCTTGCACCAGCGTCCCGGCGAACGCGACCAGTACGCCGGTGACCAGCAGCAGCACATAGGTGCCGGCCCGGCCCCCGGTGAGCGGGGGGACACCGGCGTCCGCCACCGGCGGCCCGACCGCGGACGCGCCCGAGCCCGCCCTGGACCGCTGCCCCTTGCCGGCGCCCGCCGCGCCGCTCTCCTTGCCGGCGGCCCCTCCGTTCTTCTTGCCGGCGGCTCCGCCCTTCCCCTTGTCGGCGGCTCCGCCGCCCATGGATGTGCTCATTCCGCCGCCTCCTCGATCCGGGTGCTCTCCTGCGTCCCCACCGTGTCACCGATGCCGGCGAAGAGGTCGTCCTCGCGTACGCCGTCCGCCGCGCCCGGCACGCCGTGCACCAGCCGATAGTGCTCGGTGGCGAACAGCGGCTGGCCCAGGTCGTTGGAGAGCGCGAAGAACGGTCCGTCGACCGCGATCTGGGTGTAGTGCGCGCGCATCGCCGCGGTTTTGGCCTCCGCGGCGGCGCGGCCGCCGGTGACGGACGCCGTGACCTCGGCATCCGGCACCACTCCGGGCACGTCGTCGGGGGAGGCGATGCCGGGGAAGGTGTGGCCGGCCGCGCGCAGCCGCGCGAAGCCCTCCTCGACCGCGGAGCGGGGGTTGCAGTTCCAGTAGATCTTCCCGATCGCGTGGGAACCGCCCAGCTCGGGCCGGAAGTCCGCGGCCGCGGCGAGCTCGGCGCCACGCATCGCCACACGGTGCGCCTGGATGTGGTCGGGGTGGCCGTATCCCCCCTGCGGGTCGTACGTGACCATGACCTGCGGCCGGACCTCGCGGATCACGGCGACCAGCTCGGCGGCCGCCTCGTCGAGCGGGGCCTGCCAGAAACAGTCGGGCCGCTCGTTCTGCGGGGCGCCCATCATGCCGGAGTCGCGGTAGCGGCCGGGACCGCCGAGGAAGCGGTGGTCCGTGACGCCCAGGGCCGCCATCGCGGCGGCCAGCTCGCGGCCGCGGTACGGGCCGAGGGCGTCGTCGCGGTCCGGCGCGAGGTGGGCGAGTTCGGGCGGGATGACCTCGCCCTCCTCGCCGCGGGTACAGGTCACCAGGGTGACCTGGGCGCCCTCGGCCGCGTACGTGGCCATGGTCACGCCATTGTTGATCGACTCGTCGTCGGGGTGCGCGTGCACCAGCAGCAGCCGGCGCGACGGGACGGGGCGCGGGGCGGGCGCCGTGCCGGAAGGTGCGGACGGCGGCGTGAAGGAGGCGGGCCGGTCGGTCATGCCGACAGCCTACGAGCCGCCCGGCCCGCACCCCGCAGCCGAGCCCGGCCGCCGCCCGTGCGCCCCGCCCGAGGGCGGACGCAGGACGGACGGGCCGGGCCCGGAACGCGTCAGAACTTGATGTTGCCGAGCATGCCGGCGACGTTCGTCGTCAGCTGCTTGATCGTCGGGGCGATGGACGAGCCGGCGAGATAGAAGCCCAGCAGCATGCAGACGAACGCATGCGCGGCCTTCAGTCCGGACTTCTTGACAAGCAAGAAGACGATGATCGCCAGCAGCACCACCGCCGAAATCGAGAGTGCCACGGCGGCTCACCTCCAAGTACTCGTGGTCCGGACAGGGTTGATGGTGCCCGAGCCGCCTGCGCGGCACGCACACCGGGGTATGCCAAAGGCTCTTTACCCCGAACCCACTACGCGCAAGGGATCATAACTTTCCGTGCTAGCGCATAAATCGGAGCACGGAAGCAGAGCGGGGGCGCACATGATCTTCACGAACGCGACCGCGGTGAGCCCGTAGGCTCGACACCATGACCGGACAGCCTTCGTTCCCGCGGCAATACGCCCGTACGCAGCGCTTCACTCTGGGTGCACCGCGCAGCTATGCGCTCTCCCCCGACGGTGCCCGCGTCGTCTTCCTCCGCTCCCCTTCGGGCACCGATCGACGACAGCATTTGTGGGTCCTCGACCTGGAGCAGGGGCGGGAGTTCACGGCCGCCGACCCCGAGGCCCTCCTGGCCGGCGCGGAAGAGCAGCTTCCGCCGCAGGAGCGGGCCCGCCGCGAGCGCAGCCGGGAGAGCTCGGCGGGCATCGTCGGCTACGCCACGGACTCCGCGGTGGAATTGGCCGCTTTCCCCCTTTCCGGCCGGCTGTTCGTCTCCGAGCTGCGGGCCGGCACCACCCGTGAACTCCCGGTCCAGGGGCCGGTGGTGGACCCCCGCCCATCGCCGGACGGCCGCCAGGTGGCCTTCGTGGCGGACGGCCGGCTGCGGGTGGTCGCGGTGGACTCCACCACGACCTCGGACGCGGGCGACGCGGATCCCGCGGCCGCCGGGCAGGCCGACCGGGTGCTGGCGGAGCCCGACGGGCCCGAGGTGACCTGGGGGCTCGCGGAGTTCATCGCGGCCGAGGAGATGGGCCGCTACCGGGGCTTCTGGTGGTCCCCGGACAGCGACGCGGTGCTGGCCGCGCGGGTCGACGAGGCGCCGGTGCAGCGCTGGTGGATCTCCGACCCCGCCCATCCGGACCAGGAGCCCGCCCGGATCGCGTACCCGGCGGCGGGTACCCGCAACGCCGAGGTCACCCTCGCGCTCTTCGGGCTGGACGGCTCGCGCACGGACGTCGTCTGGGACACCGAGCGCTACCCCTACCTCGCGCGCGTCCACTGGTCCGCGGCCGGGCCGCCGCTGCTGCTCGTCCAGGCCCGCGACCAGCGCGACCAGCGCTATCTGACCGTCGACACCACGACCGGCGCGACCCGCACGGTGCACGACGACGAGGACGCGGCATGGGTCGAGCCGTTCCCCGGGGTGCCGGCCTGGACCCCGGACGGCCGGCTGGTGCGGATCGCCGACGAGGGCGGCGCACGCAAGCTGTTCGTCGGCGCCCGCCCGCTGACCGGGGCACCGCTGCACGTCCGGGCCGTCCTGGACATCGGCGAGGACGACGTCCTCTTCTCCGCGAGCGGCGCCGACATGCACGACATCGGGGTCTATCGCGCCTGGTTCCGCGGCAGCGGTGACCAGGGCGGCTGGGAGCGGGTGGGCGAGCGGCCGTATCCGACGGTGTCCTCCGCGGTGCGCGGCGGCGCGCTGACCGTGCTGTCCCAGACGTCGCTGGAGTGGCCCGGCACCCGGGCGGAGGTGGTGCGGCTGGATCCGGACGGCGGGGAGAAGACCCTCGCCACGATCGGCTCGTGCGCCGAGGAGCCGGTGCTGACCGCCCGCCCCCGCCTGGTCCGGGCCGGGGAGCGGGAGATTCCGTGCGCGGTGCTGCTGCCCGCCGGATATACGGACGACGACGGTCCGCTGCCGGTGCTGATGGATCCGTACGGCGGTCCGCACGGCCAGCGGGTGGTGGCCTCGCACCATGCCCATCTGACCTCGCAGTGGTTCGCCGACCAGGGTTTCGCGGTGATCGTCGCGGACGGCCGGGGCACCCCGGGCCGCTCCCCCGCATGGGAGAAGGCGATGTTCCGCGACGTCGCCGGCGTCGCGCTGGACGACCAGATCCACGCCCTGCACGCGCTGGCCGGATCCTTTCCCCTCGACCTGTCGCGGGTGGCGATCCGCGGCTGGTCCTTCGGCGGCTACCTCGCGGGGCTGGCGGCGCTGCGCCGCCCCGATGTCTTCCATGCGGCGGTGGTGGGTGCGCCGGTGTCCGACCTGCGGCTGTACGACACCCACTACCAGGAGCGGTATCTGGGCCACCCGGACGAGGAACCGGCGGTCTACGCCGCGAACTCGCTGGTCACGGACGAGGGGCTGTCCGGAGCGGTGGAGCCGCACCGTCCCCTGCTGCTGGTGCACGGCCTCGCGGACGACAACGTCGTCGTGGCGCATGCGCTGCGGCTGTCCGCGGCGCTGCTGGCCGCGGGCCGCCCGCACGAGATGCTGCCGCTGACCGGGGTGACCCATATGGCCTCGCAGGAGCAGGTGGCCGAAAACCTGCTGCTGCTCCAAGTCGACTTCCTCAAGCGGTCGTTGGGGATGCCCGCCTGACGCGCCACGGCCCCCGCCGTACCCCCGGGGACACGGCGGGACGGCGGAATGCGCTCTACCAGCCGGGCGGCAGCGTGGACGGCGGGGGCGGGGCGTGCGGCGGCCGCTCCTCGTCCGGGGCCATGCCGTAGGCCCGCACGGCGTCGAGGTCCCGGGAGGTGTCCGGCAGGCCGGGCCGGGCCGCCGCGAGCAGTACGACGAGGGCGGCGGCCGCCACGAACACGGCGGTGCCCGCCTCCAGTTGGGTGTGCACGGGCAGCGCGGCCAGGCGGCCGAACTCCCCGGCCCGGGCGGTATGGACGAGCGCCACGGCCCCGTGCGCCAGCAGCAGCGCCGCGGCCGTCAGCGCGGCGGGCCGGCCGACGGCCGCACGGCGCAGTGCGGCGGCCGCGGCCCCCAGGGCCAGGACGGCCAGCGCGGCCCCCTGCCAGTGCACCGGGGGCTGCAACAGGGCCCGGAAGACGGAGGCGTCGCCCAGCAGCCCCTTGCGGTAGAGGTACCAGCCGAGCTGCTGCCGCCAGTGGATCTCCCAGCCGGCGAGGGTGAGGCCGGCGGCCCCCAGGAGGACGCCGGCAGTGACGGCCGGCCCCCGGTACGGGCTGCCGGGGCGCCCGGGCCCGACTACGGACGGCACCGCACGGACCACGCCGTACACCGGCGCCGCCCCCGCCGCGTGCCGGCCCGGCCTGCCGGGCGGCCGCCGCCGGCCCGTCGCGACCACCACGAACAGTGCCGCCGCCAGGGCGAGTTGGGCGAGGACGGTGATCCGTGCCCACCCGGTGAGCCCGCCGTCCAGTCCCTGGAGCCAGTCCGCGCCCAGCACCCACACCAGCGGGATCCGCAGCAGCGCGACGGCGGCCGCCAGGGACAGCAGGGCGCCCGCGGCGACGGACGAGGCGACGGCGCTGCGCACCTGGGCCACCGCGGCGGCGAGCGCGCCGAGCACCAGCAGCGGGTCGAGCGCCGAGGTGGCCCAGGCGGTGAACTCCCGTGGCCTGCGGGTCTCGCCGAGCCAGGCCCACCACACATCCGCGCGGTGCTCGGCGACGACCAGGTCCCGGATGATCCAGCCCGCGGCGAGCAGCGCGAGCAGCAGGCAGATCACGGCGCCGGCTCCGCGCGCACCGCGGGTGAGAACGCTGTCCCGCACTGTGGACACGGCCTGCCCCCTGTCCACGTCGTTGTCCTCGGTTCGTTCCCGGCACCCCCGTTCCGGCGGCACCTACCGCAGGTCTACTGCAGTCTCGGCGCCGGGACAACTGACCCGAATGGAGCAACGGACGAAAACGGCACACGACGACCGGCCGGGGTGCCCACCTGGCATCCCGGCCGGTCTACGGCACCCGCACGGCCGTACGTTGTTCATCATGGCGCGTCCGTATATCGGAGTTGCGACGGGGAAGTTGCCAGCATGTTAAAGCGGTTCGTACCGATATGTCCGCCCATGCCGCATATCCCGCCCACTTGTCAAGCACGCCCGGGCGTCGATATGCGCAATCTTCGCTCAAGAAGCAGACGACCTGCGCATGAGCGCACGCGATCCCCTTGACTCCGCCGTAAATAACTTGCGAAAGTCCGCTCATCCAGCGGTGCGAATCGGTGCCGCTTCACGTTCCAAGAGAACTCGGCGCGGGGGCACTTCGCGATGACTAGTCCATCCCAGACCGCGGCTGCACAGTCCGACACCCCAGGACTTGAGCCCCAAGGTCTGAAGAAGGAAAAGAAGAGCAAGGGCGGTGAGCTCGTCGGCCGATCCCCCGGCCAATTGATGTGGATGCGCTTCAAGCGCGACCGCACGGGCGTCATCTGCGCGATCGTCGTGCTGGCCTTCTTCGTCATCGCGGCGCTGGCCCCGGTGATCGGTTCGCTGTACGGCAAGGACCCGTACACGCTCTACGGGAACAACGACCCCAACCTCCTCGACGAGTTCGGCTACCCCGCGGGCGCCAACGGCGGCATCTCCCCCGAGCACTGGTTCGGCGTCGAACCGTCCCTGGGCCGCGATGTGTTCATGCAGTTGGTCTACGGGATGCGGATGTCGCTGGGCATCTCCGTGGCGGTGACCCTGCTGACCGTGGTCACCGGCATCCTCATCGGCGTCACGGCCGGATACGTCGGCGGCCGGACCGACTACTTCCTCAGCCGGGTGATCGACTTCCTGCTGGCGTTCCCCAGCCAGCTGACGTTCGTGGCGTTCATGCCGGTCGTGGTGGCCCTCTTCGTGCCGCCGGGCGATGAGACGCCCACGTACGTGCGGGTCTGCGCCCTGGTCATCGTGCAGTGGTTCCTCGGCTGGATGGGTCTGGCGCGACTGCTGCGCGGCCAGGTGCTGTCCCTGCGCGAGCGGGAGTTCGTCGAGGCGGCCAAGATCACCGGTGCCTCGCCCTGGCGGATCATCCGCAAGGAGCTGCTGCCGAACGTGGTCACCCCGGTCCTGGTGCAGAGCACCTACATGCTGCCCCTCTTCGTGACCTCCGAGGCGGGCCTGTCCTTCCTGGGTGTCGGCATCGTGGAGCCGACCCCCGACTGGGGCCGGCTGTTCCAGGCGGGCGCCCGGTACTACGAGAACGACCCCACCTTCTTGCTCTTCCCCGCCGTAGCCATGCTGATCTTCGTGCTCTGCTTCAACCTCCTCGGAGACTCGGTACGCGACGCCTTCGATCCCAAGTCCGGGCGCTGATCGTCCACTTGAAGGGGGGCTTGCTGTCACCCCTGCCGGGTCTGCCCGGGATGCGTCAGACAGCACATCTCGTCACCAACTGACAGGCAGGTGCTTGGAATCCCATGAACGCACTTTCTACGCGCAGAGCACGCGCGGCGATAGTGGCCCTCGCGGCCGGCTCGCTCGCGCTCACCGGTTGCAGCGGCGGCAGCGGCTCCAACCAGGACAAGTCGCAGACCGACAAGGACGCCGCGGCCCAGGCGAAGGCGATCCCGATGGGTACCGCCGCCGATTCCACCGGCCCCGCGGTCGCCGTCAAGGGCGCCCACGCCGGTGGCACCATCCGCGTCTACCAGCGTGACAGCTACAACCACCTGGACCCGGGCCAGATGTACGTCAGCGACATGAAGGCGCTGTCGCAGCTGATCTTCCGCGGCCTGACCAGCTTCAAGCAGGACGACAAGGGCAACGCCAAGGTCGTGGGCGACCTCGCCACCGACGCCGGCCAGATGTCCGACGGCGGCAAGACCTGGAAGTACACGCTCAAGGACGGCATCAAGTTCGAGGACGGCACGCCGATCACCTCGAAGGACATCCGCCACAGCATCGAGCGGCTGTACTCCAAGTTCATCACCGACGGTCCGACCTACATCCAGACCTGGCTGTCCGGCGCCGGCACCGCGTACCGCAAGGCGCTGCCGGACGGTCCGTACAAGGGCGACCACCTGCCCAAGAACGTGCTGGACACCCCGGACGCGAAGACCATCATCTTCCACTTCAAGGAGCCGAACTCGCAGCTGCCGTACGCGCTGACGATGCCCGGCTACAGCGCGGTGCCGGACAGCGCGAAGGACACCAAGGACGCCTACGACGTCGCCCCGGTGTGCTCCGGCCCGTACAAGATCGCCTCGTTCAAGTCCGGCAAGGCCATGCAGCTGGTCCGGAACAAGAACTGGGACCCGAAGACGGACCCGATGCGCCACCAGTACCCCGACGGGTACAACATCACCTTCAACCACCAGGCCTCGGACTCCACCAAGCGCCTGATGGCCGACCAGGGTGAGGCCAAGAACGCGATCAGCTTCACCAACTCGGTCGACCCGACGCTGACCAAGAACGTGCTGGACAACGCCAGCGCCAGCAAGCGCCTGGTCCAGGGCTACCAGCCCTACGTGTGGCAGATGAACTTCAACATGGACCGCCTCAAGGACAAGAAGATCCGCGACGCGATCACCTACGCCCTGCCGAACCAGCAGATCGTCCGGGTCAACGGCGGCAGCTACGGCGGCGAGATCGCGGGCGGTCTGCTCGCCCCGACCGTCGCGGGCTACAAGAAGGGCTACGACCCCTACGGCAAGCTCTCGCACCCCAACGGTGAGCCGGAGAAGGCCAAGAAGCTCCTCAAGGAGGCCGGCAAGACGGGCATGAAGCTCGTCTACGCCTACTCCAACACCGAGGCGCGCCAGAAGGAAGCCGTCGTCATCGAGGACGCGCTGACCAAGGCCGGCTTCAACGTGCAGAAGAAGGAGGTCGACGCCGCCTCCTGGTACGAGCAGATGGGCAAGGTCAAGAACGGCTTCGACATCTACATGACCGGCTGGGGCCAGGACTGGCCGGACGCCTCGACCGTCATCCCGCCGTCCTACGACGGCACCACCATCCAGGACGGCGCGTCGAACTACTCGCACGTCAACGACAAGCACGTGAACTCCGAGATCGCCCGCATCACGAAGATCACGGACGTCGCCAAGGCCACCGCCGAGTGGCAGAAGCTGCACCAGTACATCGTGGAGAAGGTCAACCCGGCCGCGCCGGTCTTCTACACCAAGGTGCTCCAGCTCTACGGCTCGAACGTCGGCGGCACCCGCTACAACCTGGACGTCAGCTACGTCGACCCGAACCAGCTGTTCCTCAAGAAGTGACGAGAGCGCACCACCTCGTCTGACGAAGGCACTCCGGAGAGCGCGCACACGGCGGAACGCGCGCCCTCCGGGGCCTTCCCAGCCACCCCTCACACCCACTGCCGCCGCCGTCCTGAGAGCAGCGAACTGCCATGCTTCAATTCCTACTTCGCCGGACGTTCGGCGCTGTTGTCATCCTTGTTCTGCTCAGTGCCTTCACCTTCTTCGTCTTCTTCGGTGCCGGTGACCCGGCCGCGATGTCCTGCGGCAAGAACTGCACCGCGGACAACATCGCGCTGATCCACCAGAACCTCGGCCTCGACAAGCCCCTGCCGACCCAGTTCTGGGACTTCATCGTCGGCATCTTCGCCGGCCGCGACTACTCCATCGGCCACTGCAGCGCCCCGTGCTTCGGCTACTCCTTCGCCACCAAGCAGGACGTCTGGTCGACCCTGATGGACCGGCTGCCCACCACCGCCTCGCTGGCCATCGGCGGCGCCGCGGTGTTCCTGACCGTGGGCCTGGGCACCGGACTGATCGCCGCCTACAAGCGCGGCTCGTTCCTGGACAAGGCGCTCACCTCGGTCTCGATGGTGCTGAGCTCGGCGCAGATCTACATCCTCGGTCCGATCGCGCTCGGTCTCTTCGTCTACAGCGGCATCATGGAGTCCCCCAAGTACGTGGACTTCACCTCGGACCCCGCCGGCTGGTTCATGGGGCTGCTGCTCCCCTGGATCGTGATGGCGACGATCTTCACCGCGCAGTACACCCGTATGTCCCGCTCGACGATGATCGAGCAGCTGCAGGAGGAACACGTCCGGACGGCCAAGGCCAAGGGCATGTCCAGCTCGTACGTCTTCCTGCGCTACGCCTGGCGCGGGTCGCTGATCCCCATCGTGACCATCCTCGGCATGGACCTGAGCTCGCTGTTCGGCGGCGCGATGATCACCGAGTTCACCTTCCAGCTGGCGGGCATCGGCCGCCTGGCGATCGACTCCGTCCTCACCCTCGATCTGCCCATGGTCATGGGCGTGCTGATCTTCAGCGCCGCCCTGATCCTGGTGTTCAACATCATCGTGGATGCGACGTACGCCTTCATCGACCCGCGCGTGCGCCTGTCCTAGGAGAGCCTGAAGTGACCACACTCACCAAGACCGAAGGCACCGAGGTGCCGTCCGGGTCCGACCCCTTCCTGTCCGTCCGCGATCTGCACGTGCGGTTCTCCACCGAGGACGGCATCGTCAAGGCGGTCGACGGTCTCTCCTTCGATCTGGAACGCGGCGAGACGCTCGGCATCGTCGGTGAATCGGGCTCCGGCAAGTCGGTGACCAACCTCGCGATCCTGGGGCTGCACAACCCGAAGGCCACCGAGATCGGCGGCGAAATCGTCCTGGACGGGGACGAGCTGACCGGGGCCCGGGAGAAGAGCCTGGAAAAGCTCCGCGGCAACAAGATGGCGATGATCTTCCAGGACGCGCTGACCGCCCTGTCGCCGTACTACACCGTCGGCCGGCAGATCGCCGAGCCGTTCATGAAGCACACCGGCGCCAGCAAGCGCGAGGGCCGGCAGCGCGCCATCGAGATGCTGACCAAGGTCGGCATCCCGCAGCCCAGCCTGCGGGTGGACGACTATCCGCACCAGTTCTCCGGCGGTATGCGCCAGCGCGCGATGATCGCCATGGCGCTGGTCTGCAACCCCCAGCTGCTGATCGCCGACGAGCCGACCACCGCCCTGGACGTCACCGTCCAGGCGCAGATCCTCGACCTGCTCAAGGACCTCCAGCAGGAGTTCGGCTCCGCGATCATCCTGATCACCCACGACCTCGGCGTGGTCGCCAACACGGCGGACAAGCTGCTGGTGATGTACGCGGGCCGGGCCGTGGAGCGGGGCTCCGTCAAGGAGATCCTCACCCAGCCCCGCCACCCGTACACCTGGGGCCTGCTCAGCTCGATGCCGCGGCTCTCCTCGGACGTCAGCGAGGCGCTGCACCCGATCCCGGGTACCCCGCCGAGCCTGCTCAACCCGCCCTCGGGCTGCGCCTTCCACCCCCGCTGCGGCTTCACGGACGAGGTCGGCGGGGCGCGGTGCACCGACGAGCGGCCGCTGCTGGAGGCGGGCCGCGCCGCCGCCTGCCATCTGAGCGCCGAGCAGAAGCAGACAATCTTCACCGAGCAGATCAAGCCCCGGCTGGGCTAGGGAGCGACCACCATGACAGACCACGTCACCCTCCCGGCGCCGCGCGACGCCGCGCCCACGCCGGGCGAGCCGCTGCTCACCGCCGAGGGCCTGACCAAGCACTTCCCCATCTACGGCGGCTTTCCGTTCAAGCGGAAGGTCGGCGCGGTGCAGGCGGTCGACGGCGTCGACCTGACCGTGCACGCGGGCGAGAGCTTCGGCCTGGTCGGTGAGTCGGGCTGCGGCAAGTCCACCACCGGACGGCTGCTCACCCGGCTGATGGAGCCGACCTCCGGCAAGGTCACCTACGCGGGCCAGGACATCACCCACGCGGGCCGCAAGGAACTGGCGCCGGTCCGCTCCGAGATCCAGATGATCTTCCAGGACCCGTACGCCTCGCTGAACCCGCGGCAGACGGTGGGCACCATCATCGGCGGCCCGATGGAGATCAACGGGATCAACCCGACCGGCGGCCGGGAGAAGCGGATCCGCGAGCTCCTGGAGACCGTGGGCCTCAACCCGGAGCACTACAACCGCTTCCCGCACGAGTTCTCCGGCGGCCAGCGCCAGCGCATCGGGGTGGCCCGGGCGCTCGCCCTGGAGCCGAAGCTGATCGTCGCCGACGAGCCGGTCTCCGCGCTCGACGTCTCCATCCAGGCGCAGGTCGTCAACCTGCTCCAGAAGCTCCAGCGCGAGCTGGGCATCGCGTTCCTGTTCATCGCCCACGACCTGGCGATCGTGCGGCACTTCAGCGAGCGGGTCGCGGTGATGTACCTCGGCAAGATCGTCGAGGTCGGCTCCCGCGACGAGATCTACCACCGGCCGCGCCACCCGTACACCCACGCGCTGCTCTCGGCGGTGCCCGAGGCCAAGCTGGTGGAGAGCGAGGAGGAGGACCGCGAGCGCATCCGCCTCGCCGGCGACGTCCCCTCCCCCGTCAACCCGCCCTCCGGCTGCCGGTTCCGTACGCGCTGCTGGAAGGCGCAGGACAAGTGCGCGACCGAGGAGCCGCCGCTGGTCCAGATCAGCGGCAACGCCGGGGGCCACCTGACGGCCTGCCACTTCCCCGAGGAGCCCACGACCGCGGCCCGGGACGAGGACATCATCCTCGACCCGGCACTGGCCGCGATCGAGGACGCCGGCCCGGCCGAGGAGTCCGGCACGACCGGCTGACCGGGCCGTCCCCCGCCGGAGCCCGCTTCCCCTACGGGAGGCGGGCTCCGTTGTGCGTGGGCCGCGCGGCTACTCGCTCGGCACCACCGCGCGCTCCTCGGCGAAGTGACACGCCGACGCATGCCGCGCCGGCCCCGGCGTCCCCCGGAACTCCGCGGGGACCTCCAGCGGCGGGACGACCTCGGCGCACAGCTCCTGGGCCTTCCAGCAGCGGGTGCGGAAGCGGCAGCCGGAGGGCGGGCTGGCGGGCGAGGGGACGTCGCCCGCCAGCAGGATGCGGTCCCGGTGGGTGCGGGCGTCCGGGTCGGGGACGGGCACGGCGGACAGCAGGGCCTGGGTGTACGGGTGGGTCGGGTGCTCGTAGATCTGCACGTCGGTGCCGAGCTCGGCGAGCCGCCCGAGGTACATCACCGCGATGCGGTCGGAGATGTGCCGCACGACCGACAGATCGTGGGCGATGAAGACGTACGAGAGGTCGAACTCGTCCTGCAACTGCTCCAGCAGATTGACCACTTGGGACTGGACGGAGACGTCCAGCGCGGAGACCGGCTCATCGGCGACGATGATCTCCGGGCGCAGCGCCAGCCCGCGGGCGATCCCGATGCGCTGGCGCTGGCCGCCGGAGAACTGGTGCGGATAGCGGTTGACGTACTCCGGGTCGAGCCCGACCACCTCCAGGAGTTCCTGGACCTTGCGGCGGCGCGCTCCCTTGGGGGCCACCTCGGGGTGGATCTCGTACGGCTCCCCGATGATGTCGCCGACGGTCATCCGGGGGTTCAGGGAGGTGTAGGGGTCCTGGAACACCATCTGGATGTTGCGCCGTACCGCCTTCAGCGCGCGGCCGGAGAGGGTGCTGATGTCCTCGCCCCGGTAGCGGATGTGGCCGGACGTCGGCCGTTCGAGGCCGACCAGCAGCCGGGCGACCGTGGACTTCCCGCAGCCCGATTCGCCGACGATGCCCAGGGTTTCCCCCCGGTGCAGGTCGAAGGAGACCCCGTCGACGGCCTGGACCGCGCCGACCTGCTTCCTGACCAGCACGCCCCGGGTGAGCGGGAAGTGCTTGACCAGATCGCGGACCTCCAGGACCGGTTCCGGGGCGCGGGCCGTCGGGGGGCCGGCGCCGAACCGACGGGGCCCACGGGGCTCCATCGCGTCCGCTGCGCGGCCACCACCACCCTGCTCTTTCGGATGTCCGGGCAGGGGACCCTTGTCGTCAGACGATGGAGGAATGCCTTCTTTCAATGCCTCTGACCTCGACTTTCGAGATGACTATGCAGTGTTGTCAGTGGTGACCCGTAGATTGAATGGGTGAGGGGAGGTGAATATCCGTGCGCCGTAGCTACAAGTTCTTGTTGAGGCCGACGGTGGGCCAGCGGGGAGCTCTGGTGGCGATGCTCACGGATCATTGCGACCTCTACGCGGCGTTGCAGGAGCGGCGGGACGCCTGGCGCCACTCGTCGAAAACGACGGTCCGGTACGGCGACCAGTCCGGGCAGCTCAAGGAGATCCGAGCCTTCGCGCCCGAGCAGGCTCGTTGGTCGTTCTCCTCGCAGCAGGCGACGTTGCGTCGGTTGAACAAGGCGTTCGAGGCGTTCTTCCGGCGCATGAAGTCCGGTGACACTCCGGGGTACCCCCGGTTTCGCTCCCGCACACGGTTCGACACGGTGGACTTTCCCAAGGACGGCGACGGTTGTCGCTGGAACTCCACCCCGCGCGACGGAACCACCCGCGTGCGTCTCCAGGGCATCGGTCACGTGCGCGTCCACCAGCATCGGCCGATCAAGGGCCGGGTCAAGACGGTGAGCGTCAAACGTCAAGGCCGCAAGTGGTTCGTGGTGCTGTCCTGCGATGACGTGCCTCTTGAGCCCCTGCCTGCCACTGGACGCGAGGCCGGCATCGACATGGGCATCACCCACTTCCTCACGACCAGCGATGGCGTACACATTGAGAACCCGCGTGTGCTGGCCCAGGCCACCGCCGAACTGGCCGCCGCACAGCGGAACCTCAACCAGTTCCCCAAGCGGTGCAAGGCGAAGGACCGCACGAAGAAGCACCGCCAGGCCGTTCGGCGGGTGGCAAACCTGCACGCGAAGATCCGCCGTCAGCGTCTCGACCACGCACACAAGACCGCCAACTTCCTGGTCCACGATGCGGACGTGATCGCCCACGAACGCCTCGACATCGCGGGCATGACGCGCCGCCCGAAACCCAGGCGGGGCGGGGCATATACCTTTGAACCAAACGGGGCCGCCGCGAAAGCCGGTCTCAACCGAGCAATTCTGGACGCGGGTTGGGGCGTATTCCTCACGGTCCTGGCTGCCAAGGCAGAATGTGCCGGGCGCCAGCTGATCGCCGTGGACCCCCGCAATACTTCCCGCACCTGTCCGCTGTGCGGGCATGTGTCCGCGCAGAACCGCGACGGGGAAGGGTTCGAGTGCACCGCCTGCGGTTTCCTTGAGCACGCGGACACGATCGGCGCGCTCAACACAGCTATCAGGGCCGGGCTGGCCCTCTGCGCGGCGGCATAGCCAACGACGCAGGAAGCCCGCCACGTCAGCGGTGGGTGGAGTCACCGAGGGTCTCCTTCCAGAAGTGGCAGGCGCTGGTCCGGCCGGGCCCGGCCTCGTACAGCGGCGGTGGGTCGGTGCGGCAGATGTCCCGGGCCAGCGGGCAGCGGGGGTGGAAGGGGCAGCCGGGCGGAATGGCCGTCAGGTTGGGCGGCATGCCCTTGATCGCGTAGAGCCGCCGCCCCTTCTGGTCCAGCCGCGGGATGGAGTCCAGCAGCCCGCGGGTGTAGGGGTGCGCGGGCGCCTTGTAGAGCTGGTGGACGGGCGCGGTCTCGACGATCCGGCCCGCGTACATCACCGCGATGGTGTCGGCGACGTCCGCGACCACCCCCAGGTCATGGGTGATCAGGATCAGACCCATGGTCAGCTCGCGCTGGAGCTCGGCCAGCAGCTCCATCACCTGCGCCTGGACGGTGACGTCCAGCGCCGTGGTCGGCTCGTCCGCGATGATCAGGTCCGGGCCCAGGGCCAGCGCCATCGCGATCATGATCCGCTGGCGCATCCCCCCGGAGAACTGGTGCGGATAGTCGCCCACCCGCTCCCTGGCCGCCGGGATCCCGACGCGCTCCATCAGCTCCACGGCCCGGCCGCGCGCCTCCTTACGGGACATCCCCTCGTGGACCTGGAACATCTCCCCGAGCTGGGCCCCGACGCTGAGGACCGGGTTCAGCGCGGACAGCGCGTCCTGGAAGATCATCGCCATCTTCGCGCCGCGGACCCGGCGCCGCTCCTCCGGGCGCAGGGTCAGCAGATCGCGCCCCTGGAAGACGATCTCGCCGCCGGTGACGAATCCCGGCGGGGAGTCGAGGATGCCCATCACGGCCTGGGCGGTGACGGACTTGCCCGAGCCGGACTCCCCGAGCACCGCCAGCGTCTGCCCCCGCGCCACGCGGAAGCTGACGCCGCCCACGGCCTTCGCCACCCCGTCGCGGGTCCGGAACTCGACCCGCAGATCGCGGACGTCGAGCAGCGGCGGAGCGGCGACGGCCGCCGCGGCGCCCGCGGGCCCCGGGGCGGCTTCCTGGTTCGTCATCGTCCGGCTCCTCAGCGCAACTTGGGGTCGAGGGCGTCGCGCACCGCGTCGCCGAGCATGATGAACGCCAGCACCGTGATGCTCAGCGCGCCCGCCGGCCACAGCAGCATGTGCGGCGCGCTGCGGATGTACGGGGAGGCGGTGGAGATGTCGATGCCCCAGGAGATGGTGGGCGGCTTCAGCCCCGCGCCCAGGTACGAGAGCGTCGCCTCCAGCGCGATGAACGTGCCGAGCGCGATGGTGGCGACGACGATGACCGGTGCGACGGCGTTCGGCGCGATGTGCCGCAGCAGCATCCGTCCGTTGCCGGCGCCCAGCGCCCGTGCGGCGTGCACGTAGTCGTTCTGCTTGGCGGTGACCACCGAGCCGCGGGCGATCCGGGAGATCTGCGGCCAGCCGAGCAGCACGATGAAGCCGACCACCGGCCAGACCGTCGTGCTGGTGATCATGGAGAGGAAGACCAGACCGCCCAGGATCACCGGGATGCCGAAGAAGATGTCGGCGACCCGGGAGAGCAGGGTGTCCGACCAGCCGCCGAAGAAGCCGGCCAGCCCGCCCAGCAGGCTGCCGAGCAGCGCGGCGCCGGCCGTGGCGCAGACCCCGACGGTGATGGAGGCGCGGGCCCCGTAGACCACCCGGGTGTAGACGTCCCGGCCCTGGGTGTCGAAGCCGAAGGGGTGGCCGGGCTGGGACCCCTGCTGCGCCTTGGCGAGGTCGGCGCGGT
The DNA here is from genome assembly GCF_004122735.1 of Streptomyces sioyaensis. GTDB lineage: Bacteria > Actinomycetota > Actinomycetes > Streptomycetales > Streptomycetaceae > Streptomyces > Streptomyces sioyaensis. The sequence goes on along the minus strand of NZ_SDIF01000037.1, from coordinate 19,965 downwards.
AGGGGTTGCCGGTGGCGATCAGCTGCGGCCAGATCGCGATGAGCACCAGGAAGAGGATGACCAGCGCGGAGAGCACGAAGACGGGGTTGCGGCACAGGTCGTGCCAGGCGTCGCTCCACAGGCTGCGGGGCTTGCCGGCGGGCACCCCGCCGGGGGGACCGGCGCCCGGCGGGGCCGCACCGGGCCGCCGCTCCAGCGACTCCGCCTCGCCGATGGCCAGCGCGGCGGAGCCGCCGTCGCCGTGGCCGATGGCTTCCTTGGGGACAGTGGGCTCAGGCATAGCGGATCCTCGGGTCGAGGACGGCGTACAGCAGGTCGACGAGGAGATTCGCGAGGAGGAAGACCAGCACCAGGATCGTCACGAAGCCCACCACGGTCGGTGAGTTCTGCCGCAGGATGCCCTGGTAGAGCTGGTACCCGACGCCGTGGATGTTGAAGATGCGCTCGGTGACGATCGCGCCGCCCATCAGGGCGCCGATGTCGGTGCCGATGAAGGTGACGACCGGGATCAGCGAATTGCGCAGCAGATGGCGGGTGATGACCCGGTGCCGGGGCAGGCCCTTGGCGAGGGCCGTACGGACGTAGTCGGCGCGGACGTTCTCCGCGATCGAGGTCCGGGTCAGCCGGGTCACGTAGGCGAGCGAGACCAGCGCCAGCACCAGCCCGGGCAGCAGGAGTTCGTTCAGCGGTACGTCCGGGGAGACCGACGGCGCGGCCCAGCCCCACTGCACCCCGAACACGAACTGCAGCAGATAGCCGCTGACGAAGGTCGGGATGGACACCACGACGAGGGTGAGGACCAGCACCGAGGTGTCGATGCCCCGGCCGCGCCGCAGCCCGCTGAAGACCCCCAGCACGATGCCCACCGCCATCTCGATCACGATGGCGACCACCGTGAGCCGCAGGGTGACGGGGAAGGCGGAGGCCATCAGCTCGGTGACGGACTGGCCGTTGAACGCGGTGCCGAAGTTCCCCTGGAAGATCTGCCCCATGTAGTGCAGGTACTGCTTCCACAGCGGGGCGTCGAGGTAGAGCTCGCGGCGGATCTGTGCGGCGGTGGCGGGGTCGGGCGAGCGCTCGCCGAACATCGCGGCCACCGGGTCGCCCAGTGCGTAGACCATGAAGAAGATCAGGAAGGTGCTGCCGATGAACACCGGGATCATCTGGAGCAGCCGCCGGATCACATACCGTCCCATAGAGCGCCAACCTCCCTCACACCACGGTCAGTTGACCTTGATCTCGTTGTAGACCGGCACGCTGAACGGGTTCAGCGAGACATTGCTGATCCGTTCCGAATAGCCGCCGCTGCCGTTCTGGTACCAGAGCGGAATGGACGGCATCTGCGCGGCGAGGACCTTCTCCGCGTCCTGGAAGGCCGCGACCGCCCGGCCGGTGTCGGTCTGCGCGTTGGCCTTGTCCACCAGCGCGTCGAAGCCGTGGTTGCTGAACTTCCCGTCGTTCGCCGAGCCGTTGGTGTAGTAGAGCGGCTGGAGGAAGTTCTGGATCAGGGGATAGTCCATCTGCCAGCCGGCCCGGAAGGGGCCGCCCATCCGCTTGGCCGCGATCTTGTTCCGGAAGTCGCCGAAGGTCCCGACCGGCGCCCCGGTGCAGGCGTTGTCGCTGCCCAGCGAGGTGTTGATGCTGTTGCAGAGGGCGTCGATCCAGTCCTTGTGGGAGCCGGTGTCGGCGTTGTACGTCACGGTCATCCGGCCGCCGGGCAGCCCGCCGCCTTCCTTGATCAGCTGACGGGCCCGGCTCGGGTTGAACACACAGGCCTCGCCGCAGAGCCCCGCCTTGTAGCCGCCGTCCGCGCCCAGCACCGGCGAGGTCCAGTCCGTGGCGGGGGTCCGGGTCCGCCGGAAGATCTCCCGGGTGATCTGGTTCCGGTCGATCGCCATCGACAGCCCGCGCCGCACCTTGTCCTTTCCCGGCCCGCCCCACGCCTTGTCGTACATCGGGAAGGTGAGGGTCTGGATGATCCCGGCCGGCTGGTTGAGGTACCGGTCTCCGAGGTCCGATTTCACGCTCTTGAGCTGTGCGGCCGGCACGTCGTCGACGAGATCGAGGTTGCCGGCCTGCAGATCGGTGTAGGCGGTGTTGTTGTCGGTGTAGACCCGCAGATCGATGCCGGCGTTCTGCGCCCGGTCCGACCCCGGGTACTTCCCCCATTTCCGCATCCGCAGCACGGACCCCTTCTCATAGGAGTCCACGCGGTACGGTCCGTTGCCGACCGGCTTGCGCAGCCATCCGGAATGGTCCGTGTAGAAGGAATGGGGAAGCGGCATGAAGGCCGTGTACCCCAGGGTGTCCGGCCAGCTGGAGAACTTCTGGTTGAGCGTGACGGTGAAGGTCCGCGCGTCCTTCACCGCCAGCCCCGACAGCGTCTTGGCCGTGGGGGTTCCGCTCGCGGGGTGCACCTTCGCGAAGCCGTCGATGTACTGGAAGAACGGCGCGTTCTTCTGCTTGTTGGTCAGCAGCGCCCCGTAATTCCAGGCGTCCACGAAGGAATGGGCGGTGACCTTTTCGCCATTGCTGAAGCTCCAGCCGTCTTTCAGGGTGACGGTGAAATGCTGCGAATCCGCGGTCGCGATCCGGTCCGCGATCACATTCTCCGCGGCGCCCGTTTTCGGGTTGTACCGCTTGAGGCCGCGGAAGAGCATCTCCAGGACCTTGCCGCCCTGGACCTCATTGGTGTTCGCCGGCTCCAGCGGATTCTGCGGATCCCCCCAGGAGGCACTGACCACCCCGGCGCTCGCCGCGCCGCCGCCCCCGCACGCCGTGGCCGTCAGACCGGTGGCGGCGGCGCAGACGGCCCACTTCGCGAGGGTGGCTCCCCGCATGATGCCTCCTCAGGTCCGGACTCCTGCCCAGCCCACATGAGATCGCAAAGCGGGACGTATCGCACTTCGACGGCGACCGCCACTGCTCCGGAGGCCCGAGAAAACCCCCGTATGCCCGATCGGCCCGGCCCGGGGGCCGCCCCGCGACAGGGGCGGCCCGGTGGATCAGAGAGCGGCCCCCGAGGTGTGGTGGACGGACTCCACCGCGTATATCCGGGGGTCGAAGGACTCCGCCAGCGCGGCGGCCTGCGTCATGTGCTCCTGCGCCGCCGGATCGGCCAGCATCGCCCGGAAGTGCGCCTCGCTCTCCCACTGGGCGTAGTTGACGACCCGTTCGCCGTCCGCACTGGCGTGGAGGTTCGCCGAGAGGAACCCCGGCCGGTCCCGCATCGTCTCCTCGGTGGCCCGGCTCAGCAGCGCCACCAGCTCCGCCTGCCGCTCGGGCAGCACGGTGAACACGTTGATCAGCGTCGCGATCCCTCGACCCGTTTCGATCTTCGTCGTCTGCGTCATGCCCCCAGTCTGCCGCCGACCACTGACAACGCCGCCGGCGAGCGGGACGCGGCCGCCGGAGGAACGGAACGGGCCGCCGCCCCCGGACGCGAAACGGCGGCCCGGAACGCCGAAGGGGCGCCCCTCACGCAGAGGGGCGCCCCTTCACCACGTTCCGGAATCCCGGCGGCGGGTGTTACCGCTTGGCGCGGGAGGCGGTGCGGCCGCGCTCCTTCTGGTCCAGGACGACCTTGCGGATGCGCACGGCCTCCGGGGTCACCTCGACGCACTCGTCGTCGCGGCAGAACTCCAGGGACTGCTCCAGGGAGAGCTTGCGCGGCGGGACGATCGCCTCGAAGGAGTCGGCGGAGGAGGAGCGCATGTTGGTGAGCTTCTTCTCCTTGGTGATGTTCACGTCCATGTCGTCGGCGCGGGAGTTCTCACCGACGATCATGCCCTCGTACACCTCGGTGCCGGGGTCGGTGAAGAGCACACCGCGCTCCTGGAGGTTCGTCATCGCGAAGGCGGTGACGGCACCGGCGCGGTCGGCGACCAGCGAGCCGTTGTTACGGGTCTTCAGCTCGCCGAACCACGGCTCGTGGCCCTCGTGGATGGAGTGCGCGATGCCGGTACCGCGGGTGTTGGTCAGGAACTCCGTACGGAAACCGATCAGACCGCGGGACGGGACGACGAACTCCATGCGGACCCAGCCCGAGCCGTGGTTGGACATGTTGTCCATCCGGCCCTTGCGGGTGCCCATGAGCTGGGTGACGGCACCCATGTGCTCCTCGGGCACATCGATCGTGATGCGCTCGACGGGCTCGTAGGTCTTGCCGTCGACCTGCTTGGTGACGACCTGCGGCTTGCCGATGGTCAGCTCGAAGCCTTCCCGGCGCATGGTCTCCACGAGGATCGCCAGCGCCAGCTCGCCGCGGCCCTGGACCTCCCAGGCGTCGGGGCGCTCGGTGTCCAGCACGCGCAGCGAGACGTTACCGATCAGCTCGCGCTCCAGGCGGTCCTTGACCTGGCGGGCGGTGACCTTGCGGTCCTTGACCGCGTTCTTGGCGTCCGCGCCCTTGCCGGTGCCGCCGCGGCCGACCAGCGGCGAGGTGTTGGTGCCGATGGTCATGGAGATCGCGGGCTCGTCGACCGTGATCAGCGGCAACGCGACCGGGTTCTCCGGGTCGGCGAGGGTCTCGCCGATCATGATGTCGGGGATACCCGCGACCGCACAGATGTCGCCGGGGCCGGCCTTCTCGGCGGGCTTGCGGGTGAGCGCCTCGGTCATCATCAGCTCGGTGATGCGGACGTTGGCGATGCTGCCGTCACGCTTGATCCAGGCGACGTTCTGGCCCTTGCGCAGCTCACCCTGCTCGACGCGGAGCAGTGCGATACGGCCGAGGAAGTTGTCCGCGTCGAGGTTGGTGACGTGCGCCTGCAGCGGGGCGCTCTCGTCGTACTCGGGGGCCGGGACGTGCTCCAGCAGCGTGGTGAAGAACGGCTCCAGGTTGGTGGAGTCGTTCGGGACGGTGCCGTCCTCCGGCTTGGTCAGCGAGGCGACGCCGTCACGGGCGCAGGCGTAGACGATCGGGAACTCGATCTGGTCCTCGTCCGCGTCCAGGTCCAGGAACAGGTCGTAGGTCTCGTTGACGACCTCGTCGATCCGGGAGTCGGGGCGGTCGGTCTTGTTGATGCACAGGATGACCGGCATCCGGGCCGCGAGGGCCTTGCGGAGCACGAAGCGGGTCTGCGGCAGCGGGCCCTCGGAGGCGTCGACCAGCAGGACGACCGCGTCGACCATCGACAGACCGCGCTCGACCTCGCCACCGAAGTCGGCGTGGCCGGGGGTGTCGATGATGTTGATCGTGATCGGGTCCCCGCCGTCCTTGGGGTGATACTTCACCGCCGTGTTCTTGGCGAGGATCGTGATGCCCTTCTCACGCTCCAGGTCGTTGGAGTCCATCATCCGGTCGTCGAGCTTCTCCGCGGCGTGCTCGGCGAAGGCACCGGCCTGCTTGAGCATGCCGTCGACGAGAGTGGTCTTTCCGTGGTCGACGTGGGCGACGATGGCAACGTTACGAATGTCGTGACGGGTGGGCATACTGGCGGCGCTTCTCCCGGAATCGTGGATGGCGACGCGTCCATCCGGTACGCGCGCCCGCCGGGCATCTCAGCACGCCACGGCCTCACCCCATGGTACGTGGCTGCGGCGGCAGTAGCCGCCGCAGCCCGTCCATACACCCTCTGACCTGCAATTTCCTTCCCTTTGAGGGGCGCTGGTGAGGCCCTTACTTCGTGTAGCCGATGTCCTGGAAGCGGGGCGTGGCGAAGCCGAAGGCGCCGACGTTGGCGAGCGTCTTCTTCGTGGCCACCAGCTCGGGCCGCTGGTAGAGCGGAATCGACCCGGCGGCGGCCCAGATCCGGGCGTCGGCCTGCTCGACCAGGGTGCGTGCGGCGCCCTCGTCCAGTTCGGAGGCGGCCTGGTCGAAGAGCTGGTCGATGTGGTCGGTGCCGACCCGGGTGTAGTTCTGCTCGACGGTCAGCGAGCCGTCGGGCGCGGGCTGCGGCTTGGCGTAGATCGGGCGGGCGTCGGTCGCCGGGTAGGCGGTGCCGGGCCAGGAGTACAGCGCCAGGTCGTAGTCGCCGGAGGCGATGTGGTCCTGGAAGTAGCTGGCGTCGGAGACCCGCTGGACGGAGGTCTGTACGCCGATCTTGCCGAGCATCTCGGAGATCCGCCGCCCGACGGTGCGCAGCTGCACCGAGCCGGCGCCGTCGGGGACCACGAAGCGCAGGGTCAGCGGCCTGCCGTTCTTCTTGACGACGGCGACGCGGTCCGCCCGGTCACCGGCCGGCCGCGGCGCGGCGGCCGCGGAACGCTCGGCGGCGACGTGCCGGGCGCCGGGGTGGCCGCCGGAGCCCGGGTGACCGCCGGAGCCCGGCAGGTGCGGGGCCTGGCCGGTCTCGATCCGCTCGGCGGCGCCCAGCGCCCGTGCCGCGCGCTTCTTGTACCGCTTGTACTTGGCGTACGCCGCCGAGGAGGTGTCGCCGTTCGCCGCGTCCTTCTCGCCGGCGGCCGCCTGCTTGTAGAACGCGGCGCTCTGCCGCAGCAGGGCGGCCTGCTGGACCTCCGAGCCGACCGCGCCGGTGAAGGACAGCGGGGCCTCGGCGGCGGCCGGCCGGGCGCCCGCGCCGTGGCCGGACGCGCCGGCGTGGCCGCGTCCGGAGCGGGCCGGGTTGCGGTCGTCGGCGCCCTCGTCGTACCCGCCCCGGTCCCGGCCGCCGGACCCGTCCTCCGCGGAGTCGTCCCCGTACGGGCCGCCGTCGTACCGGTCGTCGGACGGGTCGTCCCCGTCGGTGTATCCGTAGGCGGCGCGCCCGGCGCCGGGCGCCGGTGCGCCCGCGTTCTGGCCCGCCTGCTGCCGGTCGCTGCCGTCGCTCTTCCAGCCGGCGTCCGCGAGCAGCGCCTGGGCCGCCCCGGTGTCCTGGCCGCCGAGGGCGTCGCTGTGGTCCTCGTAGCCGCTCTGCCCGGCCATCAGCAGATGGCTGCCGAGCGGCCGGGAGGGCAGGTCGAGCGGCTTGAGGACGGTGTCCGCGAGCGCCTGCCGGTCGAGGGCGCGGGCCACCGCCCGGCGCACCCGGTCGTCCGCCAGCGGCCCGCTCGCGCCGTTGAGGGCGAGCTGGGTGTAGGCGGGCTCCAGCGCCTTGTGGACGGTGTAGCCGCGCAGCACCGCGTTCTCCGCGGCGACGGCCTTGGCGTCGGCCTTGGCCCCGTCGCCCTGCGGGCCCGCGTTGCCCTCGCCGGGCTTCCTGGACGCGGCGGAGCCGGCCGGGCGCCGGGCGGAGGCGACCCGCTTCGCGGCGAGCTGGTCGACCGCGGCGACGTCGATGCTTCCGTCGGCCAGCGCCGCGGCCCGCTTGTCGCCGGGCAGCGACTCCAGCACGATCTTCTTGAGCTTGGCGCGGTCGCCCCACCACTTCGGGTTGCGGACGAGGACGACCCGCCCCTCCTCGGTGTCCCGCTTCTGGACGAGGAACGGGCCCGCACCGACCTTGAGTTGCTCGCGTGCGTCCTCGTTGAAGGCATCGGGGCTGCCCATCACGCTCCTGGGGTAGAGCGGGGTGAACAGGGACCGCCAGTCGGCATAGGGCCGGGCGAAGGTGACCTTCACCTCGTGGGCGCCCGCGCCCTGTTCGACCTTGCCGATCCGGTCGTAGCCGGCGTTGCGGGCGGTCCAGAACGCGTTGTTCTTGCCGCGCAACGCGTTCCACTGGGCGATGAAGTCGGCGGCGGTGATCGCCGAGCCGTCGCTCCACCGCGCCTTGGGGTTGATCTTGTACGTGACGACCTGCTGGGGGTCGCGGGCGCTGACGTCCGCGGCGTCGAGGTAGTCGGCGTTGCGCTGCGGCCGGCCGTTCGCGTCGAGGGTGAACATGCTGGGCAGCACCGCGCCGGTGATCCGCGCGGTGGTCGCGTCGGCGTCGGACTGGAAGGCGTTGAGGGTGCCGGGCATCCCATCGATGGCCCAGCGCAGGGTGCCGCCGTTCTTCAGCTCGCCGCGCGGCGCCGGGGCGATGTCCTGGGACGCCGAGACGGACGCCTCCCGTTCATCGCTGCTGCATCCGGTCAGGGCCGGCAGCGGGAGCAGCGCCCCCGCCGCGATGAGCGCGGCACAGCGGCGTCTGCGGCACGCCGCGCGGCGGCCTGAGGGGTGGTCGTGATCGGTCATGACGGTTACCTCCGGGCTCGCCCGCGCCGCGCCGAGCACCGCCTGGGCCTGACCGGCGCACCACGTTCGGCCGAGTTTGCGGCTCATCACATCTATGGCCCCCCTACTGAAAGCGACCGTCCCCGGCCCGGCCGCCCGACACGTCGACCACCGCCCGAAGGCCACCCGCCCGGCCCAACACCCGGGCCCCCGGCGGGTCCCGGGGCCACCCGGTCGCACGGCCCAGGGGCCCGCGGCGCGCCCGGTTTCGCATCACCGTTCGAGGTGTGTCGGGATGCATCGTTGCCGAAACGCACCGGTTCGAGTCGTAATCACGCTCACCCCCTTCCCAACGCCTACTGTGACGCGCGACACTCTCGGGCGCATGAGATCGCCCACCACACCTTCAGAAGTGAGGGCACGTGATATGTCCCTTAAGGATGATCTGACGGCGGTTGAACGCAGCCTGGACGACCTCGCCCGCACGGTGGGGAAGCTGGAGGCGCAACTCGGCACCTGCCTGGACATCCGCCGGGTCCGCAGCGACACGGACCATCTGCGCGAGAGCCTCGGCCTGCTCAAGCAGAGCGCGGCGACCGGCCGGCCGCCGCGTCCGGGTGCGGCCACCGTCGAGATGGTGACGATCTCCGACGCCCCCTACGACTCCGCGTTGTGGACCGACGCCCAGGACGAGGGCCTCGGCTCCAGGAACGGCCACGCGCCCTAGGGGAAATCCCCTGGTGGAGGCCCCCTAGGGGGTGGCTTCGCCCCACTCAGCCCCTACCCCGTTGCCGCCCCGGTGGAAGCCTTCCGGCCGGAGCGCCCGTCACGGAGACCGACGTTGGCCACTGGCACCGAACCCTCCTCGCACACCGGCGCAACCGGCGTGCACACCGCCTCGCGCGCCGCCATCCCCGCCCGCCATCTGCGCACCGACCGCTGGTGGCTGGCCCCGGCCTGCACCGCCGCCGGGCTGCTCGCGTTCATCGTCTACTCGACCTGGCGGGCGTTCGCGAACGCCGACTACTACCACGCGCCCTACGTCTCGCCGTTCTACTCGCCGTGTCTGGCGGAGAACTGCCACACCATGCGCGGCGGCCCCAACTGGGAGATCTTCGGCAGCTGGTGGGGCCTGTCCCCCGCGCTGCTCATCCTGATCTTCCCGCTGGGCTTCCGGCTGACCTGCTACTACTACCGCAAGGCCTACTACCGCGGCTTCTGGGCCTCGCCGCCGGCCTGCGCGGTCGCCGAGCCGCACAAGAAGTACACCGGCGAGACCCGCTTCCCGCTGATCCTGCAGAACATCCACCGCTACTTCTTCTACTTCGCGGTGCTGGTGGCCGGCGTGCTGACCTACGACACGGCGCTGACCTTCCGCGACGAGCACTACGCCTGGGGGCACATGGGCCTGGGCACCCTGATCTTCCTCGTCAACATCGTGCTGATCTGGGCGTACACCGTCTCCTGCCACTCCTGCCGGCACATCGTCGGCGGCCGGCTGAAGCACTTCTCCAAGCACCCGGTGCGCTACCGGCTGTGGGGCTGGATCGGCAAGCTCAACGAGCGGCACATGCTGCTCGCGTGGTCCTCGCTGGTCAGCGTGGCCGTCGCGGACTTCTACGTCTTCCTGCTGGCCAGCGGCGCCTTCCCCGACCCGCGCTTCTTCTGACGACAGCCCCTGTCCCTCTCCCTCCCGCAACAACAACTCCTACGACAGTTCTCTAAGGAAAGGTGTGCCTTCTGATGGCGCATGTGGACCGGCAGGCATGGGACGTGGTCGTGGTGGGCGCGGGCGGCGCCGGACTGCGCGCCGCCATCGAGGCCCGCGAGGCCGGTATGCGCACCGCCGTGATCTGCAAGTCCCTGTTCGGCAAGGCCCATACGGTGATGGCCGAGGGCGGTATCGCGGCCAGCATGGGAAATGCCAACGAGCACGACAACTGGCAGGTCCACTTCCGGGACACCATGCGCGGCGGCAAGTTCCTCAACCACTGGCGGATGGCCGAACTGCACGCCCGTGAGGCCCCGGACCGGGTGTGGGAGCTGGAGACCTGGGGCGCGCTCTTCGACCGCACCGCGGACGGCCGGATCTCCCAGCGGAACTTCGGCGGCCACGAGTACCCGCGCCTGGCGCATGTCGGCGACCGTACGGGCCTGGAGCTGATCCGCACCCTCCAGCAGAAGATCGTCGCGCTCCAGCAGGAGGACGAGGGGGAGCTGGGCGCGTACGACGCCCGCCTGAAGGTCTTCCAGGAGTGCACGGTCACCCGCGTGCTCAAGGACGGTGACCGGGTCTCCGGCGCGTTCTGTTACGAGCGGGAGTCCGGCCGCTTCTTCGTGCTGGAGGCCCCGGCGGTGGTGCTGGCCACCGGCGGCATCGGCAAGTCCTTCAAGGTGACCTCGAACTCCTGGGAGTACACCGGTGACGGCCACGCGCTGGCGCTGCTGGCCGGGGCGCCGCTGATCAACATGGAGTTCGTGCAGTTCCATCCCACCGGCATGGTCTGGCCGCCGTCCGTCAAGGGGATCCTCGTCACCGAGTCCGTCCGCGGCGACGGCGGGGTACTGCGCAACAGCGACGGCAAGCGCTTCATGTTCGACTACATCCCGGACGTCTTCAAGGAGAAGTACGCGGAGACCGAGGAGGAGGGCGACGGCTGGTACGAGGATCCGGAACGCCATCGCCGCCCACCCGAACTCCTCCCCCGCGACGAGGTCGCCCGCGCCATCAACGCCGAGGTCAAAGCGGGCCGCGGCTCGCCGCACGGCGGCGTCTATCTGGATGTCTCGACCCGGATGCCGGCCGAGGTGATCACCCGCCGGCTGCCCTCGATGCACCACCAGTTCAAAGAGCTGGCGGACGTGGACATCACCGCCGAGCCGATGGAGGTCGGCCCGACCTGCCACTACGTGATGGGCGGGGTGGAGGTCGACCCGGACACCGCGGCGGCGACCGGCGTCCCGGGGCTGTTCGCGGCCGGTGAGGTGGCCGGCGGCATGCACGGCTCCAACCGCCTCGGCGGCAACTCGCTGTCCGACCTGCTGGTCTTCGGGCGCCGGGCGGGGCTGCACGCGGCCGAGTACGCGGCGTCGCTGGACCGGCGGCCGGCGGTCGACCCGGTGCAGATCGACGCGGCGGAGGCGGAGGCGCTGCGCCCCTTCAGCGCCGAGGACGCCGGGCAGGACGCCGGCCACGAGACGGGCCCGGCGGAGAACCCGTACACCCTGCACCAGGAGCTCCAGCAGGCGATGAACGACCTGGTCGGCATCATCCGCAAGGAGAGCGAGATGTTCGAGGCGCTCAAGCGGCTGGCCGAGCTGCGGGTGCGGGCCCGGCGGGCCGGCGTCGAGGGGCACCGGCAGTACAACCCGGGCTGGCACCTCTCCCTCGATCTGCGGAACATGCTGCTGGTCAGCGAGTGTGTGGCGCGGGCGGCACTGGAGCGCGAGGAGAGCCGCGGCGGGCACACCCGCGACGACCATCCGGCGATGGACCGCGGCTGGCGCAACATCAATCTGGTCTGCGAGGTCGCCCATCCCCAGGGCGAGGCCCGGACGGCCGACCCGGCGCTGGGCCAGATCCGGCTCTCCCGCCGCGAGACCCCGCCGATCCGCCGCGATCTGCTGGAACTGTTCGAGAAGGACGAGCTGGCGAAGTATCTGACGGACGAGGAGCTGAGCCGGTGAGCGTGTCGCAGGAAGAGCAGCGGTCCGGCGTCTACCAGGCGCACTTCCGGGTGTGGCGGGGCGATGAGCACGCCGGTGACCTGGCGGACTTCACGGTCGAGGTGCACGAGGGCGAGGTGGTGCTCGACATCGTCCACCGCCTCCAGGCGACCCAGGCCCCCGATCTCGCCGTGCGCTGGAACTGCAAGGCGGGCAAGTGCGGTTCGTGCAGCGCGGAGATCAACGGGCGGCCGCGGCTGATGTGCATGACCCGGATGTCGGTGTTCGACCGTACGGAGACGATCACGATCACGCCGATGCGGGCCTTCCCGGTCGTCCGCGATCTGGTCACCGACGTGTCGTTCAACTACGCCAAGGCCCGGGAGATCCCGGCGTTCGTCCCGCCCGCGGAGCTGGCCCCCGGCGAGTACCGCATGCAGCAGGAGGACGTGGGGCGGTCCCAGGAGTTCCGCAAGTGCATCGAGTGCTTCCTGTGCCAGGACACCTGCCACGTGGTGCGCGACCACGAGGAGAACAAGGCCGCCTTCGCCGGTCCGCGTTTCCTGATGCGGATCGCCGAGCTCGACATGCATCCGCTGGACGCGGCGCCGGACTCCGGTATCGACCGCAAGGCGACCGCACAGGACGAGCACGGGCTGGGCTACTGCAACATCACCAAGTGCTGCACCGAGGTCTGCCCCGAGCACATCAAGATCACCGACAATGCGCTGATCCCGCTCAAGGAGCGCGCCGCGGACCGCAAGTACGACCCGCTGGTGTGGCTCGGCAACAAGATCCGGCGCCGCGGCGAATGACCGGGCGGGGCGGGACCCCGGGCGCCGCCCCCGGTCCCGCCCGCCCGCTCAGAACAGGCTCAGCAGCGCTTCCGACGGGTCCATCGCCGGCGACTCCCCGTCCGGCAGGGCGAGTTCGAACCACACGGTCTTGCCGCGCGGGGTACGGCGGCTGCCCCAGCCCTCGCTGAGCAGCCCGACCAGTTGCAGCCCGCGGCCGCCCTCGTCGGTGTCCCGGGCGCGGCGCCGGCGCGGCTGGGCGAGATCGGCGTCCCAGACCTCGCAGACCAGCGTGCGGTCCAGCAGCAGCCGCAGCCGGATCTCGCCGTGGCCGTGCCGCAGCGCATTGGTCACCAGCTCGCTGACCAGCAGCTCGGTGGTGTCGACCAGGCCCTGCAGGCCCCAGTCCGTGAGCTGGTCGCGGGCCAGCTCCCGGGCGCGGGCCACCGAACGGGCCTCCGGCGCCAGGCTCCAGTCGCCCACCGCGTCCTTGGGCAGCCCCTGCACCCGTGCCATCAGCAGGGCGATGTCGTCCTCGCCGTGCGAGGTGTTCATGGCGCTCAGCACGTGGTCGCAGGCGTCCTCCAGCGGGCGGTCGGCGCCCGAGAGGGCCCTGCGGAACGCCTGCAGCCCCTCGTCCAGCGGATGGTCGCGGGACTCCACCAGGCCGTCGGTGTAGAGCGCCAGCAGCGCACCGTCCGGCAGGTCGACCTCGATCTCCTCGAACGGCTCGCCGCCGACGCCGAGCGGCATCCCCGGCGGTACGTCGAGCAGCAACGCGTCCTCGCCGTCCTCGACCAGCACCGGCGGCAGATGTCCGGCGTTGGCGAACGTACAGCGCCGGGTGATCGGGTCGTAGACGGCGTAGACGCAGGTGGCGAGGTAGACCTCGGAGAGATCGGCGGTCCGGGCCGAGCGCCCCTGCTCGGCGCCCTCCGGGGAGCCGGACCGGCCGCGGGCGCTCCGCCCGGTGGGCCGGTCGTCGCCGCTGCCGCCGAGCCCGCGGGCGATCTCGTCCAGCGCGGAGAGCACCTCGGCGGGCTCCAGGTCCAGCAGCGCCAGGGTCCGTACGGCGGTGCGCAGTTCCCCCATGGCGACCGCGGCGCGCAGTCCGCGGCCCATCACGTCGCCGACCACCAACGCGGTCCGGTGGCCCGGGAGTTCGATGACGTCGAACCAGTCGCCGCCGACCTCGGTGGCGGTGGTGCCGGGCAGATAGCGGCAGGCGATGTCCAGACCGGCCGCCTCGGGGTCGCCGGGCGGCAGCAGGCTGCGCTGCAAGATCAGCGCGCGCTCGTGCTCGCGGCGGTAGAGGCGGGCGTTGTCGATACAGACGGCGGCACGCGCGGCCAGCTCCACGGCCAGCGCCGTGTCGCGCTCGCCGAACGGCTCGCTGCCCTTGGTACGGGAGAACTGCACCAGTCCGACGACGGTGTCCCGGGCGACCATCGGGACGGCGAGGGTGGACTGCACCACCGCGCCGAACTCCGGCCCCCCGTCATCGCTCTCCCGGCCGGGGATGATCTGCGCATGGCCGGTCCGCAGGGCGCTCGCGCAGGGGGAGTTGAAGGGGTAGCGGTGGACGGCACCGACCGCGACCGGGCCCGGCGCGTCGCCGGGGACGGCGGGGGCGGTGGCGAGCCGGACGTCCGAGACGGCGCTGGCGAAGGCGACCCGGCGCAGCTCCGCGCTGCCGTCGCTCATGCCGGGCGGGGCCTCGTCGCCGGCGAGCAGCCCCTGGTAGAGGTCCACCGAGGCCAGATCGCAGAACTGCGGTACGGCGACGTCCAGGAGGGTGCGGGCGGTGGTCTCCAGATCCAGGGAGTTGCCTATCCGGGCGCCGGCTTCGTTGAGCAGGGCGAGGTTGCGGCGGGCGTTGGCGGCCTCGCGCTCGGCCCGGCGCCGGCCGGTCACATCCGCGGCCAGCGCCGCGACGCCGATCGGCCGGCCGCTGGCGCCGTGCAGCCGGTAGAGCGAGACCGACCAGCGGCGCCGGTCGCCCTCGGCCGAGCCCAGGCCGACCAGTTGCATCTCGGCGACCGGCTCGCCGGTGTCCAGCACGCGACGCAGCGCGGCGGTCATCCGCTCGGCCTCGTTGCGCGGCAGGAAGTCGTGCGGCCCGCAGCCGCGGTACTTGCTCGCCGGGCCGCCGAAGACGGTGGCGAACCGTTCGTTGACCCGCAGCAGCTTCAGGTCCGTGCCGAACAGGGTGAATCCCATGGGAGATTGACCGAAAACGGCCTGCGAAGCGGCGAGATCGGTCTCGATGCCGCGCAGCGCCCGGACGTCGACGACGAGACAGACCGCGGCGCGCTCACCCTCCTCGTTGCGCGAGGGCATCACATAGATCTCGGCGAGCCCGTCGGTCGCGCCGCCCTCTTCCCTGCGGTAGGGCACCAGGCCGGTCCACTCCCGGCCGTCGAGTATCTCGGACACCTTGCGGCGGCCGGTGTCGCGCAACTCACCGGGCACGAACGCCTCGACGGGGTCCTTGCCGAGGGCGTAGCGGGCGGGGATGCCGAGCATCTGCGCGGCCCGCTCGCTCCACTGCTCGATCCGGCCGTCGGGACCGAGCGAGAACGAGGCCACGCGGATGTAGTCATAGATCGATCCGGGCCGGCTGCTCTGCCACACGGGCGGGCCCACCAGCTCGCCCGCCCGTGGGCGGCCACCTGGGTCCCCGGGGCAGTCCGCACCACCCTGACCATCGCCCTGTGCGGGTTCTGCCCCGCCAGATGACATCTCGCTCACGAGCCCCGTCCCCTCCAGCTCATCGTGCCCGGACCGGACCAGCCTGAGTATCCAGCACCTCGGCAATCCGGAACACGGTCTTCACGATCACAGCACAGTCTCGATCGCAGGCCATCGACAGAATGTCGATGAAATGGCAACGATCAGGACTTCATCTGTCTCCTAACCAGCCACAGACAGCTCGAACCACACAGTCTTGCCACTCTTTCCACGCCGGGTCCCCCAGCGCCGCGAACTGCACGCGACCAGCTGCAGTCCGCGTCCCCCCTCGTCGTCGGGCGCGGCGTCCCGCTCCCGCGGCGGATCGGGCAGCGGATCGGAGACCTCGACGAGCAGCCCGCCGGTACTCAGCAGCACCATGCGGACCCCGATCGGCCCGCTCGCGTGGCGCAGGGAGTTGGTGACGAGCTCGCTCACGAGTAGTACGGCCACGTCGGCGGCGCCGTTCAAACCCCAGTCGTCCAGCATCCGGCGGACCACGGTGCGGGCGGTGCGCACGGCACCGGGGTCGGCGGGGAAACTCCATTCGGCAGAGGGGGAACCGGTGGCCTTGGGGCGCCTGCGGGCGTTGCCGGAGACCGGCTCCGGGACTCCTGCCGCTGCGCTGTCGCTCACGCCGATCACATCCCAGCCCGATGACTCCCCCCTCGCATGGCACGTATTGAAGGGGTCATTCAGGACATACCCGGTATCCAACGCGAAGTACCGCATGCGGTGGTGCACTGTGGCACAAATGAAACATATCGGCGCGCCGTACGGCCGGACGGCCAGGAGGGGCGACGAGGTGCGCGGGAGCGACCGGGGTGCGAGGGGCGCGAGGGGTGCGCGAGGGGTACGCGCGGCGCGGTCCTGGCGGTCCCGGGCCGGGTGGGCGGAGCCGGGCGACTGCGGCCCGGAGACGGGCCGCCGGCGGGCCGCGAGTGGGCCGCTACGGCCGTACCGGCGAGGCGCCGGCCGCGGGCGGCACCCCGTTCTTCGCCGCCAGCCTGCGCATCACCTCGGCGACCGCCGGGCGGTCCTGGTCCAGCCAGTCGACCTGGCTCTCCTCGCCGGGCCGCAGCCAGCGCAGCTCGTCATGGTCCTCCAGGGGCTGCGGCACGCCGGACACCAGCCGGGCCGTCCACACCTGCAGGACGTAGCCCGGCCGCAGCACCCATTCGCCCGGGATCCGGTCCAGGGCCGCCGCCTCGACCCCCAGCTCCTCGCGCAGCTCGCGCTCCAGCGCCCGCTCGGGGGTCTCGTCGTCCTCCACCTTGCCGCCGGGCAGCTCCCAGCGGCCGGCCAGCGCGGGCGGCGCGCTGCGCCGTGCGGCCAGCAGCCGCCCGCGCTCGCACACCGCTCCGCCCACCACTACGCGCACGGTCGTCATGCGCGGCAGCCTACGTCCCCCGCCCTCGTCCCGCTTGCCGCTCGCGGCCCCTCAGGTCGTCGCCCGATCGGCCTTCTCGACCACGTAAAGCTGCTGGTGACCGCGGGTTCCGAGCCGGTCGGCCACCCGCTCCGCCTCCGCTCGGGTGGCATATCGGCCCACGCGATAGCGGTTGCCGCCTTCGTCCTGGCGGATGACGAGCCAGGGGAGCACGGCTCCACCCTCGGTCATTGCGCCCCTCCATCCGCCGCGTGACGCGTCCTTGCGCGCCGCTGGTCCGCTGATGCCGAAATCGCAATCCGCATATGCCCGAGCCTACGCCCGACCTTCACTCACCGGATATGGATTTACACAAAGAGATACCGAACCGGCCACCCGCGGGCCTCCGGTGAACCGGAGACGGCCCGCGAGTGGCCGGTGGAGGCCCGATGCGCTCGGGCGGGCGGAGTGCGACGGCGCGGACGGCGCCGGGCGGGCTCAGGCCCCGACGGACGCCTTGGCGCCTTCGGTCTCGGCGGCCTCCGCCGCCGCGGCCTCCTCCTCGGCGCGGAGCTCGGCCTCGACCGTGACCAGCGACGGGTTACGCCAGGAGCTGCGCACGCCCCAGTAGTAGAAGGCGAGACCGATCACGGCGACCAGGAGGATGTCCCAGCCCTCCGGCAGATAGCCCTTGCCACCGAAGTCCTTGCCGCCCATGTACGACACCGCGGCCATGACCAGCAGATACGCCACCATCCAGGCACCGGCCTTGAGGTGCGGGCGCAGCTCGGCCCACGGCTTGCGGCCCTGGGTCAGCGGCTTGCCGATCTCGTACCAGGCCCAGACCGGCAGTCCGACGGCCATGATCAGGATGACCTTGCCGGTCAGCGGCCAGCGGCCCCAGTACAGCACCAGCGAGCCGAAGATCATGGCGATCGGCGCGACCAGCGGCATGGCCCGCAGCTTGACCGGACGCTTGAGGTCCGGCGAGATGCGGCGCAGCGACATCACCGCGACCGGCCCGGTGATGTACGAGATGACCGTGGCGACCGAGACGATCTCGGCGAGCGAGCCCCAGCCGCGGAAGACCGCGAGGAACAGGAAGGCGATCACGAGGTTGAGCAGCAGCGCCGGGCGCGGCACACCGGTCTTCTTGTCCACCTTGCCGAAGACGCCGGGCAGATGACCGTTCTCCTGCACACCGTGGATCATGCGCGAGGTGGTGGCCGCGTAGATCATGCCGGTACCGGACGGCGAGACGAAGGCGTCCGCGTACAGCAGCAGCGCCAGCCAGTTCAGGCCCCAGGCCACCGCGAGGTCGGCGAGCGGCGAGTTGAAGCCGAGCGAGGCCCAGCCGCCGCCGGCGGTCAGCTTGTCCCCGGGCACCGCCATCAGGAACGCGACCTGCAGCGCGACATAGATGACCAGCGCGATCAGGATCGACCAGACGACGGCCTTCGGCAGCGACTTGCCGGGGTTACGGGCCTCACCGGCGAGGTTCAGCGGGGACTGGAAGCCGTTGTAGGCCCAGACGATGCCGGAGACGGCGACGGCGGTGAAGACCGAGCTCCAGCCGTTGGGCGTGAAGCCGCCGTGGTGGACGATGTTGCCGGTGTCGAAGTGCGCCAGCATCAGCGCGGTCGCGGTCAGCGCCGGGACGACGACCTTGAAGACCGTGATCGCGGTGTTGGTCTTCGCGAACAGCGAGATCGCGAACCAGTTGAGGAAGAAGTAGAAGATCAGCAGGATGCTGGCCAGCCCGACTCCGGTGCCGGTCAGCTCCGTGCCGTCGTAGAGCGCGTGCGTCCAGGCGAAGTCCCAGGAACTCATGTACTGGACCGAGGCGGTGGCCTCTCCCGGGATGACCGAGACGATCGCGATCCAGTTCGCCCAGGCCGCGAGGTAGCCGGCGAGCGAGCCGTGGGAGTACTGGCCGTAGCGGACCATGCCGCCGGCCTTCGGGAACATCGCGCCCAGCTCGCTGTAGGTGAGCGCGATGGTGAGCGCAACGAGCGCGCCGATGATCCAGGCGACGATCGCGGCCGGTCCGGCGATGGCGGCGGCCCGTTCGGCTCCGAAGAGCCAGCCGGAGCCGATGATGGACCCGAGACCAGTGGCGGTCAGGGCAATGGTCCCGAGGGACCGACGGTAATTCGAGTGCGAGCCCTGCTCCGCGCTCGGTGTCTTCGTCGTGCTCACGTGCTTGGTCTCCTGGTCTTCCCCCGTGCCGTGCACAAACTTCGCCATCGTAAGAGCGAATCGAGACACCGGGTTCCCACAGCTGCCCAAAACAGCCGCTCAGTTGAGGGTCTGTGAGTTATCCAACACAAGGTTTCGGCCAAATTTTCCCCACCAATCGGTGCAAAACGGACGCGCGGCCGAGAACCAGAACCGGGCACAGGACGTCTCGCGCACGCGCACAGGGGCGCGCCGGGCCGATCAGGAGGGCTTCTGCGGCTACTTCACCGGCAGGTGGTAGGTGACCCGGTGCCGGTCGGCGAGGGTCACGACATCGGCCGTCTCGACCGGCCGGCCGCCCGCGAAGTACGTCCGCGAGACGACCAGCACCGCATGCCCCGGCACCCCGCCGAGCGTCATGGCCTCCTCCGCCAGCGCGGGCCGGGCCCCGACCTCCTCGACGACGTTGTCCACCACCACGTCGATGGCCGCCATCCGCTCGACCACTCCGCGCCCCGCCAGCGGCCCCTCCTCCGGCAGCATCACCGGCGTCCGCCCGGTCACCTCCAGGGGCTCCCAGGAGGTCGAGAGCATCGCCGGCTCCCCCTCGGCCCGGAAGACGTAGCGCGTCCGCATCACCTTGGCGCCCTGCGCGATCCGCAGCCGGGCCGCGACCGCCGGGCCGGCCGCCTCCTGCTCGCTGCTGGACTCCCAGGTGCCCCGCACCCGTTCGTCCGTCTGCTCCTGCCGGAACGGCGTGCAGCCGCCCGAGGAGTGGAAGCCGACGCGGGCGATGCGGCGCGGCACGGGCTGCTCCCGCACATAGGTGCCCGACCCCGAACGGCCCTCGACCAGCCCCTCCGCCATCAGGACCTTCCGGGCCTCCAGCGCGACGGTGTCCGAGACGCCGTACTCCTCGCGGATGCGCGCCTGGGAAGGGAGGCGGGTGTGCGGCGGCAGTAGGCCGTCGACGATTTTCTGGCGCAGGTCGCCGGCGACGCGGAGGTACGCGGGCTGCTCACCGAAAGGCACATGCCCCTCCCAACAGCTTGACAGTCAGCAACAGCGTGGCAACCGCGCGTTGCCGACCGCAAGCTTGGGCCAGATATTCGCCTGATGTGATGAATCCCAGCTCAGCCCGTGTAAAAGCTGAGATCGGGGGCCACCGGCCCCGGCACCCCCACCCCGCG
>NZ_SDIF01000036.1 GCF_004122735.1 Streptomyces sioyaensis | reverse complement strand
GGAGGGGGAAGGGGGCATGGTCACTCTCCTGCCGTGAGGGTCGGGGCGAAGTGGCGGTCGACGATGGAGCGCAGGGTGCGGAAGGAGTCGATGTCCATCTCCTCGGAGGGGATGGCGGAGCCCCGCAACTCCTCGATGTACAGCAGGAACTCCACGAACTGGAGGGAGGTGACCGTCCGGGTCTCCACGATGTCCAGGTCCTCGGGTATCTCCTGCGCCTCGGGGTTCTTGTCCTTGATCCAGTCGGTCAGTCGGGCGAGGACGGCGTCGGTCATGGTGTGTCTCCTGGTGCGTTGGTGCGCGTCAGTAGTGGGCTCGGAGTCCTGCCGGAGCAGGGCTCAGGAGAGGACGAGGGACAGGTCGGGGGCGTGGCGGAAGGAGTGGCCGTGCTCCGTGTCGCTGCCGGGAACGACCGTGAGCGAGGTGAACCGGCGGGCCAGGTGCACACAGATCTCGGCGAACTCCGTCTCGGCGAGGTTCATCCCCGGACAGGCGTGCGGCCCGGTGGCGAAGGCCAGCGAGCTGCGTTCCCGGCGGTCCGGGTCGAAGGCGTCGGGGTGGCCGAAGACCGTGGCGTCCCGGTTCGCGCTCGCCAGGGAGAAGAGGAGCGGATACCGCCGCTGGATGTGCGTACCGCCCAGGGAGAAGTCCCGCTCGGCGAAGCGCAGGACGGAGTGGACGGGCGGGTGCAGGCGCAGCACCTCGCGGACGACGCGCACCGCGTCGTCCTTGGTACGGCACTGCTCCAGGGCGCCCGGCTGCACGGCGAGACCGTGCAACGTGTTGGTGATGCCGGCGATGCTGGTCTCGGTCCCCGCGAGCAGCACGAGCAGCAGCGTCGCCAGGACATCGGCGACGTCGAACGGGTCCGGACTGTCCCGCATGGCGTCGAGGATGCGGCCGGTCATCGTGTCGCGGGGGATCGCGTCCTGGGAGACGAGGCCGCGCAGATACGCCTCGACCACGGCCTTGGCCTGCTGCACGTCCGCCGAGGTGTCGGGCGGGTAGTCCAGGGTCCGGGCGATGGGCCGCATCTGCTCGTACAGCCATCGCGCGTCGGACGCGGGCAGCCCCATCAGGCCGCACATCAGCCGGTAGGGCACCACCGCCGAGATCTGCTCCACGACGGGCGTCGCCACACCGGGCTCCAGGGCCGCGACGGTCTCCTCGACGATCGGCACGATCGCCGTGGGGAGGTAGGAGCGCACGGCCCGTGCGCCCAGCAGAGGGGCGATGTGCTTGCGGAAGGCCCGGTGCGCCGCGCCGTCGAGGTCGAGGAGGTTCCGGCCGAAGGTGCGGCGGCTGGTGCGCAGCGGGAAGTCCGCGACCACGGCGTCGTGGGACAGCCCCTCCTTGACCGCGTCGTGGCCGACGACGACGTAGCAGTTCGCCGCTTCGGAGAAGTGGACCGGCCCGGCCTCCCGCATCGCCTGGTACACCTGCCAGGGGTCGGCCTGGAACAGGGGGTCGTGGTAGTCGAAACGGTCGGCGACGGGCCGCTCGCATGGTGTGGCCTGCTGAACTGTCATGGGTGTCCGGCTCCGTGAGTGCGTGGGCGTGCAGGTGTCCGCTGCGTCGGGTGGTGGGTCGGCGAGGTCGGTGAACGCGGTGGTCCGATCACGCCATCGCGGCCCCGGCGGCCCCGACGAGCTTCAATCGGGTCGGTACGTCGGGCGCGGTGAATGCGGGGGCCGGTTCACCCAGGAGGTGCCGGGCCACCATGTCGGCCATCCGGTAGCCGGGCGCGACGACTCCGTAGCAGCGCCCCGCGACCGCCGCGCACTCGCCGACCGCCCAGATCCGGGGATCGGCGGTGCGGCAGTGCCGGTCGACCAGGAAACCGCCGCGCTCGCCCCGCGCGAGGCCGGCCTGCCCCGCGAGGTCGTCCGCCGGGACGATGCCCGCCGAGAACACGACCAGGTCCGCCTCCAGGACGCTTCCGTCGTCGAGCGCGACGGACCGCACCCCGCCGTCCGGACCGGCCGTGATGCGCGTGACGCCGGTCCCGCAGTGCAGGCGCAGCCCCACATCGGTCAACTGCCGGGCCATGTCCCGGCTTTCGGCCTCGTCGAGCTGCGCCGCCAGGACGCGCGGCGCGCGCTCCACGACATGCGGGCGCATGCCGAGGCCCTGGAGCGCGCTCGCGGCCTCCAGGCCGAGGACACCGCCGCCGATCACCACGCACGGCCGGTCCTCGCCCGCCGCGGCGCGGATCGCGTCGAGGTCCTCGAAGGTCCGGTAGACGAAGCAGCCGGCGCTGTCCCGGCCCGGCACCGGCGGGACGAAGGGGCGCGAGCCGGTCGCGAGGACCAGCGCGTCGTAGCCGAGCACGTCGCCGGCCGCGGTGCGCACCGTGCGTGCCGCGGGATCCACGGCGACGGCGGGACACCCCGGACGCAGCTCGACCAGGGGGTCGGCGAGCAGATCGGCGTCCACCAGGCTGAGGTCCTCGGCGCTCTTGCCGTCCAGATAGGACGAGAGGGAGACCCGGTCGTAGGCAGGACGGCCCTCCTCGGCCAGGACGACCACGCGCCACCGGCCCGTCCGGTCGCGCGAGCGCAGCGTCGCGAGCAGCCGCTGGCCGACCATGCCGTGACCGATCACGACCAGGGTGCCGGGGCCCTCCGCGGGGCCGGGGAACGGGACCGCGGGGGACACGGCCGGCTCCGGCGGCGGCGCGGACCCGTCGAGCTGCCCGATGATGTCCCGCACGTCCAGCACGCACCCGCCGCATCCGGTGGTGGCCCGCGTGGCGGCGGCGAGGCCCGCGACGTCGCGCGCCCCCGCGTGCCACGCCTCCTCCAGCTGCCGCCGCGACACGTTGTTGCACAGACACACCGGGGCCTCCGTGCGCGGGGCCGCCGCCGGCCGCTCGTCCGCGCCCGCGCAGGGCTCCACGCGGACGGCGCTGAGCTTGAACTCGGGCATGCCGCTGCGCGGGTCGAGGGCGGCGCCGGTCAGCAGGTTGGCCCGGCCGTCCCCGGCGTAGTGGAAGGGCGCGAACACCGTGTCCGGGCGCAGGTCGGCCACCAGGCGGGCGCGGGCCAGCATGCTGCCGCGCGGTGAGGTGACCCGGGCGGTCTCCCCGTCGCGCACGCCGAGGCGGGCCGCGGTGTCGGGGTGCAGCTCGACGAACGGCTCCGGCGCGGCGTCGCGCAGCGGGCGCACCCGCCGCGTCTGCGCCCCCGACTGATAGTGCGCGAGAACCCGGCCGGTGGTGGCCCGCAGCGGATAGCCGGGGCTCGGCTCCTCGCCCGGCGGCCCGGCGACGACCGGGGTGAACCGCGCCCTGCCGTCCGGGTGCCCGAAGCCGTCGAGGAACATCCGGGGCGTGCCGGGGTGCCCGTCCTCGGGGCAGGGCCAGTGCAGGGTCTGACCGGCATCGAGACGGTCGTAGCTGATGCCCGCGTAGTCGGCGGTTCCTCCCTGGGAAGCGCGGCGCAGCTCGTCGAAGACCGCGCGGGGCGCGCGCGGGTAGTCCCCGCCGGGGGCGTCGAGGCGTACGGCCAGGCCGTGCAGGACGTCCAGATCGCTGCGTACGCCGCTCGGCGGGTCGAGCAGCCGGCGGCGGCGCAGCACCCGTCCGTCCAGGCCGGTCAGGGTGCCCTCCTCCTCGGCCCACTGGGTCACCGGCAGGACCACATCGGCGAGTTGGGCCGTCTCGGACGGCACGAAGTCCGCGACCACGAGCAGGTCGAGGGCGGCCAGGCGGGCGCCGATGTGCGCCGCGTTCGGCGCGGAGACGACCGGGTTGGTGCCGAAGACCAGGAGCGCGCGCGGCCCGTCGGCGGTGCCGATCGAGTCGAGCAGTTCGTAGGCGCTCGGCCCCGGGCCCGGAAGCCGCTCGGCCTCGGTGCGCCACACCGAGGCCAGGTGGCGACGCGCCCGCGGGTCCGTGATCGAACGGTAGCCGGGCAGCTGGTCGGCCTTCTGCCCCATCTCGCGTCCGCCCTGCCCGTTGCCCTGCCCGGTCAGGCAGCCGAAACCGCTGCCCTCCGTGCCGGGCAGCCCCAGGGCGAGGGCGAGGTTGATGAACGCCGAGACGGTGTCGGTGCCGTCGCGGTGCTGTTCGGAGCCGCGCCCGGTCAGGACGTAGCCGCGGCGCGCCCCGGCGAGCAGACGGACCGCCTGCCGCAGCGTGGCCTCGGGCACCCCCGTGACCTCGGCCACCCGCTCGGGCGTCCAGGCCGCGGCGATCTCCCGGGCCGCGGCGAAACCGGTGGTGCGCGCGCCGATGTACGCCAGGTCCGCGTGCCCCTCGGTGACCGCGAGGTGCAACAGGCCGAGGGCGAGCGGGAGATCGGTGCCGGGGGCGGGCTGGAGATGGACGGCGGCGCGCCGGGCCGTCGGCGTGCGCCGGGGGTCCACCACGATCAGCTCGGGCCGTTCCAGGTGGCGCATGAGCGGCGGCATGGTCTCCGCCGGGTTCGCCCCGGCGAGCAGGACCACGTCCGCCTGCCCGAGGTCGGTCACCGGGAAGGGCAGACCGCGGTCCACGCCGAAGGCGCCGATGGAGGCGGCCGCCGCGGAGGACATGCAAAACCGCCCGTTGTAGTCGATCCGGCTGGTCCCGAGGGCCACCCGGGCGAACTTCCCGAGCAGGTAGGCCTTTTCGTTGGTGAGGCCCCCGCCGCCCAGTACGGCCACCGCGTCCGGCCCGTGGGCCGTGCGCAGCGCGCGCAGCGTCGCCGCGACCCGGTCGAGGGCCTCGTCCCAGCTCGCGGGCCGGGGCTCCGCCTTCCCGTCGCGCACCCAGGGGTGGCGCAGCCGGTCGGTGACGTTCAGGAGCTCGGGCGCCGTCCAGCCCTTCTGGCACAGGCTGCCCTGGTTGACGGGGAAGTCGGGGTGCGGCCTGACCTCCGGTGCCCCGTCCCCGTCCCGGCGCAGCAGGGTGGCGCACTGCAGGGCGCAGTACGGGCAGTGGGTCGCCACCTCCCCCGCAGGGTGACCGTGCTCAGACATGGCTGCCTTCCCGACGCGCGGCGACCGGGCCGGACGCGGCCTGCGGAGTGCGCCGCAGGAAGACCGCCCAGGTCACGGCCATGCACAGGGCGTAGTAGCCGAGGAAGGCGCAGAACGCGGGGGCACCGGTACCCGTGCCGGAGTGGTACGAGAGGCGGAAGGCCGCGTTGACGCCGGCGCCGCCGAGCGCCCCGACGGTCCCGGCGATGGCGATGACCGCACCCGACAGGCGGCGCGCCCGGGCGAAGGCGGGGGGAGCGTCGTGGCCGGCCAGGATCGCCTGCTCCGCCCGGTGGTTGAAGACGGCCGGGATCATCTTGTACGTGGAGCCGTTGCCCAGGCCGCTCAGGACGAAGAGGGCGATGAACCCGGTGGTGAACAGGGCGAAGGAGTGCCGCGCCGAGGCAATCAGGAGCAGTACGGTGCCCGCCGCCATGGCGAGGAAGTTCCAGAAGGTGACCACCGCTCCGCCGACCCGGTCCGCGAGCAGGCCGCCGAGCGGACGGGCGAACGAACCGAGCAGCGGCCCGAGGAACGTGAACGAGACGGCCTCCAGCGGCGTGGAGCCGAATTCGTACTGCAGGACCAGGCCGAAGGCGAACGCGTACCCGATGAAGGAGCCGAAGGTGCCAATGTAGAGCAGGGAGATCCACCATGTGGCGCGGTCGGCGGCGGCCTCCCGTTGCGCGCCCCGCTCGGTGCGCACCCCGGCGACGTTGTCCATCCGCAGGAAGGCGAGGAGGCTGATGACGACGATCAGCGGCAGATAGGCGGCCACGACGTACGCGGGGTGGGTGTCGCCCGCCACCGAGATGACCAGCAGGCCGAGGAGCTGGACCACGGCGACACCGACATTGCCGCCGCCCGCGTTCAGACCCAGCGCCCAGCCCTGGTGACGCAGCGGAAAGAACGCCGTGATGTTGGTCATGGACGAGGCGAAGTTGCCGCCTCCGACGCCGGTCAGCGCCCCGATCACCAGAAAGACCCAGAGATCGGTGCCGGGGCGCTGCACGAAGTACAGCGCGAGCAGGGCCGGTATGAGCAGGAGCGCGGTGGCGAACACCGTCCAGTTGCGGCCGCCGAAGCGCGTCACCGCGTAGCTGTAGGGCAGACGCAACGCCGCGCCCACCACGGTCGGGATGATCACGAGGAGGAACTTCTGCCCGGGGTCGAAGCCGAGACCGATCTGTGGAGTCATGAACAGAACGAGGACCGACCACAGGCTCCACACCGAGAAGCCGACGTGCTCGGAGGCGATCGACACGGCGAGGTTGCGTCGGGCGACGCGCTTCCCGCCGTCCCGCCAGGCCACCTCGTCCTCAGGGTCCCAGTCGGAGATCCACCGTCCCCGGACCGCTGGTTGCGCTGCCACTGCCCACTCCTGGAAGTCGAAAGCCGGTTGGACCCGCCGGGGCGGCCGTGTCCGGCACGGCCGCCCCGGTGACGAGGTCAGAAGGCGAGGTCGAGCGCGGTCACCCGGTCGCGCTTCCGGCCCGGCTCGTTGTCGGGGAAGACGAAGCAGCGGGTGTTCTTGAGCGTTCCGCCCTCGACGTTGGCGGTGGAGAAGATGACGACCGGCACGCGCTCCCCCTTGTTCAGGAAGTCCGCACGGAAGTCGATGATCGGGGCGTCGTCGTCCCAGCGGCCGAGGAAGTCCTCGACGATCTCCTTGTCGGCGTAGATCTGCCGGATGTGGTGGCCCACGTAGCTGTCCGGGGCCTCGGTCGCGCCGACGATCGCGATGTCCTTCCAGTTGGCGTGGGCGACGGTGCCGTCCTCCTCGATCAGGTGGATGGCGACGGGGCAGTGGTCGTAGTACGCCCTGACCAGCGGAACGGCGTCCTCGGTCACGGGCGTGTAGTCCGCGTCGGGCGCGTCGACCCGGGCGATCCATGCCGTAGCGGTCGTCGCCTCCTGCGGGGCCGGCTTGGGGGAGGGGGTGGGGTAGGTCGTCGTGGGGCGCAGCGCCCAGAAGCCGTAGACGGTCCCGTCGGCCTCGCCGAAGCCCAGGTTGGCGTAGCCCTGCGGGAAGTCGGCGTGGGAGAAGGGGACTTCGCGGTTCTCGACGACGGAACGCGAGGCCAGCAGAGCCTGGTAGTCCTCGACGCCGAGGGCCGCGGCGACCTCCGCACCGGGCGCGGAGGCGTCCGGGAGGAGCTGCTTGGCGGCCTTGTTGGCCAGCACCACGCGGCCTTCGCCGTCGGTGACCACCATGCCGGGCGAGGCCCAGTTGAACAGGTCGACGAGCTGCGGGGCGGAGGGGTATGCGGACATGCGTAACCTCACTTGGTCGGGGTGGCGGAGTTCTTTCCGGAGTGCTGTGACTGTCTAATTCCGAGCGAAATCCGAGAGAAAGCCGAGGGAAAACGGCACACGGAATTCGCCGGACGATGTGGAGGCAAAGCCTCCGGCAAGCCCAAAGGGGAGAATCTTCCGGGAAGTTGCAGCCCTTCGGCTTGCAAGCTTTTGGTCAGACAACCTTGCGGCTGTAGTTGAATACCTGGCCCGTGGGACCGTTCGCCGGGAATTCGGCGAGGTCGACAACCCATCGAGCGACGGTGCTCGCGGGCTTCAGCCAGTCGGTTTGATATCCGGAGTTCAGGAGGCCCAGGAAGCGTTCACCGGCGTTCCCCCGCTCTCCCATGCCGCCGACGGTCATGGCGGTGGCAACCGGCCCGGGGCGCACCTCGTTGGCGACGACGCGGTCGTCCGCGAACTCCACGGAACATGCCCGCATCAGCGAGGTCAGGGCCGCCTTGCTCGCCGCGTACGGCCATCGGGACGGCTCGCGGCCATTGGCGGTGCTGGACCCGATGAAGGTCAGCGAACCGCCGCCCCGGCCGCGCAGGAACGGCACCGTGGCCTGCACGAGGTGCAGCGCGGTGGCGACGTTCGAGGCGTAGGCGTCCGCGGCCGACTCCCAGGTCGCCTCCGCCAGCGGGGACGGCGCCGGTGAGGCACCGGAGTTGAGGACGACGGCGCACAGCCCCGCGGTGACCTCCGCGCCGAGGCCGGCGAGAGCGGACCGTACGGCGTCCCCGTCCCGCAGATCGGCACGGAGGTCCAGGTACTCGCCGTGTGCGGCGAGTTCTGCATTGCCGCGGCGGGACAGGCCGACGACCGAGTAGCCGCGGCGCAGGAACTCCTCGGCGACCGCCGCTCCGATACCGGCGGACGTGCCGGAGACCACTGCGCTCTTCATACGGCCTTGCCCCCGACGCTCAGCGCGACGACCCGGGCCAGCAGCCGCATCGCCGCGGACCATTCGACCGGGGTGAGGCCGAGCGTGCCGTTCGGGTCGTACCGGGCGGACAGGAAGCCCGCGTCGCCCGCCGCGCCCTCGATCCGGACGTGGAACGAGGGGGCGTCCGCGGTGGCTTCCGCCGTGCGCTCGGAGGCCTCCGGTGTCGTGCGCAGCGAGACCCCGTCGCATTCGAGGCAGGCGTCGTCGCTGAAGTGGCGGCGGATCAGTTCGAAGGAGATCTCCAGGCGCCGACGGGGTTCCGGCTCCTCAGCGACCCGCTGGAGCAGGGCGCTCGCGGCCTCCAGAACCCGGTCGAGCCGGCGCTTTCCCTGGACGTACTCGAAGACGACGGACACCTGCCCGGCGGGGATGCTCTGCGTACTCACCTGCCTGCACCTCCGCAGCTCAGTCGAACCGCAGGGCGGACGGCACCAGCGAACCCGGCACGAGGTCGAGCCGTCCAGGAGCCGACAGCTCGTACAGGACCGCCCCCTCGTCGCCGACCTGGACGAGGGTGTGGCGCTGCCCGGCCGGAATGAACGCCACGTCCCCGGCCGTCAGTTCGTACTCGGTGCCCTCCGCGACGAAGTGCACCGTCCCCGACGTGACGACGACCCACTGTTCGTTCTCGTGCCAGTGCGGCGTGGTGTCGGTACGGCCCGGCCGCTCGGCGACGACGCGCATGCAGGACATCTTGCTGCCGACCGCGAGACGCCTCGCCATTTTCGTTTCGTCCGGCGGCAATTCTTCGCGCCCGGTCCAGTCGATCTTCACGATCTGCTGCCTTTCTCGGGGATTCTCAAGAAGTTTCCCGCGAAAAGACGGACCGCCCGTTCGGTGTCGCCCTGTGCACTGCGGGAGCAACAGGAACGCTACGGGGATCCGGCCGGACGGCGGTGAATCGTCTTTGTGATCCGTCAACTCCCGTCATGTGCAGCAGATGTGACAGAGAATCCGAAAATCGATTGCGCGCCGGGCGGCCCGGCGTTCTCCCGCTCACAGCGCGGGCGTCACCTCAAGGAGAAGGTGCTCCACCGGATCCTCGCCCTCCCGCACCTCCTGTGAGCGGCGCACCAGCAGCGAACGCCCGCACGACGCGGCGAGGCGTCGCAGCAGGGGCAGGTCGCCGCGGCTGCTGAAGTGCAGCAGAACGGCCCCGCCGGGCGTGGTCCAGTTCCCGGCCTCCGCCAGGAAACGCCGGTGTGCGGCGTATCCGGGATCGACGAAGGCCTGCTCGCAGTCGTTGCGGTAGACGTAGTCCCCGGGGGCCAGCACGTAGTTGGAGCTCCAGAAGACCGTGTCGAAGCGCTCCGCCGGCGGCAGGGCGGCGAACAGGTCGCTGTGCACGGCCCGGACCCGGTCGCCCACCCCGTGCCGTGCGATGTTCAGGCCGGTGTTCCGTACGGCGTGCTCATTGATGTCGGCCGCCACCACCCGGTCGTATCCGCTCAGCGCGGCGAGGACGGAGACGACGCCGGCGCCGGAGCCGATCTCCAGCATGCGGCCCCGGCTCACGGGCGCGGGGCCTGCGCCGAGGGGAGCGGACGGCGCGGACAGGCCGAGGAAATCCAGGGCGAGTTCGGTGCTCGGCGAGAGGTCCGGGGCGAAGACCTCGTCGAGCAGATCCCAGTCGCGGCCGCGCAGGGTGAAGACCCGGGGCAGATCCTGATGCGTGCGCGCGGCCTCGCACCGTGCGAGGGAGCGCACATGGCTGCGCGTGGGCGAGGCGGGCAGTCCCGTAGGCGCGGTGGACAGCTCGTCTGCGGTGGTCGTCTCGGACACAGGAACCTCCGGAACAGTGGGGGCGGAACCGTGGCGGATCTGCCACGTCCTTCACCATCCCGGCACCGGAACTTCCGGGGGGAGGGGCCCAGACAACCGCTCGCGCTCCGGAAGGAGTGGTCACGACACTGTTTCCGAGCGATCTCGAACCGGTCAATTCGCCAGGTGAGACGGGGGTGGACACAGCGTGCGGGAGATCTAGGATCGGCGGACAAGATCGACTGGCCAGAAACGGGGACGCGAGTTGACATGAGGGAGCCCACCGACCTCGACGCTTCGACCTATCTGGAGCTCCTCGCGAGCGAGGCCGCGCCCTCCGCTTTCAGCAGACCGGTTGCTGCTGCACGGGCGGCAGGCGCCCCGGACGAGACGGTGGCCTCGCTGAGGAGAGCGGAGCGCCTCGCGGAGGACGTGCGCAGCCTGTTCGAGAAGCGACGACGGCGGACCGCCGACCTCTCCGTCCTTCTCGACACCGCACGGGACCTGCTGGGCGCCGACGATGTCGAGACGGTGCTGAGAGTCGTCACCCGCAGGATGCGCACGCTGCTCAGCCTCGACATGTCGTACATCGGCCTGCGTGACCCCGCGTCGGGCGGGAACGTGGTGCGGGCGGCCGACGGGCACACCTCGGGGCTCACCCTGGGCTTCCGGATCCCCGACGACGGGGGCCTGGGCGCCTCGGCCAGTTCACACGACGCCCCGTTCAGCACCGCCGACTACCTCGCCGACCCGGACATCCGGCACTCGCCGGACATCGACCGGGTGGTCCAGGCGGAGGGGCTGCGGGCGGTCATCGCCGTGCCGCTGCGCCATCCCGACGGCTCCTCCCTGGGCCTGCTCTACGCGGGGAGCCGCGAGGTGCGCCACTTCGGGTCCGACGAGAACGCGCTGGCCGGCGAGTTCGGCCAGCTCGTCGCGGGGGCCATCGGCAAGAGCCTGAAGCTTCAGCAGATCCAGGCGGAGGTCGACGAACTCCGCGCCGACGTGCGCCGGGCCGAGGACGAACGCGAGGGCGTCTGGCGGCTCAGGGACAGCCAGCGCACCCTGCTGGAACTCGTCCTCGCCAAGGCCGACATCGAACGGTTTCTCGCGCTGGTGGGGCAACTGCTGGGCGGCACCGTGTGGTTCGAGGACCGGGCCAGCGGTGAGTCGTCCGGCGCCGCCCGCCAGGGGGCGGGGCCGGCCCCCGCGGTCCCGACGGGGGACGGGTACAAGGACGAAGCCGTGGCCGAGGAGGGCGACGGCCGCTGGGTCTGCGCCGTACGGGGAGCCGTCGAGTACGGCCGGCTGCTGCTGAGCCGCAAGGACCCGCTCACCGACCTCGAAATCCCCGTCCTGCGCAGCTGCGCGCAGGCGCTGGCGGTCTTATTGCAGAGTCAGGCGGCCGACCCGGAACAGCGGGACCACTTCCTGGACGCGCTGCTCGCGGCCCAGCCCGGCGTCACCCAGCTCGCGATGAAGCGCACCCAGAGCCTCGGGATCGATCTGCGCCGCCCGCACGTCGTGGCCGTGGCCCGGCCGGAGGGCGGCCTGACCGATCAGGACCTGGCCTGGGCGACCGTGCACGCACGGGTGGAAGGCGGACTCAAGAGCCACCGCGGAGATCACGTGGTGCTGCTCCTGCCGGGAGCCGACCCGTCCGCCGTGGCCCAGAGCGTGGCGGACTCCTACCTCTCCGCCACCGGGCAGGTGATCACCGTCGGCGCGGCGGGGCCCGGAACGGACCCCGCCGCGTCTCCCGGTCTGTACAAGCAGGCCATCCGCTGCCTCGACACACTGACCGTGCTCGGGGCGACCGGCCGCGCCGCCTCCCCGAAGGACCTCGGCTTTCTGGAACTTCTCCTTGCCGATGAGCGGGACGTGGAAGGCTTCATCGGCTCGGTCATCGGCCCGCTCCTGGAGTACGACGGACGGCGCTCCGCGGACCTGGTCACGACGCTGGAGGCGTACTACGCCGCCAACGGCAGCCCGACCCGCGCCGGAGAGCACCTGTTCGTGCACGCCAACACCGTCGCCCGGCGCCTGGAGCGGATCGGCGAGCTGCTCGGGGAGCGATGGCAGGAACCGGCCGGAGCCCTGGAGGTGCAACTGGCGCTGCGGCTGCACCGGGTGCGCGAGTCGCTGGGGACCGCGGACACCCCCTAGGCCCTGATCCACCGGACAGACCCTAGGGGTGACGGCCGGCGTCACATGGCGAGCGGGAGCGGCTGCTGCTCCGCCGGGGTCAGCAACGGGCGGTCGTGCCCGGTCAGGACCCGTACGGCGTGTGTCACCGACACCATGGTCATGTGCCGGTGCCAGCCGCTGAACGACCGGCCGCCGTAGTCGCGCAGCCCCGACCCGTCGACCTCGGCGAGTTGGCCGGTCACCTCACCCAGGAGCGCGGCGAGGCGCAACAGGGCGGGGGCGGAGCCCGGCAGATCGGTGAGCCAGCAGCGGCTCAGTCCCGCCCGCGCCTCGTCCCACTCGCCGATCAGGGTCAGCGGCCTCGGCTCGCCGTCCGGGCCGGACGCGGGCCGGGGCATCGCGGTCCCCGGCACCCGCACCTGGACGGTGGCCGCGGTCCGCTGCGGGACGGACGGGTTCACCGGGCGCCGTAGCCGCCGGGTCCAGGCCAGGAGCTCGTGCACCGACACCGGCGACGACGTGGTGCTTCGCCGGGACTGCTCGACGGCGGTCACCGTGGCGGCGCCGCTGATCCGCGCGAGCAGGGGAACGCGGGCGAGGGAGAAGCCGTCGAGCAGTGCGGGCAGCGACGTATGGCGGGCGTCGATGACGACGGGCCGGGGGGAGCCGGAGCGCTGGGACGCCAGGCTCGTGAAGGCCGCCGCCGGCGACTCCCGCTCGGGACCCGGCAGCTCCAGGTGCCAGTCCACCGGTGTCGCCATCGTCGCCGTGGCGTGCCACAGCCCGTACGCGAACTGCCCGTTGACGGTCTGGCCGAGCTCGGGAACGAACCGCCGGTGCACGCCCGCGGAGTCCTTGCCCGCCTTGCGCAGCACCAAGGGGTGTGCCACATAAGCCAGTTGGGGCGCATACCGTTCCACGACGCCGGCCAGCGCCGCGCGCACGGGTTCCCAGTCCCAGCGCGAGTGCGCGATGAAGTGCTGGAAGCGCTGTTCCGCCGACGGGTCACCCAGGCACAGGGCGACGTTCCGGGCCGTTTTGCGGCTGGGTGTCACCGCCATGCCCCGCAGGAACTGCTCAGCGGTTCTGCGCTGATCGCACCTGGAGAGGGAAGCGAATACCTCGGAGCTGAGTTGTGCCAGGAAATCTGCGCTTCTGTGTATGTGATGCATAAGGATCGCCGTGCTCCCGTCTTTCGTTGAAGACGCCCCCGGGGCCACACAAAGCGTCGTCGGTCCGGGCGACCGGCCGTAAGGTGCCTGAGCTCCCGACTTCGGCGAGGACGCGGTGGGGTGGGCAGCGGACCGTTGTGCCCTCGTCTCATCCCTTCGGGCACCGGCGGCGCGGACGTGGTGACGGGGCTACACGTGGCACGTGTCCGCATCGTGGTCGTCGAAATGCCCGTCCAGTACAGCGAGTTACCATCCCGAGATGTCAGCCAAGTTGAACGCGGCGGGTATCGAACAGGCGGCACGGCGGCTGGCGCCGGTGGTGCGCCGCACCGCGCTGGAGGAGAACCCGCGGCTGTCCGCTCTGCTCGGAAACCGGGTTCTGCTGAAGCGGGAAGACAGCCAGATCTGCCGCTCGTACAAGGTGCGCGGCGCCTTCAACCTCATCTCCTCGCTCACCGACGAGGAGCTGCGGCGCGGCGTCGTCTGCGCCAGCGCGGGCAACCACGGCCAGGGCGTCGCCTTCGCCTGCAGCCGGCTCGGCATCCGCGGCCGGGTGTTCGTCCCGTCCAACACTCCGCGCCAGAAGCGGGAGCGCATCGAGGCGTTCGGTGGTGACGCCGTCGAGCTCGTGGTCGTCGGCAGTACCTACGACGAGGCCAGCGCCGCCGCACACTGGGACAGCGAGCACACCGGCGCGGTGTACGTCCATCCCTTCGACGACGTGCGGACCATGGAGGGCCAGGGCACGGTCGCCCGGGAGATCACGCAGCAGGCCGACGGTGCCGTGGACACCGTGGTGGTGCCCGTCGGGGGTGGTGGCCTCATCAGCGGCATCGCCGTATGGCTGCGCGCGCACTCGCCGCGCACCCGTATCGTCGGCGCCGAACCGGCCGGCGCCGCCAGCATGCGGGCCGCCCTGGAGCACGGCGGGCCCGTGGCGCTGCCCGAGCTCGACTCGTTCGTCGACGGGGCGGCCGTGGGCAAGGTGGGCGCGCAGGCGTTCCCGCTGGTGAGGGACTTGGTGGACGAGATCGTCACGGTCGACGAGGGTGCGTTGTGCACCGAGATGCTCGACCTCTACCAGACCGACGGAATCATCGCCGAACCCGCCGGAGCGCTGGCGAGCGCGGCGGCCCGGCAGGTCCTGCCGGGGGCGGGGCCGGGCACGGTGGCGTGCGTCGTCTCCGGCGGCAACAACGACGTGAGCCGCTATGCCGAGGTGGTGGAGCGCTCCCTGGCGCATGTGGGCCTGCGCCACTACTTCCTCGTGACGTTCCCCCAACAACCGGGTGCGCTACGGCACTTCCTCGACGAGGTGCTCGCCAAGGGGGAGGACATCGTCGCCTTCGAGTACGTCAAGAAGAACAACCGGGAGACGGGTCCGGCCCTCGTCGGCATCGAACTGGAGCGTGCGCAGGACCTCGACAGCCTGCTCCAGCGCATGCAGGACAGCCCGCTGACGATAGACAGGATCTCGCCGGGATCCCCCTGGTTCTCCTTCTTCCTGTGAGCCGTCCGTGAGCTCTCCCTGAGCCCGCCGTGAGTGCGCTGAGCCCGCCGTGAGCGCGCTGTTCAGAGGCGCTGGAGGCGGGCCAGGGTCTGCTCCAGCTCGGCCTGGAGGGTGCTGCTGGCGGTATCGGCGTCACCGCGCTCGATGGCCCGCACCAGCGCCTCATGGGCCTCGTCCCCGTGATTCGGCTCGTGGGCCCGCAGATCGAGGATGTCCAGCAGGTCGATCAGCCCGTTGCGCAGCGCGGGGGTGAATTCGACGAACAGGTCGGTGAGGACGGGGTTGTGGGCGCCCGCGACGACTGCCGCGTGCAGGGCGATGTCCGCGTCGACGAAGGCCGCGTCCTCGCCGGCGGCCGCGTCCCGGCGGGCGTCCAGCGCCGTCCGCATGGCCGCGAGGTCGACCTTGGTACGGCGCTGCGCGGACAGCCGCGCGGCCTGCACCTCGATCAGCATGCGGACTTCGTAGATATCGGTGACCGCGGCGTGCCGCAGCCGGGTGGCCCAGTCCTCCTCGGGCTCGGTGGCGATGACGAACACGCCGGCCCCCTGACGCGCCTGGAGCAGGCCGGCACCGGCCAGCGCGCGCAAGGCTTCGCGCACCGTGGAGCGGCCCACGCCGAGGGTCTTGGCCAGGGCGGTTTCGGCAGGGAGCTTGGTCCCGACCGGCCACTGCCCGTCGGTGATCTGGTCGCGTAGGTGCTGGGTGGCCTGTTCGACCAGAGGGCTGGGGCGGAGAGCGCCGAGCGGCATTCCGCTATCACCTCTCAGGTTGTCTGACGATTTTCCGGTGAGTGTACTCGGCGTAACACCGCGCCCAGGCCGACGGGAGGCGCCGTGCACGCCGAACCGGCCCTCTGTGCAGCGACGTTGACGGTGGGACACCTGCGGACGCCCGCACTCCGCCCGCTCAATCTCTCAGGTTGTCTGAGGAGTTGATGGCGGCTACTGTACCCGGCATGTGGCCGCACGAGCTCCTTCTTCTTGGCTGCCGCTGCGGGGCCTGACACGACCGGCACCCCGCAGCGGGGTATCAGGCTGTGCTGGTCGTCAGACGGCCGACCGAGAGACGTTCTGAAACATGGCTTCCTGCGAGACCACGACGTTCCCCACGCTGCGCACGCCCTCCGGTGACCTTCCGGCGGACGCGCCGGGGTGGAATCCGCAGCGACCGAGCGCGATGCCGCACCACCGCTATCAGCCCGTGCACGACCGCGTCGCCCTGCCCCTGGTGGACCGGACCTGGCCGTCCCGCCGGATCGAGCGGCCCCCGCTGTGGGTGCCGGTCGACCTGCGCGACGGCAACCAGGCGCTGGCCGAGCCGATGGACACCGCGCGCAAGCGCCGGATGTTCGACCTCCTGGTCGCCATGGGGTTCAAGGAGATCGAGGTCGGCTACCCCTCCGCCAGCCGGACCGACTTCGACTTCGTACGCCACCTGGCCACCAGCGGGGCGGTCCCCGAGGACGTGACCGTCTCCGTCTTCACGGCGGCCCGCCGCGACCTCATCGACCGGACGATCGCCTCGATCGAGGGCCTCCCGCGCACCGTCGTCCACCTGTACACGGCCACCGCGCCCACCTGGCGGGAGGTGGTCCTGGACCGGTCCCGCGCCGAGGTGCACGGGCTGATCGAGGACGCGGCCACCTATCTGATGCGGCGGGCCGAGGAACGGCCGGGGGCGGACATCCGGTTCGAGTTCTCCCCCGAGGTGTTCAACCTCACGGAGCCGGACTTCGTCCTGGAGGTCTGCAACAGCGTGACCGAGCTGTGGGAGGCCTGCCCGGACCGGCCGGTGATCCACAATCTGCCGGCGACGGTGGAGGTGGCGACGCCCAACGTGTACGCGGACCAGATCGAGTACATGGACCGCCACCTGGCGCGGCGTGCGTCGGTGATCCTGTCCGTCCACCCGCACAACGACCGCGGCACCGGCGTGGCCTGCGCGGAGCTCGCCGTGCTGGCCGGCGCGCAGCGGGTGGAGGGCTGCCTGTTCGGCAACGGCGAGCGGACCGGGAACGTCGACCTGGTCACCCTGGCCCTGAACCTGTACGCGCAGGGCGTGAACCCCATGATCGACTTTTCCGACATCGATGCGGTCCGCGACGTGGTGGAGCACTGCACCCGGCTGCCGGTCCACCCGCGTCACCCCTACGGCGGCGCGCTCGTGCACACCGCCTTCTCCGGCACGCATCAGGACGCCATCGCCAAGGGCATGGCCCAGCACGCCAAGCAGGCCGCCGAGCAGGGCGTCCGTGCGGAAGAGGCCGCATGGGCGGTGCCGTATCTGCCCATCGATCCGGGTGACATCGGCCGCACGTACGAGGAAGTCATCCGCATCAACTCCCAGTCCGGCAAGGGCGGCATCGCCCACCTGCTCCGCACCCATCACGGCCTGGATCTGCCGAAGGCGATGCGCCCGGACTTCTCCCGCACGGTGCAGGAGACGTCCGATGCCGGCGGTCAGGAACTGTCGCACAAGGATCTGTGGGAGCTCTTCCGCACCACCTACATCGCTCCTGCCGAGGACGGCCCGGTCAAGCTGGTCTCCTGGAGCACCGCGGAAACCGGCCCCGGCGCGCACCGGTTCGCCTGCACGCTGGACCTCGACGGCCGGGAGCGCCACTGCCAGGGATCCGGAAACGGACCGCTGTCGGCCCTCACCGATGCCCTGGGTACGGCCGGGATCGCGGTCGACATCCTCACCTACGCCGAGCACGCCACCACCACCGGACCGGGCAGCCACGCCATCTCCTACGCCGAGTGCCGCGTGCGGGACACCACGTGTTGGGGCGCGGGCCTGGACACCTCCCTCCTGGCCGCCTCGGTGCACGCCGTCATGGCCGCCGTCAACCGCGCCGAACGGAGCCGACCGTGAACGCCACCGCCGTACTCCAGGCAGACCACGTCGATCTCGTCCGCGACGGTCAGGCGATCCTGCAAGAGGTCTCGCTGACCGTGCGGCCCGGCGAGCACTGGGCGCTGCTCGGCGCCAACGGCGCCGGCAAGAGCAGCCTGCTCAGCCTGCTGGGCGCCCTCGCGCACCCCACCCGGGGCACGGTGCAGGTCCTGGGCCATGAGCTGGGCCGGGTCGACATGCGCCAACTGCGCTCCTACGTCGGCCACGTGGACCCACGGCATGCGCTGCGCTCGCCCTTGAAGGTCCAGGACGTCGTGCTGACCGGGCTGACCAACACCATCGAACGGGTGCCCCGTTGGAGCCCGACGGCCGAGCAGGTGGCGACGGCCGACCGCCTGATCGCTCTGCTCGGCCTCAGCGACCGCCACGGTGCGCGGTGGCCGACCCTTTCCCAGGGCGAAAGGGGCCGGACTTTGATCGCGCGGGCGCTGATGCCCAGTCCGCGGCTGCTGCTGCTCGACGAGCCCGCCACCGGACTGGATGTCGCGGGCCGGGAGCAGCTCATCGAACGGATCGACACGCTGCAGCACACCTACCCGGAGCTGGCATCGGTCCTGGTCACCCACCACTTGGAGGAGCTTCCGCCGGGCACGACGCATGTGCTGCTGCTGCGCGACGGACGCGCCCTGGCCTCCGGGCCGGTCGATGAGGTCCTGACCAGCGACCAGGTCAGCAAGTGCTTCGACCACCCGATCCGTCTCACCCGCGCCGACGGGCGGTGGAGCGTGCGGACGAACCGCCCGGCCCGACCGTAACCCCGCCGACAGGTGACGTGAGGCGGTGCGCCGACCGGCACGGCACCGCCTCACCCCCGTCGCCGTCGACCGTCCAACCTGCCTGGCCCGCAAGGGCTTGGCTTCACACCGCGGAGAAGGAGAGCAGACGTTTCAGCATGAAAAAAGGACAACTCGGCTTCCTGGCCGGTACGCACATGGTCAACGACCTCTATCAGGGCGCGATCCCCGCGATGCTGCCGTTCCTGATGTCCCAGCGTCACTACAGCTACGCGGCGGTCTCCGGGCTGGCGTTCGCGGCGAGCGGCGTCTCCAGCCTGTTCCAGCCCCTGTTCGGCGTGCTCTCCGACCGCAAGACACGGTCCTGGCTGGTGCCGACCGGGTTCTGCACCGCGGCATTAGGAGTGATGGCGGCCGGGCTCTCCGGGAACTACCTCGTCACCTGGTTGTGTGTGGCGCTGGCAGGCATCGGC
Source organism: Streptomyces sioyaensis (assembly GCF_004122735.1). GTDB lineage: Bacteria > Actinomycetota > Actinomycetes > Streptomycetales > Streptomycetaceae > Streptomyces > Streptomyces sioyaensis. The sequence goes on along the minus strand of NZ_SDIF01000036.1, from coordinate 39,973 downwards.
ATCGCGGCCTACCACCCGCCCGCGACCAGCCAGGCCCGGGCCGCCGGCGGATCCTCGCAGAAGGCCATGAGCATCTTCTCCGTCGGCGGAACCATCGGCGGTGCCCTCGCGCCGACGCTGGTCACCCTCGTCATCGGGGGAGTGGGGTTCGCCGGAAGCTATCTGCTGGCGATCCCTGCCCTGGTCACGGCCCTGCTGTGGGGACTCAAGGGGTCCTGGATGCGAGCGCGGGGCCACACACCGGCCGCTCCGCTGGTCACCGGCGCCTCGGGCAAGGCAGGCTCGGCCGCCAACGGACGGACGGATGACTGGCGTTCCTTTGCCCGCCTGGTGGCCGTCGTCGCCGGATGGTCCATTCCGTACGTCACGGTGACGGCGATGGTGTCGCTGCACGCGCAGCGCGATCTGGGCCAGTCCGCGGCGGCGGGCGCCGTCGTCCTCAGCACCTACACCGCGTGCGGCGCGGTCGGTACCTTGCTGGGCGGCTGGGTGGGTGACCGCTACGGCCGGATGACCTCGGTGCGGGTCGGCTACCTCGTGGCGCTTCCCGCCCTGCTGGGCATCGCCTGGGCCCCGGCGTTCCCGGTCCTGGTGCTGTGCGCGGGGGTGTTCGGCGTGGCACTGTTCCTGCCGTTCGCCGCTCAAGTCACCCTCGCTCAGGACTACTTGCCCAATCGTCCCGGTACGGCGAGTGGGCTGACCCTGGGACTGGCGATGGCGGCGGGCGGCCTGTGCTCCCCGGCGTTCGGCTGGCTCGCCGACGCGAATGGCCTGCCCGCCGTCTTCTACGCACTGCTCGCGGTCTTCGTGGTTCCGGTCGTCATGGCCCTCCGGCTGCCCGAACGCACCCTGAACGTGCCCGACGTGCCCGCCACGCCACCGGCCGAACCCGCACGCACCCACGAGGTGCAGTAGGGCACCCCGTCGGCCGGCCGAGACCTGGAACAGCTCCTCCTGTCTTGACCCCTGGTTTTCCTGTACACCCCTGCGAAGGATTTCTATGTCGAAGACGATCGGTTTCATCGGCCTGGGCACCATGGGCAGTCCGATGGCAGTCAATCTCGCCAAGGCCGGGCACACCGTGCACGGCTGGAACCGCAGCGACGGGAGGAGCGGTCCCCTTCTGGCGGCCGGCGGGCGGGCCGCGGCGTCGATCCGCGAAGCGGTCCGCGAGGCCGACGTGGTCATCACCATGCTTCCGGACTCTCCCCAGGTCGAGGAGGTCTCCTACGGCCCTGACGGAATCCTGGCCCACGCCCGGCGGGGGGCGCTGGTGATCGACATGTCGACCATCGCCCCACGGACCTCGACAGAGCTGGCCCGCAAGGCCGCCGAGCAGGGAATCCGGGTCCTGGACGCTCCGGTCGCGGGCGGCGAAGCCGGCGCGATCGACGGCGTCCTCTCGATCATGGTCGGCGGGGAGGCCGCCGATTTCGAGGAAGCGAAGCCCGTCTTCGAAGCCCTCGGCAGGACCATCGTGCACTGCGGGCCGCACGGCATCGGCCAGACCGTGAAGGCGGCCAACCAGCTGATCCTCGCGGTGAACATCCAGGCCTGTGCCGAAGCGGTGGTCTTCCTGGAGAAGTCGGGCGTGAAGCTCGAAGCGGCCCTCGACGTCCTGGGCGGCGGCCTCGCCGGTTCCCACGTCCTCACCCGTAAGAAGAACAACTTCCTGAGACGTGACTACACGCCCAGCTTCACGATGGGCCTCCACTCCAAGGACATGGGAATCGTCTCCGACACCGCCCGCGCCATCGGCGCCGTCCTCCCCCTCGCCAGCATCGCCGCACAGCTCATCGGCTCCGCCGTGGCCCGCGGCGACGCGGACCTCGACCACTCCGCCCTGCTCCGCGGCGTGGAACTCCTCAGCGGGTACGACGCGCAGTAGCGACAAGCGCCCTCGCGGAAAAGGCCGTTGGCCACCCGCGAGGGCCGTCCCTCGTGCCGTACGGCCCAGGTCCGGTCGTGCCCCACCGGCGGTATCGAGATCGGCGGCCGCAAGCGGCCCTCGGGGTGGGGTGCGCCGACGGGTTCGTCGGGTCCACTAACGGGTTCGTCGGGTCCATGAGCAGTCCCCGGGCGCGAGTTGACGGCCGGATCGGCGAACGCGCGGACGCGGGCCACTGCATGAGATGCGCCCCACACCTTTCCGGCGATCGCATGCGGGGAGACCCCGACCAAGATCGTCTCCCAGCTCTCTCCCAAACGATCTCCGGGAACGGGTCAGGGGCCCGACCCGCTGAGCGGATCAGGCCCCTGACCTGGTGTTCCTTCAGTCGGGGTGGCGGGATTTGAACCCACGACCTCTTCGTCCCGAACGAAGCGCGCTGCCAAGCTGCGCTACACCCCGAAGCAACGAGCTCTACTTTAGCGGACCGATCCCCGTAGGTGAAATCCGGTTCCTGCGGAGCCGGGGAGCGGGCCTGACCTGGTCGATCCCGATGACGATCAAGGGCAGAAGGAAGCCGGCCAGGCCGATGGTGAGCGCGGGGGCGGCGCCGGGGGAAGGGGCGCCGGCGGCCGCGGGGAAGGCGAAGGTGAAGGCGAGGAAGAGCAGGGGGTAGGCCGGCCACTGCCAGGCGCAGGCCGGGCGGAAGCCGCGGGGGGCCGTCAGCAGGAGCCAGTCGGCGAGGGCGGCCAAGGGGGTGACGGCGTAGAGGAGCTGGTGGGAAAGGGCTTGGGTGACGGTGGGGGCGGTGACGTGCGGCAGGGCGAAGGCGGTGGAGTCGGCGGCGGGGAAGGCGTAGTGGAGGAGGGCGGGGAGGAAGAGGAAGGGGAGCAGCGCGCCGGTGAGGCGCGGGCTCAGGGCGCGGCGGCCGGTCCAGGCGCGGTGGGCGGAGCAGGCGAAGACCAGAGCGGCGACGAGGTTGGCCTGCACGGTGAAGCGGGTCAGCAGAGCGGCCGGGGCGGCGGCCCCGCCGGCCGCGAGGAGCAGGCCGGTCAGGGCGGCCGCCGCGATGAGGGCGCGGAAGGCGGCCGCCAGGGGGCGGCGGATCGTGGGGGCGACGGCTGCCGCCGGGGTACGGGCGGCGGCGCCGGCCGGGCCGGTGGCGTGGCGCGTGGACTGCGAGGTCCGGGTGGGGTCGGACATTCCTCCACGGTACGGCGATGATCAATGAGCGGGGGAGTCCCCATCCGGCAAAACTCCGGTCCCAGGGAGCGCGTGGCCGGTTCCGGCACCTCGGCGAGGAGGCGGCAGATCGAGCAGGGCCATAGATCCCGGCCCCCGGACCGCCTCAGCTCCTCGACTGCCGCGGCCCCGGACCGCGTCAGCCCGTCGCCTTCCTCAGTCCCCCGACCGTGTCAGCCCCTCGGCCGTGTCCGCGCCGCCTCGGCCTCGGCCCCTGACGACCGCCACCCGCGCCCCCGCCGGGTCGTTCCCCGAACATCCCCAGGCCGGCCCCTTGAGCCGGACCGTCAGCCCGGCCCCTCAGCCCCGCTCCGTCAGCGTCAGCAGGGTCGCCTCCGGGGGGCAGGCGAAGCGGACCGGGGTGTAGCGGTTGGTGCCGCAGCCGGCGGAGACGTGGAGGAAGGAGGTGTGGTCGCCGGCGGTGTGGGTGGACAGGCCCTTCACCCGGTCGGTGTCGATGTCGCAGTTGGTGACGAGGGCGCCGTAGAAGGGGATGCAGAGCTGGCCGCCGTGGGTATGGCCGGCAAGGATCAGGGGGTAGCCGTCCGCGGTGAAGGCGTCCAGGGAGCGCAGATAAGGGGCGTGGACGACGGCCAGGGAGAGGTCGGCGCCGGATTCCGGGCCGCCGGCCACCTCGGCGTAGCGGTCACGCTTGATGTGCGGGTCGTCCAGGCCGGTCAGGGCGATCTCGATGCCCTCCAGCTTGAGGCGGCCGCGGGAATTGGACAGGCCGACCCAGCCGGCCGCGTCGAACGCGTCGCGCAGGTCCTCCCACGGGTTGTGGACCGCGCCCACCACGGGCGCGTTGCCGTTGAGGCCGTGCCGGCCCTGGGCCCGCTCGATCAGATAGCGGGCGGGGTTGCGCAGCTTGGGTCCGTAGTAGTCGTTGGAGCCGAAGACGTAGGCACCGGGGAACTCCATCAGCGGGCCCAGCGCGTCCAGCGTCTCGGGGACGCCTTCCGTGTCGGAGAGGTTGTCGCCCGTGTTGATGACGAAGTCGGGGCGCAACCCGGCGAGCGACTGCAGCCAGCGCTGCTTCTTGCGCTGTCCGCTGACCATGTGGATGTCGGAGACCTGCAGGACGCGCAACGGCCGCATGCCACGGGGCAGTACGGGCACGGTGACGCGTCGGAGGCGGAAGGAGCGGACTTCGAAGCCGGCGGCATAGGCCAGGCCGGCCGCGCCGACTGCGGTCAGGGTCAGGGGTACTCCGTATCGCGCGCGCATGCATCCATCGTCGCAGAGTCACGGGGGTGGGTGCAGCGCACGGGCGGGCGGGGTCCGCCGGGTGGGGTACGCGGTTGCCCGGGAGGAAATGGCGCGGCGGTTGTCGGCGGGTGGGGGCATACTCGACGGCATGACCACGCTCAAGTCCAAGCTGCAGGACGACCTCACCGTTGCGATCAAGGCGCGCGACGAGCTGCGTTCCTCCACCCTCCGTCTCACGCTGACCGCGATCCAGAAGGAGGAGGTCGCGGGCACCGCGGCGCGCGAGCTGTCCGACGGCGAGGTCGAGAAGATCATCGCGCGGGAGGCGAAGAAGCGCCGGGAGGCCGCGGACGCCTTTTCCCAGGGCGGCCGGGCCGAGCAGGCCGAGCGGGAGCGCGCCGAGGGCGAGGTGCTCGCGGACTATCTGCCCAAGCAGCTGACCGATGACGAGCTGGAGCAGCTGGTCGCGGCCGCCGTGGCGGAGGCCAAGGCCGGTGGTGCCGAGGGCCCGCGGGCGATGGGTGCCGTCATGAAGATCGTCAACCCGCAGGTGGCGGGCCGTGCCGAGGGCGGCCGGGTCGCCGCGGTGGTGAAGAAGCTGCTGGCCGGCTGAGCGGCCGCGGCGGTTCCGCCGGAAAGCCGAGGGGCGCCTCCGTGGTGGAGGCGCCCCTCGGTCGTTGCCGTACGGGTCAACCGGCCGGCTACCAGCCGCCGTTACCGCCGCCCAGAATGTCCGGGAAGCCGGGAATGCTCCAGCCGCCGCCGGGCTTCTTGCCGTGGCCGCGGCCGGGCTTGTGCTTGCCGGGCTGCTTGTCGCCGTCGTCGCCCGGGCTCTTGTCCTTGGCGGGGTCGTCGATCGGGACGGTGGGCAAGCCGGGCGCGGGCCGGCCGTCCAGGGCGCCGGTCATCGCGTCCCGCCAGATGGGGCCGGGGGTGTCGGCGCCGTAGACCTTGTCGTGGGGGACGCCGCCGATGGTGATGTCGTACATCTTGCGCTTGTGCTGCGGGTCGCCGACCCAGACCGCACCGGCCGCGTTCGGGGTGTAGCCGACGAACCAGGCGGCGTAGCGGCTGTCGCTGGTGCCGGTCTTGCCGGCGCTGTCCCGTCCCCTGAGGCCGGCTTCCCTGCCGGTGCCGTCCTCGACCACGCCCTTGAGCAGGGTGTTGATCGTGTCCGCGGTCTTCTTGGACATCGCGCTGCGGCAGCTGGTCTGCGGGACCTTCAGCTCCCGGCCCCGCGCGTCGGTGATCGACTCGATGGCGACGGGGGAGCAGTACTCACCGCCGTTGGCGAAGGCGGCGTAACCGGCGGCCATGGTCAGCGGCGACATCTCCTGCACGCCGAGCGTCATCGACGGCACCTGCTGCAGCGGCTTTCCGTCCGCCCGCTCGATGCCCATCTTCTGAGCCATCTTCACCGCGGGGCAGATGCCCATATCGCTGATCAGCTGCACGAAGTAGGTGTTGACCGACTTCGCGGTCGCCTCCTTCATGCCGTACGGGCCGACCTCTTCCTTGTTCTCGTTCTGGGTGCTGTCGGTGCCCTGCCACTCGCCGTCACAGGTCTGGACCGGGCTCGGATACGGCATCCGGTACGGCGAGGGGTACTCCTGCTCGGGGCTGGTCCCCTGCTCCAGCGCGGCCGCCGCGATCACCGGTTTGAAGGTCGAGCCGGGCTGGTAGCCGGCGCCGCCGCCCATGCGGTGATCGACCGAGAGGTTGATCACGGTCTGGTTCTCGCCGAAGCCGTACGGGCGGGACTGGCCCATGCCGAGGATCTTGCCGGTGCCCGGTTCGACGATGGTGGCGGCGCCGGCCACCGGGTCGTCGTCGTAGACGTGATCGCCGAGCGACGCCTGGATCGACTTCTGGGTCTGCGGATCGAGGGTGGTGCGGATGGTCATGCCGCCCTCGTTCCAGCGCTCCGCACGGATCTTCCGGGTCTTCCCGAAGGACCGGTCACCGAGGAAGACCTTGCGGATGTAGTCGCAGAAGAAGCCGGCGCCGTCGCTGGCGGTGATGCAGCCGTTCTTGGGGCGGCTGACCGCCAGCTTGATCGGCTTCTTGGCGGCCGCGTCGGCCTGCGCCTGGGTGACGTCCTTGAGGTCGGCCATCCGCTGCAGGACGGTGTTGCGCCGCCGGGTGGCTTCCTGCGGGTCGTTGACCGGGTCGTAGCGGCTGGGCGACTGGACGAGGCCGGCCAGCAGCGCCGACTCCTCCAGATTCAGGTCCTTGGCGTGCTTGCTGAAGTAGCGCTGGGCGGCCGCTTCGATGCCGTAGGCCTGCTGCCCGAAGAACGTGATGTTGAGGTAGTTCTGCAGGATCTTCTGCTTGCCGAGCTCCTTCTCGACCTGGATCGCGTACTTGAGCTCTTTGATCTTGCGGCCGATGGTCTGCTGGGTGGCCTGCGCGACCTTGTCCGGGTCGTCGCCCGCCTCCTCGATGAAGACGTTCTTCACATACTGCTGGGTCAGCGTCGAGGCGCCCTGGGAGACACCGCCCGACTGGGCATTCTTGTTGACCGCCCGCAGGATGCCCTTCAGGTCGACGGCACCGTGCTCGTAGAAGCGCGCGTCCTCGATCGCCACGATCGCCTTCTGGATGTACGGCGACATGTCCTTGAGGCCGACGACCGTGCGGTCACGCGAGTAGACCTTGGCGATTTCGCCGCCGTTGGCGTCCAGAATCCTGGTCCGCTGGCTGAGCTGCGGTGTCTTGAGGTTCGCCGGGATGTTGTCGAAACCCTCGACCGATCCCTTGGCGGTGAGGCCGAGGGCCCCGGCTGCCGGGAGCGCGAGACCGGCGAGTACCGCTCCGGCCAGGACGCTGACACCGAGGAACTTGGCGGCCTGCTGCGTCTTGGACAGACCTCCGCCATCGCGCTTCTTAGGCATGAGGGCACCCTACGTTCTCAATCCGCCGGACAGGGGTGCACCTGTTCGTTTAGCCTGTTCTCGGCTGCCCAGCTGAACGGTTACGCGTGAGTTCGTCAACCCCCACTCCTCGCGGACCGCACCCCCACGTGTCCGTGTATGACGACAAAAATCCCGTGCCAGGGCGGTGAAGTGTCCCGCCTTGTGCCCAAAATGCCGTATGCCCTGCGGTCACTCCGTTGGGTGATCTGCCGCATACGCATAGTCCGTTCGGGCCATTCAAGATTGGGCCCGAAGGGGGTGTTGCGCCCTGTCTGCCTTCCGTAACGTCCTCAACTGGCAACGGTGAATATGCCGCTTGCCGCCGTGGGGGAGCCTCGATTCGGGAGAGGACGGCGCCAGCATGAGCTGGGTAACCGACTGGAGTGCACAGGCAGCCTGCCGCACTACCGATCCGGATGAACTGTTCGTTCAAGGGGCGGCGCAGAACCGCGCCAAGGCGGTGTGCACCGGATGCCCGGTGCGCACGGAGTGCCTGGCCGACGCCCTGGACAACCGGGTGGAGTTCGGCGTGTGGGGCGGGATGACCGAACGCGAGCGGAGGGCGCTGCTGCGTCGCCGCCCGACCGTGACGTCATGGCGCAGGCTGCTGGAGACAGCGCGTACGGAATACGAGCGCAGCACGGGCATCCTGTCCGTGGACTGTGAGGACGAGATGTTCGACGAGTTCGCCGCGGTCGGGTAGCCGCGGGTCCGGCCGGGAGAGCCCGGGAACATGGCCGAGAACGTTCGGCCGATGGCTCGGTCCGGTCGTTCCTACGCGGCGTGCCGGTCAGTGTCCTTGGTGCTCCCTGGAGTTGGGGGAGTCGAGAGGCCGGCGTGCGGTTGGTGCGCCCCTTGGATGTGCAGGCGAGGGGCGCCGTGTGGTGGGTGGGTGGCTGGGCTGTTGGGTGACTGGGCCGGCGTACTTACGGCTCAGTCGTCGGTGTCCGTGTCGTCGGTCTCCGTGAGGTTCAGCGCCAGGCGGTCGCCGATGGCGCGCAGTCCCGCGAGGTCATGAACATCGCCGGGCAGTGCGGCGACCTGCGCCACCGGTACCTCGGGATGCAGTGCGGTGAAGCGGTCCCGCGTGCGCCGTTCGCGCGCGAGGACCTGCATGCGTTCGGCATGCAGTCGGAGCAGCCCGGCGGCCAGTTGCGCTGCCGAGGCCGAGGTGGGTGTCACATGCTCCGCCGCGGCGGGGGAGGGGCCGCCGGCGGTACGTGATCCAGCCTTCCCGCCGTCGAGATCCACAATGCCGCCGGTTTCAAGATTATTTTCTGCGCGGGCGGCGGCCGGCGCGTCGGTGTCGTCCCCGGCGTCCGTGCCGGCATCCGCATGGGTGTCCTCCGCCCGCTGGTCGGTCAGGGCCTCCGCGGCGGCCAGTGCGCGCTCGGCGCTGAGTTGGGACGCGCCGCTGCCGTGCACGCGGTTCAGCACCAGGCCGGCCAGCGGCATCTGCTCGGCGGCCAGCCGCTCGACGAAGTACGCCGCCTCACGCAGCGCGTCCCGCTCCGGCGCGGCCACCACGAGGAACGCCGTGCCGGGCGCCTGCAGCAGCCGGTAGGTGGCGTCCGCGCGGGTGCGGAAGCCGCCGAACATGGTGTCCATCGCGGCCACGAAGGTCTGCACATCGCGCAGGAGTTGGCCGCCCATGAGCTTGCTGAGGGTGCCGGTCATCATCGACATGCCGACGTTGAGGAACTTCATGCCGGCCCGGCCGCCGACCTTCGCCGGCGCCATCAGTACCCGGATGAACTTGCCGTCCAGGAAGGAACCGAGGCGCTTGGGCGCGTCCAGGAAGTCCAGCGCGGAGCGGCTCGGCGGGGTGTCGACGATGATCAGGTCCCACTCGTCGTTCGCGCGGAGCTGGCCGAGCTTCTCCATGGCCATGTACTCCTGCGTGCCCGCGAAACCGGCCGACAGGGACTGGTAGAAGGGGTTCTCCAGGATCGCGCGGGCCCGGTCGGCATCCGCATGGCCCTCGACGATCTCGTCGAAGGTGCGCTTCATGTCCAGCATCATCGCGTGGAGTTCGCCGCCCGCGGACTCGTCGACGCCCTTGACCTGGCGCGGGACGTTGTCCAGCTCGGAGATGCCCATGGACTGGGCCAGCCGCCGGGCCGGGTCGATGGTCAGCACGACGACCCTGCGGCCGCGTTCGGCGGCGCGTACGCCCAGGGCCGCGGCGGTCGTGGTCTTGCCGACTCCGCCCGAGCCGCAGCACACCACGATGCGGGTGTGCGGGTCGTCGAGCAGTGTGTCGACCTCGAGCCGCGGGGCCGAGGCGTCCAGCGTCGTGTTGTCCGCGGTCATATGGGCCCCTGTTTCCGCAGGTCTCTCGCCAGGTGGTAGAGCCCGGCGAGGTCCACTCCCTCGGGGAGCAGCTCCAACTCGTAGGTGGGCAGGCCGATTGCGGTCAGTTCGGCGTGCTCGGCGCGCTCCAGCTCGACCCGCTCGGCGTGTTCGCGCGCCTGCTCCAGCAGGGGGTCGATCAGCCGGTCCGCCAGGCCGCCGCGGCGGGCGCCGCCCAGACCGGCCTGGGACAGCGCCTTGGCGACGCCCGTACGGGCCCCGCGGGCGGCGATGTCGAGGTCGCCGTTGTCCAGCAGCGCCGGGCGGGTCATGTTGATGACGATGCCGCCCACGGGGATGCCGGCGGCGCGCAGTTCCTCGACGCCGTCCGCGGTCTCCTGGACCGGCATCTCCTCCAGGAGCGTCACCAGATGCACCGCGGTCTCCGGTGACTTCAGGACGCGCATCACGGCCTGCGCCTGATTGTGGATCGGGCCGATCTTCGCCAGGCCGGCCACCTCGTCGTTGACGTTCAGGAAGCGGGTGATGCGGCCGGTCGGCGGGGCGTCCATCACCACGGCGTCGTAGACGAACCTGCCGTTCTTGTCCTTGCGGCGGACGGCTTCGCACGCCTTGCCGGTCAACAGGACGTCCCGCAGGCCCGGCGCGATGGTCGTGGCGAAGTCGATCGCGCCGAGCTTCTTCAGCGCCCGGCCCGCGCTGCCGAGTTTGTAGAACATCTGGAGGTAGTCCAGGAGGGCGCGTTCGGCGTCGATGGCGAGGGCGTGGACCTCGCCGCCCGCGCGTCTCCCGCTGTCCGACGCCGGAGCCACCGCGATCTTGCGTTCCTCGTAGGGAAGCGCTTCGGTTTCGAACAGCTGGGCAATGCCCTGCCGGCCCTCGACCTCGACCAGGAGGGTACGCCGTCCCTCGGTGGCCAGGGCGAGGGCGAGGGCGGCGGCGACCGTGGTCTTTCCGGTGCCGCCCTTGCCGCTGACGACATGGAGCCTGCTCACGCCAAGGAGCCTAACCAGTCCGCGTCCCGGCTACGCCAGGGATGGCGCCTGGGACACCCCGGAGATCTGCCCGCGGTGCGTCAGGGACGGGTCAGGGATGTGCCGTAGGGGCCGGATGACCGGGCACGTCGACGCCGCGTGGGACGGGTGGTGGCGGCCTGCGGCGGACGGCGTCCACCGCCGCCGTGGACAGGCATTACGCTCGCCCCATGACCAAGTGGGAATACGCGACCGTGCCGCTGCTGGTGCACGCGACGAAGCAGATTCTGGACACCTGGGGCGAGGACGGCTGGGAGCTGGTCCAGGTCGTGCCGGGCCCGAACAACCCCGAACAGCTGGTGGCCTACCTGAAGCGGGAGAAGCAGGCGTGAGTGCGGTAGAAGACAAGATCGCGGCGCTCGGTCTCGCGCTGCCGCAGGTCGTGCCGCCGCTGGCCGCGTACCAGCCCGCGGTGCGCTCCGGCGCCTATGTGCACACCTCCGGCCAGCTGCCGATGGTGGACGGCGCGCTGCCGGCCACCGGCAAGGTCGGTGCCGAGATCAGCGCGGAGCAGGCCAAGGAGCTCGCCGCGACCTGTGCGCTCAACGCGCTGGCCGCCGTGAAGTCCGTCATCGGCGACCTCGACAAGATCCAGCGGGTGGTGAAGGTCGTCGGCTTCGTGGCCTCCGCGCCGGACTTCACCGGTCAGCCGGGCGTGCTCAACGGCGCCAGCGAGCTGCTGGGCGAGATCCTCGGCGACAAGGGCGTGCACGCCCGGTCCGCGGTCGGCGTGGCGGTGCTGCCGCTCGACTCGCCGGTCGAGGTCGAGATCCAGGTGGAGATCGCCGAATAGACCCGTCGTGGAGGCGGTGACGTCCGCCCCGTGTGCCGTGCCCCGGAGGGCCCCGCGTCAGCAGGGGCCCTCCGGCGCGAAAGTGGCCCTCGAACATCCGCGCGCGAACGCATAGCATCCGGCCATGGCGTCCACGACCAATGGCCAGTGGTACCCGCCGGAGTGGCCGGACCGCATCCGGGCCCTCGCGAACGGCGAGCTGACCCCTGCCGCGCCCCGGAGGGCCGCGACCGTCCTGCTGTTGCGGGACTCCGCCGCCGGCGGCCCCGCCGTCCACATGCTGCGCAGACGCACCTCCATGGCCTTCGCCGGGGGTGCGTACGCCTATCCGGGAGGGTCGGTCGATCCGCGCGACGAACGCCCGGTGACCTGGGCCGGCCCCTCGCGCGCCCAGTGGGCGGTCCGCATGGGCGTCGATCCGGCCACCGCACAGACCATCGTCTGCGCGGCGGTCCGTGAGACGTTCGAGGAGGCGGGCGTGCTGCTCGCCGGTGCCTCGGCCGACACGGTCGTCGCCGACACCACGGGCGAGGACTGGGAGGCGGACCGCGCCGCCCTGGTCGCCCACGAGTTGTCCTTCGCCGACTTCCTGGGCCGCCGCGGCCTGGTCCTGCGCTCCGACCTGCTGGGCGCCTGGGCCCGCTGGATCACCCCGGAGTTCGAACCGCGGCGCTACGACACCTGGTTCTTCGTCGCTGCGCTCCCCGAGGGCCAGCGGACGCGCAACGCCTCCACGGAGGCCGACCGCACGGTGTGGATCCGGCCCACGGAGGCAGCCGACGGATACGACCGCGGCGAGCTGCTGATGATGCCGCCGACCATCGCGACGCTGCGCGGGCTCCAGCCGTACGCCTCCGTCGCGGACGCGCTGGCCGCCGCGGAGGCCCAGGACCTGACGCCGGTGCTGGCCCGGGCCCGCCTCGTGGGCGGCGAGATCGAGCTGAGCTGGCCGGGACACGACGAATTCACCAAGCGCATCGCGCAGACGGGCACCGGAACCGGTGCTCCGAGGGAGGCCGACGGCCCCTCGGACCGCCCCGGCCCCTCGGGAGGGACCCCCGCATGACCGATCCGACCGCTCTTCCCGGCCGGCCGCGCGGCGGGGTGCTCTCCGGGCCGGCCACCGCGCGCGCCCACTGCGTGCTGGCCCCGAACCCGTCGCCGATGACGCTGGACGGCACCAACACCTGGATCGTCGCCGAACCGGACTCCGACCTCGCCATCGTCATCGACCCCGGGCCGCTCGACGAGGGCCACCTCCAGGCCGTCATCGACCTCGCTGAGCAGGCCGGCAAGCGCATCGCGCTGACCCTGCTGACCCACGGTCACCCGGACCACGCCGACGGCGCCGCCCGCTTCGCCGAGCTGACCCGTTCGGCCGTACGGGCGCTCGACCCGGCGCTGCGCCTGGGTGAGGAGGGGCTCGACGCGGGCGATGTCATCACCACCGGAGGCCTGGAGCTGCGCGTGGTGCCCACACCGGGCCACACCGCGGACTCGCTCTCCTTCCACCTCCCGGCCGATCGTGCGGTCCTCACCGGCGACACGATCCTGGGGCGTGGCACCACGGTGGTCGCACACCCCGACGGTCGGCTGGGCGACTATCTGGACTCGCTGCGCCGGCTGCGCTCGCTCACCGTCGACGACGGGGTGGCGACGGTCCTGCCGGGCCACGGGCCGGTGCTGAACGATGCCCAGGGGGCCGTGGAGTTCTATCTGGCGCACCGCGCACACCGGCTCGCCCAGGTGGAGACCGCCGTCGAGGCCGGCCACCGTACGCCCGAGGAGGTCGTCGCGAGCGTGTACGCCGACGTCGACCGCTCCCTGTGGCCGGCCGCCGAGCTGTCGGTCCGGGCGCAGCTGGACTACCTGGGCGAACACGGACTGATCGACTGCTGACGCCGCGGGTGTGCCTCCCCGACGGCGAGAGGCTCCGTCAGCGGTCCTCCGGGCGGGGCGCCTTCGCCCCGTGGACGGCCAGATATTCGTCGGCCAGCCAGGGGGCGAGGCCAAAGAGCAGCTCGTCCAGCAGCTCCGGGTGGGCAGCGGGCGCCCGGGCGGCGCGGGCGGCGGCGCGCATCTGCCCGGCGTGCGCTGGGTAGTAGCGGGCGAACACCTCCGCGGACTCGGCGAGGTCACTGGTCCAGCCGCCCCAGCGCGGCATGACCAGAGTGAACCCGGTCCGTACGAGCCGGCGCGTCACGCCCCGGGTCAGCCGGGTGCGCTCGGCTTCCGTGGTGGCCGCCGCGACCCGCTCGCGCAGACCGGGCAGGCTGCGGAAGAGATCGCCGTTGGTCTCCCGGGCGAGGAGCGAGGTGGGGCGGTAGCGGGGCAGCCGGGCGGCGAGATCCGGGCCGCTGAGCGGGGTGCACAGGCAGGCCACGAACCATCCCAGGTCGTGACGTTCCCGCTCGCTCAGCAGGCGGGCCGTGCTGAACAGCAGGATCCCCGCACCGTTGAGCTGCGGAAAGGCGGTGTCGAGCCGGTCCTCGACGGCGCGGGCGGCGGCCTGGTCGGCATCGGTGGGCTCCTCCCGCAGGGCGAGCAGCGCATCGAGGTCGGAGACTCCGGGGACCGCGGTGCCGCGCGGGATGCTGCCGAAGAGATAGCTGCTGTGCAGGCGCTCCGGGCCGAAGTGCGCGCCGAGCCGGGCACCGAGCTCCGCCACGACGGGCACGAACCGCGCGGACACCCGGTCCAGGGACCCTTCCCGTACGAAGCAGCCGTCCTCGTCCAGCCCGGTGCCGTTGGTCATGACGGCACTATGGCGAAGAGGCGGGCGGCGCCGCGAGTGGTTGACGGGCGGCGGGGCGCGGCGAGTGGATCTCGGGCCCGGCTCCGAGCGGACGGTGGCTCCGCGGCGCCGCGACGGCCCAGGGGGCGCCGTCGGCCATGACGAAGGGCCCCGCCGGAGCGGGGCCCTTCCCAGGCAGTACGTGCGCCGGGTCAGCGCGAGCGCTTGGCCAGCCGCTCGACGTCCAGCAGGATCACGGCGCGCGCCTCCAGGCGCAGCCAGCCGCGGCCCGCGAAGTCGGCGAGCGCCTTGTTGACCGTCTCACGGGAGGCGCCCACCAGCTGGGCCAGCTCCTCCTGCGTCAGGTCGTGCACCACGTGGATGCCCTCCTCGGACTGCACACCGAAGCGGCGAGACAGATCCAGCAGGGCGCGGGCCACCCGGCCCGGCACATCCGAGAAGACCAGGTCGGACATCTGGTCATTGGTCTTGCGCAGCCGGCGGGCGACCGCCCGCAGCAGCGCCGTGGCGACCTCGGGGCGGGCATTCAGCCAGGGCTGGAGGTCGCCGTGGCCCAGGCCGAGGAGCTTGACCTCGGTGAGGGCGGAGGCGGTGGCCGTGCGCGGGCCCGGGTCGAAGAGCGAGAGCTCCCCGATCAGCTCGCCGGGGCCGAGCACGGCGAGCATGTTTTCCCGGCCGTCGGGGGAGGTGCGGTGCAGCTTCACCTTGCCCTCGGTGACCACATACAGGCGGTCGCCGGGGTCCCCTTCGTGGAACAGGGCGTCGCCGCGGGCGAGCGTGACCTCTCCCATCGAGGCGCGCAGCTCGGCCGCCTGCTCGTCATCGAGCGCCGCGAAGAGCGGTGCGCGCCGCAGAACGTCGTCCACGAGTTCTCTCCTTGTCGACATGCTCCGGGGGACTGTGGTCCCCATCATGCCGGAATGCAAAACAGTGCGATCAATCACAAGTTTGCCGGACCGGTGCCCCGAGCCATAAGGCAGGGGGCCGATTGGAGTCACGAATCCCGGCGATCAAGCCGGATGTCAGTGGCTGGCCTTACTCTGGCCGAGTGTCCAATACGCCGGTGAGAGCAGAGGACTGGGGGGCCGGGCGGGTGAGCGCAGGGCGTGATTCCGCTGTGGGCGAACAGCCGTCCGGTCGCGCCTTGAGTTCGGATAAACGTAACAAATCGACTCCCGGGGAGTCGGCCGTCCGGAAGCGGCCCGTCCGGCAGCCCGGCGCGTCGAGACCGGCGGCACCGGACACCACCGCACCGACCGCCGCGGAAAAGAGCCCGGCGGGCAAGACCTCGGCAGGGAAGAAGGCCGCCGTGAACGAAACCCCCGAGAAGCCGGCGGCCGCCAAGAAGGCCGTCACCAAGAAGGCCACGGCGAAGAAGGCCGTCGCGAAGAAGGCCGCGCCTGCCGCCGGGCAGGCCCCCGCCCGGACGACCGCGGCCAAGAAGACCACGGCCAAGACGGCCGCCAAGAAGACGGCCGCCAAGAAGACGGCCGCCAAGAAGACGGCCGCCAAGAAGACGGCCGCCAAGAAGACGGCGGCCAAGAAGACCGCCGCCAAGCAGGCCCCCGCCAAGAAGACCCCCGCCCGCAAGCCCGAGTCCCGGGTCGCGATGGTGCGCCGGGCCCGCCGGATCAACCGTGAGCTGGCCGAGCTGTATCCGTACGCCCACCCCGAGCTGGACTTCACCAACCCCTTCGAGCTGCTGGTCGCCACGGTCCTGTCCGCGCAGACCACCGACCTGAGGGTCAACCAGACCACCCCGCGCCTGTTCGCGGTCTGCCCGACGCCCGAGGACATGGCCGCCATCGACCCGGAGCGGCTGGAGGAGCTGATCCGGCCGACCGGCTTCTTCCGGGCCAAGGCGAAGTCGCTGCTGGGCCTGTCCGCGGCGCTGCGCGACCGCTTCGGCGGCGAGGTGCCGGGCCGCCTGGAGGACCTCGTCACCCTCCCCGGGGTCGGCCGCAAGACCGCCAATGTGGTGCTGGGCAACGCCTTCGGCGTCCCCGGAATCACCGTCGACACGCACTTCGGCCGCCTCGCCCGCCGCTTCGGCTGGACCACCGCGGAGGACGCCGAGAAGGTCGAGGCGGACGTCGCCGGGATCTTCCCCAAGAGCGAGTGGACGATGCTCTCGCACCGCGTCGTCTTCCACGGGCGCCGCGTCTGCCACTCCCGCAAGCCCGCCTGCGGCGCCTGCGCCATCGCCCCGCTGTGCCCCGCGTACGGCGAGGGCGAGACGGACCCGGAGAAGGCGAAGAAGCTGCTCAAGTACGAGCTGGGGGGCCAGCCGGGGCAGCGGCTGAAGCCACCGGCCGACTATCCGGGGCAGCCCGCGCCCCCCATGGCGCCCCCGGCGGCCGCCTCGTGACGGCAGCCGTCCAGAGGTGACCGACGATCGACGCCAGGCCTGAGGGGGCGCGGATGAGAAGTGCACGGGAGCAGTGGTACGACGAGGAGGCGGGCATGCGCGGCGCGGAGCCCGGTCGAAAGATCACGGTCTCCGCCGACGGCCTGCCCGAGTGGCTGGCCCCGGTGGCCCGCGCGGCCGACACGATCCAGCCGCGCCAGCTCAGCCGCTTTCTGCCGCCGGAGAGCGGCGGCCGGCAGTCCGCGGTCCTGATCCTCTTCGGCCATGGCCCCCGCGGCCCCGAGCTGCTCCTGATGGAGCGCGCCGGCACCCTGCGCTCCCATGCCGGCCAGCCCTCCTTCCCGGGCGGTGCCCTCGACCCGGAGGACGGTGACGCCGACGGGCCCGGCCCGGTGCGGGCGGCGCTGCGCGAGGCCCAGGAGGAGACCGGCCTCGATCCGGCCGGCGTCCAGGTCTTCGGGGTGCTGCCGCGGCTCTACATCCCCGTCAGCGGCTTCGTGGTGACACCCGTGTTGGGGTGGTGGCGCCGGCCGAGTCCGGTCGGCGCGGTCGATCAGGCGGAGACCGCCCGGGTGTTCACGGTTCCCGTGGCGGATCTCACGGACCCTGCCCATCGGGTGACGTCGCGCCATCCCAGCGGCCACACCGGGCCCGCCTTCCTTGTCGAGAATGCTCTGGTCTGGGGCTTTACGGCCGGAGTGATCGACCGGATCTTGCATTACGCGGGCTGGGAGATTCCGTGGGACCGTGACAAGGCGGTCCCACTCGACTGGCGCTCGTGAGACGGTGGCGAGCGTGAACGTCCTGGACATCCTGCTGCTGGTCGCGGCCGTGTGGTTCGCGATCGTCGGCTATCGGCAAGGTTTTGTCGTCGGCATCCTGTCCGTGATCGGCTTCCTCGGAGGCGGCCTGGTCGCGGTCTATCTGCTGCCCGTGATCTGGAACGAGATCACCGGTGATGCGACACCCGGCTCCTTCGCGGCCATCGCGGCGGTCGCCATCGTCATCGTGTGCGCATCCGTGGGCCAGGCGCTCACCACCCATCTGGGCAACAAACTGCGCCGCCACATCACCTGGTCACCCGCCAGAGCGCTGGACGCGACCGGCGGCGCGCTGGTCAACGTCCTGGCGATGCTGCTGGTCGCCTGGCTGATCGGCTCGGCGCTGGCCGGCACGTCCCTGCCGACCCTCGGCAAGGAGGTCCGCAACTCCAGGGTGCTGCAGGGCGTGTCCCGGGTCATGCCCCAGCAGGCCAGCACGTGGTTCGCCGACTTCTCCTCGGTCCTCGCCCAGAACGGCTTCCCGCAGGTCTTCACGCCGTTCTCCAACGAGCCGATCAACAATGTGCCCGCGCCCGACCCGAGGCTCGCCACCAGCCCGGTGGCGGCACAGGCCAGGCGCAGCATCGTCAAGGTCGTCGGTACGGCTCCCGGTTGCGGCAAGGTCCTCGAAGGCAGCGGCTTCGTCTTCGGCCGGCACCGCGTGATGACGAACGCCCATGTCGTCGGCGGGGTGCGCGAGCCGACCGTCCAGGTGGGCGGCGAGGGCCGCACGTACGACGCCAAGGTCGTGCTCTACGACTGGCAGCGCGATATCGCGGTCCTGGACGTGCCGTCGCTGAGCGCCCCGGCGCTGCGGTTCGCGGGCCCGGACGCGCGCAGCGGCAACAACGCCATCGTCGCCGGCTTCCCGGAGAACGGCGGCTATGACGTCCGCGCCGCCCGTATCCGCGGCCGTATCCAGGCGAACGGCCCGGACATCTACCACCGCGCCACGGTCCGCCGCGATGTCTACTCCCTCTACGCCACGGTCCGTCAGGGCAACTCCGGTGGCCCGCTGCTCACCCCTAAGGGCGAGGTCTACGGCGTCGTCTTCGCGAAGTCGCTGGACGATTCGCACACCGGCTACGCCCTGACCTCCGACGAGATCCGCTCGGACATCGTCAAGGGGCGTACGGCCGAGCAGCAGGTCGACAGCCAGGGCTGCGCGATCTGAGTCCGAGGGAGCGGCACGCCGGGGTGGGGAGCAGGGCTTCCCGCCCCGGCGGCGGGCCCGGATGCGTCAGGTACGGGGATGGCGTAGTCGCGCGCTCATCCAGCGCGCTCTGCGGCGCAGGATCCGCGGGATGCCCATCGGGTGCGCCGGGTCGGGGGACGGTCCGGACCCGAGGTCCGGTGTTCCCCTGTCCTGAGTACTCACTGCAGCGGCACTGCTGCGGCGGTTGCGTGCCACGTCACGGTAGTCGTGCGTCCAGCCCATACCTTCGACTCTGCCCGTGGCCCAAGGTCGGTAACCGCCTCGGGGACCGCCAATTGGCCTATGCGCCGGGCAATTGGCTGTTCGTCATACGAGCGTTCGAGACTGGCGCGGGAGTGCCCCGTTCAGCGGTTCGGGCGGCCCGCTCAGCGGTGCGCGGACGTGCGCACGAACGGTCCGGGAAGGCCGCCTCAACGGTGCGGCCCGGGGCGCGCGTTGCCCCGGGCCGCCGGCCGCACGCGGCTCGTCAGCGGTCCGGTTCCGGATCCTTCAGCCAGTTGATCAGCTCGGTGGAGAACGCCACCGGGTCCTCTTCGTGCGGGAAGTGCCCCAGCCCGTCGAACAGCCGCCAGCGGTACGGCGCCTCGACGTACTGACCGGAGCCGGCCGCGCTGCGGGTGCGCATCACCGGGTCGAGGGAGCCGTGCAGATGCAGCGTCGGCACGCGTACCGGCCGCTTCATCCGGCGATTGAACTGGATCCCGTCGGGGCGGGCCAGCGACCGCACCATCCAGCGGTACGGCTCGATCGAGCAGTGCGCCGTCGAGGGGATGCTCATCGCCCGCCGGTAGACCGCGAGCGCGTCCTCGTCCGGCAGCCGGGGGCCGGACCAGTCGCGGATCATCCGGCCCACCAGCTCCGCGTCGTCCGCCGTCAGCCGGCGTTCCGGCAGCCAGGGCCGCTGGAAGTTCCAGATGTGCGAACTCCGGGCGCTCTGCCGGACGTCGGCGAGCATCGCCGAGCGCCAGCGGCGCGGATGCGGCATGGAGGACACGGCCAGCCGGCGCACCAGCTTGGGCCGCATCACCGCCGCCGTCCAGGCGAGATAGCCGCCCAGGTCGTGCCCGACGAGTGCGGCGTCCGGCTCCCCCAGGGACCGTATGACGCCGGTGATGTCCAGGGCGAGGTTCGCCGGGTCGTAGCCGCGCGGAGTGCGGTCGCTGCCGCCGACGCCCCGCAGGTCCATCGCCACCGCGCGGAAGCCCGCCTGGGCAAGGGCCGGGAGCTGGTGCCGCCAGGTCCACCAGAACTGCGGAAAGCCGTGCAGGAGCAGCACCAGCGGGCCGTCGCCCATCTCCGCGATGTGGAAGCGGGCGCCGTTGGCCGCGACGTCACGGTGGGAGACTGCTTTCCCGCCGGGGACGTCGAGCCGTACGACCGAGGCCGTGCTGTCAGGGGCTGTCATACCGATGAGCGTGTCACAGACTCCAGCATCGGGTGTTCCACCGGCGCCACGCGCGGGTGCGGCTTGGCCTTCTGGAGCACCGCCGCGGTCTCCTTCGCGGAGCTGATGGAGCGCTCCGGCTTCTTGATCTTCTTCATCTTCGCCATCGCGAGGAGGGCCAGCAGCCCGGCGAGGACCAGGAAGGCACCGCCGACGATCAGGAAGGACCAGGCGAGCCCGAGGCCGAGGTTGTGGATGCCGTACGCCGCCGCGAAGCTCAGCACCGGCAGCGCGAACAGCGCCAGCGCGCCCGCCATCGAGAACGCGGCACCGCCGATGCCCGCCCGCTTGGCGTCCTGCCGGAACTCCGCCTTGGCCAGCGCGATCTCGTCGTGCAGCAGCGCGGACATCTCGGCCGTGGCCGTGGCCACCAGCTGTCCGAGGCTGCGTTCCGTGCCGTTGTCGGCTGCGCTCATCGCCGTCTCCCTCTTCTCGTCACCCGGAAGCAAAGCCTCTCAGATCATGCCGGATCATCGTCTTCGGCGTGCGTGCCGGAGGCCAGTTCGGCCAGCCGCCGGTGTTCCGCGGCCTTGGCTTCGTGGATGGCTGCCATCCGGAGATGGAATGCGGGCTGGTCGCGTTCGTAGATGTCCGGGATGCCGTCCTGATCCTCGTCCCGCTCCTCGTCCTCGCACAGCGCCTTGTACTTGGCGTTGCGGAGCTTGAGGAGGATGCCGGCGAAGACGGCCGCCAGCAGCGAGCCGATCAGTACCGATGCCTTGATCTCGTCGGTCAGGACCGGGTTTTCGGCGAAGGCGAGCTCGCCGATGAGCAGGGAGACGGTGAAGCCGATACCGGCCAGGGAGGCGACGGCGAAGACGTCCGGCCACTTGAGGTCGGGGTTGAGCTGGGCCTTGGTGAAGCGGGCGGCGCACCAGGTGCCACCGAAGATGCCGAGCGTTTTGCCCACCACCAGGCCGAGCACGACCCCGAGCGTCTCCGGCCGGGTGAAGACCTCATGGATCGCGCCGCCGGACAGGGACACGCCCGCGGAGAAGAGCGCGAACAGCGGTACCGCGAAGCCCGCGGAGAGCGGGCGGACCAGGTGCTCGATGTGCTCGCCCGGGGAGTGCGTCTCGCCCTCGCGCCGGGTGCAGCGCAGCATCAGGCCCATCGCGACGCCGGCGATGGTGGCGTGTACCCCGCTGTTCTCCATCAGGGCCCAGATGACCACGGCGAGCGGGAGATAGACGTACCAGCCCTGGACGCCCCTGCGCAGCAGCACGTAGAAGAGCAGCAGGCCGGCGACGGAGAGCCCGAGCGCCAGGAAGTTGATCGTCGAGGTGAAGAAGACCGCGATGATCAGGATCGCGAAGAGATCGTCGACGACCGCGAGGGTGAGCAGAAAGGCGCGCAGCGCGGCGGGCAGGGAGGTGCCGATCACGGCCAGGACGGCGAGGGCGAAGGCGATATCGGTGGCGGTGGGGACCGCCCAGCCCTGCAGGGAGCCGCCGCCGAGGCTGTTGACCACGAAGTAGACGACCGCCGGCATCGCCATCCCGCAGATCGCGGCGATCACGGGGAGTGCGGCGGTGCGTGGGTCGCGCAGCTCGCCGGCGACCAGTTCGCGCTTGAGCTCGATGCCGGCCACGAAGAAGAAGATCGCGAGCAGCCCGTTGGCGGCCCAGTGCTGGATGGACAGATCCAGGCCCAGTGCGGACGGGCCGAGGTGGAATCCGCGGACTGCCTCGTAGCTTCCGCCGAGGGTGTTTGCCCAGATCAGGGCCGCTACGGCGGCGGCGAGGAGGAGGATGCCGCCGACGGTTTCGGCGCGCAGGGCGTCCGCGAGGTAGTTCCGCTCGGGCAGGGACATGCGTCCCAGGAATATGGAGCGGCGGTTGCTGGGCGCACTCACGGGGTGACCTCCGGCCTTCGGCAGCTGTGTACGGCTGTTGCAGTTGCCGACCAGACTTCCCGGCGCACCCTGAGTTTCTTGGCGTTTCCTTGACGCGGTTCCTACCCTACCGGCCGGGTGCGGGGCGCGGTCCGGTGGCCTTACTTTACGGGCAAAACGGTCGTCCGGCCGTCCGGCGGACGGGCCGCGGCCGGCCGTCTCTCCCCCCCCCGGCTGGGCCGGACGTCGGAGGGCGTGCGCCGGGTCCGGGCACGACGACGGGGGCGTCCGGCCGCACCGGCCGGACGCCCCCGTCGTCCGTTCCGCTCAGTCCTCGCTTGCCGCGCTCGGCAGCTTCGCCTGGATCAGGTCCATGACGGAGGAATCGGTCAGCGTGGTGACATCACCGAGGTCACGGTTCTCCGCGACATCGCGCAGCAGCCGCCGCATGATCTTGCCGGAGCGGGTCTTGGGCAGCTCCGCGACCGGCAGGATCCGCTTGGGCTTGGCGATCGGGCCGAGCTGCTGGGAGACATGCGCGCGCAGCTCCTCGACCAGGCCCTCGTCCTCCGCCGCACCGCCGCGCAGGATGACGAAGGCGCAGATGGCCTGGGTGGTCTGCGGGTCGGTGGCGCCGACGACCGCGGCCTCGGCCACCTTCGGATGCGACACCAGCGCCGACTCCACCTCGGTGGTGGAGATGTTGTGGCCGGACACCAGCATCACGTCATCCACCCGGCCGAGCAGCCAGATGTCGCCGTCCGTGTCCTTCTTGGCACCGTCACCGGCGAAGTACTTGCCCTCGAAGCGGGACCAGTACGTGTCGAGGTAGCGCTGGTCGTCGCCCCAGATCGTGCGGAGCATGGCCGGCCAGGGCTCGGTCAGCACGAGGTAGCCGCCGGCTCCGTCGGGGACCTCACGGGCGTCGTCGTCCACGACGGTCGCGGCGATACCGGGCAATGCCAGCTGGGCCGAGCCGGGCTTGGTCGCCGTGACGCCCGGCAGCGGGCTGAGCATCATCCCGCCCGTCTCGGTCTGCCACCAGGTGTCGACGATCGGCGTCGCGTCGGCCCCGATGTGCTTGCGGTACCACATCCATGCCTCGGGGTTGATCGGCTCGCCCACCGACCCGAGGACGCGCAGCGACGACAGATCGAACTTCGCCGGGATGTCGTCGCCCCACTTCATGCAGGCGCGGATCGCGGTCGGCGCGGTGTAGAGGATCGTCACGCCGTACTTCTGCACGATCTCCCACCAGCGGCCCTGGTGCGGGGTGTCGGGCGTGCCCTCGTAGAGCACCTCGGTGGCGCCGTTGGAGAGCGGGCCGTAGGTGATGTACGAGTGGCCGGTCACCCAGCCGACGTCGGCGGTGCACCAGAAGACGTCGGTCTCCGGCTTGAGGTCGAACACCGCGTGGTGGGTGTACGAGACCTGGGTGAGGTAGCCGCCGGTGGTGTGCAGGATGCCCTTGGGCTTACCCGTCGTGCCGGAGGTGTACAGGATGAACAGCGGGTGCTCGGCGTCGAAGGCCTCCGGCGTGTGCTGGTCGCTCTGCCGCTCGACGATGTCGTGCCACCACACGTCCCGGCCCTCGTGCCAGGCGACGTCCTCATGGCCCGTGCGGCGGACGACCAGAACGCTGCGGACGTTCTCCGTGCCGGGCCTGGTCAGCGCGTCGTCGACGGCGGGCTTGAGGGCGGACGGCTTGCCGCGGCGGAAGCCGCCGTCGGCGGTGATCACCACGCGGGCGTCGGCGTCGTTGATACGGGTGGCCAGCGCGTCCGCGGAGAAGCCGCCGAAGACGACGGAGTGCGGGGCGCCCAGGCGGGCGCAGGCCAGCATGGCGATGACCGCCTCCGGGATCATCGGCAGGTAGATGGCGACCCGGTCGCCGCTGCGCACCCCCAGCTCGGTCAGCGCATGGGCGGCCTTGGAGACCTCGCGCTGGAGCTCGGCGTAGGTGATCGAGCGGGTGTCGCCCGGCTCGCCTTCGAAGTGCAGGGCGACCCGGTCGCCCAGGCCGTTCTCCACATGGCGGTCCACGCAGTTGTAGGCGACATTGAGCTTGCCGTCGGCGAACCACTTGGCGAAGGGGGCGTTGGACCAGTCGAGAGTCTGGGTGGGCGCGGTGTCCCAGGACAGTCTCTTGGCCTGCTCGGCCCAGAAGCCCAGCCGGTCTGCCGCGGCCTGCTCGTACGCGGCAGCCGTGACGTTGGCGTGCGCGGCCAGATCGGCGGGCGGTGCGAACCGCCGCTCCTCCTTGAGCAGGTTGGCAAGGCTTTCGTTGCTCACAACTTCTCCCATTCCCAGGGCGTCCGATGTGTCCCCAGGTCATAGCTCACCAGCCCGTGCCTGGCCTGACAAGGGCTGTGGAAAAAAATTGGTGTAGACCTCTGTGTGAAGGGTCCGTTCCTGGGAGATCGAGGGGGTGTTGCGCAGGTCAGACCGTCAGCGGCACAGGCCCGCCGCGCACCGCGCCGAACCGCCCGGTGGCCTCGTCGAGCACGTAGGTCTGGGCCTCGCCGACGTGAAAATACATACCGTGGAGGGTGAGTGAGCCCTCGGCCACCCGGCGGGCCACACAGGCATGCGCCCTCAGGTGGTCAAGCTGCTGCATGACGTTGACGAGCGCCAGCCGCTCCTGATCATCATCCACCGGCCGCTCACTCAGGGCGACTTCGCCCCGCCCCAGCCGCCCGATGCGCTGCATACGCGCCAGGCTCGGCCGGCCGTGCCGCAGCCAGCGGGCGAGCGGCGTCGGCTCGGCCTCCTCCGGGGCGGCGGCACCCAGCAGCGCCCCCATGGCACCGCACCCCGAATGCCCGCACACCGTGATCGAGCCGACCCGCAGCACCTCCACCGCGTACTCGACCGCCGCCCCGACGGAGTCGCAGGAGGCGTCCGAGCCGGGCGGCGGCATCAGATTGCCGACATTGCGCACGGTGAACAGATCGCCCGGACCGCTGGACGTGATCATGCTCGTGACCAGCCGGGAATCGGCGCAGGTCAGAAACAGCTGGGTGGGCCGCTGGCCCTCGCGCGCCAGCCGGGCCAGCTCCTCGCGGACGAGCGGAGCCGTATGACGCTGGAAGGCGCTGACCCCGCCCAGGAGTTGACTGCCGCTGTTCTCCGGGGTCGCCGCCCCGTCCGGGGCGGGCCGGGTGCAGTCATGGCCGCGCCAGGGCGTCCACGGCCGGCAGGAGTGCGCGCCGGCCGGCTTGGCGGGCGGCCGGCCCGAGCGGCCTCCGAGGGTCACCCGGCCGCCGTGCGCCCGATGGGCGGTGGCCCAGGACTGCAGTGCCTCGTAGGCGGCATGGTCCATGAACGAGCCGCACAGCTCGACGACGGCATCGGCGCGCGCCGGCACCTGGGCCAGCGCCCGGGTCAGCCGCGGCACCGCCAGAAACGTCAACTGCCCGCTGACACGTACCCGGTAGCCGTCGGGCTCCTCCGTCACCGTGACCCGGGTGCGGGTCAGCCGGCGCAGCGCCAGGAAGATCCCGACGGCGATGCCCGTCACTACACCCTGAAGTACGCCCAAGAGCACGACACCTCCCAACGTGGCGGCGTACACCGGGAATTCGCGGTGTCGCTGCACATGCCGGATGTGCGCGAAACTCACCATCTGCACGCCGACGACCATCACCAGCGCGGCGAGCGCGGCCAGCGGGATCGCCTCCAACGCCGCGGCCAGCAGGCCCGCGCACAGCAGCACCCACACGCCGTGCAGCACGGTGGCGCGGCGGGTGACCGCGCCGGCCCGCACATTGGCCGAGCCGCGCATCGCGCCCCCGGAGACCGGCAGCCCGCCCAGCAGCCCGGAGACGACATTGGCCACGCCCTGGCCGGCCAGCTCGCGGTTGAGCCGTGCGCGCCCTGCCGGCGCGCCGGGCCGCTCGGCCGCCAGCCGTTCGACGGCCACCGCCGACAGCATCGATTCCATGCCCGCGACCAGGGTGACGGTCAGTACCGCGGCGGCGAGGGCCGGCACGGATGCATCCGGCAGGGCGGGCAGCTCGGGCACCCGCCAGGACGGCAGCTCGACGCGCGGCACCGACGTCCCCGCGCCCACCGCTGTCGCCGCGAGCACGGCAGCCAGCGGCGCCGGCAGCATCCGCGCCCACCGCCCGGCGCGCCCCGGCAGGCGTCCCCAGCCGATGAGTACGGCCACGGTGACGGCGCCGATCAGCAGCGCGACGGCGTGCGGATGCGCAAACTGGCCGGGCAGCGCCGCGGCGTTGTCGAGCGCCGAGCCGTCGGGGCTGCCGCCGAGCACCACATGGAGCTGTCCGACGGCAATGGTGACCCCGATACCGGCCAGCAGGCCGTGCACCATCGCCGGGCTGACGGCCGAGATCGCCCGAGCCACGCGCAGCGCCCCCAGGGCGAGTTGGACGAGGCCGGCCAGGACGGTGACGGCGCAGGTGGCGCGCCAGCCGTAGCGCTGGACCAGGTCGGCGGTGACCGCCAGGAGGCCGGTCGCCGCGCCGGTCACCTGGAGCGGGGCGCCGCCGAGCAGGCCGGCGACGATACCGCCGACGGCGGCGGCGACCAGGCCGGCCTGGAGCGGGGCGCC
The DNA here is from genome assembly GCF_004122735.1 of Streptomyces sioyaensis. Classification (GTDB taxonomy): domain Bacteria; phylum Actinomycetota; class Actinomycetes; order Streptomycetales; family Streptomycetaceae; genus Streptomyces; species Streptomyces sioyaensis. The sequence continues at coordinate 13,565 of NZ_SDIF01000036.1, read as the reverse complement.
GGTGGCCAGGGCGATGCCCAGGGACAGCGGGACGGCGAGAAGGAAGATCACGACCGAGGCGGAGAGATCCCGCCGCCAGGCGGCCCGGCCGGCCCGCTTCGCACGGGCGCCGGGCTCGGCCGCCGTACGGGGCTCGGGAGGGATCTCGGGGTGGTGTGGGGTGCGCGGCGGCTGCGGCGGCGACTTCTCGGTCTGCGACATTCCCGTCTCCTCCGGGGCGACGCGGTCGCGCGGGGCGCGATCGTGGGGCGGCGGTGTACTACGGCGGGACGCGAGCCGGCCCGGCGACCGTCGCTGTGGGCGACGGTCCGGTGACTCTCAAGCATCGGTAAATGAACCGTAATGACAGGTAAAGGCAAGGAGAAGACTTTGCGGGCAATTGCCGCAATCCTTCCCTCTATCGAGTGAAGGTGGCGACTGCCAACTTGCCCCTTTTGGAAAACCCTTCTTGACGTATGGAAGCTTGCGCCCAATTGTTCCGATTGATCACCCGGAAGGTGTGCACGGGCACCGGGAACGGGTGGCCGATGGCAGCCGCGGCAAGGGTGACGGCGTCACAGGCGGCGGCATCCAGGGCGGCGGCGGTGGCGCTGGCAACGGTGGCCGGCTGCTCCGCGGCGATACAGAACGGGCCGCCCCCGGGCGGGAGAAGGGGACGGGCGGTGCCCATGGTCCCCACCCGGACGGTCCGGTCCCGTCCGTACCGACCGGCAAACCGGCCGAGCCCCCCCCGCACCCGCCCGCGCCGCCTTGCAGGTCAGGCGGGCTGTGGGGCGGCAGTCCCCTCGAAGAGCACGAAGGAGGGGTCGACCTGGGCCGCCAGATCGACCCCGGTCTTCGCGTTGCCCCAGCTCTCCGCGTTCTTCAGGTGGAAGTGCACCATCTGGCGCGTGTAGCGCTCCCAGTCGCGGTGTCCGTAGGCGGCGTCGGCCGTGTCGTGGAGCGTCCGCAGGGCGCTGCGGTTGGTCTCCTCCAGGTGGGCGAAGCGGGCCGGGCGGCCCTTCTCCATGGCGCGCACCCAGTCGGAGTGGCCGACGGTCACCAGCAGGTCGTCGCCCACCTCGTCGCGCAGGAACGCCAGGTCCTCGGGACCCTGCACCTTGTTGCCGACGACCTTCAGGGGGACGCCGAAGTCCCGGGCGTACTCGCTGTACTGGCGGTAGACGGCGACGCCCTTACGGGTCGGCTCGGCGACCAGGAAGGTCATGTCGAAGCGGGTGAACATCCCGGAGGCGAAGGAGTCGGAACCGGCCGTCATGTCGACGACGACATACTCCTCGCGGCCGTCCACCAAGTGGTTCAGGCACAGCTCCACCGCGCCGACCTTGGAGTGGTAGCAGGCCACGCCCAGATCGGACTCGGTGAACGGGCCGGTCGCCATCAGTCGCACGGTGGTGTCGTCGAGCTCCACCGGCCTGGCGCAGGCGTCGTAGACGGGATTGTCCTCGTTCACCCGCAGCAGTCGTGAGCCCTCCCCGGGCGGGGTGGTCTTGATCATGGATTCGGAGGACGGGATGCGGGGGTTGCTGCCGCGCAAGTGGTCCTTGATCAGCGGGAGATGAGCGCCCATCGCGGGCAGCGCGGCGGCCTCCTTCTCGTCGAGTCCGAGGGCGGCGCCCAGATGCTGGTTGATGTCGGCGTCCACCGCGATCACGGGGACCCGGGCCGCGGCGAGATGCCGGATGAACAGGGAGGACAGGGTGGTCTTGCCGCTGCCGCCCTTGCCTACGAAAGCGATCTTCATGTTCACCAAGGGTAATCTTGGGCTGGCTGTGAGTGAGAGAGCCGCGTGAGGAAGACCACTCCTTCGAGGGGTACGGCCAGGTGGTGCGTAGGGTCGTAGTCATGGCTGGAATCTCCCGGGGGACTTCCCCCGCACCCCCCGAAGCGAGCGACGATCCGCTCGTGACCCTGGCCTCGCTCCCGGGAGTCACCGACTCCGTGGACTCCGTGCGCAAGGGCGTGGACCGGGTCTACGGGCACCGGATCATGCGACGCCGCAGCAACGAGGTCACCTCCGAGGCAGCCCTGCGCGGAGCGCGTGGTTCCGCGGCCCTTTCGGGGGCCGACTGGGCGCTCGAAGGGGTCCGGCGTCGCACCGACTTCGGCGTCGAGGGCGAGCCGCGGACGGTCGGCGCGGCCCTGCGGCTGACGGCCGAGTCCGGGCAGCTGCTCAGCGTGTGGCGGCAGTCGCCCCTGCGGGTGCTGGCGCGGCTGCATCTGGTGGCGGCCGGCGGCGAGTCGGCGGACGAGACGGTGGGGCGGCCCCGGCTGGCCGGCGAGCCGGTCGACGAGCCCCTCATCGAGCTGGCGCTGCCGGGCGCCGACGAGGTCGCCGGGCGGCTCGACGGGCTGTCGCGGATGCTCCTCGCGGGCACCGAGGCACCGGCCCTGGTGACCGCGGCAGTGGTGCACGGCGAGTTGCTCGCGCTGCGGCCGTTCGCCTCCTGCAATGGGCTGGTCGCGCGGGCCGCCGAGCGGATCGTGCTGGTCGGGAGCGGGCTGGACCCGAAGTCGATCTGCCCCGCCGAGGTCGGGCACGCCGAACTGGGCCGTGCGGCGTATGCCGCGGCCCTGGAGGGCTATGTCTCGGGCACCCCGGAGGGCGTCGCGGCGTGGATCGCGCACTGCGGACGTGCGGTGGAGCTGGGCGTGCGGGAGAGCACTGCTGTCTGTGAGGCGCTGCAGCGCGGCGCGGCATAAGGCGCGGCGGAAAGCCCGGGGAGGCGCCCGGGAATTCCGGAATCATTGCTTCATTCGCCCCTGAACAGGGATGCGGCGGTACCAATGGGTGGTACCGCCGCTGGCATGTCCGCCGGGTTACCATGCGTGCTCGAAAATGTGCCCATCAGGTCGGAATCTTCGTCCGGTTACCTGGTGTGGCTGGCCCGTAATCGACGGGTCGGCGTCGCGTGGGTGCCCGGCATTCATGCATCGGTCCGTGGGCCACTTCGTTAAAGGCGTTCCTCTCGGATGTCCTTGGTCTCGCGGGCCGTTAAGTCCTTTGTACTCCTAGGGTGAGTCAAGCGGAACCCTGCTTCGCAGATCTTTACGTTTGACGTCAAACGCGGTCGGTTCGGGTCATGGGGCCGCGGCCAATTGGGCCGATGCGCTTTGTGGTTTTCCGGCGGCTCGTGTACCAGACAAGCGTGGCGGTGGCGAGCGCCGCGCCCGCGGCGGCCATGACGGCGAGGGCCGGCCGGGAGGGCATCGACAGCGTCGGCAGCCGCTGCTTGAGCGGGACCGGGCGATTGAACGAGAGAACCGGCCAACCGCGCGCGGCCGCCTCACGCCGCAGCGCGCGGTCCGGATTGACCGCACACGGGTGACCGACCGCCGAAAGCATGGGGACGTCGGTCGCCGAATCGCTGTACGCATAACAGCGCTCCAGGTCGTAGCCCTCGGATTCGGCGAGCTCCCGGACGGCTTCCGCCTTGGTCGGGCCGTAGGCGTAATACTCCACCTCGCCGGTGAAGCGGCCGTCGTCGCCGACGACCATGCGGGTGGCCACCACCCGGTCCGCGCCCAGGAGTTCACCGATCGGTTCGACGACCTCGGCGCCCGAGGTGGAGACGATCACGACGTCCCGCCCCGCGGCGTGATGCTCCTCGATGAGTGAGGCCGCCTCGTCGTAAATGATGGGGTCGATCAGATCGTGCAGCGTCTCGGCGACGATCTCCCGTACCTGCGCCACGTCCCAGCCGCGGCACAGTGAGGAGAGATACTCCCGCATTCGCTCCATCTGATCGTGGTCGGCGCCGCCCGCCAGGAACACGAACTGGGCGTACGCAGTGCGCAGTACGGCCCGCCGATTGATCAGGCCGCCTTGGTAGAACGACTTGCTGAAGGTCAGCGTGCTCGACTTTGCAATGACGGTCTTGTCCAAGTCGAAGAACGCGGCAGTACGGGGACTCGAGTGAGGCACGGAGTGGTTTTCCACGGGGCGAGCATAGGCGCCCACCATTCGGCGTAAGGTGTGGCGCGTGGGTTTGCCTGAGAAGGCTGTCGGGTACACCATGGAAGTCACGGATCGTTCGCGACCGTGCTAACCCGGTCCGGCTCCTCCCCCCCCGAGTCGGCCGTGGGGACGACCCCCGCTCTCCCCCCCGGCGGGGGTCGTCGCATGTCCGGACGCATTTTCCGTCATCGGACGAGGATCCACTTCTCTCCCTGCCCATGCGGCGCCCTGGGGCACGGCGTTCACGATCCATTACGCACCGTAGTCGTCGAGATGCTCTGCGGAACGCTCTCTTGAGTACCGGAAGCAGCCCTTCCTCGCCGGAATAGGTGACAGGGATATTCACAGTCGCGGCGTTGTCCACAGATTTGCTTCAAGATCCACAAGATTTTTCCGATCGCTGCACCGTGAAAGTCCGCGAGTTCGCGGATGTGCGAGTTGCGTAGCGATAGGGGGACAGAACGTGGCCGGATTCGTGTCATCGGAACAACCGGTGGGAAGCGGCGGAGAGCGCGGTGGGCCGCTGATCATCACCGAGGACGAAAAACTCCTCGACGATCTTGTGCGGCTGTGCGCGGCGGCCGGTGCACTGCCCGAAGTGGCGCACGGGCTGCCGGCCCGCAAAGGGGAGTGGGAGGCGCCGCCCCTGGTGATCGTCGGCGCGGACTGCGCACGCCGGTTACGCGGCGCCGGACGACGGGCGGGCGTCGTACTGGCAGGCCGCGACGCGGACGACCCGGATCTGTGGCGCCAGGCCGTCGCTCTCGGGGCGGAGCGCGTGCTCGCGCTGCCCGAGGGGGAGCGCTGGCTGGTGGACCGGATCGCCGACGCCATCGAAGGCGTCGGGCCGCCGGCCCTGACCGTCGGCGTCATCGGCGGCCGCGGCGGTGCCGGAGCGAGCACCCTGGCCGGTGCGTTGGCCCTTACCGCTGCCCGGACGGGCCGGCGCACCCTGCTCGTCGACGGGGATCCGCTGGGCGGCGGGCTGGACGTCCTGCTGGGCGGGGAGAAGGAAAAGGGGCTGCGCTGGCCGGCCTTCGCCGAATCGCGCGGCCGGGTGGCCTGCGGCGCCCTGGCGGAGTCGCTGCCGCGGCTGCACTCGCTGCGGGTCCTCAGCTGGGACCGGGACTCCGATGTCGTCATCCCGCCGTCGGCCATGCACGCGGTCATGGCGGCGGCGCGCCGGCGCGGCGGCGTCGTGGTGGTGGACCTGCCGCGCAGGGTCGACGAGGCGGCCGCGGAGGCCCTGGCCCAGGTGGACATGGGGCTGCTGGTGGTCCCTACGGAGCTGCGCGCGGTCGCGGCCGCCCAGCGGGTGGCCTTCGGGGTGCGGCAGGTGCTCGGCGATCTGCGGGTGGTGGCCGGTGAGGCTCCCGGGCGCCATGGGCACGGCCTGCCGCCGGACGAGATCGCCCGTCTGATGGGGCTGCCCTTGGCAGGTGAAGTGCCGTGGGAGGCGGGGCTGTTGGCCGATCTCGCCCGCGGGGTACCGCCGGGGGCACAGCTGCGCGGTCCGCTGGCGCGGTTCTGCGCGGGCTTCTGGGAGCGGGTGGGGGAGAGCGGGGGCGACGGCGGCGGGCCGGGAGCCGGTGCGGGGCCAGGTCCGGTTCCGGAGCCGGACCGCGGGCCGGAGCAGGCGCCCTGCCGGGGCGGAGGCCGGACATGAGCCAGGGCCAGGACCTCTTGGAGGCGGTGCGCCGGCGGCTCGCCGAGGACGGGGCGGACCCGACGCCGGCACGGGTGGCGCTGGCGCTGCGCGAGCAGGGGCGGCTCCTGGGGGATGCCGAGGTGCTGGGCGTGGTGGCCGTGCTGCGCTCCGAAATGGTGGGCAGCGGCCCGCTGGAGCCGCTTCTGGCCGCGCCCGAGGTCACGGACGTCCTGGTCACCGCGCCGGACGAGGTGTGGGTGGACCGCGGCGGCGGGCTGGAGCGTACGGACGTCCGCTTCCGGGACGCGGCGGAGGTACGCAGACTCGCCCAGCGGCTGGCGGCGGTGGCAGGCCGGCGACTGGACGATGCCCGGCCATGGGTGGACGCCCGGCTGCCGGACGGCACCCGGCTGCACGCCGTGCTGCCCCCGGTGGCGGTCGCCGGGACCTGTCTGTCGCTGCGGGTCCTACGGCCGCGGGCCTTCGGCCTCGCGGAGCTGGTGGCGGCCGGCACGGTCCCGCCGGGCGGCGATCAACTGCTCCGCGCACTCCTGACGGCCAGGCTGTCCTTCCTGATCAGCGGCGGTACGGGCGCCGGCAAGACCACGTTGCTCAGCACACTCCTCGGCCTGGTCGGCCCGGACGAGCGGATCGTCCTGGCCGAGGACTCGGCGGAGCTGCGTCCGGACCACCCCCATGTGGTGCGGCTGGAGACCCGGCCGGCCAACCAGGAGGGTGTCGGCCGGGTGACGCTGCGGGACCTCGTACGGCAGGCGCTGCGGATGCGCCCGGACCGGCTGGTGGTCGGCGAGGTACGCGGCCCCGAGGTCACAGACCTGCTGGCGGCCCTCAATACGGGCCATGAGGGTGGCTGCGGCACGGTCCATGCCAATGCCGCAGCCGACGTCCCCGCGCGCCTGGAGGCCCTCGGCTCGACCGCGGGCCTGGACCGCGCCGCACTGCACAGCCAGCTGGCCGCCGCGGTCTCGGTCGTCCTGCATCTCGTACGCGACCGGAACGGCCGCCGCCGGATCGCCGAGGTCCATGTCCTGGAGCGGGACCGCGACGGCTTCGTGGTGACCGTCCCGGCCGCAGTCCAAAGCCCCGCCGGCTTCCGGGAAGCGCCCGGCTGGGGGCGGTTGATGCAGTTGTGCGAGCGGGGCGGGGGCGGGTTCCGGTGAGCGCGGCCGGCGGGGCGGCACTGATGGCCGCGGTGCTCTGCGCGGGAGCCGCGGGTCGGCTGGCCGGGGGCCGGCCGGACGACGTACGGCGGCGGGCCCGGGCGCTCGTGGGGAGCCACGGAGAGAGGGACGAGGAAGTGGGGTGGCGGGCCCGGCTGCGGGGCCAGGACGTGCGGAAGTGGTGCATACGGCGGGTGGTCGAGGGGGACGCGGGGCCGCGCTGGCGTGTGGGGCCCCTGGGGGACGTCGGGTGGGAGCTCTGGTGTCTGCCGGCCGGGCTGGTGCTGGGGGTGCTGGGCGGTTCCGCGCTTCCGCCCCTGGCTTCCGTGGCGGCTGCGTTCCTCGTCCGGCGGTGGCTGATCGCCCGTGGCGCGGTCCGTGCGCGCGACCGGCGGGCTGCCGCGGTGATCACGTTGTGCGCGGCGGTGGCGGGGGAGTTGCGGGCCGGGCGGCAGCCCGCCCAGGCACTGCTCGCCGCGGGGACGCCGGGTCTCGGAACGGCAGGTTCGGCGGTGACCGCGGCAGCTCGTTACGGAGGGGATGTCCCCCAGGCGTTGCGTGCGGCGGCGCGACTGCCGGGAGCCGAGGGGCTGACCGGAATGGCCGCGTGCTGGCAGGTGGCGGTGGAGGGCGGGGCGGGACTGGCCCGCGGGCTGGAGCGGATCGCGGCGGGGCTCAGCGCCCAGCGGGATCAACGCGACGAACTGCGGGCCCAGTTGGCGGGGCCCCGAGCCACCGCTCTGATGCTCGCCCTGTTGCCCGTGGGCGGGCTCCTGATGGGCAGTGCACTCGGCGCCGACCCGCTGCGGGTGCTGCTGCACACCCCGGCCGGGTGGGGCTGCCTGGTGATCGGCGGGCTCCTGGAATGGGGCGGAGTGGCCTGGACGGCTCGGATCGTCGCGGCTGCGGAAGGCACTCGGAGGAGGGGGCTGAGATGAGCGCAGAAGTTGTCCACAGGGTGGGGATGGCGGTCGCGGCCATGACGGTGATGCTCTGCGCTGTGGCGCTGCTGTGGGAGGTGCGCAGCGGGCGCGTCGTCAGGCGGCGGGTCTCGACGGTATGGGCGGCCGCTCGTCCGGATCGATCCGGCGGTCGCACGGCCCGGCCCAGGGCCTCGGCCGCGGTCCCGTGGCGCAGGCGAGCCACGAGGGCGAAGGGCGTTGCGCACGGTCGGCTGAGTGAGTGGGCCAGCTCCGCGGGAGCGGCTCTCTTCATGGTCATCCTCGTCGGTGGCATGGGCGGCGTCCTGGCAGGACTCGCCGTGGGCTTTGGAGCGCACCGCTGTCTGGCACGCCAACGAGGCGCGGAAGCGGCGCGATTGGCGGCCGCGGAAGTCCGCGCGGCACTGGCACCGGCCGGCGATCTGCTGGCGGCCTGCCTCGCGGCGGGAGCCGGGCCGCGCGAAGCGGCCGAGGCGGTGGCCCGGTCGCTCGACGGGCCCGTGGCGGACCGGCTGCGCCAGGTGGCGGCGGAACTCCGCCTGGGCGGTGAGCCGGCGGCCGTCTGGCCACGACTGGCCGAACTGCCCGGTGCGGAAGGGCTGGCGCGCTGTATGGAGCGTGCCGGGATATCCGGGGTACCGGCCGTCGAGTCGGCCTCCCGGACCGCCGCCGCGCTCCGTGCGGAGCAGGCCCGGGCGGTGGTGGCCCGGGGCCGGCGGGCCGGGGTGCTGGTCACCATGCCGCTGTCGGCGTGCTTCTTGCCGGCGTTCCTGGCGCTCGGCGTGGCGCCCGTACTGATCGGCCTGGCGAGCGGCCTGCTCGGGCGCAACTGAGCGGCGGACGCCGCGAGGTCGAAGCCGGCAGGTGAACAGCCGGTCCGTACGGACGGCGGCCGGGGACCGGCCACAGGAAGGGCGCCGGCTCACCGGTCAGGCCACCGGCTCATTGGCCGGGCCCACCGACTCACCGTCCAGGCCACCTGCGCTTCCTCAACTGCCCATCGGCAGACGACAGCCAACCAGCACATGACAGCCAACCAGCACATGACTAGCGGTGGGCAGACCGCCCGCGGAGCCGCGCAAATGACAACCAACCAGCAGAAGAGATCGATCAGCAGAAGACATCCAAAGGGGGATGGACATGGTTCGGAGGGGAACGGTCCGGCGGTGGTGGACGCGGCTGCGCATGATCGGGGCCGACGACCGGGGGATGACCACGGCGGAGTACGCCGTGGGGACGCTCGCGGCGTGTGCCTTGGCGGCGGCGCTCTACAAGGTCGTGACAAGCGGACCGGTGCAGGCGCTGCTCCGGTCGGTGATCGAGCGGGCGCTCAATGTCCCGTTCTGACGGCGGTGCCCCGGGCCCCCGGGCTCGGGGCGCCCCGCCGAGCGCCCGCGACGCCGGATTCGTGACGGCGGAGACCGCTGTGGTCCTCCCCGTACTCGTGGCGGTGGTGGCGGCGCTGATCTGGGGGCTGATGGCGGTCTGCGCCCGTATCGAATGCGTGGACGCGGCGCGGGCCGGGGCCCGTGCCGCGGCGCGGTCGGAACCACGGTCGGCGGCGATCTCGGCGGCGCGGGACGCGGCCCCGCGGGGTGCGCGGGTCGTGCTGTCGAGCGAGGGCGATCTGGTCCGCGTACGGGTCGAAGCCCAGCTGCCCGGCGTGGCGCGGCTGACCGTGCGGGTTCGAGGGGAGGCGGCGGCCCTTGCGGAGGACACGGTGCGGTGACGAGGGCTCGGCGACGGTCTGGACGGTCTTCGCGGCGGCGGCGCTGTGTGCGGTCTTCCTCGCCCTGATGGGGGTGGGCCAGGCCGTCACGGCGCGACACCGGGCGGGTGGCGCCGCGGACCTGGCAGCGCTGGCCGCGGCGGATCACGCCCTGCAGGGCTCGGCCGAGGCCTGCGCGGCGGCGCGTCGGGTGGCGACGGCGCAGCACACCCGCCTGGTGCGCTGCGCGGTGGACGGCTCGATCGCCGATGTCGCGGCCGAGGCGGGCAGCTCCCCCTTCACCTCCCGGGTGCGCGCCCGAGCCGGTCCGGCGGGGCGCCCTCCGCAGGGGCGGGCCGGGGCCAGGCCCGTCACGCCGTCCAAGGCACCGGCCATGCCGCCGCGGCGCCCGCTAGGCCTCCTTCGGCGCCCCGCGCAGCAGTTCGCCCAGGAGCCGAACGGCTCCCCGTTTGTGGAGCGGGTCGTTGCCGTTGCCGCACTTGGGGGACTGGATGCAGGAAGGGCACCCGGCCTCGCACTCGCAGGCGGCGATGGCGTCACGGGTGGCGGTGAGCCAGTCGGCGGCCGTGTGGAACGCGCGCTCGGCGAATCCGGCGCCGCCCGGGTGGCCGTCATAGACGAAGACGGTCGGCAGCAGGGTGTCCGGGTGCAGGGGCACGGAGACACCGCCGATGTCCCAGCGGTCACAGGTGGCGAAGAGCGGCAGCATGCCGATGGAGGCGTGTTCCGCGGCGTGCAGGGCGCCGCCCAGCTGCTCGGGATTGACCCGGGCGGCGTCGAGCTGGTCCTCGGTGACCGTCCACCACACCGCTCGCGTGCGCAGCGTACGCGGCGGCAGATCGAGCTTGGTCTCGCCCAGGACCTCGCCGGTGATCAGTTTCCGGCGCAGAAAGGAGACGACCTGATTGGTGACCTCGACGGAGCCGAAGCACAGCCGGGCCGCGCCCCAGGGAATCTCGGTGTCGGTCTCCAGGACGGAGATGGCGGTGGTGTCGCGCGCGGTCGTGGAATAGGGCGGGCTGGCTTCCTCGACGAGCGCCACATCGTCGTCCAGGTCGAGCTGTTGGACGACATAACTGCGCCCCTGGTGGAGATGGACCGCGCCGTCATGGACGGTGGTGTGCGCGGCGGCGGCATCCACGGTACCCAGCAGCCGCCCGGTGCCGGCCTCCACGACCTGCACCGGCGAGCCGCCCTGACCGCGGATGTCGGCGAGGTCGGCGGCCCGCTCGCGGCGCGTCCAGTGCCAGGCCTTGGCGCGCCGGCGCAGCAGGCCCGCGGCCTCCAACTGGGGCATCAGACCGGCCGCCGCGGTACCGAAGAGGGCGAAGTCCGCTTCGGCGAGCGGGATTTCGGAGGCGGCCGCGCACAGGTGCGGGGCGAGCACGTAGGGGTTGTCGGGGTCGAGGACGGTGGTCTCGACGGGCTGGTCGAAGAGCGCCTCGGGGTGGTGGACCAGATAGGTGTCCAGCGGGTCGTCACGGGCCACGAGCACGGCGAGCGCGCCCTGTCCGGAGCGGCCCGCCCGCCCGGCCTGCTGCCACAGCGAGGCCCGGGTCCCCGGATAGCCGGCGATGACCACGGCATCCAGTCCGGAGACGTCCACGCCCAGTTCGAGCGCGGTGGTGGCGGCCAGACCGAGCAGATCGCCGCTGTGCAGCGCCTGTTCCAGGGCGCGGCGCTCCTCGGGCAGATAGCCGCCCCGGTACGCGGCGACGCGTCCGGGCAGCGAACGGTCCACCTCCGCCAGCCGCTCCTGTGCGATCAGGGCGATCAGCTCCGCGCCGCGCCGGGAGCGGACGAAGGCGACCGTACGCACGGCCTGGACGGCGAGATCGGTGAGCAGGTCCGCGGTCTCGGCGGTGGCGGTGCGGCGGACCGGAGCGCCCTGCTCGCCGTGCAGTTCGGTCAGCGGCGGCTCCCACAGCGCGAAGACCAACTCGCCGCGCGGGGAGGTGTCCTCCGTGATTTCCACCACTGGCAGACCGGTGAGCCGGGTCGCGGCCTGCCCCGGCTCGGCGGCCGTCGCGGAGGCGAGCAGAAAGACCGGATCGGAGCCGTAACGGGCACAGAGCCGTCGCAGCCGGCGGACGATCTGTGCGACGTGCGAGCCGAAGACGCCGCGGTAGCTGTGGCATTCATCGATCACGACATAGCGCAGCGCACGCAGGAAGGAGGACCAGCGCGGGTGCGACGGCAGGATGCCGCTGTGCAGCATGTCGGGGTTGGTCAGCACGTAGTTGGCGTACTGGCGGACCCATTCGCGCTCCTCGACGGGGGTGTCACCGTCGTAGACCGCGGGCCGGACGGCCGTGCCCAGTGGGGCGGCCAGCTCGCGTACGGCGCGCCGCTGATCGGCCGCCAGCGCCTTCGTGGGGGCCAGATACAGGGCCGTGGCGCCCCTCCCGTTCGGGGCCTCGGAGCCGTCCAGGAGCGTGGAGAGGACCGGCGCGAGATACGCCAGCGACTTCCCCGACGCGGTCCCGGTGGCGACGACGACGGACTCGCCGCGCACCGCGTGTTCGGATGTCCGTGCCTGGTGGGCCCAGGGACGCTCGATTCCGGCCGACCGGATGGCGTCGATCACTTCCGGCCGGATCTGTTCCGGCCAGTCGGCATGGCTGCCGATGCGCGGGGGCAAGTGCTCCGTATGAGTGATGCGCGCAGCGCGGGTCGCGCCCCGGGCGAGACGTTCGAGAATCATGCCTGGGGAAGGGCGCGTGCCCGCATCCGGCGGGAGTGGATTGGAGGCCATCGGCACCGAGTGTGTCACCGGAGTGACGGACAATGCTCAAAGGGCGTCGTGCACGCCTGCCGGTAAGTGATTGAATGCCATCGCGGCTGCCAGATCCGCCCCTACCGTCGGTGGGGAGGCCCCAGGGGGGCGACCGCTCGATAGCAAGGTGCTGGAGGATCCGTGGACCTGTCCCTGTCGACCCGGACCGTTGGCGACCGTACGGTCGTCGAGGTCGGTGGCGAGATTGATGTATACACCGCGCCCAAGCTGCGTGAGCAGCTGGTCGAGCTTGTGAACGACGGAAGCTACCACCTCGTGGTGGACATGGAACGTGTCGACTTCCTGGACTCCACTGGGCTCGGCGTGCTGGTCGGCGGGCTCAAGCGGGTGCGTGCCCATGAGGGCTCGCTGCGCCTGGTCTGCAACCAGGAGCGCATTCTCAAGATCTTCCGTTTCACCGGTCTGACCAAGGTGTTCCCGATTCACACCTCGGTCGACGAAGCCGTCTCCGCCACCGACTGACGGTTTCGCCGGTCCCCCGCGCCGTCAGGCGCGGGGGGAGGAAGCAGTGGGGGGTACCGGACGCAGTGTCCGGCCCCCTGCGTCGCACGCCCGCATAACGAGGGGGATGGCATGGCCACCGTCGAACTTCGCTTCAGCGCCCTTCCCGAGCATGTCCGCACCGCGCGTCTGGTCGCGGCTGCCGTGGCACGGCGCGCCGGGGTGGACGAGGCCGTGCTGGACGAGGTGCGGCTCGCCGTCGGTGAGGCGTGCAGCCGGGCGGTGGGGCTGCACGAGAGCCATGACATCAACTCGCCGGTGCGGGTCCTGCTGATCGAGGACGAGAAGAAGTTCTCGATCGAGGTGGGCGATGGAGTGAACGGCGACTCCGGTGCGCACGGCACCGACCAGGCCGAGGGCGCCGCGGAGAGCGACGCCGAGGGCGAGGACGAGATGGGCCTCGCGGTCATCAGCGGGCTGGTCGACGACGTCGAGGTCACCACCGGCAAGGACGGCGGAATGATCCGCATGACTTGGCCCACGACGGCCGGAGCGGTCCTGCCGTAGGGCGGGTAGCGCCTTGGGCTCGTATCGCCCGGAGCGCCGGCACGGCTGGGGGACGACTCCAGGGGACGTCGGCGCCCTCGGCGCGCTCCGGCGACCGCTCCATCGTCCCGACCGCGCGCGGTAACGAGCCCCTCAGCCAGCCTGACGCCACAGTTCCCCGCGTTCACCCCGGCCCCGGCGCCGGCCAGGGCCCTGGCTCGCGTCTCAGGGCCCCCTGCCCCGGCTCCAGCCCGCCGCCCGATGATCTCTCTGTCGTACTGATCGTTCTCGCCGGCGCACTGATCGTCGCTGCTCAAGGATGCC
>NZ_SDIF01000035.1 GCF_004122735.1 Streptomyces sioyaensis | reverse complement strand
GTGTGGGGGCCGGGGCGCGGCGGGGCGTAGGACGTGTCTTCCGGATCGGCCCGGGGCCGCGACGCTCCCCCGGCCACCGCTGGGAGGCGCCCCGGGCACGGCGCGGCCCCGTACACCGTCGGGACGGCGTACGGGGCCGGGCGCAGGAGCGGCTGACCGGGGGTCAGTCCCCGGTGGCCTGGCGGTTGCGGATGCCCAGGCGGCTGTGCGCGCGCCCGTACAGGAAGTAGATGACGAAGCCGGCCACCATCCAGATCGCGAAGCGGACCCAGGTCTCCGCGGGCAGATTGAGCATCAGCCACACCGAGGCCAGGACGGACAGCAGCGGCACCACCGGCACCCACGGGGTGCGGAAGGAGCGGGGCAGGTCGGGCCGGGAACGGCGCAGGATGATGACGCCGAGCGCGACCACGACGAACGCGAACAGGGTGCCGATGTTGACCAGTTCGGCGAGGACGTCGATCGAGGTGAAGCCGGAGACGACGGCGACGACGACGCCCAGTGCGATGGTGGACCGGTAGGGGGTCCCGTACCGCGGGTGGGCCCGGGAGAAGACCCGGGGCAGCAGCCCGTCCCGGCTCATCGCGAAGAACACCCGGCTCTGGCCGAGCAGCAGGATCAGGCAGACCGACGTCAGGCCGACGGCGGCGCCGAAGCTGATCACGTCCGCGAAGAAGGGGTGCCCGAGGTCCTTGAAGGCATCGGCCAGCGGGGCGTCGGTGGAGAGTCTGCTGTACTTCTCCATGCCGGTGACGACGACCGACACGGCCACGTAGAGGACCGTGCAGAGGGCGAGCGAGCCGAGGATGCCGCGCGGCACATCGCGCTGCGGGTTGCGGGTCTCCTCGGCGGCGGTGGCAACGATGTCGAAGCCGATGAAGGCGAAGAAGACCACGGCCGCCGCGGCGAAGATGCCCATGATTCCGAAGCTGGACGGGGTGAAGCCGAACATCAGCTGCGCCAGCGGCGCGGCCAGCCCGCCGCCGGCCGCGTTGGGCTTGCTGGGCGGGACGAACGGCTCGTAGTTGGCGCCGGTGATCATGAAGGCGCCGGCGATGATGACCAGCAGGACGACGGTGACCTTGATCCCCACGACCACCGCCGTCACCCGCGAGGACAGCTTCATCCCGAGCACCAGGATGCCGGTCAGGACCAGCACGAGGATGCAGGCGAGCAGGTCGAAGCCGAAGTGCCCCTCGTGCGTACCGGACAGGATCGGCGGCAGATGCCACCCCGCGCCGTCCATCAGCTCGCGCACATAGCCCGACCAGCCGACCGCGACCACCGCACAGCCCAGGGCGAGCTCCAGGATCAGGTCCCAGCCGATGATCCAGGCCGGCAGTTCGCCCAGGGAGGCGTACGAGAAGGTATAGGCCGAACCGGCGACCGGCACGGTGGAGGCGAACTCCGCATAGCACAGCGCCGCCAGCGCACAGACCACGCCCGCCACGACGAAGGACAGCGCGACGGCCGGACCGGCCTGCTCCTTGGCGACCTTTCCGGTGAGGACGAAGATGCCGGTGCCGATGACGACACCGACCCCGAACACGGTCAGATCGAGCGCCGACAGGGACTTTTTGAGCGTGTGCTCCGGCTCCTCGGTGTCCAGGATCGACTGCTCCACAGTCTTCGTCCTGAACAGGCCGCGATCGCGGCGTGAATCATGTGGTGTGCCGTGCTGTGTGCTCATGGGCGAACCTCCACCTGGACGACCCTCGCAACTCTCCTGAACTGACCGAGTCTCCGCAATGCCGGGAAACAGTCAGCTTCGGCGGGGCGCCGGGCGGTGGGGATTCACCCGATGGGGTGCGACTGCGCTCATGCCGATGGGCCGGGCGGAACATCCGTACGGATGACCGGCCGGCCCATCGGTGCCGTCTGCGGCGTCAGTCGCGGGCGACCTCGGCGGGCTCGGCCGCGCCCTGGGCGCCGGCCGCCTCCGGGGCGTCCGAACGGAGCTCGGACTGCGAGAGGCCGTCGATCTTGGAGACCAGGCCGGTCACCTGGCGCGCGATGTCCGGCGCGGTGAGCCCGATCTCCGCCAGGACCTCCTTGCGGGAGGCGTGGTCGAGGAACCGCTCGGGGATGCCGAAGTCACGCAGCGGCAGGTCCACACCGGCGTCCCGCAGCGACTGGGCGACGGCCGAACCGACGCCGCCGGAGCGGATGTTGTCCTCGACGGTGACCACGACCCGGTGGGTGGCGGCGAGCCCGGGCAGCGCCGGATCGACCGGCTTGACCCAGCGCGGGTCGACGACAGTGGTGGAGATGCCCTGCTTGTCGAGAAGGTCGGCAATCTCCAGGCACATCGGGGCGAGGGCACCGACGGACACCAGCAGGACATCGGGCCGCTTGACGCCCTCGGCGGGCTCGCGCAGCACGTCCATCCCGCCGATGCGCCCGATGGCCTCGACGGCCGGCCCGACCGCACCCTTGGAGTACCGCACGACGGTGGGCGCGTCATCGACCTCGACGGCCTCGCGCAGCTGGGCGCGGACCTGGTCGGCGTCGCGCGGCGCGGCGATCCGCAGCCCCGGGACGACCTGCAGGATCGACATGTCCCACATGCCGTTGTGCGAGGCGCCGTCGGTGCCGGTGACACCGGCCCGGTCCAGCACGAAGGTGACCCCGCACTTGTGCAGCGCCACGTCCATCAGCACCTGGTCGAAGGCGCGGTTGAGGAAGGTGGCGTAGACGGCGAAGACCGGGTGCAGGCCGCCGGTGGCCATCCCGGCCGCGGAGACCGCCGCGTGCTGCTCGGCGATGCCGACGTCGTAGACGCGGTCGGGGAAGGCCTTGGCGAACTTGTCCAGTCCGACCGGCTGCAGCATGGCCGCCGTGATGGCGACGATGTCGTCCCGCTCCTTGCCGAGCTCGACCATCTCGTCACCGAAGACGGACGTCCAGTCCTTGCCGCCCGAGGAGAGCGGCAGGCCGGTGTCGGGGTGGATCTTGCCGACGGCGTGGAAGCGGTCCGCCTCGTCCTGGAGGGCGGGCTGGTAGCCGCGGCCCTTTTCGGTGAGGCAGTGGACGATGACCGGACCGCCGAAGCGCTTGGCGCGCGTCAGGGCGGACTCCAGCGCCTCGATGTCATGGCCGTCGATCGGGCCGACGTACTTCAGGCCCAGGTCCTCGAACATGCCCTGCGGGGCGATGAAGTCCTTCAGGCCCTTCTTGGCGCCGTGCAGGGTCTCGTACAGCGGCTTGCCCAGGACGGGGGTGCGCTCCAGCAGGTCCTTGCCGCGGGCCAGGAAGCGCTCGTAGCCGTCCGTGGTGCGCAGCGTGGCCAGGTGGTTGGCGAGGCCGCCGATGGTCGGGGCGTAGGAGCGCTCGTTGTCGTTGACGACGATGACGAGCGGGCGGTCCTTGGCGGCGGCGATGTTGTTGAGCGCCTCCCAGGCCATACCGCCGGTCAGCGCGCCGTCGCCGATGACCGCGGCGACCCGATTGCTCGAACCGCGGACCTCGTTGGCCTTCGCGATGCCCTCGGCCCAGCCCAGCACCGTGGAGGCGTGGCTGTTCTCGATGACGTCGTGCGCGGACTCGGCGCGGGAGGGGTACCCGGACAGGCCTCCCTTCGCCTTGAGCTTGGTGAAGTCCTGACGGCCGGTGAGAAGTTTGTGGACGTAGGACTGGTGCCCGGTGTCGAAGAGCACCTTGTCCTTGGGCGAGTCGAAGACACGGTGCAGGGCGATGGTCAGCTCGACCACACCGAGGTTCGGGCCGAGGTGTCCGCCGGTCTTGGACACCTCGTCGACAAGGAAGGTACGGATCTCCCCCGCCAGCTGCACCAGCTGCTCCGGGTCCAGTCGGTCCAGATCGCGCGGTCCCCTGATACGGGACAGCAACGCCCTCCCGTTGCCCGCCACCACCCCGGCCGGACTCGCTTTGCGCGGCACCTCCTGCACCCCTGCCTCCTTGCTGCTCTGCTGCCGTGGATCGAGCTTGCCGATCAGATGAGTCTAATGTTGCGTCCGCCGCGGGCACGCCCGGGCCTTGCGATGTATGTCACTCGGGTGACTCGGGCTCCGGCACACCGTTTTCCCCCGCCGGCGCACACGGACCGGCCCCCACCGGATCATGCCCGGTGGGGGCCGCTGCCGTCGAACGACGACCGGTGCGATCAGGTCCGGCCGGCTGTCTTCTGCGTCCGGCGGGAGACCGAGTCGATCACGACGGCGGCGAGCAGCACCGCGCCGGTGATCATGTACTGGATCTCGCTCGCCATGCCGAGCAGGTTCAGGCCCTGCTGGATCGACTGGATGACCAGCATGCCCAGCAGCGCGGACCAGATCTTGCCGCGGCCGCCGAAGAGGCTGGTGCCACCGATGACGGCCGCCGCGATGACGTTCATCAGGGTGTTGCCGGAGCCCAGGTTCTTGGTGGCGCCGCCGGAGAGGCTGGCGATGAACAGTCCGCCGAAGGCGGCGAGCATGCCGGAGATGGCGAAGACGCTGATCCGGATCTTGTTCACGTTGATACCGGCCCGGCGGGCCGCCTCGGCGTTGCCGCCGACCGCGAAGATCTGCCGGCCGTAGGTGGTGCGGCGCACCACGAAGTCGGCGAGGACCAGCACCGCGAGGAACAGCACCAGGGCCAGCGGCAGACCGCGGGCGCCGGCCGGCTCGTTCAGGACGTAGGCGACCACGAAGGCGATCAGCGCGACCACGCCGGTACGCAGCAGGATCTCGCTGAGCGGCCGGGACGGCAGCTCGGCGGCCTTGCGGCGGCGGCTCTCCAGCAGCAGCGAGCCCGCGTAGGCGAGGACGGCGATCAGCGCCAGGCCGTAGCCGGCGGCCTTGTCCTCGAAGTAGTAGCCGGTGAGGTTCTCCACCAGGCTGCCGGCCGGCGTGTTGATGGAGCCCTCGTTGCCCATCATCCAGATCTGCAGGCCGCTCCAGCCGAGGAAACCGGCCAGCGTGACGACGAAGGCCGGCACACCGATTTTGGCGAAAAAGAACCCGTGCAGGGCGCCGATGGCCAGTCCCGCGACGATGGCGATCAGGACCGCGAGCCAGTCGTTGACGCCCTTGGTGACGCTGAGGACGGCCCACACGGCCGCGCCGACACCCGCCACCGAGCCGACCGACAGGTCGATCTCGCCGAGCAGCAGCACGAAGACGATGCCGACGGCCATGATGCCGAGGCCGGAGGTGTAGACACCGATGTTCGCGAGGCTGTCCGCGGACAGGAAGCTGCTGTTCTTGAACTGGAAGACGATCGCGATGACGATCAGGCCGATGACGACCGGCAGCGAGCCCAGCTCACCGCCGCGCACCCGGCGCTTGAAGTCGCTGAGGTAGCCGGCGAAACCCTGCTCACGGACGAGCAGACGGGGGTCGACGGCGGCCGGCTGGGGGGCGTCCGCGGCGACCGGTGCGTCCTTCGTCGCGTCGTCCGCCGGCTGCTTGGTGAGGTCACTCACGCCCCGGCCTCCTTCTTCACCTGGTCCGTACGCGCCTTGCGGCGGGTCACGGCGTTGTCCGACGCGCCGGTGATGGCGGCGATGATCTCTTCGTGGGAGGTGCCCTCGACATCGAAGACACCGTTGTTGCGGCCCAGCCGCAGCACCGCGACCCGGTCCGCGACGGCCTGCACATCGGCCATGTTGTGGCTGATGAGGATGACGCCCAGCCCGCGCTCCCGCAGCCGCTCGACGAGGTCGAGGACCTGTGCGGTCTGCTCGACACCGAGGGCGGCGGTGGGCTCGTCGAGGATGACGACCTTCGGGTCGCCGATCAGCGCCCGGGCGATCGCGACGACCTGCCGCTGACCTCCGGAGAGTGCGGCGACGGGGATGCGGACGCTGGGGATGCGGATGGACAGGGTGTCCAGCAGCTCCTTGGCGCGCTTCTCCATCGCGATCTCGTCGAGGACACCGGCGGTGCGGGTCTCGTTGCCGAGGAAAAGATTGGCGACGACATCGAGGTTGTCGCAGAGCGCGAGGTCCTGGTAGACGGTGGCGACGCCGAGGTCCTGGGCGTCGTGCGGCTTGTTGATGCGTACCGCGCCGCCCTCCCATTCGATGGCGCCGTCGTCGACCGGGTGGACGCCCGAAATGGTCTTGACGAGCGTGGACTTGCCGGCGCCGTTGTCGCCGACGAGGGCGACCACCTCACCGGGGTGGATCTCCAGGGTGACGTCCGTGAGTGCTTGGACGGCGCCGAACCGCTTGGAGATTCCGCGCAACGCCAGCACAGGCGTAGCGGACACGTGAATCATCTCCTTCGCCGCCGTGACAACGGCGGGGATGGTGGTGCGTGGAGCGGGGGGCTTGCGGGGAACGGTCCGGGTCCGCGCCGGGAAAGGGGGCATCGCGGGGCGGGGGACGGACCGGGTCGGAGTGGTGACCGGACGGAGTGCGGACCGGTGGGGAGAGAGGAACACCAGGTCCGGACCGGGTCGGGACGGGAACCGCGGGCGGTGCCGCGCGGCCCCGTCCGACCGGGGGTGCCTGGCGCCTGGGCGCCGGGCCGTGGAGTGCCGGGGCCGGTGGGGCCGCGGCGGGAGTGCCGGGGCCGGTGGCCCGGGGCCTTACTTGATGCCGGCTGCCGCGCAGGCCTTCTTGACGTCGCCGGTGCAGATCTGGCTCGCCTTGTAGACCTTGTCCTTGATGATCGTGGACTCGATGTTGTCCTTGGTCACGATCTGCGCGTCGTAGAGCTTCGCGGGGATGCCCTTGACCTCGCCGCTGAGGCTGTCGACCTTGGTGGGCGTCAGGGAGTCGATCTTCTCGCCCTTGAGCAGCTTGACGGCGATCTCGGCGGTGGAGTCGGCCTGCGGCTTGATCTGCTTGTAGATCGTGAACGCCTGGTCGCCCTTGAGGACCCGCTGCAGACCCGCGAGCTCGGCGTCCTGGCCGCCGACCGGGACCTTGACGCCCTTCTGCTTGAGCGCGGTGATGATGCCGCCGGCCATGCCGTCGTTACCGGAGTAGACGCCCTGGAAGCCGTCCTTGCCGAGCGAGTCGAGGGCCGCGCTCATCTTCTTGTTCGCCTCGTCCGGCGACCAGTCCGGAATGTCCTGCTCGTACGCGATCTTCTTGACCTGCTTGTCGAGGACGCTGTGGGCGCCCTTCTTGAAGAACGGCATGTTCGGGTCGGTCGGCGAACCGTTGATCATGACGACATTGCTGTCCTTGGCCTTGTCGCCGAGCGCCTTGACCAGCGCCTGGCCCTGCAGGCGGCCGATCTTCTCGTTGTCGTAGGACACGTAGGCGGAGATGTTGCCCTCGGCCAGCCGGTCGTACGCGACGACCTTCACGCCCTTCTTGGCGGCCTGGTTCACCCAGGACCTGGTGGCCTTGTAGTCGACCGAGTCCAGAATGATCACCTTCACGCCCTGGGTGATCAGCGCGTCGAACTGCTTCTTCTGGGTCTCGGTGTCCTGCGCCGCGTTGTTGTACCGCACCGTGCAGTCGCTGCACAGCTGCTTGATCTTCGCCTCCATCAGCGGGCGGTCGAAGGTCTCGTAACGCGTGGTCTTGTTCTCCGGCAGGAGCAGACCGATGGTCTTGTTCTGGCCACCGCCGCCGGCCTTGCTGTCACCGGCCTTGCCACAGGCGGCCACGGAGAGCGCCATAGAAACGGCAGCAGTACCTATCACGACGCGACGCGTCCATACGTTCATTGAGGTTGCCTCCCTGACGTGGCCGCGTCGTGCGGCCGAGGTGGCTGGAAGTCAACTCGGACCCCAGCCGACCGTCAAGAAGTAAATCCTTAACGAGATGGCAACGGTGCCATGCGTTAGCTGTGTGAACTCAGTGCTTTCACGCTAGGGCCGGGGCATCCACCGGCTGCCCGCCGTCCAACAGGGTCGAATCGCCCATCTCGCTCAGCACCAGCGCCAGCGCGCCCAGCACCTCTGCACGGCCGCCGAGCGTGCCGGGCACGATCCCCAACTGCCGTGCCGCACTGGGAATGGCGTACCGCGAGACCGACTCCCGGATCGGTGCGAGCACCAGCTCACCGGCCTCGGCGAGATCGCCGCCGAGCACCACCCTGCTCGGATTGAGCAGATTGCACAGATTCGCCACACCACTGCCGATATAGCGGCCTACGTCCGCAATCACCCGCCGGCAGCCGGGGTCGCCCTCGCGGGCCAGCTGCACCACCCGGGCCATGGTCAGATCCGGGCCGTGGCTCGGTTGCAGCAGCGGGAGGACGTACCGGGCCGCGGTGAAGGTCTCCAGGCAGCCGCGGTTGCCGCAGCGGCACACCGGACCCGCCTCGTCCAGCGTGATGTGCCCGATCTCGCCCGCCGTACCGCCCGGTCCGCGGTAGATCTGGCCGCTGATCACCAGGCCGGCGCCGACACCGCTGGCGACCTTGATGTACGCCAGGTCGGAGGCCCCGCGGCCGCCGCCCCACACCAGCTCGCCCAGCGCGCCCAGGTTGGCGTCGTTGTCGACGTGGACCGGCACCCCGAGGCGCCCGGACAGCTCCTGGCGCGGGTTCGTCCCCGCCCAGCCCGGCAGGATCGCCGTGGAGCCCAGCGTCCCGGATTCGACGTCGATCGGCCCGGGCACGCCCAGCCCGACGCCGACGACCTTGCCGGCGCCGATCCCGGTGGCCTCGATCAGCCGGTTGACCAGCTCTTCCGCCCGGTCGAAGCCCTCCGCGGCGGAGGCGTCCACATCGATCGGCTCGGCCTGCTCGGCGAGCACCTGATGGGCGAGGTTGCCGATGGCCACCCGCAGATGGGAGTGGCCGAAATCGACGCCGACGACGATGCCCGCGTCACCGGAGAGCGAGACGCTGCGCGCCCGCCGCCCGCCCGCCGAGGTGGGGGTCACCTCAACGGTCCCCCCGTCCTTCAACTCACGAACGATGTTGGAAACGGTGGCCGCGGACAGCCCCGTGCTCCGGGCGATCTCCGCCTGGGTGAGCGAGCCCGCCATGCGCACCGCGCGGACGACCCGCTCCAGATTGGCCCGGTGCAGCGAGGACTGCGACCCCGGAGTCTCCATTGACCCATACTCCCGTCTCGGGCCGGGCTCCCCCAGCGGTGGCCGGGGAGGCACGACGACCTCCCGACCGCACCCCCCTCATCGGGGGACGGCCATCGATTCAACATGTGAACTCTAAGCAGAACGCCAGCCGGGAAGTCTCGTCAAGGCGTTGAGTCCGGCATGATCGAAGGCCGGCCCCGGCGGGGAAACCCGCGGGGCGGCTCCGTTGCCGCGGAGTCGCCCCGGGGTGCGCGCGGGAGGGCACACACAGACACGCGCCAAGATGGCGCAAAACAATCGGCGGTACGAACGGAGTGCCGGGCCCCTACTTGATCGCCCCCGCCGTCAGCCCCGCCTGCACCTGGCGCTGGAAGATGAAGTACACCAGCAGCACCGGCAGCATCGCGATCATCATGCCGGCCATCAGCCCGCCCCAGTCCCCCTCATATCCCTGCTGCAGCGCGATGTTGGCCAGGCCCTGCGTCAACACGTACTTGTCCTCGTCCTGGTTGAGGACCATCGGCAGCAGATACTGATTCCACTGCCCCAGGAAGTTGAAGATCCCGATGCTGATCAGGCCGGGCTTGGCCATCGGCAGCATCACCTGGAAGAACGTCCTGGCGTGCGAGGCACCGTCGATCATCGCCGCCTCCGCCACCGACGTCGGCAGGGTGCGGAAGAAGGACGTCATGAAGAAGACGGTGAACGGCAGCGAGTAGGCGATGTAGACCGCGATCAGGCCCTGGTACGTGGCCAGCAGCGGAATCCCGGGGAAGTCCCGCATCACGAAGAACAGCGGGATGACCAGCATGAACACCGGGAAGGACATCCCGGCCACGAACAGGTAGTAGATGACGCGGTTGCCCGGGAACGTGAACCGCGCCAGGACGTAGCCCGCCATGGAGCCGAGCACCATCGTTCCGGTGACCGAACCGCCCACCACGATCAGGGTGTTGAGGAACATCTTGCCGATGTTCGCCTTGTTCCAGGCGTTGGCCCAGTTCTCGACGTGCAGTCGGCCCGGCAGCGACCAGGGCGTGGTGAGGATGTCCCCGCTGCTCTTGAACGAGCTCCACAGCACCCACAGCAGCGGCATGCCCACCATCAGCGCCCACACGATCAGCATGCCGTGCGAGAAGACGTTGAGCACGCCGCCCTCGGCACCCCGGCGCGACTTCCCGGCGCTCTTCCTGCCGTCGGACCGCTGCCCGGGCACCGCCGAGAGCTTCTCCACCGCATTGGTTTCCGTCGTCATGCGCCCTGCCCCTAGAACTCGATCCGCTCACGGCGCGCAAAGCGCATCGTGAGGACGGCGAACAACAGCGTGACGACGAGCATGGCGACACCCATCGCCGCGGCATAGCCGAACTGGCTGTCCCGGAAAGCGGTTTGGTAGAGCCGGAGCGGTACGACATCGGTGGCGCCGTCCGGACCGCCCATGTTCACCGACATGATCTGCACCAGGGCGAAGGCGTCCATCGCGATGATGCCCATGTACACCCAGCCGGTCTGCACGGTGTCCCACAGCAGCGGAAGGGTGATCCGGAAGAAGGTGTGGATGCGGTTGGCGCCGTCCAGCAGCGAGGCCTCGTAGATCTCCCGCGGAATGGAGGCCATGGCGGCGGAGAAGAGCACGACGTAGAAGCCGACGTTCGCCCAGACCATCACCACCATGATGCAGGCGAGGGCGATACCGCGTTCGCCCAGCCAGGAACTCTGCAGCGAGTCCAGCCCCACCGCGCCCAGCAGCGAGTTGAGCATGCCGTCGTGCGGGTCCGGGTTGTAGATGTTGAACCAGATCACCGAGATGATGGTGATCGAGATGACCTGCGGGAAGAAGTAGACGAATTTGTAGAACGAGGCTCCGCGGACGCCGGTGATGACCGCGCCGCGGCGGGCCCGGCCGCCGACATTGAGCATGAAGGCGAAGAACAGCCCCAGCGTCAGGGTGGCGATCGGGACCAGCACCAGCATGATGACGTTGTGCCGCAGCGCGTTCCAGAACTCGTCGCTGTGCAGCAGCTTGTCGTAGTTGCCCAGACCGACGCTCTTGGCGGCGCCGCGCAGGCCGCTCCATTCCGTCGTCGAGATCTGGAATGCCTGGACGAACGGCGAGATCACAAAGATCGCGTAGATCAGCAGAGGCAGGGCCAGGAACCCCACGATGAATCGGTACTTGCCGTGTTGCATGCGCTCCCCGGCCCTCCCTCGTCAAGTGGCGTATGTGGTGGCTCAGGTCTCGCGGTGGAACTTGGTGACGGAGTCGTCCTTGGCGGTTTCATCCGCGTACTGCTGGGCCTTTTTGATCCACTCCGCCGCTTTCATGTCACCGGTCAGCAGCTGGCTGGTGAGACCGCCCAGTTTCTCGTCGGTCAGCTTCGGATACCACTCCTGGAGCTGGATCATCAGCAGGTTCTGGCCGCCCGCCTTGACGGCCTCGGCGGCCGAGGAGAGCCCCGGTGAGAGCTGCATTCCCTCGGTCGCACCCTGGACCGTGGTGAGCGACCGGACCTTTGTCGCGAAATTCTGCGCATGCTTCTTCGACAGCAGAATGCGCAGCAGCTCCATACCGCCGACCGGATTCTTCCCGTCCTTGGCCACGATGAACGGCTCGCTGGGCTCGGCACGCAGGGTGCCGTGCGGCATCTTGTCGCCGCTGCCGCCGTTGAACAGCGGGCCGACGGCCATGTCGAAGTCCTTCGGCGTGGTCGGCGCGGCCTCGTTCTCCACCCAGGAGCCGTTGGGGAGGAAGACGGCCTTGCCCCGGGTCCAGGCGGTCTGCGACTGGATGTGGGTCAGGCCCTGGCTGCCCTGGAGGAAATAGCCCTTGGCGGCCAGCTCCGCATAGTGCTCGACGACCTGCTTGACCGCGTCGTTCGACGTCCAGGCCTTGGGCTCCAGATTGTCGATGGCGATCCATTTGTCGAGCCCGCCGATCTTGGCGATCTGCGCGAACATATTGAAGTGGACGTAGTAGGGGTACTTGCCCGGGTACGTCCAGGGCGCCACGCCCGCCTTCTTGATCTCGCCGCAGAGCTTGACCATGTCGTCGAGAGAGGTCGGGTACTCCCAGCCCTTGTCCTTCAGCAGCTTGTGGGAATACCACGTGCCATAGACCGTGAACGCATAGTAGAAGACGTCGAAGACGTCCTTGTGCTTGCCCTTTTCCAGGGTGCTGGGGTAGAGCGTGTCCCGGATCTTCTTCTTCGGATCGTCCAGCGACGGCGCATCGAGCAGCGCCGCCAGATCCTGCAACTGGCCCTGCGCGGACAGCTTGTTCATGTCCAGATGGTCGGCCCCGGAGTTGTCGATGATGTCCGGGGGATTTCCGCCGGCGAAGCGCGGCTGCAGCTTCGGCCCGACCTGCTGCGTTCCGGTGTGCTTGACGGTGACGCCATAGGTCTTGTCGTAATCGGCCTCGGCGTCCTTGGCGTACTGGTCGCCCAGCCCGCCCTTGAAAATGAACGCCTCCAGGGCCACGCCCTTCTTCACGCCCAGCGGGTTCTTCGCCGAGGTCGCGCCCTTGTTCTTGGCGCCGTTGTCGTCGTTTCCGCCACCGCCTCCGGTGGCACACGCCGAGAGCGTTCCCATGGCCGGTACGGCGATGATTCCCAGCGCAGCGGCTCGCTTGACCAGATCGCGACGGTTGAATGCAGAGGTGGATCCCATGCTCAAGTCCTCGCCTTCTTCAGGACTCAGGCGGTGAACCGGAGCCACCCCGGCACCGCGGGTCAGATGAAGCTGAGTTGTACGGGATGTGCACCGGGAAGCCAGGGAAGTGCGGGAAGATCGTCCGTCCCCCGCTTTCCCCCCGGATCCACGGCCGTGTCGCACGGCCGGTCGGACGCCGACAGGTATAGTCCACTTCCGGCCGCAGGGGCAAGATCGAACGCAGGGTCGGACGGCAGTCTTTCCCTAGTTGAGACCTCCCCGGTATGCGGGGGATTTTCCGGTCGTCACCCCCGCGAGCGCCGGCCGGCACGACCGACCCACCGATCCCGGCACCACCCTTGACACCAAAGCCCCCACGCACGTTACTTATCTCTGCTTAGCTAGGCGTCACCCAACTGACAACGATGTCACCCTGGTTGAGAGGGCTCGCGTGCGGCTCAGACACCGGCACCGTCCACTGCGCGGGATCGCCCGCCCCGCCGCCCTCGTGGCGGCCGCTCTGCTCGTCGTCACCGGGCCCGGACCGGCCGGTACGGCGCAGGCCGCACCGCCCCAACGTCCCCACGGGGCAACGGAGTTCCACTCGTCCTTGGAGGCCGGCGACCCCCAGCCGGACTGGCACGACGCCGTCGAGACCGGGCCCGACGGACAGCCCAGGGTCTTAGGCGTCACCCAGGAGACCGCCCCCGCGGCGCCCGGGATGAGCACCGGCACCGACACCGGCCCCGGCGACTCCCCGACCGCCAAGGCGCACGCCGGCTTCAGCGGCGGCCATGCGCTGCGCTACGCCGGCACCCACACCGCCGGCGGCCGCGGCTACGCGTACAACAAGGTCTTCGATGTCAGCATCCCCGTCACCGCGGACACGTCGCTCTCGTACGAGATCTTTCCGGAGATGGCGCGGAGCGACGCGGACTACCCGGCGACCCATGCCGCCCTCGATCTGGCCTTCACCGACGGCACCTACCTCAGCGAGCTGTCCGCCGTCGACCAGCACGGCGCACCGCTGACCCCGCAGGGGCAGGGCGCCTCCAAGACGCTCTACGTCAACCAGTGGAACCACCGGGAGTCGCGGATCGGCGCGGTCGCCGCGGGCAAGACGGTCGCCCGCATCCTGGTCGCCTACGACGCGCCGCGGGCCCCGCGGACCACCACGGCCTTCCGCGGCTGGGTCGATGACATCACCCTCGGTCCGGCCGCCCCGGACAAACCGCTCGGCCACCTCTCCGACTACGCCGTCACCACCCGCGGCACGCTCTCCAGCGGCAGCTTCTCGCGCGGCAACACCTTCCCCGCCACCGCCGTCCCCAACGGCTTCACCTTCTGGACCCCGGTGACCAACGCGGGCTCCGCCGACTGGCTCTACGAATACGCGCGGAAGAACAACGCCGACAACCTGCCCACCCTCCAGGCCTTCAGCGCCAGCCATGAGCCGAGTCCGTGGATGGGCGACCGGCAGACCTTCCAGGTCATGCCGTCCGTCGCGGCCGGCACCCCGGACGCCTCGCGCACCGGCCGGGCACTGCCCTTCCACCACAGCAACGAGACCGCGAAGCCGCACTACTACGGCGTGACCTTCGACAACGGCCTCAAGACGGAGATCACCCCGACCGATCACGCCGCGCTGATGCGCTTCACCTTCCCCGGCGACCGGGCGAGCCTGATCTTCGACAACGTCAACAACAAGGGCGGCCTGAGCCTGGACACCGAGCGCGGCGTCGTCACCGGCTTCTCGGACGTCAAGAGCGGGCTCTCCGTAGGCGCCACCCGGCTCTTCGTCTACGGCGTCTTCGACGCCCCGGTCACCGGAGGCGGGAAGCTCGCCAACGAGGGGTGCGGCGCCGGCCGCTCCAGTGGAGCCGGTGCTTGCACCGGGGGCAAGGACGTCACCGGCTACCTCCGCTTCCGGCCCGGCGCGGACCGCACCGTGACCATGCGGATCGCGACCTCCCTGATCAGCGTGGACCAGGCGAAGGCGAATCTGGCCCGGGAGATCCCCGCCGACGCCACCTTCGCCGGGATCGAGGACCGGGCGCAGGCGCAGTGGGACGATCTCATGGGCCGGATCGAGGTCCAGGGCGCGAGCCGCGACCAGCTCACCACCCTCTACTCCAACCTCTACCGCCTCTACCTCTACCCCAACTCCGGCTTCGAGACGGTCGGTTCGCGCAGCCGCTATGCCAGCCCCTTCTCGCCGCAGACCGGCCAGGACACCCCGACCCACACCGGCTCGAAGATCGTCGACGGTGAGGTCTACGTCAACAACGGCTTCTGGGACACCTACCGGACCACCTGGCCCGCCTATTCGCTGCTCACCCCGGAACGCGCCGGGAAAATGGTCGACGGTTTCGTGCAGCAGTACAAGGACGGCGGCTGGATCTCCCGATGGTCGTCGCCCGGTTATGCGGACCTCATGACCGGTACGAGTTCCGATGTGGCCTTCGCCGATGCCTACCTCAAGGGCGTGCCGTTCGACGCCGAGGCGGCCTATGCCGCGGCCGTCAAGAACGCCACCGTCGCCCCGCCGAACTCCGGAGTCGGCCGCAAGGGCATGACCACGTCCCCCTTCCTCGGCTATACCAGCACCGACACCCGCGAGGGAATGTCCTGGGCGCTGGAGGGCTATCTCAACGACTTCGGTATATCCCGTATGGGCCAGGCTCTTTACGAGAAGACCCAAAAGCCCCGCTACAAGGAAGAATCGGCTTATTTCCTGGGCCGCGCCCAGAACTACGTCCGGCTCTTCGACAAGAAGGCCGGCTTCTTCCAGGGCAAGGACGCCCACGGCAACTGGCGGCTGCCCGCGGACCGGTTCGACCCCCGCGTCTGGGGCTACGACTACACCGAGACCAACGCCTGGACCGCCGCCTTCACCGCGCCACAGGACACCCGGGGGCTGGCCAACCTCTACGGCGGCCGCTCGGGCCTGGCCAAGAAGCTGGACGCGTACTTCTCCACCCCGGAGACCGCGGCCAAGGAATTCGCCGGCTCCTACGGCCAGGTGATCCACGAAATGACCGAGGCCCGCGACACCCGGATGGGCATGTACGGGCACAACAATCAGCCGGCGCACCACATCGGCTACCTGTACGACGCCGCCGGGCAGCCCTGGAAGACCCAGGAAAAGGTCCGCGAGGCGATGTCCCGGCTCTATCTCGGCAGTGAGATCGGCCAGGGATATCCGGGGGACGAGGACAACGGTGAGATGTCCGCGTGGTACGTCTTCAGCTCCCTGGGCTTCTATCCGCTGGTGATGGGCCAGGGCGAATACGCGGTGGGCTCCCCGCTGTTCACCAAGGCCACGGTCCATCTGGAGAACGGGCGGGATCTCACCATCAACGCCCCGCACAACTCGGCGCGCAACCTCTACGTCCAGCGGCTCACGCTCAACGGCAAGCCGTGGAATTCCACCGCCCTGCCGCACCACCTCCTGGCCCGCGGCGGCACCCTGGACTTCACCATGGGCCCCGAGCCGTCCGCCTGGGGCACCGGCGCGCACGCGGCGCCCACCTCGATCACCAAGGACGACAAGGTCCCCACCCCACCCCGGGACCTGACCGGCCCCGGTGGCGACCCGCTGTACGACAACACCTCGGACACCTCGGCCGACCTGACCGATGCCCCGGTGGACCTCGCCCGGCCCGCCAGGGTCACCTCGTACACCTTCACCTCGGCAGACCGCGCCTCGGCACCGTCCGGCTGGACGCTGGAGGGCTCCGCCGACGGGCAGCGGTGGACGCGGCTGGACCACCGCGAGGGGGAGTCCTTCACCTGGGACCGCCAGACCCGCGTCTTCGGCATCGGCCGGCCGGGCAGCTACCGGCACTACCGGGTGGTGCCCGACGGCAGGGGCACCCTCGCCGAGGTCGAGCTGCTCGGGACGCCGTGAAGCCTGTTGTCGAACCGATGGGGGCCGCTGCCGCAACAGGTTCGGAACCAGCTTCTCGGCAGACCGGGCGCCGGCAAGCGGAACGGGCCGCACCCCCTCGACCGAGGGAGTGCGGCCCGTCCTGCCGGCGCGGGGGACCTACTTGCGCAGCAGCGAGCGCAGCACGTACTGCATGATGCCGCCGTTGCGGTAGTAGTCCGCCTCACCGGGGGTGTCGATGCGGACGACCGCGTCGAACTCGACACCGCTGTCCGTGGTGACCTTGACGGTGCGCGGCGTGGTGCCGTCGTTCAGCCCGGTCACGCCGGAGACCGCGAAGGTCTCCTCGCCGGTCAGACCGAGGGACTCGGCGGACTCGCCCTCCGGGAACTGGAGCGGCAGGACGCCCATGCCGATGAGGTTCGAGCGGTGGATGCGCTCGTAGGACTCGGCGACGACGGCCTTGACGCCGAGCAGCGCGGTGCCCTTGGCGGCCCAGTCGCGGGACGAGCCGGAGCCGTACTCCTTGCCGGCCAGGATGACCAGCGGGGTGCCGGCGGCCTGGTAGTTCTGCGAGGCGTCGTAGATGAAGGAGACCGGGCCGTCAACCTGGGTGAAGTCGCGGGTGTAGCCGCCCTCGGTGCCCGGCGCGATCTGGTTGCGCAGGCGGATGTTGGCGAAGGTGCCGCGGATCATGACCTCGTGGTTACCGCGGCGGGAGCCGTAGGAGTTGAAGTCGCGACGCTCGACGCCGTGCTCGGTGAGGTACTTGCCGGCCGGGGTGTCGGCCTTGATCGCACCGGCCGGGGAGATGTGGTCGGTGGTGACCGAGTCGCCCAGCTTGGCCAGCACGCGCGCACCGGCGATGTCCTGGACCGGCGACGGCTCCATCGCCATGCCCTCGAAGTACGGGGGCTTACGGACGTAGGTGGACTGCGGGTCCCACTCGAAGGTGTTGCCGGTCGGGATCGACAGCGCCTGCCACTGGGCGTCGCCCGCGAAGACGTCCTGGTAGGACTTGTTGAACATGTCCTCGCCGATGGCGTTGGCCACGACGTCGTTGACCTCGGCCTCGGAGGGCCAGATGTCCTTGAGGTGGACCGGGTTGCCGTCCTGGTCGGTGCCGAGCGCGTCCTTGGTGATGTCCACCTTCATGGAGCCCGCGAGGGCGTACGCGACGACCAGCGGCGGGGACGCCAGGTAGTTCATCTTGACGTCGGGGTTGATCCGGCCCTCGAAGTTGCGGTTGCCGGAGAGCACCGACGTGACGGCCAGGTCGTGGTCGTTGACGGCCTTGGAGACCTCCTCCGGCAGCGGGCCGGAGTTGCCGATGCAGGTGGTGCAGCCGTAGCCGACGAGGTTGAAGCCGACCTTGTCGAGGTACGGGGTCAGACCGGCCTTGTCGAAGTAGTCGGTGACGACCTTCGAGCCCGGGGCGAGGGTGGTCTTGACCCACGGCTTGCGGGTCAGGCCCTTCTCCACGGCCTTCTTCGCGACCAGCGCGGCGGCGACCATGACGTACGGGTTCGAGGTGTTGGTGCAGGAGGTGATGGCCGCGACCGTCACCGCACCGTGGTCGATCTCGTAGGTCGAGCCGTCGGGGGCGGTGACCGTGGTCGGGCGGCTCGGCACACCGTTGGTGGCGGCCGGGGAGTCGGAGGCCGGGAAGGACTCCTCGCCGGCCTCGTCGGCGTCGGAGACGTAGTTGAGGACGTCGCGCTCGAACTGCGTGGCGGCGTTGGCCAGGACGATCCGGTCCTGCGGACGCTTCGGGCCGGCGATCGACGGGACGACCGTCGACAGGTCCAGCTCCAGCTTCTCGGAGAAGTCGGGCTCGGCGGCCGGGTCGAGCCAGAGGCCCTGCTCCTTGGCGTACGCCTCGACGAGCGCGACCTGCTGGGCGTCGCGGCCGGTCAGGCGCAGGTAGTTCAGGGTCTCCTCGTCGATCGGGAAGATCGCGGCGGTGGAGCCGAACTCCGGCGACATGTTGCCGATGGTGGCGCGGTTGGCGAGCGAGGTGGCGGCGACGCCCTCGCCGTAGAACTCGACGAACTTGCCGACGACACCGTGCTTGCGCAGCATCTCGGTGATGGTCAGCACGAGGTCGGTGGCGGTGGTGCCCGGCGTGAGCTCACCGGTCAGCTTGAAGCCGACCACGCGCGGGATGAGCATCGAGACCGGCTGGCCGAGCATCGCGGCCTCGGCCTCGATGCCGCCGACGCCCCAGCCCAGCACACCGAGGCCGTTGACCATGGTGGTGTGCGAGTCGGTGCCGACGAGGGTGTCGGGGTAGGCCTGGCCGTTGCGGACCATGACCGTACGGGCCAGGTGCTCGATGTTGACCTGGTGGACGATGCCGGTGCCCGGGGGGACGACCTTGAACTCGTCGAAGGCGGTCTGGCCCCAGCGCAGGAACTGGTAGCGCTCCTTGTTGCGGCCGTACTCCAGCTCGACGTTCTGGCCGAAGGCGTCCTTCGTGCCGAACTTGTCGGCGATGACGGAGTGGTCGATGACCAGCTCGGCCGGGGCCAGCGGGTTGATCTTCGCCGGGTCGCCGCCGAGCTCCTTGACGGCCTCACGCATGGTCGCGAGGTCCACGACACACGGCACTCCGGTGAAGTCCTGCATGATCACGCGGGCCGGCGTGAACTGGATCTCCTGGCTGGGCTGGGCCTGCGAGTCCCAGCCGCCGAGCGCCCGGATGTGGTCGGCGGTGATGTTCGCGCCGTCCTCGGTGCGGAGCAGGTTCTCCAGCAGCACCTTCAGGCTGTAGGGAAGACGCGCGGCGCCTTCGACCTTGTCCAGCCGGAAGATCTCGTACGACTCGTCGCCCACCTGCAGCGTGCTGCGGGCGTCGAAGCTGTTCGCCGACACGACAGTCTCCTTCATGCATGAATTCGCGCGTACCGCCGCAATGCTGCCGTCACAGCCCCTTGCCCCATCCACTAAGGTTGGCCTAACTTAGGCATGCCTTACTGGCGCGGCAGCGGTACGCCTCTCCGGTAGATATCTCGATGTCGAGATAACTCTAATACATCGCCGCGCCGGGGTCATGCCCTGACCTTCGTCGTCCTGCCCGGATAAGGGTGAGCCGCCTCATCGATCGCTGATCACCACCGGCCCCGCACGCCTCACGTGCCCGTGGAGCCCGTCCGGGCCCGTCCGGCCACCAGCAGGTCGACCACGTAGCTCTCCTCCACCTGCTCGTCGGGGAAGATCTCCCGGATACGACGGCGCTCCTCGGCAAGAAAGTCCCGGTTGTGTTCCTCGCCGAGCACGAGGAACGCCGAGCGGCTGCCGATGTTGGCGAGATGCACATCGAGCGGGACAGTACGGCTCCACCGCACGTGGCGGCGTACGACGCGGAGCCCGGTGAGCCCGGCGAGGCGGACGGCTTCACCGTCGTCGGGAAGCAGCCCGGAACGTGGCGCCACCCCGCAGTGCCGGGCGATGCGCTCGTGCTGCGCGGCGATCCAGGGCACGTCGAAGGCGTGCGTGTTCCACCACACCGCGAGCGCGCCACGCCGGCGCAGCACGCGCAGGGCCTCCGGGACCGAGCGGCCGGTGTCGGTCCACTGCCAGGACTGTGCGTACGTGATCAGGTCATGGGAGGCGTCGGCCAGCGGCAGGGCGTTGCCGTCGCCCCGCACGACCGGCACGTCGGGCAGCGCCTGGCGGCACTGCGCCGCCATGCTGTCGCCGGGCTCGACGGCAATCACGTCGGCGCCGCGCTCGGACAAGAGGGCGGTGGCGATTCCGGTACCCGCGCCGACGTCGGCGACGCGGCTCCCGGCGAGAGGGCGCCCCATGAACTCCTCGATCACCTCCAGGAGGGCGGACGGATAGGAGGGGCGGGCGGCCGCGTACTGGGCGGCGGCCTTGTTGAACGACTGGGCTCGCGCGATCGCAGACATCCGCCCATCGTCGCCTCTCCCCGCCTCGTGCGGGCCCCGGACGGCCACACCGGCGCGCGGCCGGGCCGGCGCGGCGACGTCCGGGCGACGCGCGGGCTCCGCGCATCACCCCCGGCAGGAAGCCCCTGCGGTGGCCGCGCCGGAAAAATCTCAGAAGAATTCCGGGAAAGGTGTCGATCCGGCCGTCTCCCGTTCGACGCACGGGTGAGAGGCGGGGACCGGCCCCGCCCTCCCGACCGAGGAGTGACCATGCCGCGCTTTCTGACGATGATCCGCATCGACGAGCAGAACATCCCCGCCGAAGGCCCCGGCTCCGAGTTCGAGGGGCGGATGGCCGCACTGTTCGAGGAGATCACCAAGGCGGGAGTCATGCTGGACACGGCCGGCCTCACCCCGACCTCCGAGGGCACCCGGGTCACCTGGTCCGACGGGAAGCTCCACTGGACCGACGGGCCGTTCACCGAGACCAAGGAGGTCATCGGCGGCTACGCCCTGACCCAGTGCAAGGACAAGGCCGAGGCCCTGGAGTGGACCAAGAGGTTCCTCCAGATCCACCCGGAGCACTGGACGGTCACCGCCGAGGTCCGCGAGATCGCCGAGGGCTGACCGGGGTCCTGGCCCGGCCCCGGACGCCGCCAAGGCCCGACGTCCGCACGTCGCGCCCCCGCTCGGCCACGGCACCCTCGTGGCCGAGCGTTGCCTGCCGCGTCCCATGGCGTACGGGCGCTACGGGCCCTCCGGGCAGTGGCGCACGCGCGCTCCGGACAGGGAAACCGTGCCCGTAGTCTCCCTCCTGTCACATGCGCCCCGCCGGATGCGTCAGGACGGTGACGGACCGTACCGGGGAGCGAAACGGGGGAAGGATGAGTGCGATGGACGAGCACGAGTGGCTGGCGGAGCGCTTCGAGGAGAACCGGAGCCATCTGCGGTCGGTGGCCTACCGGATGCTCGGGTCGCTGACGGAGGCGGAGGACGCCGTCCAGGAGGCCTGGCTGCGGCTCGACCGGTCCGGTGCGGACGGGGTGGAGAATCTGGGCGGCTGGCTGACGACGGTCGTGGGGCGGGTGTGCCTGGACCAGCTGCGCCGGCGCACGGCACGGCGCGAGGACCCGCTTGAGGTGCATGTCCCCGAGCCGGTCGTGCGCCGGCTGGACGCCGACGGCCCGGAGGACGCGGCGGTGCTGGCCGACTCCGTCGGGCTGGCGCTGCTCGTCGTCCTGGAGACCCTCTCCCCCGCCGAGCGGCTGGCCTTCGTCCTGCACGACATGTTCGCGATGCCCTTCGACGAGATCGCGCCGATCGTCGACCGCACGCCCGCCGCCGCCCGGCAGCTCGCCAGCCGGGCCCGGCGGCGCGTGCAGGGCACCGCCCCGGCCCCCGACCCCGATCTCGCCCGGCAGCGGGAGGTCGTCGACGCCTTCCTCGCCGCCTCCCGCGGCGGCGACTTCGATGCGCTGCTCGCCGTCCTCGACCCGGACGTGGTGCTGCGCGCCGACGCCGGTGCCGCGCGCGGCGGGCTGTCGAAGCTGGTCCGCGGGGCGCGGGCGGTCGTCGAACAGGCGCTGATGTTCTCCCGGTTCGCGCCGTTCGCCCGACCCGCACTGGTC
Source organism: Streptomyces sioyaensis (assembly GCF_004122735.1). Lineage (GTDB taxonomy): Bacteria > Actinomycetota > Actinomycetes > Streptomycetales > Streptomycetaceae > Streptomyces > Streptomyces sioyaensis. The sequence goes on along the minus strand of NZ_SDIF01000035.1, from coordinate 37,593 downwards.
AACGGCGCACCCGGGCTGGTCACGGCGCGGGGCGGGGTGCCGCTCTCCGTCATGGGCTTCACCATCGCCCACGGGAAGGTCGTCGAGATCAATATCCTCGCCGATCCGGCCCGGCTGGAACGGCTGGACCTGACGTTCCTCGACGACTGAGGACGGCCGGGCCCGTCGGGGATGCGGGCCGGGCCTGACGGTGAGGCGGGCCGGGCCCGTCGTCGGAGGCGGGCCATGGCCGATGTCCATATCCCGTATGGGCAGGGGCAGTTGGCCCTACGCTGACGCCGTGACGGCCACCCCGGAACCCGCGCCCCCACACCCGTCCCCGCCGCTGGAAGCGCCGCCCGCCGGCCCTCCCCTCTGGCGCGACCGGCGGTTCGTGCTGCTCACCGCCGCCCGCACGATCTCGGTCCTCGGCAACGGCTTCGCCCGGGTGGCGCTGTCCTTCGCCGTCCTGGCGCTGCCGGGGGCCGGGCCCGGGCAGCTGTCCCTGGTGCTGGCCTGCCAGGCGGTGCCGCAGCTGGCGTTCGTCCTCGTCGGCGGGGTGCTGGCGGACCGGGTGTCGCGCTCCCGGCTGATGATCGTCGCCGATCTCGTGGGCGCGGCCGCCTACGCCGGGCTCGCCGCGATGGTGCTGACGGGGCATGCGCCGCTGTGGGCACTCTGCGCGCTGGCCGCGCTGGCGGGGACGGCCACCGCGCTGTTCTCCCCCGCGATGGACGGCGTCATCCCGCTGCTCGTCCCCACCGGACGGCTGCAACGGGCGAACGGGCTGCTGCGGGTCGGGGCGAACAGCTCGATGCTGCTGGGGCTGGCCCTGTCCGGTGTGGTCGTGGCACTCGTCGGCGCCGGCTGGGCACTGGCCCTCAACGCCGCCTCGTTCGTGGTGAGCGCGCTGCTGATCCGCGGCCTCCGGCTGTCCGCACGGGTCCGGCCGAGGGCGTCGGGGTGGTCGGAACTGCGGGACGGCTGGCGGGAGTTCGCCGGGCGGCAGTGGCTGTGGGTCGTCGTGGTGCAGTACGCGGTCGTCGTCGCCGCGCTCAACGCCAACGCCGGGGTGCTGGGACCGCTGGCGACCGAAGGCGGGCTGGGCGGTGCGCGCTCCTGGTCCCTGATCGTCGCCGCGCAGGCACTCGGCACCATCATGGGCGCCGGGCTGGCCGCCCGTCTCCGGGTGCACCGTCCGGTCCTGGTCGCCGTACTGGCCACCTTCCCGGCGGCGCTCCCGATCGCCCTGCTCGCCGTGCGGGCGCCGGTGCCGCTGATCGCGCTCGCCATGTTCGGTTCGGGCATCGCCGCCGACGTCTTCGGGGTGCTGTGGGCGACCACCCTCCAGCGGGAGGTCCCCGAGGCGGCGCTGTCCCGCGTCAGTTCCTACGACTGGTTCGGCTCACTGGCCTTCGCACCGCTCGGCCTCCTGGTCGCGGGGCCGGCCGCGGCACAACTCGGCGTGGGCCGTGCGCTCGCCGGCTGCGCCGCGCTGATCGTCCTCGCCACGGCCGCCGCCCTGCTCTCCCCTCAGGTACGCGGCCTCCGCGCGCCCCGGCCGGCCCGCGGCGGCCAGACATCGGACGGCCCGTGACCGGGCGGGCCGCGCCCGCCCGCACCCCCGCGGTCACCACCCGGCGGTCACCACCCGGCGGTCACCGCCCCGCCAGCCCCGTCCGTACCACCGTGACGATCTCCTCGTCGGAGAGCCCCAGATGGCGGGCCTCGGCGATCAGCCGCTCGGCGGTCTCACCCAGGCGGGCGCGGGCGGGGGAGGCGGAGCCGGTGACCACCGCACCGCGGCCGCGGCGGAGTTCGATCAGCCCCTCCTCCTTGAGGCGCTGATAACCCCGCAGCACGGTATGGACGTTCACGCCGAGGGACGCGGCGAGCTCGCGGGCGGCCGGCAGCCGCTCCCCGGCGTCCACCGTGCCGTCGGCGATGGCACCGCGGACGGAAGCCGCGATCTGGTCGCCCAGCGGGACGGACGAGCCGGGGTCGACCCGGAAGAGCACCTCAGCCTCCTTGCCGCGAACGGGCGCGGTCGGTGTACGTATTGAGCAGTGCGGCGGCGGTCGCGGCATCATCGACCGTCACCACGAACTCCCTGCCGTTGGTCAGCCGTACCACAATGCCCTCCCCCGAGCGCAGCACGAAGCCGCTGCGGCCGGCCCGGATGCGGTAGCCCCAGCCGCCGAACTCGGCGAAGCAGGCGATCCGCCGGCTGCCGGCCTCCTCGATGCGCTCCAGGGGTATGCGCCGGAAACGGCAGCGGGCGGACAGCAGCGTCGGCGAGAGGGTCAGCCCGCGGCGGTCCACAGTCACCCGTACCGAGGCCAGCGGCAGGGACACGGCAGCGCCGAACAGCAGGCCCGCACCGGCGATCCAGTCGGCGAGGAGGCCGACGAGGAGCCCGGCGGCGAGCAGCAGACCGCCCAATACGGCCAGCGGGGACGAGCTGATGGTGCGCGACCAGCCGGCCGTCGCGGCGGCGGGAAGGTCGAGCCGGGACACCGCACCGCGCGGCCGCCGGGGCGCGGCGGGCGCCGCTCCGGCGAGCAGCCGCCCCAGCGCCCCGGCCAGCAGCGTCACTCCGAGGGCGAGGGCCAGCTCCCACTGCGGCACCCGGACGGCTGATACATCGGCCGCGTCGGCGTTGCTGAGCAGCGTCACGCAGAAGGCGTAACCGGTTCCGGCGGCGGTGGCATAGCCGCCAGCGATCACCCACGGCACTTCGGGAGCGTCCGGACGCAGCTGGACGAGGAAGCCGACGACGGCGCCGAGGAGGAGGAACAGGGCGAGGGATCCGGTCAGAAAGCCCTGGACCGAGGTGAAGCCGTCGGCCTGGCCGCCGGCCCGGAAGTGGGTGGCGAGCGGATCGGGCAGCCGGCCGGACACTGCCGCATAGATGCCGGCGAACGCCGTGATCACGACGACGAAGGGACCGGCGGCAATCACGGTCCGCGGCCGGCTGGTCAGGGGCGGGACAGAACGCAGCGCACTCTTCATGACTCCCTTTCAATTGTTCGCATAGTAGTAGAACTACCAACGCAGTGGCAATTGCGTATCCATCTCAAATCTGAGATACGGTCACCCCATGGCAGACGACTACCTCGTACGCATCGGCAGGCTCATCCGTGACGCCCGGCAGCACCGTGGCTGGACACAGACGCAGCTTGCGGAGGCTCTGGGCACCAGCCAGAGTGCGGTCAACCGCATCGAACGCGGGAATCAGAACATCAGCCTTGAGATGATCGCCCGAATCGGCGAGGCGCTCGACAGCGAAATCGTCTCGCTCGGTTATGCCGGGCCGATGCATCTGCGGGTGGTCGGCGGCCGCCGGCTGTCCGGCAGCATCGACGTGAAGACGAGCAAGAACGCCTGCGTGGCGCTGCTGTGCGCCACGCTGCTGAACGCCGGCCGCACAACTCTGCGCCGGGTGGCCCGCATTGAGGAGGTCTACCGCATCCTCGAAGTGCTGGGCAGCATCGGCGTACGGACCCGGTGGATCAACGACGGCAACGACCTGGAGATCGTGCCGCCCGCCGAACTCGACCTCGCCTCGATGGACACCGAGGCGGCCCGCCGCACCCGCAGCGTCATCATGTTCCTCGGCCCGCTGCTGCACCGGATGGACCACTTCAAACTGCCCTACGCGGGCGGCTGCGACCTCGGCACCCGGACCGTGACCCCGCACATGACGGCGCTACGGCACTTCGGCCTGGAGATCACCGCGACCGACGGCACCTACCTCGCCGAGGTGGACCGCAGCGTCGCCCCCAAGCGCGCCATCGTGCTGACCGAACGCGGCGACACCGTCACCGAGAACGCGCTGCTGGCCGCCGCCCGCCACGACGGCGTCACCGTCATCCGCAACGCCTCCTCCAACTACATGGTCCAGGACCTGTGTTTCTTCCTGGAGGAGCTGGGCGTCCGGGTCGACGGCATCGGCACCACCACCCTCACCGTCCACGGCGCCGCGCAGATCGAACGCGATGTGGACTTCGCGCCGTCCGAGGACCCGGTCGAGGCGATGAGCCTGCTGGCGGCGGCCGTGGTGACCGAGTCGGAACTCACCATCCGCCGGGTCCCGGTCGAGTTCCTGGAGATCGAACTGGCCGTCCTGGAGGAGATGGGCCTGGACCACGAGCGCAGCCCGGAGTACGCCGCCGACAACGGCCGCACCCGGCTGATCGACCTGACGGTACGTCCGTCGAAGCTCCAGGCCCCGCTGGACAAGATCCACCCGATGCCGTTCCCGGGCCTCAACATCGACAACGTCCCCTTCTTCGCGGCCATCGCGGCCAGCGCCCAGGGCCAGACCCTCATCCACGACTGGGTCTACGACAACCGCGCCATCTACCTGACGGACCTCAACCGCCTCGGCGCCCAGGTCAAGCTGCTCGACCCGCACCGGGTCCTGGTCGACGGCCCGACCCGCTGGCGCTCCGCGGAAATGATGTGCCCCCCGGCCCTGCGCCCGGCCGTCGTCGTCCTCCTGGCCATGATGGCCGCCGAGGGCACCTCCGTCCTGCGCAACGTCTACGTCATCAACCGCGGCTACGAGGACCTGGCGGAGCGGCTCAACTCGATCGGGGCACAGATCGAGATCTTCCGGGACATCTGACAGGCGAGCCCACCAGCCCCCTAGTGACCAGCGCTGATACGCGTCCGAAAGGGGGCTGGCGGGCGCCGGCGGTGGCCTTCGGTCGGTTCAGCGGATGAAGTCGACCTCGGGGTACTGGCGCGAGGGGCCGTCGAGCAGGTTGCTGTGCTGGTGGCGCACATGCTTGTCGAAGAAGGCGGCGACGTAGGTGCGTTGGACCTCGATGGAGCGGTTGGGGTCGATCGTGCCGAGTGCCTGCTGCATTACTTCCGGGGTTACCCCGAATGCGCCCGGCGCCTGGGGGAACAGGACCTGGTTGTCGACGAAGGAGTTGTGCCCGGAGCCGCGCAGCTTCAGGTCGAGCCGCTCTCCGTGCAGGTTTTCCCAGAGCCGCGCCCAGCTCCCGTCGGTGTTGCGGTTGTGGTGCTCGGAACTGAACAGCATGTAGGGGCGGTCGAGCCGCTGGTGTTCCGACGAGCCGAAGAGCTGGCCGTCCAGGTTCGCGCCGGCGTCGATCCTGGGGTCCGCGTGCATGGCAGCGGCCACCGATCCTCCGCCGAGGGAAGCCCCGAACATCCCGATGTGTTTCGTGCTCACGGCCTGGGTCAGCCCGTGGGGGAGCGGCTTGTGTTCCACATCCGGGTTGTGGCCGCGGGCGAGCTCGGCCAGCTGGTCGATGACGAAGTGGGCGTCCGCCGCCCGGACGTCGATCAAGTCGCGCGATTTGGTGCCTGGCGGCAGCATGCTCACCTCATGTCGCCCGCCAGGGAACACCACATCGCCGGTGTCGTGGGTGTGGTCGATGGTGACGACCAAGTAGCCGCGGCTGGCCAGGTCCTGAACCAGTGCCGTGCCCGTCGCACGGTTCCCACGGCCGCCGGGCGAGTACAGCAGCACCGGCAGCTTGCCGGCTTTGCGGTCGACCGGGGCGCCGGTGTGCCCGGCAGTGGTGGGCAGGGTCACACCGCCGGGCAGCACCTGCTGGCTGTTGGGGAGAAGTGCGGCGGGATAACGGGAGGTGTGTATGGCCGGGTACCACAGCGAGACCATCAACTCGCGCTGCTGTCCGGGCACCCACGGATCCATGCGTTTCGAGTCGCGCAGGTGAAGATCGACCGTTCCGACGCGATGACGCCCGGTCGGGGCGGGGAGAGTCAGCTGGCCCGGGGCCGGCGCCACCTTCAAGGACGCCGCCCGGCGCGGGTGTTGCGCCGCGTCGTCCAAGCCCACCGCCTGGTCCGGGGCTTGCGCCGCGTCGTCCAAGGCCACCATCTGGCCCGGGGCCGGGGCCGGTTCCGCGGGCGCTGCCGTGTCCGGGGACGCCGCTGTGTCCGGGGCCGCCGCCGTGGCCAGGGGCGCAGTAGTGGACTTCTCCGCGGCGGTGGCCGGCGCGATCCCGGCGCCCAGGGCGAGGGTCAGTAGTCCCGTGGTGCCGGCGACCCGGGTGCGCAACCGGCTCTGGCGCCTTCGTGCGTGCTTCATCGGCAGCCCCCTCCATGGTGGCGTTCGCCACGTGATCAGCGTTCGGCTGGCGGTCATCGTATATGCAGTTTTGCCGGGGCCGAGCCAACCCACCTGATAGTGCCGGGAGTTATCCCTACGGCGGTGGGTGAGGTGAGCCCATGACACGTCCAGAATTGCGCGGTGTCGAGTTCGTGCCCCCGTCGTCGCCCGACGCCGGCGAACGGCTTTTTCGGTGGACACCTATGCGCTGGAAACTGTCCGTCGGCGCTTGTGGAGCGTGCCGCCGAGTTGCGCAACGTCGCGTGTCCATACGGGACACGCGCGGGAGAAATCCCTGGTGCGACCGGGGGCAGTTGTCGGCGCACGGCCACTCGGCACCGTCACAAAACCAGTTGCAGAAGCAAGGCCCCGAGCCGGAAGAGGGCCGGCGCGAGCGACCGTTCCGCTGTCTCGGTGCGACGGATGCCGGAGCACCGGCCCCGGTCAGAAGGCCTCTGTGGAAGATGGCTGGTTCACGCCGCCGCCGGATGGCGGGCATCGGATCCAGGAGTTCGTTGCCTTTGCTCACCGTTATCACTGAGCGCTTTCATTACGCGTCAGTTCGTAACTACTGACGCAACTACTGACCTCGCCAACCCGCCCCTGGAGATTTGCGGATTCCCTCGGGAAGGGCGGCTTCGGGGGCGGCCTTCAGCACCACCGCAACTGTGCGTGAGGCACCGAACGCGGAACGAAATGAGTGGTCAACCGGGCCCCGCCGGCGGCCGCGTGGGAAATTCCGCCGCGCAGGGTGGATGCCGACGACGCATAAGCGACCTCTGGCAAGGGCTAGTTGAGCCCCGTTTCCACAATGGGCCGGCAAACAGTCACAACGTGAACAGCCTTGTGATTATCCTGTGTTCCCAGTATTCATACTGATTGAGTTGCCGCACGGCCATCCCCACACGCCGAGAGGACGCTGTCCTGCACGCCGTTGCCCGCGCGCCCCGTCCGCACCGCACCCGACGCCGCGCCGACATGCCCATGCTCGGAGGCGTCCGCCCGCCGATCGCCGCACTGCTCTGCGCCCTGCTGGCAGTTGCCGGGTTGACCGCACTCGGTCTCGGTACCGTTCACGAGCAGGACGTCCCCCAGGCCCTACGTGACGCGGAACGCCAGATCGCCGAGGATGCCGCCGACTCGGTCGGGACCTCCATCAACGCAAGTGCCAGGGCAGTGCGCCGTTCCGCGGCGTCGGACCCGCCCGCCGGCAGCAGTGATCCGGCGGCAGCGCTGCGGTCCCTTCTCCCGACCGGGCATCCGGTGGGGGGCGGTGTGCTGCTCGACCCGCGCACGGGCAGACCGCTGGCGGCCAGTGGTGAGAAGGTGCCGCTGGCCGGGGTGGACGCGGCGGCTCTGGTGCGGCCCGGTACCGGCAACATCGCGCCGCGGATGGCCGTTTCAGGCAGTGGTGCACCGCGGGTGTTGCTCTTCGCCCGGGTGACCGTCCCCGCTGCGGGCCGCAAGCAGGAGGAGAACCACGATCAGGCGGGTGACCTGACAGGGGACCAGGAGGACGAGGAACGCGAACTTCTGCTTGTCGTCTCGGAAAAGGTCGCTGCTCCGGCGGTGTACGGCGAGGGGCGCACCGGTCAACTGGTGGACCGGAACGGAAAGGTGTGCGCCACCGCCGCCACCGTCGCCACCACCCGCGCGGCCCTGGCGCCCCCTGCCGGTCACCGCGCGCTGCCTGCCGCCGCGGCGAACGCCGCGCACGCCGGTCTCCCCACCGGCGACGTCTCGGGCAGCGTGCTCGGTGCCGGACACGACGGGCTGCGCAAGGTCACGGGGTGGGCGTCGGTCGCCGCGGGGGACGGCAAGGGCGACGCCGCCGGCCTGGGACTGACCGTCCTGACGGGCCGGGAGGTGCCTCCGGTGAAGGAGGGAGCCGACCATACGTGGTTCGCCCTGGTGGCCGCGGGTGCGCTGGTGGTGGTCGCCGTACTGGTCACCCTGGTGCTGTGGGGCACGATGCAGCGTCCGCTGCTGCAGCTGCACCTGTCCGCTGCCCGGCTGGCCCGGGGCGTCGGCGAAGAGCCGGAGGAGCGGGGGGAACGGGCGGAGTTGGTGCGGCCGGTGCCGGTGCTGGGGTTCGGTGAGCCCGGCAGGATCGGCCGGGCGCTGGAGTCGATACGCCGCCAACTGCTGGGGGAGACGGGGCCGGAGCCGGAGCCGCCGGTGCGGCGCCGCCCCGGTGTCCGGGCCCTGGTGCTCGTCTGCGCACTCGTGATCGCCGCGTGGGGAGTACCGCTGCTGTTCCTGTTCAACCGGGTACCGGCAGCCAAGGCCGTACCGGCAGCCGCCGTCGCCGACCAGCGGGCGCGCACCGAGGCCGCCGCCGACCGGGTGCAGCGGTCCCTCGTCCGGAGCCGTACCGACCTCGCGGCAGCGGCGTCGGCCCTCTCCGGTGCGCCACCCGAGCGGGCGACGGAGGTGCTGCGGCGCGAACAGGCCGACCACCCCACGTTCCGGTCGCTGTATGTGCTGGACCGCACCGGTGCCGTCGTACGGCAGGTGGGCAAGCAGCCGCTGCGCACCCTCGTCCACCCCGCCGGCGGCGGAATCACCCAGGTCAACACGTCGGGCAAGATCCCTGCCATCGCCGCCTACGCCCGGATCCCTACGGCCGGGAAGGCCAAGGGTGCCAAGAAGCCCGAGGACACCGCCCCGGCTGTGGTCGTCGCGGAGATCGGCGTCGACGCGCTGGACGACCTGGTGTCCCGGCCCGGGCTCGGCAGCGTGTGGGTGACCGACGCGCACCACAGGGTGCTCGCGGCGAGCGTCGGCTTTCAGGCCTTCCAGCCCCTTCCCAGCCAGCGCCTCACCCGCCTGGTGGCCAAGACCGACGCGGCGCCCGGCAGCGCGGGCACCCCGGCATCGGCCGTACTGCACGCGGGGACAGCCCCCGGCGAGGGCCTGTCGGTCGCGGCCGCCGCGCCCCTGGCACAGACGGGGCCTGCCGCCGGACTCGGCTGGCGGGTGGTGTCCGCCGAGCCGGCCGCGGCGCTCAAACTGGCGGCGTATCAGGTCCAGGCACGCACCATGCTGGCCGGGCTGCTCGCCCTGTCCGTGGGGGGTGCCTGCCTGGGCTGGCTGCACATCGTGGTGGTCAGACCGCTGCGCACGCTCACCGGATGCGCGGAGCGGCTGGCCGGCGGCGACCGACGCACCGTGCTGTTCCCGGTCCACCACGACGAGTGCGGTTCGGTCACGCGGAGTCTGGAGCTGCTCCGGCAGGCGCTGGTGGACCGCGACCGTGGCGCGGGAGCCGACCTGGCCGCTGTCCCTGCCCCCTCGTTCGAGTGCGGCAGCGCACCGTAGCAATGAAGGATCGACCGACGTGCTTTTCCTCTATGTTGTCCTGCTGCTGAGCTGTGCCGGGCTGCTGGTCGCCGGCGTGCTGGAGCAGCGGCGCCACTACGCCGCGCTGGCGCAGATCCCCACCCGGGTGCTGGTCAACGGCATTCGCGGCAAGAGCTCGATCACCCGGCTGTGCGCGGGGGCGCTGCGCGGCGGTGGCCTGGTCACCGTGGCCAAGACCACCGGCACCGCGGCTCGGTTCATCCACCCTGACGCCACCGAGGAGCCGGTGTACCGGAAGTTCGGCATCGCGAACGTCGTCGAGCAGATCGGCATCGTCCGGCGCGCGGCGGCATACCGGCCGGACGCCCTGGTGATCGAGTGCATGGCGGTGATGCCCGCACTTCAGGAGGTCAACCAGGACAAGCTGATCCGCTCCACCATCGGCGTGCTGTGCAACGTCCGCGAGGACCACCTCGCCGAAATGGGGCCGACGCTGGACGATGTGGCCCGCTCGCTGTCCCGGTCGATGCCGGTCGGCGGGGTCTGCGTCACCGCCGAACAGGAGCGGCTGCACCTCCTCAAGGAGGAGGCGGACAAGCGCAATTGCCGCCTGATCGCCGTCGATCCGGAGTCGGTCACCGACGAGGAGCTGCGCGCGTTCAGCTGGTTCACCTTCAAGGAGAACGTCGCCATCGCGCTGGCCGTGGCCGAACTGCTCGGTGTGGACCGGGCCACCGCACTGCGCGGTATGCGGGACGCGCCGCCGGACCCCGGCGTGCTCTCCGTCGAGCGCTACCGCACACCGGACGGCAAGCGGCTGCGCTTCGCCAATGTCTTCGCCGCCAACGACCCCGAGTCGACGTTGATGAACGTCCGTCAGCTGGAGGAGCTCGGCGCGATCCGCCGCCCGCTGAACCTGGTCATCAACTGTCGCCCGGACCGGGTGGAACGCAACGGTCAGATGGGCGCGATCGTCCCCGACCTGGCCCCCGAGACGGTCTTCCTCATCGGGCATCCCACCAAGAGCGCCCGCGACGGCATCCCGCCGGACTCGTCGGGCCGGGTGGTGGACCTGGGCGGCGACCGGCGCGACGGGCAGGAGCTGACCCATGCCCTCCTCGCCGAACTCGCCCCGGATTCCTCGCTGGTGGCCGTCGGCAACATTCACGGCCAGGGCGAACTCCTCCTGGACCACCTCGGCAGGCTGCCCGCGGACCACGCCGACGAGCCGCTTCCGGTCGCGCACCCGCCCGAGACGGAGCCGTACAGCTGGGTGGCGCCGCTGAACGGCCCGTCGTCCGGCGCACCCGTCCCAAGCCCCTCCTCCGCCCCTGCCGACACCCGGTACGAAACCGCAAGGAAGCCGCTGTGATCCCCGTCATCGTCACCCCGCAGACCGCCGCACTGGGGATCGCCCTCGGACTGCTCTTCTCGCTGATCTGCTATCTGACCACCAACCTCTCCCCCGGCGGCATGATCACCCCCGGCTGGCTGGCGCTGACCCTCGTCACCGATGTGGTCCGGGCCGCGATGATGATCGGCGTCACGGCCCTCACCCTCGCCGCGACCAAGGTCCTCCAGCGTCATGTGATCCTCTACGGGAAGCGGCTGTTCGCCGCTGTGGTGCTGGCCGCGGTGCTGCTCCAGACCACGGTGATGCTCGCCCTCCAGCACGAGTTCCCGCTCCTGTACACCGCGCAGACCCTGGGCTTCATCGTGCCCGGCCTGATCGCCTATCAGCTGGTCCGCCAGCCCTTGGCACCCACCGTGATCTCCACCACCGCGGTGACCCTCAGTACGTATGTGGTGCTGGTTGCCGGGCTGCTGCTGGGGGCACTGCCCGTCGGCTGAACCAGCCGCACCCGTCCGCCGTACCCGTCCGCCCGTAGAGGAGGTCACCATGGGCACCCACCCCACCCCGACCGGCAGGCCCAGTCGCCGTCAGATCCTGGCCTGTGCCGCCGGACTGGCCTCCGCCGGAGCCCTCAGCGGATATGCCTGGCACCACTTCCGCGGCGGCGTACCGGGCAGTGACTTCTCGGTACCGGCCGGCGGCTACCGCTTCGAGCGCCGCGCCGCGCCCGCCCGTACGGTGGTGCGCGCCGCCGACGACCGCGTGCTGGCCACCTTCACCGACGGCGCCCGCACCGCGGTGCTGACCGGCCCGACCCGTACCTGGAGCGAGCCGCGCACCACCGGCGCGGTGGTGCGCGGTGACGCCTGGGTACGGCTGATGGGCGGCGCCTGGAGCCAGGGCAAGGAGCGCACCCGCTGGTTCCGGGAGTGGTTCCCCAAGGCCCTGGCCGACCGCAGTCCGGACGCCCTCGCCGTGGCCTTCCAGTACGGCGACGGGGCGCACGATCTGCGCAACTCGTCGGGTCTGCGCTACGCCGGCAAGGCGCACTTCGGGCCGCTCGTTCCCGGGCAGTCACCGACGTCGTTCCACTACCGCGACGAGAAGTCCGACTTCTACGACTACCTCGGCACTCCCTGGACCTTCCCGGACGGCACCCGCAAGTCCCCGGAGAAGGACCGCTACGGGGACGTGGACTGCTCCGGCTTCGTGCGCCTGGTCTGGGGCTACCGGATGGGCTACCCCATGCACGCCACCAACAGCCCGGGGATCGGCCTGCCCCGCCGGGCCTACGCCCTCGCCACCCGGGCCCCCGGCGTGCTGCTGTTCCCGAACACCGGCCGGCCACCTGCCGACTTCAGCCAACTGCTCCCCGGTGACCTCGTCTTCTTCGCCATCGACATCGGCAGACCGCACGGCATCGACCACTGCGGCATCTACCTGGGGCCGGACACCGACGGGCGCCCGCGCTTCTACTCCAGCCGCTCGCGGGCCAACGGGCCCACCATGGGCGACTGGGCCGGCCGCGCGACGCTCGACGGCGACGGCTTCTACGCCCAGGGATTCCGCATGGCCCGCCGCCTGTGAAGCCGACGCCCCCAGCCCGCCGCCCCAGGAGAGACCCCGCCATGGCCACCGCCCCCCTCACCCGGGACCCCGCCGACAGCCGCCCCCGCACGCACGGCATCCCGCGCGCCCTCCAGGCCACGCTGCGTCGGCCCACCGCCGTCAGCCGGGAGTCATACGCCCTGCTGCTGATCCTGGCGGCCGCCGCGGTGCTCTACACCTGGGCCATCGGACGGGCGGCGGTGCACCCGTACTACACCGCGGCGTTGCGGTCGATGGCGGCGAACTGGCACGCCTTCGTCTTCGGCGGGCTCGACCCGAGCGGCTCGATCTCCCTGGACAAGATCCCCGGCGCGCTGTGGCCGCAGGCCCTTTCCGTCCGGCTCCTCGGACCGCACACCTGGGCGGCGGTACTGCCGCAGGTAGTGGAGGGCCTCCTCGCCGTCTGGGCGCTGCACCGGATCGTCCGTGCCTGGGCCGGCGCCTGGGCAGGGCTGCTCGCCGCGCTGGTACTCACCCTCACCCCGGTCACCGTCGCGCTCAACCGGCACAACATCCCCGACACCCTGCTCGTTCTGCTGCTGGTCCTCGCGGCGGGATCGCTGCAGAAGGCCGTCCGCACCGAGAGACTGCTGCCGCTGCTCGTCTGCGGGACATGGGTGGGGCTGGCCTTCCAGGCCAAGATGCTGCAAGCCTGGCTCGTCCTGCCGGTGTTCGCCGCGGTGTACCTGTGGGCGGCGCCCGGCTCCTGGTGGGACCGGACCCGGCGGCTGCTGCTCGCCGGGATCACCGCACTCGTCGTCTCCTGCTCCTGGGTGCTGCTGGTCTGGGCGTCCCCCGCCGCGGACCGTCCCTACCTCGACGGAACCACCAACAACAACCCGTTCACCCTGGTCTTCGGCTACAACGGGCTGAGCCGCTTCGGCCACGACCCGCACGCGCTGGGCGCCGTCGCCGGCACGGCCGCCAGCCGCACCAGCGGTAATACGGGGTGGACCATGGTGGTCAACCAGAGCGTGGGCCCGCAGATCGCCTGGCTCCTGCCGCTCGCCGTACTGGCCTTGGCGCTGGGCGTGTGGTGGCGCGCCGGACGACCGCGCACCGACGGGCCGCGGGCCGGGTTCCTGCTCTGGGGCGGCTGGCTGGTGGTGCACCTCGTGGTCTTCAGCAACTCCAACGGCAACCACGGCTACTACATGACCGTGCTGGCCCCGGCCCTCGCCGCGCTGACCGGTGGCGGAGTCGCCCTCTTCTGGGCCGAGTACCGCGCCGGTGGCCGACGTCGCGCGGCGCTGCCCGTCGCCGTCGGGCTCACGGCGCTGTGGGCCGCGGCAATCGACGGCCCGCACAGCGACTTCGCGCCCTGGCTGCTGCCGGTGGTGCTGATGCTCGGCCTGTGCGGGACCGTCGGCCTGTGGACCAGCGGGCCCCGGACCACACGGCCGGCGGTGCACAGCGCCCTGGCGGCGTCCCTGACGGCCGTCCTCCTCGCCCCGGCCGTCTGGGCCGTCTCCTGCCTGAACCCGCGCTACCCCGGCTCACCGATCGAACCACTGGCCGGGCCGGTCGGCCCCGGCTACCACGATGCGCACCACCACCGGGCCACGGTCCGACGCAACCCCTTGAACACCCCGTCCGAGCGGGACACCGCACTGCTGAACTACCTCTCCGCGCACCGTTCCGGGGAGAAGTACCTGCTCGCCACCCAGGCCGCGTACGGCGCCGAGCCCCTGCTGCGCGCCACCCCGCAACCCATCCTGGTCATGGGCGGCTTCACCGGCCTGACCCCCTACCCGACCGCACCACGGCTCGGGGACCTGGTCTCCACCCACCAACTGCGCTACGCCCTGCTCACCACGCGCCGCCCGGCCACACCGGCTTCGGCCTGGGTGAAGAAGAGCTGCACCCCCGTCTCCCCACGCGCCTACGGCCGGACCTCGGACGGAAGCTTCACCCTCTACGACTGCGCTGGGCGCACCTGACCTCCCACCGGCCGCCGGCCGGTGCGCTTCCACCACAGGCAAGCACTTGCCTGAGCGGAAAGTGGCTAGTAACTTTCTCCTCAGGCAAGTGCTTTCACTTGCCGTCCGCGACGGCCAGGAGGTGGCCCATGCCCCTTGAACCGGACGCCGAACAGGCGGCCCGCGCGCTGGAAGACGTACAGCACCGGCGCCACCAGGCCATTGCGGCGCAGCGCGGGCCCCGGTGGTTCTTCCTCGCCTGGGGGGCCGTGCTCTTCCTGACCTTCGCCACGCCCGACCTCCTGCCCCTGCTGCACCTGGAACGGTGGCGCGTGTGGTGGATGGGGGTTCTCGGGCCCCTGACCGTGGTCTTTCTCCTCGGCCAGTACACCCGGCGGGGGCGCAGCCTGTTCGGCCTGCCGCCCGAGCTGGAGCCGCGGGCGTTCCTGCCGGCGGGGGCGCCGGGATCGGCCGGGCGGCGCTACCCCTGGGCCGGACTCCTCGTCGTGGTGGGCGTGGTGGGAGTCCTGTCCGTGGGGAGTGCCTGGCTGCTGTCGTACGTCCCCGGCTGGCGCCTGCTGCTGGGGCTCGGCCTGGGGCTGACGGTGGCGTTCCCGTCCTCCCGGCGGTTCGAACGGCTCCAGCGGCTGAGCCGGAACGGCGCGTGTCGGTGACCGCTCCCGAGTTCGATCCCTTGCTGCTCGATCCCACCCGCCTGTCGATCACGGCATTGCTGGCGGCGACGCGGTGGGCCGAGTTCAAGTTCGTCCGGGACTCGTTGAACCTGTCGGATTCCGCCCTGTCCAAGCAGATCAGCACGCTGAGCAAACGCGAGTACGTCGAGGTCAAAAAGGGGCACGTGGGCAAGGTCCCGCGCACCTGGCTGAACCTGAGCCGCGCCGGCCACCTCGCCCTGCAGGCCCATCTCACGGCCCTGCAGGACATCGCCGACCGGTCGGCCCGACACATTGCCGACGACGAGCATGCCGGCAGCGGGCCACCCGGATCATCCGGCTGAGGAGTGCGCAGCGCCCGGCTTCCCCTGCCTCACAGCGTCCCCTCCGGCGTCAGCACCACGAACTCCGCGCCCGCGGGGTCCGTGCAGACGGCGAGGCGGCCGACGCCCTCGGCGGTGTCCGGGCCCATCGACAGGATGCCGCCGTTGCCCGTCACCAGGCCGACGGTGGCATCGCAGTCCTTGGAGCCGAACACCGGGTGCCAGTACGGAGTTCGGCGGGGGCCCAGGAGATCGGCCGGAACGTCCATGAGGCCGCCGTGCATCCGGTCCTCGCCGCAGTCCGCGGGGGTGAGCAGGGTGTAGGTGCCGCCACCGCCCGGGAGCGGCATGTCCTGGGTGGTCCAGCCGAAGACGGTGGTGTAGAAGGTCTGCGCGGCGGCCGCATCGGTGGTGTACAGCTCGGTCCAGCACAGCGTGCCCGGTGTGTCCGCGGCTTCGATGCCCGGATACTTCAGGGGCTGCCAGACGGCGAACTCCGCCCCCTGCGGGTCCGTGAGCTGAGCGAACCGGCCGTCCTCCGCGCCCACTTCGGCGGGGGCCGTGCGGACCGCGCCGCCTGCCTGCTCCACCGCCTTGGCCGTGGCGTCCGCGTCGGGGGTGTGGAAGTAGAGCGTCCAGGCGGAGCGGGCGCCGACTTCGGTGAGCGGGCCCACCGCGCCGACAGCCTTGCCGTCCAGCCGGAAGAGGGTGTAGCCGCCCGCCTCCTGGCCACCGTGCGGCTCGGACTGCCAGCCGAACACGGCGCGGTAGAACGCCGCGGCGACCTCGACGTCGGGGGCGCCGAGATCGAGCCAGCACGGGGAGCCGGGGACGAAGTCGGTAGTGATCATGGCGATTCCCTTCGCGGATCCTCTCTGTTGTCAGCCTGACATCCGGCACTGACACTCGCCCGTCGGCCGGGGCCCGGTGTCCGCGCCGACCGCCGGCCGACGCCGTCCCCGCACTCGTCAGGGGCGCCCGGCGCACGCATCGGCACGCGGCGAGAGGCATGGCCATGAGCCCGCGTACGGCACGGCCGCCCGGTGGGCCGACCCCCGGTGGGCCGGCCGCCCGTTGGGCCGGCCGCCCGCCCCGCCGAGGAAGAGCGCGCGAGGAGTTCAGGCCCTCTCCCGGTAGAGCTCCTTGGCGATGATCGAGCGCTGCACCTCCGTGGCGCCCTCGTAGATGCGCGGCGCACGGACCTCCCGGTAGAGGTGTTCCAGCAGATGTCCGCGGCGCAGCGCACGAGCGCCGTGGATCTGCACGGCGGCGTCGACGACCTCCTGGGCGGTCTCGGTCGCCAGCAGCTTGGCCATGGCCGCACGGCGGGCGATGTCCGGGGCCCCGGTGTCGTACGCGGCCGCCGCCGCGTACACCAGGAGCCGGGCCGACTCGACCCGGGTGGCCATCTCGGCGAGCCGGTGGCCGACGGACTGCAGGTCCTTGAGGGGGCCGCCGAACGCGGTGCGCGCGCCGGCGTGCGTCAGTGCCGCATCCAGCGCGGCCTGCGCCATGCCGACCGCGAAGGCGCCCACGCTGGGCCGGAAGAGGTTCAGCGTGGCCATCGCCACGGCGAACCCGCCGTCCACCTCACCCAGCACATCCGCCCTGGTCACAGGCGTGCCGTCGAAGACGAGGGTGCCGATGGGGTGCGGGCTGAGCATGTCCAGGCGCTCGCCGGTCAGTCCGGGACGGCCGGCGGGGACGAGGAAGGCGGTCACCCCGCGCGCGCCCGCCCCGCCGCCGGTCCGGGCGAAGACGGTGGCGAAGTCGGCCTCGGGGGCGTTGGAGATCCAGCACTTCTCGCCGGTGAGCCGCCAGCCGTCCGGGCCGTCCGGCTCGGCGGCCAGCGACAGGGCCGCGGCGTCCGAGCCCGCGCCCGGCTCGCTGAGCGCGAAGGACGCGACCGCCCGGCCGGCGGTCACCTCCGGCAGCCAGCGGGCGCGCTGCGCCTCGGTCCCGGACTGCACGACCGGATAGGCACCCAGCCCCTGGAGCGCCAGTGCGGTCTCCGCCTCCGTGCACTCCTGGGCGAGGGATTCCCGCAGCAGACACAGGTCCAGGGCGCGCAGGGCGCCGTCGGCGGGGAACAGACGGCGCAGCAGGCCCAGTTCGCCGAGGGCGGCGACGAGCGGACGGTTGACCCGGCCCTCGGTGCCCTGCTCCGCCAGCGGGCGCAGCCGTTCGGCCGTGAGCGCGCGCAGTTCGGCACACCATTTCCGCTCATCTGGTCCCAGCGCGAATACGGTCACGAGGCGGCTCCCTGGTAGCGGTCCTCTATCGCGGTCTGTTGACTGCCGTCACGAACACGTTACGCTGACGACGGATCCGAACGGCAGTACTCGCCCCGCAGAACGAGCGCCACCCGAACCTTCCCGACCGGTTCCCGCACCGGCCTCCACAGTCCCCCATCCCTCCCCCGGCCGCGCGTCGGCCACCCCGGCCCTAGGGTCTGCCGTTTGGATCAGGCCGGATCAGGGAGCGGGGTCTGGTGCGTGCAGCTGCAAGGCGGAGGAGGGAGTCGACGCGGAGCGGTTGGGGCCTCCCCTGCTCGAGCGAAGCCGAGAGCTTGGGGAAGAGTGACGACAACGCCGCAGATGTGCGTGCCAGACCCCGCGAGCCCGGCCTGATCCAAACGACAGACCCTAGGGGGCACCCGCCATGGAGCTACGGTCCTCGGCCCACGCCGACACCTTCGCGCGCGACCGGCTGCCGCCCCACGACCAGTGGCCGCAGCTCACCGAACTGGGCTATCCCGACCGCCTGAACTGCGGCACCGAGCTGCTGGACGGCACCATCGCGCGGCTCGGCCCCGACCGGCCCGCGATCCGCGACATCAGCGGGCCGGTCTGGACGTACGGACAGCTGCGGGCACAGGTCGACGCGATCGCCCATGCGCTCACCGGCCCGCTGGGCGTACTGCCGGGCAACCGCGTCCTGCTGCGCGGTCCCACCACACCATGGCTGGCCGCCTGCTGGCTCGCCGTGATGAAGGCGGGGGCGGTCGCGGTGACCGTACTGGCCTCGCAGCGCCCCGAGGAGCTCGCCACGATCTGTGAGATCGCGCAGGTGCGGCACGCGCTGTGCGATGTCCGCTCGCTCGACGATCTCGCCAGGGCCGGGGTCCCGGGGCTGCGGATCACCCCCTTCGGCGGGGACGGCCCGGGCGATCTGCGGCAGCTCGCCCGGCCGGGCGGCACGGCGTATCCGGCGGTGGCGACCGCGGCCGACGACGTCGCGCTGATCGCCTTCACCTCCGGCACCACCGGACGTCCCAAGGGCTGTATGCACTTCCACCGCGATGTGCTCGCCGTCGCGGACACCTTCTCGGCGCAGGTGCTGCGCCCGGAGCCGGACGACGTGTTCGCCGGCAGCCCGCCGCTCGGCTTCACCTTCGGCCTCGGCGGGCTGGTCATCTTCCCGCTGCGGGCCGGCGCCTCGGCCTTCCTCGCCGACTGGGGCGGGCCTCAGCGGCTGCTCGGCGACATCGCGGCGCACCGGATCTCGGTGCTGTTCACCGCGCCGACCGCCTATCGCGCGATGCTGCCCCGGCTCGCCGGGCACGAGGTCTCCTCCCTGCGCCGCTGCGTCTCGGCCGGGGAGAATCTGCCCGCCGCGACCTGGCAGGCGTGGTACGAGGCGACCGGTCTGCGGATCATCAACGGCATCGGCGCCACGGAGCTGCTGCACATCTTCATCGCCGCCGCCGACGAGGCGATCCGGCCCGGTACGACGGGGCTGCCGGTCCCGGGCTTCCAGGCGCGGGTGGTGGGCGCGGACGGCGCCCCGGTGCCGGACGGCGAACCGGGACTGCTGGCTGTCCGCGGGCCCACCGGCTGCCGCTACCTCGCCGACGCCCGGCAGACCGCGTACGTCCAGGACGGCTGGAACATCACCGGCGACACCTATGTCCGCGAGCCCGACGGCTACTTCCGCTATGTGGCCCGCGCGGACGACATGATCATCTCGGCCGGCTACAACATCGCGGGTCCGGAGGTGGAGGACGCCCTGCTGCGGCACCCCGATGTGACCGAGGCGGCGGTGGTCGGGCGGGCCGACGAGGACCGCGGGCAGGTGGTCGTCGCCCATGTCGTGCTGCGGGCGGGCGTCCCCCGGGGAGCGGAGACCGTCGCGGCGCTGCGTGCCTTCACCAAGAACCGGATCGCGCCCTACAAATGCCCGCGCGAGATCGTCTTCCACACCTCCCTGCCACGCACCCCGACCGGCAAGCTCCAGCGCTTCCGGCTGCGCGGGTCCCCTCTAGAGTGACCCGGTGAACGACCAGCAAACGCAGCGCACCCCACGGTCCCTGATCGTCACGTTCTACGGCGCCTACGGACGCGGCGAGCCCGGCACTGCGGGCGGCCCGGCCGCGCCGGTGCCGGTCGCCGCCCTGATCCGGCTGCTCGGCGCGCTCGACGTGGATCCGCCGTCGGTGCGCTCCGCGGTCTCCCGGCTCAAGCGGCGCGGTCTGCTGGTCCCCGCGCGCACGGCCACCGGGGCGGCGGCCTACGGGCTGTCCGACGACGCCCGCCAGCTCCTGGAGGACGGCGACCGGCGGATCTTCGGCCGGCCCGCCGCCCAGCTGTCCGACGGCTGGGTCCTGGCCGTCTTCTCCGTCCCCGAGGAGGAGCGGCACAAACGGCATCTGCTGCGCTCCCGGCTGGCGCGGCTCGGTTTCGGCACCGCCGCACCAGGGGTGTGGATCGCCCCCGCCCAGCTCTACGAGGAGACCCGGCACACCCTGCGGCGGCTGCAACTCGACCCGTACGTCGACCTGTTCACCGGCACACACGCCGGATTCGCCCCCACGGCGGACGCGGTGGCGCGGTGGTGGGACCTCGATGCCGTGGCCGCGGCGCACCGCGCCTTCCTCGCCGCGCAGGAACCCGTCCTGCGCCGCTGGTCACCGCGCCGCTCGGTGCCCCCCGAGGCGGCCTACCGTGACTACCTGCTGGCGCTGGACGCCTGGCGTCAGCTGCCCTATGCGGATCCCGGACTGCCCTCTCCCCTCCTGCCTGAGGACTGGCCGGGCGGCCGCGCGGCGGAGGTGTTCGGCCTGCTGCACGCCAAACTGCACACCGCCGGGGCCCGTTACGCACACGAGCTGACGACCGGAGCGTAGCGCCCCCTCCCCCGGCCTCAGCGTCGGCGCTGCTGGGCCCCCACCGTGACGCCCGACCGCGGCCTGGATGCGGCGATCACGGAGACCACGTCCTTGAAGGAGCTGCACATCCGGGTGCCGGCGACTCCGGCGAGCTCGCCGAACTTGCCGACGCCGTAGGTCACCGCGACCGGCTCCATGCGCGCGGTGACCGCCATCCTCATGTCCCCCACGGTGTCCCCCACGTACGCGCTCTGCCAGGCCGCGACGCCGAGCCGGCCGGCGGCCCGCAGCACCATCTCCGGGTGCGGTTTGCCCCGCCGGACCATGTCCTGGCCGATGACCGGGCCGACCAGATCACGGATGCCCATGACATCGAGGAGTGACTCGGCACTGCGGGTGGTCTTGGACGTGGCGACGGCGAGTTCGACGCCGTGGGCGCGCAGCGCGGACAGCCCCGCGGTCACCCCCGGGAACAGCAGCTGCGGCCCCTGGCACAGGACCTCGTAGGAGAACAGCTCGCGGTAGCGGGAGATGGCGGCCTGCACCCGGCCGTCCTCCTCGGGCTTGCCCAGCAGCCGGCCGAAGGCGGGGCCGGGCGGCTTGCCGATGGCGGCGGCCGCCTGCCGCGGGGTCACCGAACAGCCCTGCTCCGAGGCAACCTTGACGAGAAGTTTGCTGATCGCCGGGAGGGTGTTGGCGAGGGTGCCGTCCAGATCGAAGACGGCGGCCCTGATGGTTTCACCGCCGGCGCCCCGCGCGCCTCTCGCGGGTCGTTCGCCGACTTCCGTTGCTACGCGCATGGCTGAGACCTTTCCGGATTCCTATGGGGTGCAGGGCGCTCGGGTGACGTTGTGGCTCGGCTGGTCGGGCGGCCTGCGGTCGACGACTGGTGAAAGGCAGAGGCGGTCTCGCCGTGGCGCACCACTGTCCAAGGGCGGTACGCGACCGTCGCGACGGCTGCCAACGGAAGGGATCGCCCCGTTTACCGCCTTCGGAGATTTAAAAACCGCCTGCGCTGTTTGTCAATGCATCCTTGCTGCCTCTGACGGGTCGACAACACTCCGCTTCCCGGCCAGACTGGGAACGCACCGCATCCCCCGAGCCCCACAAGATCCGAACGGCCGACCGAACGTCAGCTTCGCGTCAGGGGGCGCCAGTTCCGGCCAATCCGGGGAAGCATACCGAACCGCATGGTTGGTTTTCTATGTAGACTGCAGTGAGCTCGCAGCCGTACTAGAGACGGGACGGACACCGTGCCCACCCAGCATCGCGCCATCCAGAGCCGCCAGGCACTCATCCGCTCGGCCGCAGAGACCTTCCTGGAGAAGGGGGTTCCCGCAGCGGGCATGGTCGAGATCAGCCGGCGGGCCCGCCTGAGCAAAGGTGCCCTCTACTTCCACTTCACGTCCAAGGACGACCTCACGCTCGCGGTGCGGGACGCCGCACTCGCCACCCTGCAAGAGGTCGAAGAGGCCTTCACCCGCTCTCCGCAGCCGCTGACCACCGCCGTACAGGACTTCACCGTCGAGCTGTTCGGCCGGGTGCGGACGGACCCCGTGCTGCGCGCCGGACTGCGGCTGCGGCCCGAGACCGCGCCGGGGCTCGGCATCTACGCCCTGGAGCAGCGCTGGTACGCGCTCTTCCTCGACAAGGCGGTGACCTGCGGGCCGTGCGGGCCGGCCGGCTCGCACGCGCCGGATGCCGAACCGCGCCGGACGGCCCAGCTGTTGACCTCGCTCGTGGTGGGCCTGCTGCATCTGGGCGGCGAGGACGGGACGTGGTGGGACGACGAGTCGATCGTGGGCATGTGGGGGCTGCTGCCGGCCGCGCCGAGCCGGATCGCGGCCGCCGGTATCCCGGCACCGGCCCAGCTCCCGGCGGCCGGCTGACCGGCGCGGCCGCCACCCGGGCCGGCACCCCGGCCGGCGTCGCCCCGCTCCCCGCGCCCGGGCCTCACAACTCGACCAGCACGGCCCCGATATGACGCCCCTGCGTCAGTTCGCACAGCGCCCGTGGCGCCTGCTCGATCCCCTGGAGAAGGGCGTGCGGGAAGACCAGCGAGCCCTCCCGCAAGCCCTGCCCGAACTCCTTCGTCCACTCCTGCGGCAGATCCGGATGCGCGTACAGCCCGAAGCCGCGCAGCGTCACCCTGCGCGTGATGATCAGCCCGGTGTCCAGCTCCACCGGGGTGAGGGCACCACCGCTCCCGCCCAACTGGCTGGAGAGCGCGCCGACGAGCGCGAACCGCGCGTCGGGGCGGGCCACCGCCAGCGCCGCCGGGAGCTGTTCACCGCCGACGGTGTCCAGCAGTACATCGATCCCGCCCGGTGCGGCCCGGCGCAGCTGGCGCTCGATCGGCCCGGCGCCGCGCACGATCGTGTCGTCGTACCCCAACTCGGCGCGCAGCCGGGCGGCCTTGCGTTCCGAGCCGGTGCTGCCCACCACCCGGCCGGCCCCCAGCCGGCGCGCGAGCTGCCCGGCCAGGCTGCCCACGCCGCCCGCCGCACCGGTGACGAAGACGGTGTCCCCCGGCCGCACCTCGGCGGCCCGGCGCAGCGCCCCCCAGGCGGTCGCCCCCTGCGACAGATGCGCGGCGGGCGTCGGCAGGGCGTCCGGGTCGAGCCGCCGTACCCGCGACTCCTCGACGGACGCAAACTCCCGCCAGCCGTAGGGGTGGTGGACCAGGTCACCGGGGGCGAAGCCGCCGCCGGGCGCCGCCACGACCTCGCCGATCGCGGCGCCCCACAGCGCCTGACCCGGCACGAATGAGGGCATCGGCAGCGGCACTTTGGTCATCTGCGTCCGCATCGCGGCGGTCACCGCCATCACACGGGTACGCACCAGTACCTGCCCCGGCTCCGGGACCGGCACCGGGACCTCGGCCACCGTGAAATGACCTGTCGTCAATGCGCCTTCGGCCTGGTCGGCGAGCCGGACCTCGCGGTGGACGGCCGGTATGGCGGGGACGACGGTGGGGGGCATCGGACAGCTCCTCGCGCTCGGATCACTCGACGGCGTCGTACCGGACCGCGACGCGGGATTCGCGCCACCGTCGCGGGCGCGAATCAATACCGCATGGTTGGCTTCTTTATGATGCGGAAATAGACTGCGCGGCCACGGGCGGCGGGTCGCACTCAGGCACAACAACTCCAAGAGAGCATACGGAGGATGATCGGTGGTCAAGCAGGAACGCGCAGTGCGCACCCGACGGGCCGTCCTCGAAGCGGCGGCTCATGTCATCGGCACCCGCGGGTACCAGGCCGCCACGATGGCAGAGATCATCCAGCGCGCCGGGGTCACCAAAGGGGCGGTGTACTTCCATTTCACGTCCAAGGACGCACTGGCCCGCGCGGTGATCACGGAGCAGACGGATCCGTTCTTGCCGCAAGTCAGCGAATCCCGGCTGCAGGACGCCATCGACTTCACCCACCAGGTGGCGCTGGCCCTGCGCAGCGATCCGTTGCTGCAGGCCGGCACCCGTATCGCGGTCGAGACGACCTTCAGTGAGAACCCGCTCGTGCCCTACCAGGCCTGGACCGACATCATCACCACGATGTTCACCGAGGCGCGCGACAACGGGGAATTACTGCCCGGGGTTGCGCCGGACCGGGCGGCCGAGTTCTTCGTCGCGGCCTATATGGGCGTGCAGTTGTTCTCGCGGGCCGCGACCAACCGCGCCGATCTCCCGGAGCGCGTCACGGCCCTGTGGAAGCACACCCTCCCTGGTCTGGCGTCGCCCGGCGCGCTGAGCCACCTGGATCCGCACGGCCGGTGTGTGAAGGTCCCGGTCTGACACCACCGTTCGCCGCCCCGACGAAGCCGGGGCCCGTCCGGCACTGGAAAACAAACCACATGGTCCGTATCTTAGTGCCGCACGGACGGTCACCGCGGCTCAGCCCTACAGGGCGCGAAGAGCCGTATCTCAGAAAGGAACACCTATGGCCAGCGCCACGCTCACGCCGAACTTGCGTGATGAGCGCCACGACAACGGAGGCGAGGACGCCAACGGAATCCGACCGTCCGCACTGACCAGGACGGTGCCGCGGGAGTACGTGCACCGCACCGCCGTCTCCGAGGTGTTCCTGACCAACTGGCGTCAGGGCGACGCCGAAAGCTGGGTGGTCAGCGCGCAGTGGCCGCGCGCCCACACCTTCTACGGTCCCGTCCACGGCCTGCACGACCCGCTTCTGCTGATAGAGAGCATGCGGCAGGCCGGGATATTACTCAGCCATGTCGCCCACGGGGTGCCCCTGGACCACCCGATCATCTGGCAGCGGGTCCGCTACGACCTCTTACCGGAGGCGCTGCGCACCACCGACCGGCCCGCCGAGATCGAACTGCACATCACCGACCACGACATGGTCCATCGCGGCAAGCGGCTGGCCAGCGCCCGCCAGGAGTTCCGGATCGTGTGTGACGGCGCCGAACTGGCCACGGCGGCGCTCGACTACTCCTGTCACAGCCCGGCGGTCTACCGCCGGCTCCGCGGCGAGTACTGCGATCTCGACCTCGCCAACTCCCGCAAGCTGCCGGTTCCCGAGGCCGTTCCTCCGCAGCTGGTCGCCCGGGACCACGACCGCGACGTGGCGCTCTCCCCCACCGACCGCCCCGACCGCTGGCAACTGCGGGTGGACACCTCGCACCCGGTGCTCTTCGACCACCCCGTCGACCACGCCCCCGGCATGCTGATGATCGAGGCCGCCCGGCAGGCCGCTCAGGCCTCCGCCCCCGGCTTCACCCTTCCGGTCTCCATGGAGTGCTCGTTCGCGCGCTACGCCGAACTCGACGCACCGTCCTGGGTGCAGGCGCGGACCACCGACCGGGCCGATGACGGCAGCCGCCAGCTCACGGTCACCGTCGAACAGCACGACAAGCCCGTCGTCTCCGCGCAGATCACCAGCGTGCCGATGTCCTGACCGGCCGCTTCGCCGGCCCGCCGGCCGCCACACGCCGTTGTGCCGCCCGCCCGGCGCCCCGCCGGGCCCCCGTACGGCCCCGCCTCACACTGCCCGTGCCTCCCCCGTCAGCGCAGTGTGAGGCGGGGCTTCGGCGCGTCGGTGCGTCCGGTGGGCGGGGGGCGGTTGCCCGCCTGGTAGGGCAGCGGCCAGGGTGCTCCCGGCCCGGCGTACCCCTGCTCCGCGGCGGCGTGCAGCGTCCAGTGCGGGTCGTACAGATGCGGTCTGCCCAGCGCGCAAAGGTCCGCGCGGCCGGCCAGCACCAGGGAGTTCACGTCGTCCCAGGAGGAGATCGCGCCGACCGCGATGACCGGCACACCGAGGGTGTTGCGGATGCGGTCGGCGAACGGGGTCTGATAGGAGCGGCCGAAGTCGGGGCGCTCGTCGGGGACCACCTGTCCGGTGGAGACATCGATGGCGTCCGCACCGTGCCGTGCGAAGGCCTCGGCGATGGTCACCGCGTCCCGGGCCGTGGTGCCGCCGTCCGCCCAGTCGGTCGCGGAGATCCGGACGGTCATCGGGCGCCCGGCCGGCCAGACGGCGCGGACCGCGTCGAAGACCTCCAGCGGGAAGCGCAGCCGGGCGTGGACGTCGCCGCCGTAGGCGTCGGTGCGCCGGTTGGTGAGCGGGGAGAGGAAGCCGGAGAGCAGATAGCCGTGTGCGCAGTGGAGTTCGAGCAGATCGAAGCCGGCGCGGGCGGCGGACTCGGCGGAGTGGACGAACTGCTCGCGTACGGTGGCGAGTTCGGGCTCGGTCAGGGCGTGCGGGAGCTGGTTGACGCCGGGGCTGTAGGGCAGCGGGGAGGCCGCCACGAGAGGCCAGTTGCCCTCCGGGAGGGGCTGGTCGATGCCGTCCCACATCAGCCGGGTCGAGCCCTTGCGGCCGGAGTGCCCGAGCTGGACGCCGATGGCGGTGCCGGGCGCGGAGGCGTGGACGAAGTCGGTGACCCGGCGCCAGGCGGTCTCGTGGCCCGGTGCGTACAGCCCCGTACAGCCGGGGGTGATCCGTCCCTCGGGGCTGACGCAGACCATCTCCGTCATCACCAGCCCGGCGCCGCCCAGCGCGCGGGCGCCGAGGTGGACGAGGTGGAAGTCGCCGGGGGTGCCCGCGCCGTCCACCGCGGAGTACATGTCCATCGGGGAGACCACGACCCGGTTGCGCAGGGTCAGCCCGCCCAGCCGGAACGGGGTGAACATGGGGGGCGTGGCGGGCTCGATGCCCGCCTCGCGCTCGACGGCCGTGACGAATCCGGGGTCACGCAGCCGCAGGTTGTCGTGGGTGACCCGGCGGCTGCGGGTGAGGAGGTTGAAGGCGAACTGGTGGGGCGGCTGGTCGAGGTAGGTGGCCAGTTCCTCGAACCAGGCGAGACTGGCACGGGCGGCACGCTGTGTGGAGGCGACGACGGGGCGGCGTTCCTCCTCGTAGGCGGCCAGCGCGGAGGCGGTGTCGGGCTGCTCCTGGAGGCAGGCGGCGAGCGCCAGGGCGTCCTCGACGGCGAGCTTGGTGCCGGAGCCGATGGAGAAGTGCGCGGTGTGCGCGGCGTCGCCGAGCAGCACCGTATTGCCGTGGGACCAGCGCGCGTTGACGACGGTGCGAAAGGCGATCCAGCTGGAGTTGTTGGCACGCAGCGACCGGCCGCCCAGCGCGTCCGCGAAGACCTTGGCGCACCACTGCGCCGACTCGCGCTCGTCGCAGCGGTCGAGTCCGGCCGCCCGCCAGACCTCCTCGCGCATCTCGACGATGACGGTGCTGGCGCCGTCGGGGTGCTCGCCGGAGGGGTTCGTTGCGGGGTCGTCGGTCGACGGGCGGGCGTAGGGATAGGCGTGGAGCTGCGCGACGCCGTGCTCGGTCGGGGCGATCTCGAAGCGGAAGGCGTCGAAGGCGAAGTCGGCGGCGAGCCAGATGTAGCGGCAGCGGTGGGTGGTCAGCTGCGGGCCGAAGATCTCGGCGTGCGCGGTGCGGGTCGTGCTGTGCACCCCGTCGGCGGCGATCACCAGGTCGTAGCCGCGGGCCAGTTCGGCGGCGGGCGGAGCCTCCGTACGGAAGCGCAGCTCGATGCCGAGGTCACGGCAGCGCTGGTGGAGTACGGCCAGCAGCCGGCGCCGGCCGAGCGCCGCGAAGCCGTGCCCGCCGGAGGTCAGGGTGCGGCCGCGGTGCACGATGTCGATGTCGTCCCAGCGGACGAACTCCGCCTGGAGCGCGCGGTAGACCTCCGGGTCGGCGTGCTCGATGCCGCCGAGGGTCTCATCGGAGAGCACCACACCGAATCCGAAGGTGTCGTCGGGTGCGTTGCGCTCCCATACGGTGGTCTCGCGGGTGGGGTCGAGGCGCTTGAGCAGGGCCGCGGCGTAGAGCCCGCCCGGCCCCCCGCCGATGACGGCGACCCGCATGGCTACTTCCCCTGCCACTTGGGGGCCCGCTTCTCCGTGAAGGCGGCGTGGAATTCCGCGTAGTCGTCGCTGTTCATCAACAGCGCCTGGGTGGCGGCGTCCATCTCGACGGCGGCGGCCAGCGGCATGTCGAGCTCCGCGGTGAGCAGCGCCTTGGTCTGGGCGTGGGCCAGCGCGGGCCCCTCGGCGAGCCGCTTGGCGAGCGCCGCGGCGGCCTCGTCGGCCCGCCCCTCCTCGGCCAGCTCACTGATCAGCCCGAGGCGTTCGGCCTCCGGGGCACGGACGGTGTCGCCGAGCATCAGCAGCCGGGTGGCATGGCCGAGGCCGATGACGCGCGGCAGGAGATAGGCCGCGCCCATGTCGCCCCCGGACAGTCCGACCCGGGTGAAGAGGAAGGCGAAGCGGGCGGAGGGGTCGGCGACCCGGAAGTCCGCGGCCAGCGCCAGCACCGCACCGGCCCCGGCCGCGACCCCGTGCACGGCCGCGACCACCGGGAACGGACACTCCCGCAGCGCCCTGACGACCTGGCCGGTCATCCGGTTGAAGTCCAGCAGCTGCGCGGTGTCCATGCCGAGGGTGGCGCCGATGATCTCCTCGACATCGCCGCCGGAGCAGAAACCGCGCCCCTCCCCTGCGAGCACGAGGGCGCGCACCGAGCGCTCCCGGGAGAGTTCCGCGAGCAGATCGCGGAGGTCGGCGTAGGCCTCGAAGGTGAGGGCGTTGAGCTTGTCCGGGCGCGCGAGGGTGACGGTGGCGATCCCGTCCTTCCTGGTCACGCGGATGTGCTGCCAGGGTTCTGTGCTGCGGGCGGATCCTGCGAACGGGCTCATCGGGCTGCCTGCCCCCTTTGGCCGGTCGGCCGGTGGATGCTGTTCCGGATGCTCCTCGAAGTTATCACTCATCCATGACTGTCGTCATGAGAACGCGATACGCCGCGCCGCCGGTGGCGGTGCGGCCCCCTCGGGGCCGTGCGGGCGGGCTGAAGGCGACGGACCGTACGGGCGGGGGTGCGGGACCGTGCGGGCGGGGGTGCCGAAGGTCCCGGCTCCCCGCATGACCTAGGTCTGGTGCACCCCGGCCGGACGCCCCTGATCCCGGCGCCCCGCGCTTCCTACGCTGGATCCGACCGAACCGGCCTCTGACGGCCTGGCCCACGCGAACGGATCGACGGCACATGCTGGCACCCCCACCCCCCGCGACCTGGCACATCGCGCTGCCACGCGGCGCGACGGCCGTCCCCATCGCCCGCGCGATGGTCCGGACCGCCCTCCAGGACCTGCGGGTGACGGCCGACCGGACCACCGCGCAGCTGCTGACCGCCGAGCTGGTGACCAACGCCCTCAAGCACGCCCGCGGTACGGAGCCCATCGAGCTGGTGGTCAAGTTGCATCCGACGGGCTGCCTGATCGAGGTACACGACGGCGATCCACTCCTCATCGACGTGCTGCTCGACGATCCGAACCCGCTGTCGGAGCTGGGCGATGCGGTACTGGTGGCGGCACCGGACGCTTCCGGGCCGGCGGGGGCGGCGGCGGAGAGCGCGATCCCGGAGAGGGCTCCTTCGGGGGAGCAGGCACCTTCGGGGGAGCAGGCTTCTACGGGGGAGGAGGCTTCTTCGGTGGGCGGTGGCGCTGCGGCGGATGCGGCAGACGGGGTCCCCGCGGCGGATGCGGGAGGCAGGGTGCCTGCGGCGGATGCGGCAGACAGGGGCCCTGCGGAGGACGGGGCACGTACGGCCGATGGGACGCGTACGGCCGTCGGGCGCCGGACGGACGGACACGGGGCGGCCGATGACCGGCTTCCGGCGCAGCGTACGGAGGGCGCCGGGCTGATGGATGACGCCGGGGAGAGTGCGGAGACGGGCGGCACCGAAGCGAGCACGAGGACCCGGACCACGGCCACCCGGACCCCCGGCACCCCGATCATCCAAGCCGCCGACGCCGCCCAAGCCGCCGACGCCGCGCATGCCGCCGAAACCACCGGCCAGGACCCGCACCGCCACGACGATCACCGCCGTGGCCTGCTGCTGCTCCGTTCGCTGAGCTCCGACTCGGGCTGCCGCCGGACGCCGCGCGGCAAGGCCGTCTGGTTCACCCTTCCCGAGGTGCCACGCCGGCGCGGGTGAGGCCGGTGCCGGAGAGGCCGGTGCCAGAGAGGCCGGTGCCGGAGAGGCCGGTGCCGGCCCCGTCCGCGGGTTCCTGAGCCACCGGTTCCTGCGCCACCGGCTCCCGGGCCGCCGGTTCCTGCTCTACCGGTTCCTGCGCTGCCGGCGCCTGCCCGAGCCGCGAGCGGCGCCGCCCGTAGCACGTGTAGACCAGCGCCCCGGCCACCAGGAAACCGGCGAACTGGAGCCAGGTCGCCGGACCGGTTCCGTAGCTCAGATACAGACAGAAGGCGATGCCCAACAGCGGGCTGGCCGGGAAGAGCGGCACGCGGAAGCGGCGCGGCAGATCGGGGCGGGTGCGGCGCAGCACCATCACGCTCAGGTTGACGGCCACCATGACCGCCAGCGTCCCGATGGTCGACAGATTCATCACCGCATCCAGCGGCACGACCGCGGCCGGCACGGCGAAGACCGCCGTGACGATCCAGGTGTTGGCGACGGGGGTGGACGTCCGGGGCGAGACCCGCTCGAAGATCCGCGGGACCAGCCCGTCCCGCGACATCGACATCAGGATGCGGGTCTGGCCGTACAGGACCGCGAGGACGACCGAGGCGATGGCGACGACGGCGCCGAAAGCGATCACCGCGCCACCGAGGGTCGAGTGGGTGACGCGATTGACGATCAGCGACAGCGCGGCGGGCCGGCCGCCGACCTCGCCGGCGGAGAGCGCACCGATGGCGGAGGCCGCGACCAGGCAGTACAGGACGGTGACCACACCGATGCAGACCATGATCGCGACGGGGATGTTGCGCCGCGGGTTCCTGACCTCCTCACCGGCCGTGGTGATGGCATCGAAGCCGATGTAGGAGAAGAAGGCGACCGAGGCGCCGGAGGTGATGCCGGCGACGCCCTCCGGGGCGAACGGCGACAGGTTGCCGGCCCGGAAGGCGCTGAGCCCGATCGCGCAGAACAGGACCAGGATCGCGAGCTTCAGGACGGCCATCGCGGCGGTCGCCCGGGCGCTCTCCCGGATGCCACGGACCAGCAGCAGGGCGGCGAGCAGCATCACGACGACGGCCGGGACGTTGACGATGCCGCCGTCACCGGGCGGGCTGGAGAGCGCGGCGGGCAACTGCCAGCCGGTCAGGCCGCCGAGCAGCTCGTTGAGGTACTGGCCCCAGCCGACGGCGACCGCCGAGACCGAGATGCCGTATTCGAGCAGCAGACACCAGCCGACGAGGAAGGCGGTGCGCTCGCCGAGGGTGGCGTAGGCGTAGGAGTACGAGCTGCCGGACACCGGTATCGCGCCGCCCAGCTCGGCGAAGGAGAAAGCGGTGAAGACGCAGGTGACGGCCGCCAGCACGAAGGAGACGAGGACGGCGGGACCGGCCTGGGCGACGGTGTCGGACAGACCGACGAAGATGCCGGTGCCGACGATCGCGCCGATGCCGAAGCAGATGAGCTGGAAGAGCCCCATGCTGCGCCGCAGGCCGTGGCCTTCGAGGTCCGCACCCGATTCGGCGATGAGCAGATCGGGGGACTTGATCCGTGGTCCGGACGAGGCCGCGGACGGTGCGGCGCGCAGCGCCTCCGGGGGACGGCGGCGGGAGACGGGCGGGCGCATGGGGTGGTTCTCTCTCTGATGGTGCGGTGCGCGCGGCGCGGGTGGGCCACACACGAAGCGGGGTCCGGACCGATGGGTCCGAACCCCGCGAGCGGCTCGATGGTAACCGCTTGACCTGCATGATCGCCCGTTGCGGCGGATGGCTGTGCGGATGGCTGGGGCAGCGCCCGAGGTGCCGTGGGGGAACCCTGCCCGCCCTGCCGCCCTGCCGTCCTAGCCGGCGAGCGTCGCCACCAGCACCGCCTTGATCGTGTGCATCCGGTTCTCCGCCTCGTCGAAGACGACGGAGTGCGCGGACTCGAAGACCTCGTCGGTGACCTCCAGCGACGACAGACCGTGCCGGGCGTGGATCTCCCGGCCGAGCGCCGTGCCCAGGTCGTGGTACGCGGGCAGGCAGTGCAGGAACTTCACGTCCGGCTTGCCGGTGGCGCGCAGCACGTCCATCGTGACCGCGTACGGGGCGAGCAGCGCGATCCGCTCGTCCCACACCTCCTTGGGCTCGCCCATGGAGACCCAGACATCGGTCGTCACGAAGTCCGCACCGCGCACGCCCTCGGTGACGTCGTCGGTGAGCGTGAGGCGGGCGCCGCTGGTCCCGGCGAGCGCGCGCGCCTGCGCGATGACCGACTCCTCGGGCCACAGCTGCTTCGGCGCCACGATCCGGACGTCCATGCCGAGCAGGGCACCGGTGACGAGGTAGGAGTTGCCCATGTTGTTCCGGGCGTCGCCGAGGTAGGCGAAGGCGGTCTCCTCCAGAGGGCGGCCCGGACCGTGCTCGATCATGGTCAGCACGTCGGCGAGCATCTGTGTGGGATGCCATTCGTCGGTCAGCCCGTTGAAGACGGGCACCCCGGCGTGGGCCGCCAGCTCCTCGACGTCGGCCTGCCGGCTGCCGCGGAACTCGATGCCGTCAAACATCCGGCCGAGCACCCGGGCGGTGTCCTTCACCGACTCCTTGTGCCCGATCTGCGAGCCGGACGGGTCGAGGTAGGTGGTCGAGGCGCCCTGGTCCGCCGCCGCGACCTCGAAGGAGCAGCGGGTCCGGGTCGAGGTCTTCTCGAAGATCAGGGCGATGTTCCTGCCCCGGAGGCGGGGGACCTCGGTGCCGGCGCGCTTGGCCGCTTTCAGCTCGGCCGCCAGCTCGGTCAGTCGGCGGAATTCCTCGGCGCTGAAGTCCAGCTCCTTGAGGAAATGGCGGCCCCTGAGGTCTATCGCCATGGGTGGGCTCCTGATTCGCGGCGGTCGGGACGGACTCGAATAGTGGAAGTGTATACGAGCATACGTATCTCTATACGGAGCCCCCGGTGGAAGCACGGAGAGCACGGAGCCCCTGGCCGGAAGCGCGGAGCCGCTGGCCGCTGCGGGAGCCGGCCCCGCCCCGAAGGGTGCGGGGCATCCTCAGGCTGCCCCCGGCACCGCGTCCCTCGCCACCGGACAGCTCATACAGCGCGGCCCGCCGCGCCCGCGTCCCAGCTCGCTTCCCGGGATCGTGATCACCTCGATGCCGCGCTTGCGGAGGAAGGTGTTGGTGGTGACGTTCCGCTCGTACGCCACCACCACACCCGGCTCCACCGCCAGCACATTGCAGCCGTCGTCCCACTGCTCACGCTCGGCCGAGTGCACATCCTGGGTCGCGGTCAGCACCCGGATGTCGGACAGGCCCAGCGACGCCGCTATGGCGCGGTGCATGTGCTCCGGCGGATGGTCGGTGACCTTGAGGTCCTGGTCGCCCGACCCCGGCTCGATGGTGTACGAGCGGAGCATGCCCAGACCCTCGTACTGGGTGAACGTATCCCCGTCGATCATGGTCATGACGGTGTCCAGATGCATGAACGCCCGGCGCTTGGGCATGTCCAGCGCCACGATCGTGCGGGCGGAACCCGCTGCGAACAGCCCCCGCGCGAGCAGCTCCACGGCCTGCGGCGTGGTGCGTTCGCTCATCCCGATGAGCACGGCGCCGCTGCCCAGCACCAGGACGTCCCCGCCCTCGATCGTCGAGGGGAAGTCCGCCTGACCCTCCGACCAGACATGGAAGTCCTCGCCGCGGAAGAGCGGGTGGTGCCGGTAGATCGCCTCGTAATGCATGGTCTCGCGCTGCCTGGCAGGCCAGCGCATGGAGTTGATCGACACCCCGTCATAGATCCAGGCCGAGGTGTCGCGGGTGAAGAGGTGGTTGGGCAGCGGTCCCAGTAGGAAGTCGTCCAGATCCATCACATGGAAGCGCACCGAGGTGGGCTCGGGGTGGCGCTCCAGGAACTCGCGCTTGGTCATGCCGCCGACCAGCGCCTCGACCAGCTCCGGGACCGGAAGCTCGTCGAAGGCCGCCCGCAGGTGGTCGGTGGCCAGCGGCCCGTATTCCTTCTCGTCGAAGACCCGGTCGAGGACCAGCCTCCGCGCCTCGGGAATCTGCATGCTCTCGGCCAGCAGATCCCCGAAGAGGTGGACCTCCACCCCACGGTCCCGGAGCACGTCGGCGAACCCGTCGTGCTCGGCCCGCGCCCGGCGCACCCACAACACGTCGTCGAAGAGCAAGGCGTCCTTGTTCGAGGGCGTGAGCCGCTTCAGCTCCAGATCGGGGCGATGCAGGATGACCCGGCGCAGCCGCCCGGCCTCGGAGTCGACTTGGAATCCCATCCACCCATCTTGGCCGCTCCGACGACTTTGCGGAGGGAGTCGGGGGATGTCGGACGGTTGGGTCGGCCCGCGGGACGGCGGCAAGGCCGACATCCAGGGATCGGCGAGCAGCGCGGCCAGGGACGTTTTGAGGCGGTGTTCCGACGGCGCACTCCGCCCGTTCCCTGGCTCTGTTCTGAGGTGAGGAACCCCGCACCGTGGCGCGGAGCCGGTCACCGCCCGCTCCTTCCACACCGCGCGATCGCCTCCAGGATCGCGTCCCGCCTCAGGGGACTGCCTGTGTGTCCCGAGTCGTCGATCACCTTCAGCTCTGCGTCTTGCCATGCCCGGGACAGCTCCCACGCCGTCTTCAGCGGACTGCCCAGGTCGAGTCGGCCGTGGATCAGCACCGCCGGGATACCCGCCAGCTGGTGCGCGTTACGGAGCAGTTGTCCGTCCTCAAGCCAGGCATCATTGGCGAAGTAATGCGTGCAGATCCGGACGAAGGCCATCAGGGCGTCGTCAGGCTTGTCGCTGTAGTAACCGGGACGGCCGAGTACCTCGTGGGCGATGACAGCATCCTCCCAAGCGCACCAGTCCCGCGCCGCCTTGACCCGGACGGCCTCATCCGGGCTGTTCACCAGCCGGTCGTAGGCGGCCACGAGATTGCCGCCGCGGTCCGGCTCCGGCAGTGCGTCACGGAACGCCTCCCAGGGGCCGGGCAGCAGGCGTCCGACGCCGCAGTAGAGCCAGTCGGTCTCTTCCGGCCGGGTCATGGTGACGCCGACGATGACGATCTCGGAGACCCGCTCGGGGTAGCGCTCAGCGTAGGCGAGGATCAACGTCGAGCCCCAGGAGCCGCCGTAGAGGAGCCAGCGCTCGATGCCCAAGTGCTCGCGGAGCCGCTCCATATCGGCGATGAGGTGGTCGGTGGTGTTGTGTTCAAGGCTGACGGCCGGGTCGGAGGCATGAGGCCGACTCTCACCGCAGCCACGCTGATCGAACAGGACGACTCGGTAGACCTCGGGGTCGAACATCGTGCGGCTGCCGCGGCGCCCCCCACCTCCGGGGCCGCCGTGCACACAGAGGGCCGGCTTCCCCTTGGGGTTTCCGCTGCTCTCCCAGTAGATCTGGTTTCCGTCGCCGACGTCGAGGAGGCCGTGCGCGTACGGTTCGACGGATGGAAACGGCTGGGCCATGACAGTCTCCTCCTGAAGGCACGACGAACAACCTCGCGAGGCCAATCGACGGCTGGACCGACGTCTCCCGCTTTGTCCGCAGCCCGGGCGGTGCCGTACTCGGCCCAGTCGCCTCTGGCGTAGCCGACCCAGCTGGCCAACGGGGATACGTACTGATGGGGACAGGGACGCACCAAGGACACGGCACACCGAGTACCCCCGAAGCACATACGCCACCCGCGAGGGCACGAAAGGGCGACGGGTAGGGGCGAGGAGACGACGGGGAGGGGCGAGGAGACGGGCAGGGGCCGGCGGGGAAGCAGTGACGACGGTGGGCGGGCCGTGGGCGTGTCGGGCGTGAGCGCTCCCGGCCCCGGGGCGGTGGCGTACCGCTCGGGGTGTTCGTTCCGCGTGGACGCGGTCGCGGTGGGGACGTCCCACCTCAGGCAGGGTTGCGGTCGCGTACCTCCAGCTTCTCCAGTATTCCGGCGACGCGGTCTCTTGATTCGTCGACGGTGTCCATCGCCTCGACGCAGGTCCAGTACATTCCGTCCTCGTCCGCCAGCAGCACCACGGCCACCAGCGCTTCACACACCTCCCGCAGCAATCGGCACAGGCTCGTCAACGCCTCCTTGACGTCGCGGACTTCGGTCAACTGACCCGCCCGCAGCGCACCGGTGGACGATGTCGGGCACAGCAGTCCCCCGCTGAACCGCCCGCCCGCATCGCCTAACCCCCGGGCCCTGGACCGCACTTCGTACGGACCGAATATCGCCAGATGGCTGCCTATCGCCTCTGCCAGGGCTTGCGCCTGCCAGGCCTCGACGATCACTCCCTGAATCGTGTTCGCCTCCGCCACACCGCGCCGACTCGCCGCGATGATCCGCACTGCGTCCATCCGCTCCCTCCTCTCCTCATCAATCGCATGCACCCTGCACTCTTTTCACTACCCAGAGTGAGGGTGAACACCCAAAAAAGCCAGGGGAATTCGCAAATCTGTGGACAACCAAGGCGATGTGGAAAGATCCATGACTCCATAGAGTGATGAAGGGGCGGGCTCATGCACGCGTCTTCCCCTCGCGCCACGACCGCCCCACCCCTCACACCACCGGCACACGTCACACAAGACGCCCGGAGTGAACGCCCAAGTGAACACCGGGAGTCGGCGCAGAAGCCCCGGAGCCGGACACCGAGAGTGCGCGGTGCGAGTGCGCGAGCGGCCACCTCACGCGGCGGGGCGGGGGCCGACGCCCCCGCCCCGTCGGCCCCCGCCCCGCTACCGCCTCGCCCGGACCCGGCCCCTACTCCTCTGTTCCTCTACTCCTCCTCGCCCTCCCGCGGCCGGTCCGGTCGTGCCGACCGCACCGCCGGGAAGCGCGACTCATTGCGCTCGATCTTCGCCGCGAGCGCCGTCAGGGGGTCGATCCCCAACGCCTCGCAGAACTGCAGCAGATAGGCCAGCACGTCCGCGACCTCGTCCTCGACCCGGCCGGCCTTCCGCGGATCCGACATCACCGTCGCCGACTCCTCCGGCGTCAACCACTGGAAGATCTCGACGAGTTCCGCGGCCTCGACACTCAGCGCCGCGGCCAGGTTCTTGGGGGTGTGGTACTGCTGCCAGTCCCGCGCGGCCGCGAACTCGGCGAGCCGTCGCTGCAGCGCATGAAGATCTTCACTCATACCCCCAGGTGTAGCACCTGTACGCCGGGCAGTCCGTCGGCGACCGTGGGGTCCCGCACCGTCCCCAGCAGCCGCACATGCCCGCGCTCGGTCATCCGCGCGGCCAACGACACCAGCTCACGGGCCTGCCTGCCGTCCATGCAGCGGTCCATCCCGTCCGCCAGCACCGTCATCTGCTGATGGGCCGACGGGACCTCGCCGACCGGGTCCATGGCCAGCACGTCCGGCCCGGTGAGCAGCACCAGCGCCAGCGCGAGAAACCGCAGCTCACCGTCGCCGAGCTGTTCGACGGGCAGTTTCCCCAGCTCACCCCTGTCGAGGACGGCCCGCACCCCCTCCGCTCCCCCGGCCGCCGGCACGGCCCGCGCACCCGACGACCCGCCGCCCGGGCGCCCGTCATCGCGTCCCACCACCGCACCGGCGACGGCCGCACCGGCATCGGCCGCCCCCGTTCCGTCCGGCCGGAGCGGCACCGTGTGCAGCCCCTCGACGGGTCCGGCGCAGGCCTCCCGTACCGCCGCCACCAGCACCGCATGCCGTCGCGCACACTCCCGGCTGGTACGCGCCAGCACCGTGGGCAGGTTGTCGCAGGCGGACCGCAGCCGCCCCTCGTCGCGCTGTTCCTGCGCGCCGTGGCCCCAGCCGCCCGCCTCCCCACTTCCCGCACTCC
>NZ_SDIF01000034.1 GCF_004122735.1 Streptomyces sioyaensis | reverse complement strand
GGCCGGGGGTAGGGGGAGAGCGAGAGGGAATGGTGACACGGACGGAATTCACCGGACCGTTTCCTGAGTGCGTCCGGAGCGTTCCCCGGTGAATTCGTGGGGTTCTCCCGGGGGGACTGACGGCCGCCCGGCAGCGCTTGCGGGGCAGCTGACGGGCCCAGGGGTGAGGGGGCGAGGGCCGGGTGTCCTCCGGGTCTCCCGGGAGCGGCGCTTCCCGCCGTACCGCCGCAACTGACCTTCCGTCAGAATGAAACGTGTTCTAGTCTGCCCCGCATGGGCATCGGAATCACGCAAGAGCAACGTGACCTGGCCGAGGCGGTGGCGGGCTGGGCCGCGCGGGCCATGCCGCCCGAAGAAGTGCACAAGCTGCTCGACGCCGCCCCGGGACAGCAGGGACGGCTCGCCTGCTGGGACGGGCTGGCCGCGCAGGGGCTGCTCGGGCTGCACCTCCCCGAGGCCGACGGCGGCGGTGGCGGTGACCTCCTCGACCTGGCCGTGGTGCTGGAGGAGTTGGGCCGCGCCGCGTTCCCCGGCCCGTATCTGCCCACCGTCCTGGCGGCCGAGCTGCTGCACCGCGGCGGCCTCCGGCACCTCGTCCGGGAGCTCGCCACCGGGGCCCGCGTCGGCGCCGTCGCACTCGACGCGGGGGCGCTCACCGCCGTCGAGGAGGCCGGCGGTTACGTCCTGGACGGCACCGCGCCCCCGGTCCTTGCCGGCGCCGAAGCGGACCTGCTCGTGCTGGCCGCGCGGACCCCGGCCGGACCGGTCTGGCTCGCCGTCGACGCCGGGGCGCTGACCGTACGGGTGCAGGAGAGCGCCGACCCGACCCGGCCGACCGCCGAGGTGCGCGCCGAGGGGGCCGTGGTGCCGGCCGACCGGCTGCTGGCGGTCGACGGCGACCTGGTCCGCGACCTGGCCGGGGTGCTGTTCGCCGCCGAGAGCTGCGGCACGGCCGCCTGGGCGCTGCACACCGCCACCCAGCATGCCGCCGTACGCGAGCAGTTCGGCCGCCCCATCGGCCAGTTCCAGGCGGTCAAGCACCTCTGCGCCGAGATGCTCGTCCGCTGTGAACAGGCCCGTGCGCTGGTCTGGGACGCGGCCCGGGCCCTGGACGAGCCACCTGCGGTCCGTTCACTGGTCGCGGCGCTGGCCACCGCGACCGCCCTGGACGCCGCCGTCGGCTGCGCCAAGGACTGCATCCAGATCCTCGGCGGCACCGGCTTCACCTGGGAACACGACGCCCATCTCCATCTGCGCCGGGCCCTGGTGGCCCGCGCGCTGCTCGGCGGCGGCGACACCCACCGGCTGCGCGCCGCCCGCCTCGCCGCCGGCGGTGCGCGGCGCGCGCTGCGGCTGGAACTCCCCGCCGAGGCGGCGGAGTACCGCGCCGGGGCCCGTGCGGTCATCGATGGCGTACGCGGCCTCGACCCGGCGGCCGTACGCCGCGCCCTGGCCCCCACCGGCTACGCCGCGCCGCATCTGCCCGCTCCCTACGGGCTGGGCGCGGGGCCCGTCCAACAGCTCGCCATCCAGCAGGAGTTGGCGGCAGCCGAGGTCAGGATCAGCGATCTGGGCATCGCCACCTGGGTGGTCCCCGCGCTGCTCGCCCACGGCACCCGGGAGCAGCAGGAGCGCTATCTGCTGCCGACGCTGCGCGGCGATCTGCGGTGGTGCCAGTTGTTCTCCGAGCCCGAGGCCGGCTCGGACCTGGCCGCCCTGCGGACCCGCGCCGAGCGGGTGGCGGACGGCGGCTGGCGGATCAACGGCCAGAAGGTGTGGACCTCGGCCGCCCAGTGGTCGAGCCATGGCATCCTGCTTGCCCGCACCGACCCCGACGTCCCCAAGCGCAAGGGGCTGACCTTCTTCGTCGTCGACATGAAGACGCCCGGGATCGACGTCCGCCCGCTGAAGGAGATCACCGGCGACGCCCTCTTCAGCGAGGTCTACTTCGACGACGTGCTGTTGCCGGCCGATGCGGTGGTCGGCGAGGTCGACGACGGCTGGAAGGTGGCCCGCACCACCCTGGACAACGAACGCGTCCACATGGCAGACCAGTTGACCTTCGACACCGGGCTGGAACAGCTCCTCGCCCGGGCCGGCGAGCTGGATGAGACGGTGCGGGTGCGGCTGGGCGCGCTGGCGGCCGAGGCGCACGCCCTGGGCTGCATCGGGCTGCGCACCACGCTCCAGCAGGTGTCGGGGCTGGAGCCGGGGGCCGGCGCCAGCGTCCGCAAGCTGGTGCAGACCCCGCACCAGCAGAAGACCGCCGAGCTGGCGCTGGAGCTGCTCGGCCCGGCCGGTGCGGTGCGCGAAGGCGCCGGCGAGCGGGCGCTGCACGGCTTCTTGATGTCCCGCTGTCTGACCATCGCCGGCGGCACCACCCAGGTACAGCTGAACGTCGTCGCGGAGCGGCTGCTCGGCCTGCCACGCGACCCCGAGCCCCGCCCGCTGATCTGACCTGGCCCGACCGCTCCCAGGAGGACATGCATGACTGGCAAGGCGTACATCGTCGGCGTCGGGATGACCCGGTTCGTCAAGCCCGAGACCGAGGACCGGCAGTACTGGGACCTGGTGAAGGAGGCGGGCACCGCGGCGCTCGCGGACGCCGGGATCGGTTACGAGGCCGTCGAGCAGGTGTCGGCCGGCTACTGCTTCCAGGCCTCGACGGCCGGCCAGCGCGCCGCCTACGAACTGGGCCTGACCGGCGTTCCCGTCTACAACGTCAACAACAACTGCGCGACCGGTGCCACCGCGCTGATGATGGCCCGCCAGTTCGTCGAGGGCGGCCTCAACGACTGTGTGCTGGCCCTCGGCTTCGAGAAGATGAAGCGCGGCGCACTGGGCGGCGGCGCCGACAGCGGCGATTTCCGGACGTCTCCGGTGGCC
This sequence comes from Streptomyces sioyaensis, assembly GCF_004122735.1. Lineage (GTDB taxonomy): Bacteria > Actinomycetota > Actinomycetes > Streptomycetales > Streptomycetaceae > Streptomyces > Streptomyces sioyaensis. The sequence continues at coordinate 57,425 of NZ_SDIF01000034.1, read as the reverse complement.
CGCCACTACGGCGTGATGGCCGCCGCCCACGGCTTCGCGCAGACCCCGCCCACCGCCCAGCTCTTCGGTAATGCGGCCCGCGAGCACATGGAGCGCCACGGCACCACCGCCGAACAGCTCGCCGCGGTCGGCGCCAAGAACCACCGGCACTCCGTCCACAACCCGTACGCCCAGTTCCAGGAGGCGTACACGGTCGAGGAGGTGCTCGCCGCCAAGACCATCCACCGGCCGCTGACCAGGCTCCAGTGCTCACCGACCTCGGACGGGGCCGCCGCGGCCGTGGTCGTCTCCGAGCGGTTCGTCGCGGAACACGGGCTGGCCGACCGGGCGGTGGAGATCGCCGCACAGGCCATGACGACGGACACCGGGGACAGCTTCGCCTCGGGCTCCTGCATCGATGTCGTCGGCCGGCCGATGTCCCGGGCCGCGGCCCGGCAGGCGTATGCGGCCGGCGGTCTCGGCATCGAGGACGTGGACGTGATCGAGCTGCACGACTGTTTCTCGGTCAATGAGCTGCTGACGTACGAGGCACTGGGGATGTGCGCGGAAGGCGAATCGGGGAAGCTGGTCGCCGACGGTGCCACGACCTATGGCGGCCGCTGGGTGGTCAACCCGTCCGGCGGGCTGATCTCCAAGGGCCACCCGCTGGGGGCGACGGGGCTGGCGCAGGCCGCCGAGCTGGTCTGGCAGCTGCGCGGCACCGCGGGCGAGCGCCAGGTCCCCGGCGCCCGGGTGGGCCTGGCACACAACATCGGCCTGGGCGGGGCCGCGGTGGTCACGGTGCTGCGGCGGTGAGGGCGGGGGGATCCCCGCCCCCGCTTTTCTCCGCCCTTCGTCCTACGTCTCCGGTCAGGTGGCAGGTGCGTCGAAATCCCGATGCGGTGTTCGAGCGCCGAATGCGAGCATGGTGCCCATGCCGCCGATAACCGCCCCCGCCACGCTGCCCGATACCGCGCGCCGTACGACGGCCCCGGCCTGGCTGGTGATGCTGCTGGTGTGCGCGGGGCAGTTCCTGGTGGTGCTGGACGTCTCCGTGGTGAATGTGGCGCTGCCCGCCATGCGGACCGGCCTGGGCCTGAGCGAGCTGGGCCTGCAGTGGATCGTCAACGCCTACGTCATCACCTTCGCGGGCTTCATGCTGCTCGGCGGGCGGGCCGCCGATCTGTTCGGCCGCAAGCGCATCTTCGTCCTGGGGCTGGCGCTGTTCACGGTCGCGAGCCTGGGCGGCGGGCTGGCGCAGCAGCCCTGGCAGCTGATCGCGGCGCGTACGGTGCAGGGCGTCGGCGCCGCCGTGCTCTCGCCGGCCACCCTCACGATCCTGACCACGTCGTTCCCGGCCGGCCCGGCCCGTACCCGCGCCATCGGCACCTGGACGGCGGTCGGCGCCGGCGGTGGCGCGGTGGGCGGTCTGGTCGGCGGGGTGCTCACCGAATCCCTGTCCTGGCGCTGGGTGTTGCTGATCAACGTGCCGGTGGGGGCGCTGGTGCTGGCGGGCGCCGTGCTGTGGCTCACCGAGAGCCGGCAGGACACCGGACGGCGGCTCGATGTACCCGGTGCGCTGCTGGTCACCGGCGGGCTGGCGCTGGTGGCGTACGGCATCGTGCAGACCGAGACGGACGGCTGGGCCTCGGCGTCCGCGCTGCTGCCGCTGGCCGCCGGGCTGGTCGTGATCGCGGCGTTCCTCGCGGTCGAGGCGCGGGCGAAGGCCCCGCTGATGCCGCTGGGGCTCTTCCGGCTGCGCTCGGTCTCGTCGGCGAACGCCGCGATGGTGCTGGCCGGCGCCGCGATGTTCTCGATGTGGTACTTCCTGTCGCTGTACGTGCAGAACGTGCTGGGCTACCGGCCGTTGCAGGCCGGGCTCTCCTTCATCCCGCACTCGCTGTCCATCGTCCTGGGTTCCAAGATCGCGCCGCGGCTGATGAACCGTGTGGGTGCAAAGACCCTGGCCATCACCGGTGCGGCGATCTCCGCGGCCGGCATGGTCTGGCAGGGCACGATGGACGTGCACGGCAGCTACCTCGGGACGATCCTCGGTCCGGGCATCCTGATGGCGCTGGGGGCGGGCCTGACCGCGACCCCGATCGCCTCCATCGCCACCTCCGGCGCCGACCCCGCCGACCAGGGACTGGTCTCCGGCCTGATCAACACCTCCCGCCAGATGGGCGGTGCGCTGGGCCTGTCGGTGCTGTCCACCGTCGCGGCGTCCCGTACCGAGGCGCACAACAGCCCGCAGGCCATGGCGGACGGCTACGGTCTGGCCTTCCAGGTCGGCTCGCTGATCCTGCTGGTCAGCCTGGTGCTGATGATCGTGGCGCTGCCGCGACGACGGGCTGACGCCGCGCACGGCTGAGGCGGCAACGATCCCTCTGTGCCCAGCACCGGTCCTTCCGCCGCGGCAAGTAACGGCCCCCGCCCCTCCACTACAGCCACCCGTTCTGCCGCGCCGCCCGGACCGCCTCCATACGGTTGCGGGTGCCGGTCTTTCCGATCGCCGCGGAGAGGTAGTTGCGGACGGTGGCCTGTGAGAGGTGGAGCTTGCCGGCGATGTCGGCGACCGTGGCGCCGTCCACGGCGGCGGTGAGGACGTCCCGCTCGCGCTGGGTCAGCGGGTTGGGCCCGGCGCTCAGGGCCGCCGCGGCGAGGCCGGGGTCGATGACCCGCTCGCCGGCCAGCACCCGGCGGATCGCCGCCGCCAGGTCCTCCACCGGGCCGTCCTTGACCAGGAATCCGGACGCCCCGGCCTCCATGGCGCGCCGCAGATAGCCGGGCCGGCCGAAGGTCGTCACGATCAGCACCTTGCAGGAGGGCAGCTGGGCACGCAGGTCGGCCGCGGCGTCCAGGCCGCTGCGGCCGGGGAGTTCGATGTCCAGGAGGGCGATGTCGGGGCGGGTGTCCAGGGCAGAGGCGACGATCTGATCGCCCGCCGCGACCTGGGCCACGACCTGCATGTCCGCTTCCAGGTCGAGCAGCAGCGCCAGCGCGCCCCGCATCATGCCCTGGTCCTCGGCGAGGAGGACTCTCGTACACCTTGCCGACGCGTCGGTTGACCCGGCCCCGGACTCAGACTGTTCGCTCACCCTGACAGCGTAGGACGTGACAGATCGACTGGCTCTCTGGTGGCAAAAGCCCCGCCCATGTGCCACGGGGCAGCGCACGGACGGGGCCAGTGGTATGGCCTCACCGCCGAGTCAAGGGGCCACTCCTCCTCCGCCGGCAGAACCTTGATCACCCGGTCATCTCCTCCGCCCCCGCCATATCGCCCGTCCCGACCGGCAGTTCGGCCGTGACACGGAAGCCGCGCCGGCCGTCCGGGCCGCTGTGCAGGGTGCCGCCCGCCGCGGCCAGGCGCTCGGTCAGCCCCTTCAGCCCGGTGCCGCCCACCGGTCCCGTACGGCCGGGCGGCGGCGGAGCGCCGGTGCCGTCCGCGGGGTCCGGGCGGGTGGCGTCCGCCCCCGCGTCGCCCTGGCCGCGGCCGGGGACGCGGTCGCGCAGCCGGCCCGGGACGGACCCCGCGGCGGCACCGGAACCCCCGGGACCGCGCCCGTCATCCGTGATCGTCAGCCGTACCCGCTCCTCGTCGGCATGGACGGAGATCTCGCAGTGGGTGGCGCCGCTGTGCCGGACGGTGTTGGTGACGCCCTCGCGGACCACCCAGCCCAGCAGCGCGCCGGCCTGCGGGGGCAGCGGCGGCCCGGCCTGGCGTACGACGGGCTCGATGCCGGCCGCTTCCAGCACCGAACGGGCGCGGTCGAGTTCGGTGCTCAGGCTGCCCTCGCGGTAGCCGGTGACCGCCTCGCGGATCTCGGTCAGCGCCTGCCGGCCGACGGCCTCGATGTCGGCGGCCTGGTCGAGCGCGGCGTCCAGGTTGCGCGGCGCCAGCCGGCGGACCGCCTCGGCCTTGACCACCACTACGGACAGGGTGTGGCCCAGCAGGTCGTGCAGATCGCGGGAGAAGCGCAGCCGTTCCTTCTCGACGGCGCTGCGGGCCAGTTCCTGGCGGGTGGTGTTGAGCTCCTGGATGGTGTCGAAGAGGCTCAGGACCGTGGCCGTCACCGTGCCGGAGAGGAAGGTGCCGTAGCCGACGCCGAACGCGCCCGGGCCGCCGTTGTCCCAGCCGGTCAGATACCCGGCCGCGCCGCTGAGCGCGATCAGCCACGCCGCCAGCTTCTTGCCGCGCAGCGCGCGGACCGTACCGGAGGCCAGCGACAGCAGCGGGAAGAACAGGAACCAGTCGCCGCCGAACCCGAGGGCGATGGCGAAGGTGATGGCGGTCAGCACCCCCAGCGCGTACAGCGGCCGGCGGGAGTGGCGCAGCCGGGGGTTGAACGAGGTCCACACGACCGTGATGTAGACGGAGTTGAAGGCGAGCAGCCCGAGCCCGGCCAGCCAGGGGTTGCCCGTCTTGCCCTGGAGGACGTTGGAGAAGGCGCCCATGCCCATCAGCAGCCACGGCAGGAAGGCGTACTTCCCCGGCCCCTCGTCCGCCTTCCGCTCCGCCCACCTGGGCCGGCACGGGCCGGAGTCCGAGCCGTGCGCGCCGCCGGGATCCGTGCCGCGCGCGGCGCCGGGATCCGGGGCGCAGGCGTCCTGTTGCTTCGTGTGCTGCACTGTCTTTGCTTCCCAGGTCTGCGCCATCGTCGGTCACGGCGTCCGTGCGGCCCGACGGTACGCGTACACCGCGTAACCGCCGAAGACTGCCAGCCAGAAGGCCAGTACCGCCACTGTTCCCGGGCCCGGTGCCCCGTCCTGCGTCACGCTCCGGCCGAGTTCGGCGAACCGGTTGCCCGGTGTCCAGGAGGACAGTGCGCGCAGCCACCCGGGGAACAGCTCGGTCGGGAACCACAGGCCGCCGACGATCGAGAGCAGCACCATGCAGCCCGTATTGACCACGCCCGTGGACTGCGCGGAGAGACGGTAGCCGTTGCCGAGGCCGAGGAGGGTGAAGGGGGCGGTGCCCAGCCACAGCACCCCGGCCAGCGCGGCCCACTGCCAGGCGGGCATCCGTACGCCGTTGACCAGCGCGCCCACCAGTAGTACGGCGGCGATGGCCGGCAGTACCGTCACCGAGGCGGTCAGCCCGCGGCCCACCACGACCCGTACGGGACTCAGGGGAGTGATGCGCAACTGCCGCAGCCACCCCAGCTGCTTGTCCTCGGCGACGCCGGTGCCCGAGCCGATCGCCGCGCCCAGCGCGCCGTACGCGGCCATCCCGACCATCGACGCGATCTTCCACTCCATGGCGGCGCCGCCGGCCCCCACGCCGATGTTGGTCATCAGCACATACATCACCACCGGCATCCCGATGCCGAACACGACGAAGCCTCTGTCCCGCAGGGTGCGGCGGACTTCGAGCCGGACGTAGTCGAGCATCATGCGCGCTCCTTCGCGGACGGGGCACCGGCGGCGGGCCGCGCCGGGGCAGCAGGGACAGCCGGGGTAACCGGAGCAGCAGGGGCGGTCTCGGCGGAGGTGAGCGTGAGGAAGGCGTCCTCCAGGCTGGCGGGGACGACCTGGAGCCCGCGGACGAGTCCGAGCGAGGCCAGTGCCACGACCGTCGCGTCGGAGTCCGTCGTCCGCAGCAGCGCCCGGTCGCCGCGCACCTCCACTGCGCTCACCCCGGGCAGTCCGGGCAGCGGCCCGGTCGGCGCGCCCGCGAGGTCGAAGGAGACCAGCGTGCCGCCGGCCTGCCGCTTGATCGCCGCGCCGCTGCCGTCGGCGACCACCCGGCCGCCGTCCATCACCACGATCCGGTCGGCGTGTTCGTCCGCCTCCTCCAGATAGTGGGTGGAGAACACGATGGTGTGGCCGCGGCGGGCATAGGCCCGCATCGAGCGCCAGAAGGCGCGGCGCGCCTCCACGTCCAGCGCGGCGGTCGGCTCGTCCAGCACCAGCAGCGCGGGGTTGCCGGCCAGCGCCACCGCGAAGCGGACCCGCTGGGCCTGCCCGCCGGACAGCCGGTCCACCCGCCGCCCGGCGAACTCGCCGAGGCCGGCCAGCTCCAGGGCCTCGGTGACGTCCATGGGGTGCGGGTAGGTGGCGGCGACAAAGGTGATCAGCTCGCGGACGGTGACCCGCGGTACGGCCTTGCCGTCCTGCAGCATCGCGCCCACCCGGCCGGCCCGCACCGCTGCCTCCGGTGTGCCGCCGAACAGCCGCACCGTGCCCGTACTGGGCGGCAGCAGCCCCAGCAGCATGGTGAGGGTGGTGGATTTCCCCGCACCGTTGCGCCCGAGGAGCGCCACCGTCCCGCCCGTCGCGATCGTCAGATCCAGGCCGTCCACGGCCCGCACCGCGCCATAACTCCGCGTCACCCCGGAGAATTCCACCGCCGCGACGCCTTCTGCCGTGTGCGCCGTGCCGCCCGGTCCTGTCGTCCGTGCCATGCCCGCCCCGCCTTCCTTCTGTCCGACGTCGACGTTACGGAGAGTGGCCGTCGGGAGGTAGAGGCGAATGTGGGCGATGCCCCCTGACAAATGTCATGGGCGTGCGCGTTTTTCGTCGGGGGCGCGGGGCGGGGGCAGTGACCGCGCCCCGAATCTGACAACACGTCAGGGTCTTCCAGGTCCCGGACGGATCGGCTATACATGAGACCCATCGGCTAGAACGCGTTCTAGAAGTGTGCCCTGTGCGCGGTCGGAGCGCGGCCGTGGCCGACCAGATGCGACCCCGGTCCGGTCGACGGTGCGGACGGCCGGGCCGGGGTCTTCCCGCCGTGGTGAAGGAGCCATCAGCCCCATGCCCATCGACGCCGCCAAGGCCACCTCCGCCGAGCCGCGGATCACCGAACTCGCCTGGGACCACAAGGACGTCCAGCTCTACCACCTCGGTATCGGCGCCGGCGCGGCCACGCCGGAGAAGCCGCACCCCGCTACCGACCCGGACGAACTGCGCTACACCCTGGAGAGCGCACTGCACGTCCTGCCCAGCTTCGCGACCGTCGCGGGCGGGGGGATGGCCCTCGCCGGCGGACTCTCCGCCCCGGGTATCGACGTCGACCTCGCCGCGGTCCTGCACGGCGGTCAGACCGTCACCGTGCACCGCCCCCTCCCCGTGCGCGGCCGTGCGACCCAGACCTCCTCCGTCCCCGCCGTGTACGACAAGGGCAAGGCCGCGGTCATCGTGCTGCGCTCCGAAATCGCCGACGAGGACGGCCCGTTGTGGACCTGCGACACCCAGATCTTCGTCCGCGGTGAGGGCGGCTTCGGCGGCGAACGCGGCCCCTCCGCACGCCTCGAACTCCCCGAGCGCGCCCCGGACCTGCACACCGAGCGCCGGATCCGCGAGGACCAGGCGCTGCTCTACCGCCTCTCCGGCGACTGGAACCCGTTGCACGCCGATCCGGAGTTCGCCGCGCTCGCCGGCTTCGACCGGCCGATTCTGCACGGGCTGTGCACCTACGGGGTGACCCTCAAGGCCGTGGTCGACACGGTGCTCGGGGGCGAGGTCTCCCGGGTGACGTCGTATGCCACCCGGTTCGCCGGCGTCGTCTTCCCGGGCGAGACGCTGCGCCTCCGTATGTGGCGGGAGCCGGGCCGTGTGCAGGTGTCGGTGACGGCGGCCGACCGGGACGACGCACCCGTTCTGGCGGACACCGTGGTGGCGCACCACTAGGGAAGCGGCCGGGGCGGTCAGAAGAGCCAGAGGAGCCAGAGGAGTCAGGGGAGCCAGGGGAGCCAGGGCAGTCGGGGCAGCCACACAACCGAGAGGAGCCGTGACATGCGCGCAGCCGTACAGCACGAGACAGGCCAGGACAAGCTCGAAGTCCTCGACGACATCGAGGCGGTGGGCTTCGGCCCCGGCAAGGTCAGGATCCGGATCCGGGCGACCGGGCTGTGCCACTCCGACCTCTCGGCGATGAGCGGGGTGCTGCCCCAGCCCGCCCCGTTCGTCCCGGGGCACGAGGGCGCGGGGGAGATCCTCGACGTCGGCGACGGCGTCACCGGGCTCGGCCAGGGCGACCGCGTGCTGATGTGCTGGCTGCCCGCGTGCGGCAGCTGTCCGTCCTGCAAGCGCGGCCAGACCCATCTGTGCCTGGCCGGATTCATGAACGCCGGCACGCCCAACTTCCGGCGCCCCGGCGGGGACGTCTTCGGCTTCGCCGGCACCGGCACCTTTGCCGAGGAGGTCGTGGTCCCCGCCAACTGCGCGGTCCCGATCCCGGACGACGTCCCGTACGAGATCGCCGCGCTGATCGGCTGCGGTGTCACCACCGGGCTCGGCGCCGCCCTCAACACCGCCCGGGTGGCGGCCGCGTCCTCGGTCGCGGTGATCGGCTGCGGCGGTGTCGGGATATCCGTCATCCAGGGTGCGAAGGCCTGCGGGGCGGCCGAGATCATCGCCGTCGACCCGGTGCCGGCCCGCCGGGAGGCCGCGCTCCGCTTCGGCGCCACCGAAGCCGTCGCCCCCGAGGAGTTCGCCGATGCCAAGGCCCGGATCACCGCGGGGGAGGGCTTCGACTACGTCTTCGAGGTGGTCGGCAAGTCCGCCACCGCCCGTACCGCCTACGAAATGACCCGGCGCGGCGGCACGCTGTGCGTGGTCGGCGCGGGCGCCATGGACGACACCTTCCAGGTCAACATGTTCGAGCTGTTCTTCGACGAGAAGCGGATCCTGCCGTCCCTGTACGGCGGCGCGGATGTGCTGCGCTCCTACGAGCGGGCCATCGCCCTGTGGCGGGCCGGCCGGATCGACCTGGAAGGCCTGATCACCCACCGCGTCCGACTGGCCGAGATCAACGACGCCCTGGACCAGATGCGCTCCGGCACCGCACTGCGCACCTGCATCGAGATCTGACGGCCCCCGGCCCCCTTAGGGGACACCCCCCGCCTACCGCGCCATCCCCCGCACCATCGCCCGCACCACGCTCCAAGAGGACTGGACTGGAGAGGACAGGAATGGCACAGCCACTGGAGGGCCTGACCGCGATCGTCACCGGTGCCGGGCGCGGCCTGGGCCGCGCAGAAGCCCTTGAACTCGCCCGCCTCGGCGCACAGGTCGTGGTCAACGACTACGGACAGCCGGGCCGCGACGGTTCCGGCGAGGCCAGCGCCGCGCCCGCCGAGGACGTCGCCGCCGAGATCCGTGCGGCGGGCGGCCGGGCGGTCGCCCACCTCGGTGACGTCGCCGACCACGCACAGGCCCGCGCCCTGGTACAGCTGGCGGTCGAGACGTACGGAAAGCTCGACATCCTGGTCAACAACGCGGGCATTCTCCGCGACCGGATGGTGTTCTCGATGACCGAGGACGAGTGGGACTCGGTCATCCGCGTCCACCTCAAGGGCCACTTCAACACCACGCACTTCGCCGCTGTCCACTGGCGCGAGCGCGCCAAGGCGGCCGGCGGCCCGGTCCACGGCCGGATCATCAACACCTCCTCCGAGGCCTTCCTCGCGGGCTCGGCGGGCCAGCCCAACTACGCGGCGGCCAAGGGCGGCATCGTCGGCCTGACGACCTCCACGGCGCTGGCGCTCGGCAAATACGGCGTGACCGCCAACGCGATCTGCCCGCGCGCCCGCACCCGGATGACCGAGGACGTCTTCGCCGGCTTCCAGGAGCCCGAGGACGGCGCCCTGGACCCGCTCGCGCCCGAACACGTCGCCCCGCTCGTCGGCTATCTCGCCGCACCGGCCGCCGCCCAGGTCAACGGGCAGCTGCTGGTCGTGCACGGCGGCATGGTCGCGATCGCCGAACGACCGCGGATCGCCGCCAAGTTCGACACCGCGAAGGAGGTGTTCAGCTACGCGGAGCTGGATGAGCTGCTGACGCCGTATTACGCGCAGCGCCCGGCGAACGAGACCTTCGCGGCGGCCGAGGTGCTGGGCCTCAAACACGGCTGAGGCCGGCCGCGCCGCACCTACGGACGAGCCGTGGCCGCCACCCGCGCAATGCGGTGTGGCGGCCACGGCTGTGGTGTGCGGTCGGCGGTCAGGACCGCCGGACCGGCCTTACGCGTCCTGCGGCTGCTTGTCCCGGCGGTGCCGGCCATGGGCGGCGGGGCCGGACTCCTCCGCGGCGGCGGCCGGGCCACGGTGCCTGCCGGAGCTTGCGGCCTCGGCGGCCTGGGCGGATGCCTCCTGGGGGCGCGCCTGGGTCGTGTCGGTTCGGGCTTCGGACATGAAAAGAGTCTCCGTCGGATCGCTTACAGCTGTACGCGTCGGGACCTCGCCCGACGACCGCCAAGGCTGACCCCGAAACGGCACGGCCGGTGGCCGGTCAACCGGCTGCGCTGCCCCCGCCCGAAATTCTAACGGGGCGGGAAATGGCGCTCCACCGGGTCTACCGTGCCGCCTGAGGTGCTTGTTGCAAGGGAACTGGCCTGCACAAAGGGGGATGTGCGGCGCTCCGCTGCGGTTCCCCGGCCACGGCGCGGGGTTGTGCAGATGATGTGGAGCGGTTGTCGGTTTCCTCCGTATCCGGGACAATCCCCCCGCCATTTCCGGTGCCTGACGCGGTGCCCGATGCGGCGACCGCCACGGTGCCCGATGCGGCGACCGCTACGGTGCCCAATGCCGTGCCCGTCCCGGCCCCCGTCCCGGCCCCCGTCCCGGCATCCGCTTCTGCCTCTGCTCCTGCGTCCGCTCCGGACGGGGCCTCGGCGGGCATCACGCAAGGCACCCCGGAAGGCGGGCCCTGCACCGGTCTCAGGGGGCCGACCAGTTTCCACGGGCTTCTTGGCGGGGCCGGCCGCACCGGCTCCATCGGCCGCATTTGTCCTGCCGTTCGCACCGGTCGCACCAGTCGCACCTGCTCCACCGGTGGCGCCATCGCCCGTGCGGGCTCCACCGCCCAAGCCTGTTGTGGCGGTTCCATCGCCCGGACCTGCTGCGGGGACTCCACCGCCCGAACCGGCTGCTGCGGCACCACCACCCGCGGGGGCTCCACGGCCCCAACCGCCCGCTCAGGCGCCACCATCCGGCCAGGCCCCACAAGCCGGGCCGCCCGAACCGGCCGCTCAGGCACGACCGCCCGACCTGGCCCCTCAGCCCCCACCGCCCCCGCCGGCGAAGCCACCCGCGCCACCCCGCACGGCTCCGCCGCCGTCGCGTACGGCAGCAGGAGTGCGCCGGCCGCCGTCCACAACCCGGCCCCCGTCAGCCACCCCTGGGGCGCCGGGAATTGGCGCAGCTGGCGTACCGAGGGGCGCCAGACGCCCAGCCAGGTGCCGTGCGCGCCGTCCAGCCGGAAGGCCACCGCGCAGCTCTCCGGTGCCAGCATCTGCCGTGGCTGCACCGCGAACGGGGTGACCGTCGCGCCGACGGGATGCAGGCACTCCGGGAAGCGCACCGGCAGCCGGCTGCCCAGTACGCCCCAGCCGAGCCGGTCCTGGCCCGGCGCGTCCGACCGGACCAGCAGCAGTCCGCTGTCCGGATCGGCAAGCAGCAGACGGTCGTTGCTGTCCTCGGTGATCTGTAGCAGCGGGCCGGTCTCGCCGCCCCGTTCCAGGTCGACCGTGATCGCCTTCGTCCGGCCCGCCCATTGACGGTCCAGTGCCAGCAGCCGGCCGGCGCGGTCCAGCCAGACGCCGCCCGAGCAGCGCCCCGGGATCTCGGCGACCGGCTCGGGCCCGCCCGCGCCGCCGTGCAGCAGCCACAGCGTGGTGTGCTGCGCCCCGGGCGCCAGGGCGTAGCCGCGGGTCCCGTCCGGCGCGGGCGGCAGCAGGGTCAGCTCGGGCGCCTGCACCGCGCCCAGCAGGAGTTCGCCGGTTCCGGGGCCCGCCGGGTAGAGCAGCGAGACGGCGAAGCGGTCGGCGACCCGGCGCGCGATGAGCACCCGTCCGTCCGCCAGCGGCAGCAGGGCGCTGTCCGGCTCCTCGGGCTGGGTGCCCTGCAGCGGCACGGCGTACGGCTCGGGGCCGCTCAGCGTCCAGCGCTCCGGGAACCAGCTGCCGGCCGCGTCGTCGTGACGGGCGAGCCGGGCGGCGTACGAGCCGTCGGCGGCGATCGTCAGGGTCGCGCGCTGCGGGCGCGCGGGCGCCGTGGCGTCCTCGGTGGCACAGATCGTCATCGGGCGGTCACCTCCAGTCGGCAACCGAAGGTAGGTTTCGCACGTCCGGCCGAACAGGGCGAGTTGCCGCACTTCACGCATAAGGATGGCAGTTGTCCGGTTCGCCGGTCCCAGACGGAGCGGCTGTGCATCGGCCCGCCGGCCGCGGGGTGGCGGGCCCCGGTACGCCGGGCCCTACCGTGGCCACGGGGCCCCGTGCGAGACGGCCCGCGCGGTGTCACAGCTGGGAGGTAACCTTCCACCCGTGCCCGTACTGTCTGAAGTCCTCTCCGCGCTCGACGCCCTCTGGCCCCCCGAGCGGGCCGAAGGGTGGGACGCCGTCGGCACGGTCTGCGGTGATCCCGGCAGCGAGGTCCGCCGTGTGCTGTTCGCCGTCGACCCGGTCCAGGAGGTCGCCGACGAGGCGGTGCGGCTCGGCGCCGACCTCCTCGTCACCCACCATCCGCTGTATCTGCGCGGTACGACGACGGTCGCGGCCTCGACCTTCAAGGGCAAGATCGTGCACACCCTGATCAAGCACGACATCGCCCTGCACGTCGCGCACACCAACGCCGACACCGCCGACCCCGGTGTCTCCGACGCCCTGGCCGGCGCCCTGGATCTGCGCATCCTCGGCCCGCTGGTGCCGGATCCGGACGATCCGGCGGGCCGCCGCGGCCTGGGCCGGATCTGCGAGCTGCCGCATCCGATGACGCTGACCGACCTCGCGTCGTACGCGGCCGGCCGGCTGCCCGCCACCGCGCAGGGCATCCGGGCGGCCGGCGACCCGGACCGCGAGATCCGGACCCTCGCCGTCTCCGGCGGCTCCGGGGACAGCCTCTTCGGCGCCGTACGCGCGGCCGGTGTGGATGCCTTCCTCACTGCCGACCTGCGCCACCACCCGGCCTCCGAGGCCGTCCAGACCACCGGAGACCGCCCGCCGGCGCTGCTCGACGCCGCCCACTGGGCCACCGAGTGGCCGTGGTGCGAGCAGGCCGCGGCCCAGCTCGACGCGGTCTCCGACCGGCACGACTGGGGACTGCGCACGCATGTTTCCCGTACGGTCACCGACCCCTGGACCGCCCACGCGGCGTCCACCCCTCTCTTCGCCCCGACGCACACCACAGGAGCCCCACGCTGAACGCCGCGCCCGCCGACCAGATCCGCCTTCTCGACGTCCAGGCCCTGGATGTCCGGCTCACCCAGCTCGCCCACCGGGGCCACAACCTCCCCGAGTTGGCCGAGCTGCAGACTCTGGAGGCCGACCTCATCCAGCAGCGCGACCTCCTCGTCGCCGCACAGACCGAGGAGAGTGACACCAGCCGCGAGCAGACCAAGGCCGAACAGGACGTGGACCAGGTGCGCCAGCGCGCCGCCCGCGACCAGAAGCGGCTGGACTCCGGCGCCGTCACCTCTCCCAAGGACCTGGAGAACCTCCAGCGCGAACTCGCCTCGCTGGCCAAGCGCCAGGGCGACCTGGAAGACATCGTCCTGGAGGTGATGGAGCGCCGGGAGTCCGCCCAGGAGCGGGTCACCGAGCTCACCTCCCGGGTCGAGGCCATCCAGGCCAAGGTCGACGACGCCACCGCGCGCCGCGACGCCGCGAACGCCGAGATCGAGGCGGAGCGTGCGACGGTCGCCAAGGAGCGCGAGCTGACCGTCGCCGACATCCCGGCCGATCTCCTCAAGCTCTACGACAAGATCCGTGCCAAGGAGGGCGGCGTCGGCGCGGCCCGCCTCTACCAGCGCCGCTGCGAGGGCTGCCGCCTGGAGCTGAACATCACCGAGGTCAACGATGTCCGCGCGGCCGCCGCCGACACCGTCCTGCGCTGCGAGAACTGCAGCCGCATCCTGGTCCGTACGCCCGACTCGGGCCTGTAGGCCATGGCCCGCACCCTGATCGTCGAAGCGGACGGCGGCTCCCGGGGCAACCCGGGGCCGGCCGGCTACGGCGCGGTGGTCCTCGACCCGGAGACGGGCGAAACCCTCGCCGAGGCCGCCGAGTTCCTCGGTACGGCGACCAACAACGTCGCCGAGTACAAGGGCCTGGTGGCCGGCCTGCGGGCGGCGCACGCCCTGGATCCCGAGGCCCGCATCCGGGTGCGGATGGACTCCAAGCTCGTCGTCGAGCAGATGTCGGGGCGCTGGAAGATCAAGCACCCGGACATGAAGCCGCTGGCGTCCGAGGCCCGGTCGGTCTTCCCGGCCGACCGGGTGTCGTACGAGTGGATCCCCCGCGCGCAGAACAAGCACGCGGACCGGCTCGCCAACGAGGCGATGGACGCCGGGAAATCGGGCAAGCAGTGGGAGCCGCGCGACTCCCGGGCGGCGCTGGACACCGCGGCGCCGGCCCGCAGCGCCGCGGCTCGGGCCGCCGACGCCTCCGCGGAGGCGGCCGACGAGGCGGCCGAGGCACCGTCGGCCGGCTGGGGCCCCGACCTCGGCCCGCCCGCCACCTTCGTCCTGCTGCGGCACGGCGAGACCGCGCTCACGCCGGAGAAGCGCTTCTCCGGCAGCGGCGGCACCGACCCCGAACTCTCCGCCGCCGGCCGCCGCCAGGCCGAGGCGACCGCTGCCGCGCTCGCCGCCCGCGGCACGATCCAGGCCGTCGTCAGTTCACCGCTGCGGCGCTGCCGGGAGACCGCCGAGGCGGTCGCGGCCCGGCTCGGGCTGGAGGTCCGGATCGAGGAGGGCCTGCGGGAAACGGACTTCGGGGCGTGGGAGGGGCTGACCTTCGCCGAGGTGCGCGAGCGCTACCCCGAGGACCTCGACGCGTGGCTCGCCTCCGCGAAGGCGGAGCCCACCGGAGGCGGCGAGTCCTTCGCCGCGGTCGCCCGCCGGGTCGCCGCCGCCCGCGACAAGCTCCTGGCCCGGTACGCGGGCCGCACCGTCCTGCTGGTCACCCATGTCACGCCGGTCAAGACGCTGGTCCGGCTGGCGCTGGGCGCCCCGCCGGAGGCGCTGTTCCGGATGGAGCTCTCCGCGGCCTCCCTCTCCGCCGTCGCCTACTACTCCGACGGCAATGCCTCGGTGCGGCTGCTGAACGAGACGGCACATCTGCGGTAGGCCTTGAGTCATCGGGCAGGGCCTGAGCCATCGGGCGGGCCCTGCGCCGCGGCCGTCAGACCGCCAACGCCGCCGCGTCCCGGGCGAGTTGGCGCACCCGGCCCCAGTCCTTGGCGGCCGTCGCCCGGGCCGGCAGCATCCAGGAGCCGCCGACGCAGCCGACGTTCGGCAGGGCCAGATAGGCCGGTGCCGACGCCGGGCCGATCCCGCCGGTCGGGCAGAAGCGAGCCTGCGGCAGCGGCGCGGCCAGCGAGGTCAGATAGGCGGTGCCGCCCGCCGCCTCGGCCGGGAAGAACTTCATCTCGGTGATGCCCTCCTCCAGCAGGGTCACCACCTCCGAGGCCGTCGAGACGCCCGGCAGGAACGGCACCCCCGAGTCCGTCATCGCCCCCAGTAGCCGGGGCGTGCACCCGGGGCTCACCAGGAACCGGGCGCCGGCCGCACGGGCCACCCCGGCCTGCGCGGGGGACAGCACGGTGCCCGCGCCCGGCACCGCGTCCGGGACCTCGTCGGCGATGGCGCGGAGCGCGTCGAGCGCGGCGGACGTCCGCAGCGTCACCTCGATCGCGGGCAGTCCGCCCGCGACGAGCGCCCGGGCGAGCGGCACGGCGTCCGCGACGTCATGGACCACCACGACGGGGAGGACGGGCGCGAGCCCGAGCACCGACGAGGGGCCGGGGGAGGCGACGTTGCTGGTGGTCACGCCGCCCATGGTGCGCAGGCCCGCCCACCCTCCGCAACGAGCGTTGCACATGCTGCAACCGCCAGTCGTCGGGTGCCCTCCGGGCCGTACCGTCAGTCGTCGGGTGCCCTCCGGGCCGTATCGACTCCCCCCTGGCCGTACCGGCTCCCGTGACCCCTCCGGGCCGTACCGGCGACTCCCGCTCCCGCCTACAGCTCCGTCACGATCACATCGACGGCCCAGGCCTTGCCGCCCGTCGCCGGAGCCTGTGCCTCCACCGCATGGCCCAGCTCCCGCAGCGCCTCCACCAGCTCGGCCGGGCCGTCCGGCGCACGCCCCGACGACAGCAGATCCCGCACCAGCCGCCCCTTGGTCGCCTTGTTGAAGTGGCTGACCACCGTCCGCTTCTCCACGCCGGCCACGATCTTGGACTGCAGCACCCGCACCGTCGCGGTACGCCCGGCCAGCTCGCCCTTGGGCTTCCATGCCGTCGCATACGCCGCCGACCGCAGATCGAGCACCAGCCCGTCCCCGGCGGCCGCGGGCAGCACCTCGGCCATCGGCGCCCGCCAGTACGCGCCCAGCGCGCCCAGGCCCGGCAGCTTCACCCCCATCGAGCAGCGGTAGGACGGAATCCGGTCGCCGACCCCCACGGCGCCCCACAGCCCCGAGAACACCAGCAGCGAGCGCTCGGCCCGCCGGCGCGCCGCCGCGTCCAGGGACGCCAGGTCGAGCGCGTCGTAGAGCACCCCGGTGTAGATCTCCCCGGCCGGCCGGGCCGGCGCCGTCCGCAGCCCCGCGTTCTTGGCGATCTCGCCCTTGAGGCCCTCGCTGAGCCCGAGCACCTCCTGGGCCTTGGTCTCGTCCGCGGCACACAGCTCGATGAGCTCCCCGAGCACCTCCTCGCGCGCCGCGGTCAGCCCCGGCAGCGACAGCGCCCCGGTGTCCAGCGGCGCCCCCTTGCCTCCCGCGGCCTTCCCTTCGGACGGCGGCAACAGCACGAGCACGGTGTTTCTCCTTCGCGGCGGTACGGGCGGGGGTGCGGCCCGCCCCGGGAAAGCGTATGGCCTGCGGCGGACCGGTACGGAACCCGCGCGCCCGCCGGGGGACCGGCGCGCCACCGCCGGCTGGGGGACCGGTGCCGCACCGCCTGCCGGGAACCGGTGCCGCACCGCACGCCGCGCCGGGAGCGGCCACCCGCCATACGCTCGGTTTCATGCCCCGTCTCCATATGCATGTGACCGACGCAGCCGATGCCCCGCTGCGGGTGGCGCTGCAGGAGCTGCGCGGACGGCTGGAGATCCCGGACCACTTCCCGCCCACGGCACAGGCCGAGGCGGAGAGCGCGGCCCGCGCCCCGCGGATCCCGGCCGCCGACGGCGCGGTGGCGACCGAGCACACCCTGGAGGACGCCACCGACCTCCCGCTCTTCACGCTCGACCCGCCCGGCTCCCTCGATCTCGACCAGGCGATGTTCCTCTCCCGCCGCCCCGGCCGGGGGTCCCCCGGGGCGAAGACCGGGGGCGGCTACCGCGTCCACTACGCCATCGCCGATGTCGCCTCGTTCGTGACGCCCGGCGGGGCCCTGGACGCCGAGGCGCACCACCGGGTGACCACCCTCTACTTCCCCGACGAGCGGGTCCCGCTGTATCCGCACGCGCTGAGCGAGGGCGCCGCCAGCCTGCTGCCAGACCGGGACCGCCCGGCCGTCCTGTGGCAGCTCGACCTCGACGCGGACGGCGCCCTGGCCGACGTCCGGGTCCGCCGCGCGCTGGTCCGCTCCCGCGCCAAGCTCGACTACGCCGGTGTCCAGCGGATCCTCGACGACGGTACGGCCGAGGAGCCGCTCGCCCTGCTCCGCGAGATCGGGCTGCTGCGCGAGGAACTGGAGGTCGCCCGGGGCGCGATCTCCCTGAACGTCCCCGAGCAGGAGATCGTCGAGGAGGAGGGCTGCTACCGCCTCGAATACCGCGCCCCGCTCCCGGCCTACGGCTGGAACGCGCAGATATCCCTGCTCACCGGCATGGCCGCGGCCGAGCTGATGCTGGCCTCCGGCACCGGCATCCTCCGTACGCTGCCCATCGCCCCTGACGGCTCGGTGGCCCGGCTGCGGCTGACCGCCCGCGCGCTCGGCGTCGACTGGCCGCACCACACCTCGTACGCGGCGCTGATCCGCGCCCTCGACCCGCGCCGCCCCGCCCACGCCGCGTTCCTCCAGGAGTGCACCGCACTGCTGCGCGGCGCCGGCTACACCGCCTTCGACGGCACCGCACCCCCGGCGTCCGAGGCCCTGCACGCCGCGGTCGCCGCCCCGTACGCGCACGCCACCGCGCCGCTGCGGCGGCTCGTCGACCGCTACACCTCCGAGCTGTGCCTGGCCGCCTCGGCCGGCGCCGAGCCGCCCTCCTGGGTCCGCGGGGCGCTGGCCGCGCTGCCCCGGGAGATGGAGCTGGGCAGCCAGCGTGCCAACCAGGTCGAGCGGGCCTGTGTCGACCTCGTCGAGGCGGCCCTGCTGCGCGACCGGATCGGGGAGGTCTTCGAGGGCCTGGTCGTGGAGATCCAGGAGACGGACCCCACCCATGGCACCGTCCACCTCGTCGACCCGGCCGTCATCGGCCCCGTCGAAGCCGCCCCGGAAGGCCCCGCACTGCCGCTCGGGAGCCGTATCCCGGTCCGTCTCGCCGAGGCCGAACCGGGCCACCAACCGGTCCGCTTCACGGCCGCGTGACCCTCGCCCCGCCGGCTCCCGTCATGTCCCCGCGGGCTCCCGTCGCGTCCCCGCGGGAGCCGTCACCCGCCCCCGCCACGGCCTCCCGTACGGCCCGCACCGCTGCCCGGGGATCATCCGCATGGAACCGCACCGTGCCCACGGTCGCCCGTTGCCCCAACAGCCCCACCACCACGACCGGTTCGACCAGCTCGACGCTGACCGAGGTCTGCCCGCCCACGGCGAACTCCGCCACCCCGGCCGGGGCCCCCGCGGCCGCCCCGTCGCCGGCCCGGCCCTCCTCCCTGCTGAACCGCAGGTCGTACCGGACCGAGGCGATCCGCCCGACCGGTATCCGCAGCTCCCGCCGGGCACCGTCGCGCAGCCACAGGACGTCCGCCCCCAGCACATGCGGCCGGGTGACCGCGGAGGCCTGAAGGCCCAGCACCATCAGCACGGTGTAGACATCGAGCACCAGGAGCACCCCATGCACCACCGGTCTGCCGGCGAACAGCGCGCTCAGCCCCACCGTCTCCACCACACACACGAACGCCAGCCCGTAGAGGAGCGCCGCCTGGGCCGCCGCATAGCCCAGGGCGCGCTCGCCGGGCGCCACCCCGATCCGCCGCCGCGCCACCCACCACACCAGACTCACCAGCCACCGCCCCTCGTGGGCGGCCAGCCGCCGCAGCGCACCGCCCCGGCTCACCGCGCACGCTCCGTGACCAGCCGGACCGCCTCGCGTACGGCCGCGGCCTGCGCGGGCGCGAACTGCGCGTGGTACGCCGCCATGAAGCCGCTCTCCGCCGCCATGAAGCCGCCCTCCTCCGTCATGAAGCCGGACGCGCCCGGCCCGCCCGCCTCCCCGCTGCCCGTCGCGCCGAGCTCCGCGGCCACCGCGTCCGGAACGCAGTCGGCGAGTGCCTGAGCGGCCCGCGCCACCCGCGGATCGTCCGGCGCGGCCTCCGCCAGCGCATCGAGCAGCCCGTACACCTCGTACATCCGCTCCATCGCCCCCGGCTCCGCCGCCATCTCCCCCAGCAGCTCCGCCATCCGCCGGCGCTCCGCTTCCTCCACCGTCGAGTCGAGCAGCGCCAGCACCTCCCGTTCCTTCGCCGCCATGGCGGGTTCCGGGCCGGGCCGGGCCGCCGAGGCACGGGCCATCTCCCCGAAGACCGCGGCCAGTTCGTCCGAGACGGGCCCCTCGGCGGGCAGCCCGCCGTGCTCCTCCGCCTGCCGCCGCAGGGCGGCCAGCCGCACCCGCCGGGACCGGATCTCCTCCTCCTGCCGGGCCAGGTCCGCGTCCAGCTCGGCCAGCACCTCGGCCAGCTCCCGCCCGGAGTCGTCCGCCAGGACGTCACGCACCTCGTCCAGCGCGAGCCCCAGCTCCGCCAGCCGCCGCAGCCGCGCGAGCGCGACGGCATCCTCCAGCCCGTACTCCCGGTAGCCGTTGGCCCGGCGGGAAGGCTCGGGCAGCAGCCCGAGGTGGTGGTAGTGGCGCACCGCGCGGGTGCTGACGCCGACCAGCGCGGCGAGTTCCCCGATTCTCATGCGCTCAGTAGAAACGTTGCCGCCGCGACAAGGTCAAGGGCGGCCGGGCGGGCCCGCCCGTGGGCGCGGGCCGCGGCGCCGCTGCCTGCGGGTACCATGGTCGCCACGGCGGACGAGCCGGCCGGACGGCCGCGTGGGGATCGACGATCCCCCCGAGGAACGTCCGGGCTCCACAGGGCAGGGTGGTGGGTAACACCCACCCGGGGTGACCCGCGGGACAGTGCCACAGAAAACAAACCGCCCGTGCCGCAAGGCGCGGGTAAGGGTGAAACGGTGGTGTAAGAGACCACCAGCCTCCGAGGTGACTCGGAGGGCTAGGTAAACCCCACCCGGAGCAAGGTCAAGAGGAGGCATCGGCTGATGCCTCTGCGCGGACGACCGAGGGCTGCCCGCCCGAGTCCGCGGGTAGACCGCACGAGGCTGCCGGCAACGACAGCCCTAGATGGATGGCCGTCTCCCCCCGGCCCGCAAGGACCGGGGGTGACAGAACCCGGCGTACAGGCCGACTCGTCCGCCATTACACCCCTGAGCAGGGCAAATTCCCTGGCCAGGGCCGTCGGGTGCCCCGTCGGGCTTCCTTCCCGTACCTGCGGAACTCGCGATGTCGTCCGGTTGCTCGGACAGGTCTGAAGCTCTGGCCGTCTTGGCGAGGCACCCGTCTATGAGGTAGCTGCGGTACTGGGTGCTGCGTACGCCCCGTCTGGTTCGGGCGTTGGCGCAAGACACTCCTGAAGCCGGAGGTGCCGGAACTCGTAGCGTGCGCCGGACTGGCGTAGCACGCCCCGTGTGTGGGCCTCGTTGAGAAAAGCCATCAGCCGCTACGGCAGCCGACCGGTGGCGCCGAGCCAGATCCTCGCGACGGCCAGCCGTCCGTACGCGCTCAGGCTCAGTGCCAGCGGGCCCATGACGAGCGCCATTTGGAGTGACATGCCGTGCATCCCGTACCGGTCCGGCGTGGTCATCAGCAGCAGGGCGCTGACGGCAGACCCTGCGATGGTGGCTGCCGCGCCCCGGGTCAGCACAGCGAGGCGGTCACCCCGCAGGCTAAAGGCAGCATGTGCCTCGGAGCGCCGCCACACGTTCTCGTCGTGATCGGCCAGCGGCATGTCCACAGGGCGCCATCGAACGGGCAGTGGTTCGGGATCCTGCAGTCTGCGCAGCCGCGCCTCGGCCGCCCACATGTCCTCCACCGCCCCGCGCCAGGGCGTCCGCCCGGGCTTTCAGCCAGTCCGCGCCACCACCCTCCCCGGTTCGGGTCTCGCTCTGCGTCAGCGTGGAGAGCAGCCCCAGCACGGAGACCACAACCCCCAGTGCGGGCTTCCATCTCTCGACCGCGCTTTTGCCGTCGACGAACGCGACGACGGCCACCTGGACCAGGCCAGTGCCGACCAACGCCGCCGTCCACCAGAGCCTGCGTACCGGCTGCGCGTCCGTGGCCCACCACAATGCCTGCATAGTTGTCCGTTTCTCCGCTGGGCGGCCATGCCACCGAGCGCAGGACGTTCCGCCATGGGCGCACGGAAGCGCGACCCGGGCGCGGGCAAAAGCCAATTCCTTCTTGAGTGTCTTGGTGGTTGCCGTTCGGAAGCTCGCCGAACGACGCCTGCTGATCCTTCTGGCGAAAGCACGAGTAGTCCCCGGCGTACCGGCCGACTCGTCAGCCGGTGTCGTCATCGTCGCCGAGGGCGCGATGACCGGACGGCCGTCGCAGCCATCGCGAGTTGCTGCTCCGGTGGGTGCCGGGATCGCGGAGTGAGGCGCGGATCACTCGCGCCTCACCTCCGAACCGGGACGCCCCCGTCCCGGTTCTGCTTGGCTGGTGGCTTCGACGATCACCGGAGGTGCACCCGCATGGCGCTCACGCACTGGGGATTCATCTACACGGCAGCCGGCAGTGCCGCAGGCGGCGATGTCAGTGTCGTGGACACGGGTACGTGCCGCACCGTCCTTGTGGGGGTGGAGAAGCCTGAAGAGGGGATCGAGGCCGCGCGCCGTCTGGTGGGCGAGGGCGTGCAACTGATCGAACTCTGCGGGGGGTTCGGGCCGGTGTGGGCCGGTCGCGTCATCGAGGCGATCGACGGTGCGGTCCCCGTGGGTACGGTTGGCTACGGGCCCGAAGCGGTCGATCAGGTGCACGCGATCTTCTCCTGACTGCCCGCAGATGATGGCTGTGACCTGGCGTTCCGTGAGGGCGGGGTAGTGCTGGAACGGTTCGTGACCGACGATGGTCGGGAAGGGAGGCGGTCAGGATGTCCCGTCCCCGCCGCGAACCGGGCCCCGAGGATCTGGTCCGGGCCGCCCGCGCCTCCGGCGTGACGGACGAGCGCCTCCTGCGTGCCCTCCAGGCGACCCCGCGTTCGGCCTTCGTCCCGGCGTCGCACCGCGCGTCGGCGTACACGGACGCGCCGGTTCCGATCGGTCATGGCCAGGTGACGACGCAGCCCTCCCTCGTGGCGATGATGGTTGCCGCGCTCGGCCTCACGGGGGACGAGCGCGTCCTGGAGATCGGCAGCGGCCACGGCTTCCAGACGGCGCTGCTGGCGCGCCTTGCGGCGTACGTCGTCGGCGTCGAGCGGTGGGCGGACATGGCCGGGCAGGCCCGGGCCAACCTCGCCGGCCAGGGCGTCGAGAACGCCGAGATCGTCGTCGGCGACGGCACCCTGGGCGTGGCCGACCGGGCTCCGTTCGACGCGATCGTGATCTCCGCCGCCTTCCCGGAGGTGCCGCCGCCGCTGGCCGCACAGCTGCGGGCGGGCGGCCGTCTGGTGCAGCCGATCGGGCCGGGCGGCCAGGAGCGGGTCGAGCTGTACGAGAAATCGGAGCCGGGCCTCGTGCGCCGCCGGACCGTCGCACTCGCTTATTTCGTCCGCCTTTACGGTGCGTACGGCTATCCTCCGACGGCCCCGTTCGAGGACGCCGGCTGACATGGTGACCGTTCTCGGCGTCGACGCGTGTCCGGCCGGATGGCTGGCGGTCGGGCTCCACGACGGCCGCTTCGCGGAGGCACGGGCCGTCACCACCCTGCTCACCCTCCTGGCCGGAGCCGCGGCCGGCAGCGTCGCGGTCGTGGCCGTGGACATGCCGCTGGGGCTCCTCGACGCCGGGTGGCGGCGGGCGGACACGGAGGCGGCGGCCCTGCTGGGACCGCGGCGGGGCAGCGTGTTCCGGGTGCCACCGCGCGCGGTGTGGCAGGAGGAGGAGTACGACGACGCGCGGCGCCGGTGCCGCGAACTCACCGGGACCGGGCTGAGCCGCCAGACCTGGGGGCTGGCACGCAAACTCCGTGAGGCGAACGCCTGCTTGACGGAGCCCGGGGGTGACCGGCTCTTCGAAGTGCACCCCGAGGTTTCGTTCCGGGCCCTGGCGGGCGGGACAGCGCTGCTGCCCCGCAAGAAGAGCTGGGCAGGGCAGATGGCTCGGCGCTCGCTCCTCGCCGACGCCGGCATCGTCCTCCCGGACGACCTGGGGGACGCGGGGCGTACCCCGCCGGACGACGTGCTGGACGCGGCCGCTGCCGCGTGGACGGCCGACCGGATTGCCCGCGGCCGTGCGCGCCCCCTCCCGGATCCGCCCGAGCGCACTGCGGGCGGGTGCCCGGTGGCCATCTGGTACTGATCTGCGCTCACTTACCGCTTGCTGCGGCCCGGGTGGGCGCCATGAGAGCCTCGGCGGTCGCCGGCGCGCTCGGGCGCTGCTGCTGAGAGCGGCCCTGCGCGGCGGAGCGCAGCCAGGTGGTGTGGGCCCCGAGTACGCCCAGGCACAGGGCTACGAGGTGACCCGCGTCGGCGAGTTCCTGGTTGATGATCCACGCAACGGTGAGCAGCCCGGCAAGGGCGGGCAACCCGTAGTGGCGAGCTCGCCGTCCGCCGAGGGCCAGTAGACAGGAGGCCGTGGCCACGAGCCCGTAACTGATCCCGACGTCGCGGGCTCTGGACAGGACGCCTGGCAGGTGGACCAGCTTCATCAGCCACATGGCGCCCTCGGTGAGGAGCGTTGCCACGATGTGCCCGAAGAGGAAGACCCCGAACCCGCGCAGCGTCCCCCACCGCCACTCCGCCAGCCCGAGCACGCCGGCCACGGCAGCTATCCCCAGCAGGACGGGGACGCCGTCCACCACCAGCCCACTGGTGAAGAGCGTCCACCACTTGCCGACTTCAAGATGGTGCACATTGCTGCTGTTGTGCCGGATGAAGCGGGCCTGTTCCCGCAACGGCTGCGAGACCATCCACCCAGCGGTGGCCAGCAGCAAGGCCACATACACCGCCGTAGCGGGCAAGCGTCGCAACCATTTCATTCCCGACACGATAGCCAACCCGACATCGGCTCCATATAAGCCTCTAGGACTGCCGTCTGGCTCTATCCGCAGCGCACGGCATCGCGCCGTCGCCTGCCCGGACCGCGGCCGCCGGTCCCCGGCGTACCGCCCGACTCGTCCGCCATTACGCTCCTGACCAGGGCACACGTCCTGCTCAGGGGCGTCGGGCGCCGCGGTGGCCTGCCCTGCCGTACCTTCTCTTGCGCACCGCGGCCCACCGGGGAGTCGCATCAGGGCGCATTTCGCCGATCTTCCTTGAGCTCAGCCAGCACCTTCCTGCTGGCAGTTGTAAAAGGATGGTCAGCGCCGAGGCTATTCGTCCGCCTTTCCGTGACGTCGTTCATGAGACTTACTGCCGCCTCGAAGTGTCCAAGTTTATGCTGAATTCGAGCATAGAGCTGTTGCGCCGAAAGTGCGATGGGGTAATCGGACCCAAAGCGACGTTCATACGTGTCTGCGACCAGTCGGATCTCTTCATCGGCCTCGTCGAAGCGCCTGAGTACGTAAAGTGCCCATGCATGGTTATGTCTTGCTCCCAGTGTGACCGTGTGGTCCGGGCCGAGGTGCCGCTCACATTCCGACGGCAGGGAAAGTAATGCAGAGTTGTCTTCCATTTCGAGTTCGGCCGCCGACAGCATCGTCAGCAGGCTGGCCCGGGATCGCAGCGTCAATGGATGTGCAGGCCCGAGTGACGATTGCCGGCCCGCAATCGTGGCGCGGAGCAGAGACAGGGCTTCCGCCTGCTTGCCACGGTTTCCAAGCACTAGTTGAAGACCGTGGCCACTGTCCAGAGTGTCCGGGTCGCAGGCTCCGAACAGCCGCTCCTGATTGCTTCGGACCTGGCGCAGTAGCGGCTCGGCCTCCGCATACTTTCCCAGCCGGAACAGTGCTCGACCAGCCCTGGAATGCGCGGCCAAAACCAAGCGATGCTCCGAACCGAGGATGTGCTCCGAAAGCGCCACCGCACTATGGGCGGTCTCCCAGGCGGACAGGTAGTCCCCAGTACGGTGCAGGGCAGTGGCCAAGCGGGTCGCGATACCCACCAAATCGGCCAGTGTTGAGGAAGTCGCACCACGCTGCAACAAGGCGATGAGATGGGGGCTGAGCAGCCGTAGATGCGGGTCTTCCGGGCCGGCATCAGGAAGTTCAGGAATCGCGGCGTCCAACAGCCGGCAAGCTGTCGAGTTGAGAGTGCTCAGCGAATCCGATGGCGTGGCGGAAGCTACGCTGTCGAGCAGTACACCGTGGCTTTGAACGCACCGCACGCCAACGTTAACCAGTTCAGTAAGCGATTGGTCGAGCAACGCTCTCAGTGCGGTTTCAGTGCGAGCCCGAGGGAGTACGCCACTGATTTCAGGACGATTCAGCAGGGCCAGTGGCAGTGGCTCCGGAGCGAAACGGGCGAGCAAGCGAAGCAGTGTCACTGCCTCGGGCAGGCCGCGGGCTTCGAATGCGTCGAGCGTGAGTTGCCAAGTACGCCCTACCAGGTGACGTGGATCTACATCTGACAAGAGGTCAGCTCCTTGGTCGATGAGCTCGACACGCTCTCCTTGCTCGAGGTGTCGGCTGTAGGCGTCCATCGTCCAGGGGTCGAGCACTTGGTGGGACAGGAAGCCACCGGCCAGCGTCAGCGCGAGCGGCAGTCGGCCGAGTCTGTCTGCGATCACCGAAGCCTGCTTCAACGTGCCGCTCTGCGGGGCCAGGTCGCACAGCACTCGTGCAGCGTCTTCCCGCGGCAGTACCCCAATGTGCTGCAACTCCGCTCCTGGCCACCAACGAGCAGTTGCACGCCGTGTCGTGACCACCACGATGCCGCCAGGGCTGGTACGCAGCCAGCTGCCGTCCCTCAAAATCTCGGGATCATCTGCGTTGTCCAGTACCAGCAGCCACGGCTCAGCGGATCGGTCGAGGTGTTCCCACACGAGGTCGGCTCCAGGACGCAGGCCGTTGCGAGCAGCCAGCAGCTCGCCATCTGTGGCACCACGGTCCGCGGCAACGGCGAGCATGCCGGAGCGCAGGCTCGCACGGTCGGAGGCGTTCACCCACAGGCCGACACGGCCGCTGGCCTCCGTAGCGGATTGAAACAAGGCGTGAGCGACAGCAGTCTTGCCGCAGCCTCCCATGCCGTGAAGAACGAAGGCCTGACCGCCTTTTCCTTCCGCGACACTCGCCCGTAGGCGCTTGAGCACTTCGGCGCGGTCGCGCAAAACCACGGGTGCTCGGCCCACTGACGGGCGTCGAACCGAGTCCGGGCCGGCCAGGGCAGGGTCATCGCTGCCGTGATAGTGGTACTCGCTGATGTGTTGGTCACGCGACGATTGGTAGACGCGGCCGCCGTCTTCGGCATGGCCGTCCATCGCACCTCTCATCGTTCGTCGATGTGCATGTCTCGGCCAGCTTGATAGACCCGTGCTCGCCCGGATGCAGTTCCGTGCTGAGTGATCCGTGCAGCGTGCGCAGTGGCTTCCGGATCGACGTCGTCAAGCAACCTGCGAAGGTCCTCGACGGCCTCTGGCTGGGCGAGCAACAGCCGGCGGAGATACCCCTGCCACTGCAAGCACAATTCACTCAGCATCTCTTGGTCGGCTGCTGAGCGGGCGCGCAGCACTTCTTCGCGACTTGCGTCCAATTCATCGGAAACAATGTGAGCTCTGTCAGGCTGCAGACGCTGCCACAGTCGCGTTAATCCGTCGCGGGTGTGCTGCCAGGCCTCCGTTGCCATCAGAGTGACCAAGGTGGTTCCAGCGGTCTGCGTGAACGATGTTAATTCCGGATCCATAGCTCCCCCAGTTGAATCGCTACTGCTCCAGATTCCTGCTATAAGTCCACAAATTCGACTATCGAGGCCGTGAGGGCCTCGCGGCCGCTCAAGGTCAGCATCGTTGCACCGCCGAACTGAACGAGCAAGCGAGCCTCGATAGGATATTCCCATGGCATATGCCATGTGTCCGTTTTTCCTGTGTAGTCCAGTGTTTGCTCTAGCTGCGTCGAGCTTCGGACGCTAACCTCAAAACGCTCTGGAACGTCCGCAGGAGAGGGGTGGTTGTGTGGCCAGGCCGTGGGAAGCTGACCCTACAACGCAGTTCAAAAGGCGGCTAGGGAAATCCCCGCAGGAGTTAGGGCATACAACAGATAATCCCGACTGTCCCGACATCTGGGAGCTAGAGAATGGAGATGTCGCCATCATCGGCAGGGATCTGACGAACTCGCTCGGGAAATGTCTACCACCGGGGGTGTCGGTCGGCGACGACGAACGACTCGTGGTCATCCCGAGGAGCATGATGGTCGCGGCGAAGCCGGATATCCCAAGTGTTTGAGTCGTTCCAGCGAACCATCTCAGAGCATTTGGATCGGCCGAGCTACCACGAGGACTTTCGCCGCCATTATGAGAGCGGTATTCGCTTCTTGAAGAAGCTTGAGCGTGGGCAGAATTTCAAGGAGCGAGGTTTCCCTAGCTGGGAAGCCTTCGCCGTCGGCGAGTGGAACAGGGCGCTCTCCTTGATTGAGGAGAAACGTGAAATCTACGCCGGCCAGTTCCAGAAGGCTGCTGAGCTCGGCATTCTGGAGCGTCGGCTTCGCGTAGTGCAGTTCCCTGTCACTCCGTACGTGCAGTGGGAACTGTTCGTGCTTCGGCTGCGGGTGGAATTGGGTGACAATATCCGAGTGATGGATGCCCGCAAAATCTCAGATATCGAAGTCGATCGCCTTGTGCCAGAAGTTGTGATCCTTGGCGATGAGGTCATGTACGAGGTGGTTTACGACGACGACGGGAACGCGGCGGGGGCAAATCGGATCGCGGATCAAGGAGTGATTGAAGAAACTTCCGCAGGCTTCGATGTGCTTTACCGTCGAGGGGAAGATTTCACCGAGTTCTTCGATCGGGAAATTGCGCCACTCGACCCTCCGATGGTCGTTCGATGAGTGTTCCCCCGAGGTGGGGATCCGCTTGAGCGAGGACGTGAGCACCGCCGCTTGCACGTGCTCCGACCGGATGGCTCGTCCGGGGTGGTGGTTGCGGCGGTTGGATGTGCGGTGACGTCCGATCCGACCGCTGGGGGGCTGAGGGCAGAGCCTGTTCCGAGATCGTCCCCTGCGGGCGCAGCCGGCGACTGTCCCTCGGCGAGCTGGTGCTGCCAGGGGCAGTTGCCCGCCCCCTGGGGGCCGTCTAGCGTGCGGGTATGGGCGGTCGTGTCTGGGAGGCGGGGGTGTTGCCGGCCGAGGTGACCCGGTTCATCGGGCGACGGCGGGAGATGTCCCAGGCCAGGGCGCTGATGTCGCGGGGGCGGCTGGTGACCTTGACCGGTCCGGGTGGGATCGGGAAGACGCGGTTGGCCTTGCGGGTCGCCGCCGAGGTGCGGCGGTCCTTCCCCGGCGGGGTGTGGCTGGTGGAGCTGGCCGCGCTGGAGGACGGGGAGCAACTGGCCCAGACCGTGGCGGCGCGGCTCCGGCTCGGCAACGAAGCGATCCGTGACCCGTTGGCCACGCTGGTGGATCATGTGGCCGATCAGCGGCTGCTGTTGGTGCTGGACAACTGCGAACACGTACTGGACGACTGCGCGGCGCTGGTCGGCACCGTGCTGCGCGCGGCCCCGGACGTGCAGGTGCTGACGACGAGCCGGCAAATGCTGGGGGTGGGCGGGGAGTGTGTGTTCCCGGTGCCGCCGATGGTGCTGTCCGGGGACGGGGCGCCCCCCGAACTGTGCGAGGCGGTGGCGCTGTTCGCCGACCGGGCGGCCGCGGTGCGCCCGGATTTCGAGCTCACCGTGAGCAAAGCCGCGGTGGTGGACGAGATCTGCCGACGGCTGGACGGGGTTCCACTGGCGATCGAGCTGGCGGCGGCGCAGCTGCGCGCGCTGTCGGCGGAGGAGATCCTGAGCCGGCTCGACGACCGGTTCAGGATGCTCACGGCGGGGTCCCGGGCGGCGCTGCCGCGGCAGCGGACCCTGCGGGCGGCGATCGACTGGAGCCACGACCTGTGTACGAGCCAGGAACGCCTGCTGTGGTCGCGGCTGTCGGTGTTCTCCGGCGGTTTCGATCTGGACGCCGTCGATCAGGTCTGTTCCGGGACGGGTATTGAGCGCGGCCAGGTACTCGGCGTGCTGGTCGGCCTGGTGGACAAGTCGGTGCTGGCCTGCGAGGAGCGCGGGTCGCGGATGCGGTACTGGCTGCTGGACACGCTGCGCCAGTACGGGAGGGAGCAGCTGGCCGCGTCGGGTGAGGAACACGCGCTGCGGGAGCGGCACCGTGACTACTACCGGACGGTGGCCGAACAAGCAGAAGCCGAGTGGTTCGGCCCTGACCAGATGGGCTGGTTCACGCGGCTTCGTATGGAGCATCACAACTTCCGGTCGGCGCTGGAGTTCTGTGCGGACGAGCCCGGAGCGGCAGATACGGCGCTGGGTCTGGCGGCCTCGATGTGGATCCACCGGCTCGGCTTCGGCTCCTTCAACGAGGGCCGGCAGTGGCTCGGCCGCGCCCTCGCCCGGGACGAGGAGCCGAGCCCCGTCCGGGTCAAAGCGCTCTTCGTCGACGGGCTGCTGGCCGTACTGCAAGGCGACATCGACGCGGCGCAGGCGCGGGTGGAACACTGCCGGGCACTCCTGCCCGCCCTGGGGGACGACCCGGACCTGAGCCGGGCGACGGTGACGCTGGACGGCCTCGTGGCGCTGTTCCAGGGCGACTTCCCCCGGGCCGTATCGCTGCTGGAGGACGCACTCGCGCGTCACCAGGCCGCCGACGACGCGGGGAACGCGGCCGTCACGTCCTTCATGCTCGCCACCGCCTGCGTCAATCTCGACGACCCCGCCGCGACCGTGCACGCCGAGCGGTGCCTGGCGCTGTGTGAGGCCCACGGTGCGCAGTGGTCGCGGACCCACGCGCTCTGGGTCCTGGGACTGGACCACTTCCGCTGCGGCCGCCACCGGCGGGCCGGCACGCTGATCCGGCACGCGCTGCGGGACAAGCCGCTCTCCTACGACCAATGGGGTGTGGCCCAGTGCCTGGAGGTCCTGGGCTGGTGTGCGGCCGCCGCGGGGCTCGGTGAACGGGCTGCCACGCTGGTGGGCGCTGCCGAGGCGACGTGGGAGGTCGCCGGGTCCGCGCTCACCGGGCTCGGTCATCTGCAGGCCGGCCACGAGCAGTGCACGTCCGCACTGCGCGCCGAGCTGGGCGACGCCGCGTTCGCGGCGGCCGTCCGGGCCGGGAAGCAGCTCACCCTGGAGCAGTCCGTCGCCTACGCGTGGGAAGAGTCCGGCACTCCCGGCCCGCCGCCGGCCCCGCAGGAGGCGCCGGTGCAGCTGACCCGCCGCGAACGCCAGGTCGCCGAGCTGGTCGCCGAGGGCAGGACCAACAAGGAGATCGCCGCCAAGCTGACGATCTCCCGGCGCACCGCCGAAGGCCACGTCGAGCACATCCTGACCAAGCTCGGCTTCACCTCCCGCGCCCAGATCGCCGCCTGGGCCGCCAGGAACGACACCGGGGACCAGATCGGGGACCACGCCGTCTGACCGCCGGCAGCAGCAATGCCCTGACTGGCGTCAGTGCCCCCGCCTGCCCGTGACCCGACGCCGTCCTGGGGTGCGACGGTGCCGGACCCGGCCCTGCACCGGCGGGGTGGCCTCCAGACGATGGCCGCGGCGTCTGGTCTGCGGTTACACTCCGCCCGTGACCAGCGCAAATGCGCCTGTCGGGCGCCGGGATCTGCTGGGGCTGGGGCTCGCCGGGGTCGCGGCGGCGGCCCTGGCCGGATGTGCCACGGAGTCCGTGCCGGTGCGCCGGCTGCGGTTCGCTACGGGGCCGCAGGGCGGTCCGTACCACGCCTTCGGCCGGGCGCTGGCCGAGGCCGTCGCCCGGAGCGGTCACCGGTTGGACGTCGTTCCGGTGGCCACGTCGGCGAGTGTGGACAACCTCCGCCGGCTCGACGGAGGGTCGGTGGAGCTGGCGCTGGCGATGGCGGATGCGGCCCAGGACGCGCTGCTCGGCCGGGCGGAGTTCTCCCATCCGGTTCCGCTGCGGGCCTTGGCCCGGGTCTATGTGAACTACACCCACCTCGTCGTTCCGGCGCACGGACCGGTGCGATCGGTCGATGCGCTCGCCCGGCGGCCGGTCGCCACCGGCGCGGCAGCTTCGGGAGTGCACGTGATAGCAGGGCGGTTGCTGCAGGCGGCGGGCCTGACCGGTGACAGAGCGGTGCGGGAGCGGCAGCTCGGCCTCGCCGAGTCGGTGGCGGCGCTGCGCGCGGGCACGGTCGATGCGCTGCTGTGGTCCGGAGGCGTGCCGACGCCCGCGCTGTCGGCGCTCGCCCGGACCCTGCCGTTGCGGTTCCTGCCGCTGGACGGCTTCGTGAGCGCGCTGCGGGAGCGCTACGGCTCGGTCTACACGGCGGTCACGCTGCCGGCCGGGGCGTACGGGCTGCGGGAACCGGTGGGCACCATCGGGGTCGGCAACTACTTGACGGCACGGGCCGACGTACCGGAACCCGCGGTGCGCGAGCTGCTCCACGTGGTCTTCGACCGGTGGCGCGACCTGCTGCGGGACGTGACGGCGGGGGCGCGGCTGGAACCCCGCTTCGCCATCTCCACGGGCCGGGTGCCGCTCCACCCGGGCGCGGTCGCGTACTACCGGTCCGTGTACGGCTGACCCGCCCGGCAGCGTCCGGCGGCCGGAACGCGGCGGTCATCGGTCCGTCCGGAAGGCCGGCAGCAGCAGTTCCATGGCCAGGCCCCGTGGCGTGTTGTGGCCGGCGGTAAGGCGGCCGCCGCTGATCTGGGCGATCTCGTCGGCGATGGCCAGGCCCAGCCCGCTGCCGGGCACGTTCTGGTGCTGGGCGCCGCGGACGAAGCGCCGCAGCAGTGCGTCCACCTGGTCCTCGGACACCCCGGGGCCGTTGTCGGCGACGCGTACGACGACGTTCCCGCCCCGAGCCGCGGCGTGTACGTCGACGCGGCCGCCGGACGGTACGAACTTGGCGGCGTTGTCGAGCAGGGCGTCCAGGACACGGCCCACCGCGTCGGGCAGCGCCCGTACCCGCAGGTCGTCGCGTACGTCGGCGGTCAGCTCCAGGCCGTTCGCGCGGAAGACGGGTTCCCAGGCCGCCACCCGCTCATGGACGGCCGCCGCCGCGTCCTGGTCGGTCAGTTCGGCGGTGCCGGACTCCACCCGGGCGAGCGCGAGCAGACCGTCGAGCAGTTCCCCCAGGCGTTCCGCCTCGTCGAGCGCGCGGGAGTGCTCCGCTCGGCCCGGCCCCGGGCCGAGGTGCGGCTCCACGTTCTCCAACTGGAGCACCAGGGTCGCCAGCGGGTTGCGCAGCTGGTGGGAGGCGTCGGCGACGAAGGCGCGCTGGCGGTGCAGGGAGGTGCCCACCGCCTCCGCCATGGTGTTGAAGTGCTGCCGCAGACGGCGCAGTTCCGGTGGTCCGGTATCGGAGACGGCCCGCGCTTGGAGACTGCCGGCCGCCAGCCCCTCCACCGCCCGGTCCAGGTCACGCACCGGACGCATCAGCCACCGGGTGAGCCCCGCCGCGACCAGGACGGCCGAGGTGAACGCGGCGAGGGCGCCGGCCGCGAGGAGCGACCAGCGGACGGTCACGTCCCGGCGCGCGGCGGCGGTGGGGGCGGCCAGCAGCACCGCCCCGCTCACCCGCTCGTCCCGCCCCACCGGCTCGGCCAGCACCACGGTGGACGGGCCCCAGGGCCGGATCGTCGGCAGCGTCGCGGTGGAACGGCCGGTCAGGGCCTGGGTTTTCGCCTCGACCGCCGTGGCCGCGGCCGCCGACGCGGCGCCCGCCCCGGCCTGCGCCACGGTGCGTCCCGTCGTGTCCACGACCAGCACAGCGGCCCGGTACAGCTCCGCGTACCGGCCGATCTCGGTGGACAGCTCGGACCGGTCGGCCGCGGTCCGCACCCGGTCGGCGAGGTCGGCGAACCGTACCGCTTCGGACCGCCGCTGGAGCAGCAGATGCTCGGTGCGTCCCCGGGCGGAGGAGTCGGCCAGCGGAATCGACAGCAGGAGCACCGCGGCGCCGATCAGCACGATCAGTACGGCCAGAAGTCTGCGCCTCATCGGCCGTCCTCCTGGCCGGTGGCCCCGAGCTGGTAGCCGAACCCTCGGACCGTACGGACCAGGCCGGGCCTGGCCGTCTTGGCGCGGATACCGGCCACATGGACGTCCAGGGAGCGGGAGGCGGCCAGAAACGCGTCGCCCCAGATCCGGTCCAGGATCTCCTCACGGGAGTGCACCTCGCCGGGCCGCGCGGCCAGGAAGGCGAGCACGTCGAACTCCCGCCGGGTCAGCCGGATGTGCTGCCCCGACACCGTGACGGTGCGGCCCGCCGGATCGATCTCGACGTCACCGGTGCGCACCCGGCCGCCGGTGGGCCCGTCGCCGGACGGGGCGCCCGTCCGGCGGCGTACGGCGTCGATGCGGGCCATCAGCTCGGTCATCCGGAAGGGCTTGACCACGTAGTCGTCGGCGCCCGCGCGCAGGCCCTGCACGATGTCGCGCTCCTCGCAGCGGGCGGTGACCACGATGAGGGGCGCTTCGCACACGGTGCGCAGCCGCCGCAACAGCTCCAGCCCGTCCAGGTCCGGCAGGCCGAGATCCAGCAGGACGAACTGGGCCTCGCGCGCATGCTGCAGGGCGTCCGAGGCGCGGCCGACCCTGCGGACGGTGTGCCCGCGCTGGGCGAGGGCGGTGCCGAGGGCGAGGGCCATACGGTCGTCGTCCTCGACCAGAAGCGCATGCATGCGGATATTTCCCCTGTCACCTGGACAGCGCCTTCTGGATACCCCATCGACGGCTCCTGGGGAAGAGGCCTGCCCAGGTGGGGGCCGCGGCTACGGCCACTGCGGGCTGCGGCGCGGGACCGCGGTGCCCGTAGCCGCGGCGGATCAGCCGGCCGCCGTCACCGGGGGCAGGCTCCCGGCCTCGGGGGCCGCGTCGGCCTCGGCACGGCTGAGCGCGGCGTCCCGGGTGTCCGGCATCAGGACGTAGGTGACCAGGGAGATCAGCGCGCACCCGGACACGTACCAGAAGAACATCGTCTCGTGGCCCGCGTCCTTGAACCACAGCGCCACATACTCCGCCGTACCGCCGAAGAGCGCGTTGGCGATCCCGTAGGGCAGCGCCACACCCAGGGCGCGCACCCGGGTGGGGAACAGCTCCGCCTTCACCGCCGCGTTGATCGAGGTGTACCCGGTGACGATCACCAGAGCCAGCAGCGACAGTCCGAGCGCCGACCAGTACGACGACGCCGACCGCAGGGCGGTCATGATCGGATAGGTGCCGACGGTGCAGCCGACCGCGAACGTGATCAGCAGCGGGCGGCGGCCGATCCGGTCCGACAGCGCCCCGGCGAAGGGCTGCAGCACGGCGAAGACGGTCAGCGAGGTGAAGCTCACCAGGGTGGCGGTGGTCTTCGCCATGCCCGCGCTGCCGATCAGGTACTTGGTCAGATACGTGGTGTACGTGTAATAGGCCACCGTGCCGCCGAGGGTGAGCGCCATGACCAGGCCCGCCTGGCGGCGGTGCTGCCACAGGGCCTTCAGGGTGCCGCGGGTGTCGTCGCGGCCGCGGCCGGCGGACTGCTCGGTGAACGCCTCGGTCTCCTCCAGGCGGCGCCGCAGCCAGAACACCACCACCGCGAAGAGCGCCCCGAGGACGAACGGAATCCGCCAGCCCCAGCTCGACAGTTGGGGGGCGCTCAGCGTCTGCTGCAGGGTGATGAGGATGCCCAGGCCGAGCAGTTGGCCGCAGGTCATCGACACGTACTGCATCGACGAGCCCAGCCCCCGGCGGCCGCGGGCCGACGCCTCGGTCAGATAGGTGGCGCTCGCCGCGTACTCACCGCCGATGCTCATCCCTTGCAGCAGGCGCGCCAGCAGGAGTACGAGCGCGCCGACGTAGCCGGCCTGCCCGTAGGTCGGGGCGACGGAGATCAGCAGGGCGGCCACCGACATCATGGCGACGGTGAGGGTGAGCGCGCTCTTCCGCCCGTGCCGGTCCGCGGCCCGGCCGAGGACCCAGCCGCCGACCGGGCGCATCAGGAACCCGACGGCGAAGATCCCTGCCGTGTTCATCAGCTGGGTGGTCGGGTTTTCGCCGGGGAAGAACGAGTCCGCGAAGTAGATCGCGAAGGTGGCGTAGACGAACCAGTCGTACCACTCGACGAGGTTGCCGAGCGACCCGCCGATCAGGGCGAGGCGGCGCTTCGCGCGCTCGTCGCCGGATGGCTTCCTGGGCAGGGCGGCGGACGGTGACATGACGGCTCCAGACGAGAAGTCCCCTGGTGGGAGAGGCGATGAGGTGCTCAGAGGATGCGGGTGCCGTCGTACCCGGACAAGGTCCGGCCGTCAGATCTAACGTGCCGCTAAGAAAGGGGCTTTCCCTCGGCCCCGTCCATTGCCCTGATCCATTGCCCTGATTCGTGCCCTGATCCGTTGCCCTGGGCCTGACGCGGCTGCCGGGCGTTTCCGAGGGCCCGGAGTCCGCATCGAAATCTCACGGGGATTCCGTGATCCCTGGCGGTCTCCGCTCCGACAGCCTTGATCCCGGAAAGCTTCACCGACCGGCACGCACAGCGGGTCGGGCACCGATCCGAGCACGAGGGTTGATGGTTGTGACTGACATTGTGGTGGTACACGGGCTGTGGGCCGACGGGTCGAGCTGGAGCGAGGTGATCCCGCTCCTGCACGCCGCCGGGCACCGGGTGCATGCCGTACAGCTGCCGCTGACCTCGGTGGAGGAGGACGTGGCGTACACCCGGCAGGTGGTGGACCGGCTGCCGGGACCGGTCGTGCTGGCGGGCTGGTCCTACGGGGGCGCCGTCATCACCAACGCGGCGCAGGGCGCGCCGAACGTGTCGGCCCTGGTGTACATAGCGGCCTTCGCTCCTCAGCAGGGGGAGCGGGGCAATGACATCCTGGCCCGCTTCCCGTCGGCCGTCGGCGAAGCGGTCCAGCAGGACGAGCAGGGCCGGTTGTGGATCGACCCCGACCGGTACCGGCAGGTGTTCGCCGCGGACCTCCCGTCCGCCCGCGCCGCCGTGCTGGCCAGCGTGCAGAAGCCGGCCGCCCCGGCATGCTTCGCCACCCCGTCCGGCGAACCGGCCTGGCTCACGATCCCGTCCTGGTACCTGGTCGCCGAGAACGACAAGGCGCTGTTGCCCGCCGCGCAGGAGTGGATGGCCGAGCGCATGGGGGCGTCCGTCACCTCCGTGCCGGCGAGCCACGCGGTGCTGCTCTCCCAGCCGGAGCGGGTCGCCGACGTGATTGCTTCGGCCGCGACGGCCGGTTGCTGAGAGCGGTGCCGGTCATGAACGAGTTCTTGTTGCGCTTCGCCCTGAAAACGGACGGGGTGGTGTCCGGCCTCGTGGCGGTGCTCAGTCTCCTGGGCGCGCGGAGCCTGGACGGGATGCTGGGTCTCCCGGCATGGCTGCACTGGGGACAGGGGGCATTCCTGGCTGTCTATGCCGCCGCGCTGTGGTACGCCGCCACCCGGCAGACGGTCATCCGCTGGGTCGCGGTCGGCGCCGTGGTGCTCAACGCCGTCTGGGCGGTGGGGTGTGTGGCGCTGCTGACGGCCGGGTGGTTCGAGATCACCACGCTGGGGATCGGCTACGTCGGCTTCATCGGCGTGGCGGTGGTGGTCTTCGGCTCCTTGCAGGTTGCCGGTCTGCGCCGAGCCGGTTGAACCGTCCCGCGCGCCCGGATCGCGGTGGCCGTGCCACCGGAAGCCGCGATCCGGGCGCGCGGGCGAAGGCCGTCCGGCAGCGGTTGGCCGTCGTGGGTGCGGCGGATACGTACTCGCCAAGACGGTGGCGGTACAGGTATTTCTCCCCTACGACCTTCCCTGCCCGGCCGCGATGATGGATGCGCGCCGGGCAGCCTCAGTGACGTGCGAGAACGCGGCACCACGCGGGGCGGAGGGCTGTGTTCCACACTCCCCATGCGCCGGCGTACGCATACGAAGGTGATCACTCGTTGGACAAGGGGGGCAGGAGCCATCACCGTTTCCGAGCCGTGCGAGCGGACGTGCCCGCACTACCAGACCGCCCGTCGGTTGCACGACCAGGACGCGCCACCGGAGGAGACCGCCGGGCATCTCCTCGCCGCCGAGCCGACCGGCATGCCGTGGGTCCTCAGCGTGCTGCGCGCCGCTGCCCGGGCGGCGACGGCACACGACGATTCCGGCGCGGCGATCCGTTACCTGCTCCGGGCCCTGCGCGAACCGCTGCCGGACGGGGACCGGGCCCTGGTGCTGGGGGAGTTGGGCCGTATCGAGGCCGGCGGCCACCCGGCGGCCGCGGTCCGTCACCTCACCGAATCCCTCGGCCTGCTCACCGAGCAGGCGCCGCAGCGGCGGGAGATCGTGCCCGTCCTCGCCGACGCCCTCGTGCGGTGCCGCCGCGGATGCCAGGCGGCCGAGCTGCTCGACCGCGAGGCCCGTGCCCTGGCCCGCGCCGAACCGTCCCGCGGGGACCTGGCGGTGCACCTGGACGTCCAGCGTCTCCTGACCGACCTCGATGACCGGACCCGGCGTACGCAGGTCGACCGGACCGTCGCCGAGCTGGAGGCGGCCGGTCCGCACGCCCCTGTGGCCGTACGAGGGGTGGCGGCGGTCCGGGCGAGCCTCGCCCTCGGAACGGACGCCGACGCCGACCGCGTGGCCGCCCAGGCACGCCGCGCACTGGAGGGCGAGCTGCCGCAGGGCGTGACGGTGATGGCGGCCGAGCTGGCCGTGCAGGCTCTGACCTGGTGCGATCGGTCGAGCGAAGCCGCCGCGTTCATCGACCGCGTGGCGGCCGACATCCAGGAGGACGCACGGCCTGCTTCCCGGATCCTGGTGTCGATGAGCCGGTGCGCATGCGCCTACCGGTCCGGTGATGTGCCGACGGCGATCGACGCGGGCCGTGACTCCCTCGACCTGCTCTCCGCCTCCCGGGGAAACGCCAGGGTGGCACTGGCGACCGCCGCTCTGGTGCGCGCGCTGGTGGAGGCCGCGGAATTCGACGAGGCGGCCCGGCTTCTCGCCCGGCCCGACTGCGCGCGTCTTGAGCCGGACTGGCAGTGGACACATCTCCTGGAGGCCCGCGCGCGCCTCTCCCTCGCCCGCGGCCACGCCGACGACGCGCTGCA
The DNA here is from genome assembly GCF_004122735.1 of Streptomyces sioyaensis. Taxonomy (GTDB): domain Bacteria; phylum Actinomycetota; class Actinomycetes; order Streptomycetales; family Streptomycetaceae; genus Streptomyces; species Streptomyces sioyaensis. The sequence goes on along the minus strand of NZ_SDIF01000034.1, from coordinate 18,990 downwards.
CGATCTGCTGGAGTGCGGCCGACGTCAGCTCGCCTGGCGACGGGACAACCCGGCCGTGCTGCCCTGGCGTTCCCTGGCCGCCCTCGCGCACCTGGCCCTGGGCGACCACGGCCCGGCCGAACGCCTCGCGCAGGAGGAACTCGACCAGGCGCGGTCCTTTGGCGCGCCCCGCGCTCTCGGCATCTCGTCGCGCGCCGCCGGTCTGGTGGCGCGCGGACCACGCGGCCGGCGTCTGCTGGAGGAGTCGGTCGACCTGTTGGGGCAGGCCGAGGCGACGGTGGAGCAGGCCCGCTCGCTCATCGAGCTCGCCACGCTGCGGCACGAGCCCGGTCATACCCGTGTCGCGCGCGACCTGGCCCACCGCGGCCTCCGCCTCGCTCAGCACTGCTCAGCGGCGAGCCTGAGCGCGCAAGCCCTCAGCAGACTGCGGGAATTCGGGGCCCGCCCCCGAACCCCCTGCACGGTGGGGGTCGAGGCGCTGACGGCCGGCGAACGCCGGGTCGCCGCCCTGGCGGCCGACGGCCTGACGAACCGCGAGATCGCGCAGAAGCTGTTCATCACGCAGCGCACCGTGGAGAACCATCTCACCAACGGATTCCGCAAACTCGGCATCGCCGGGCGCCGCCAACTCCCCGAAGCGGTCCAGAGCCCGGACACCCGCGGCTGATCCCGGGGGCGATGGGGGTGACCGGCGAAAACTCCAGGCGCCGAGTCATTGACACCCGTACGCCTCGGCCGGACACTCATGCCACCTCAGCAGTGAATATCAGTTCACTGGACGAACTTCCCCGGCGAACATCACCCCCTCCCTTCGCTCCCCTGGGACAGACATGACTTCTTCCTTCGACCCACCTCCCCACTCCTTCCGCTCGGTCTTCCCGGTGTTTGCCCTGTGCTGGCTGGCCGTGTTCTTCGACGGCATGGACATCAACATCTACGGCGCCGTCATGCCGCACATCCTTGACGACCACGGATTCGGACTGACCCCGGCCGACGCCGGAACCATCGGCAGTTGGACCACCTTCGGCATGCTCATCGGCGCGCTGGCGGCCGGCAATCTGACCGACTGGCTCGGGCGCCGGCCGCTGCTGGCCGGCAGCGTGACGGTGTTCTCGCTCGGCTCGGCGGTATGTGCGCTGGCCGGCAGCCCGGCGATGCTCGGGGCCGGTCGGTTCCTCGCGGGCCTCGGTCTCGGCGGGTTGATGCCGCTCGGTCTGGCCATGGTGATGGAGTTCGCGCCCCGGGGCCGGGTGGCGCTGGCCACCGGCCTGTTGATGACCTCCTACCACGCCGGCGGGATGGCGGCGACGGTGCTCGGGATGACCGTCGCTCCGGCGGCGGGCTGGCGCTCGGTGTTCTGGGCGGGTGCGCTGCCCGCCGTGATTGCCGTACCGCTGCTGTGGAAGCTGCTGCCCGAGTCGCCCGGTGTGCTGCTCGCGCGAGGTCAGGGCGAACGGGCCCGCGCCGTCGCGGCCCGCTACGGACTGCCCCGGCCGGCGGCGGGTGCGGCTCCGGCCGCGGGCGCGAAGGGGCGGTGGGCGGCGGTACGGGCGCTGTTCGCCCACGAGTCGCGGGGGACGACGCCGCTGCTGTGGCTGGCCAGCTTCTGCGGGCTGATGCTGGTGTACGGGATGAGTACCTGGCTGCCGCAGCTGATGCGGACCTCCGGCTACGGCCTCACCTCCTCGATCAGCTTCCTGATGGTGATCAACGCGGGCGGCATCGTCGGCATGCTGGTCGCGGGCCGGGCGGCCGACCGTTTCGGACCGGTGCGGGTCTCGGCGGTCTGGTTCGTGCTGACGGCCGTCGGTGCCCTGCTGCTCAAGTCCCACTTGCCGCTGGCGGTGACGTACGCAGTCGTGGCGGTCACCGGAGTGTGGCTGTACAGCGCCCAGGCCATGGTGTACGCCGCCACCAACTCCGTCTACCGGGAGAGCGAGCGGGCCGCCGGGCTCGGCTGGGTCACCGGGGTCGGCCGTACCGGCGCGGTCGTCGGCCCGTGGTTGGGCGGTGTCCTCGCGGCGAGCGGCCACCAGAGTTGGGGCTTCACCGCCTTCGCCCTGGCCGGCTTCCTCGGCGCCACGGCCATCGCGCTGGTCCCGCTCGTCGCCCGGGAGAGCGCGGTGGCGGTCGCGAGGGCGGAGGCCTGAGGCGCCCCCCGCGCGGCCGGCCGGCCCGGGCGCCGTCGACCGTCGGCGACCGCGGACGGCGTGCTCAGGAGGTGGTGGCGATCCGCACGTAACGCCCGGCCGTGTGCAGGTCGTTCTCGATCCGGGCGGCGGCCGTGCGCAGTGCGGGGAGCACGTCCTGACGGCACTGCGCGAGGCTGCGGCGGCCGGTGTGCGTGGCGATGTTGACGGCCGCGACCGCCCGTCCGGTGCGGTCGCGGATCGGCACGGCGATCGAGCGCAGCCCCTCCTCCAACTCCTCGTCGACCAGGGCGTATCCGTCCCGCGCGATCGTGTCGAGCAGCCGGGCCAGCCGGGCCGGGTCGGTGACGGTGCGGCTGGTCAGGGGGCTTCGGTCGGCCCGTTCCAGCCGGGCCGCGCGGGCGGCGGGCGGAAGGTCGGCGAGGAGCACGCGTCCCATCGAGGTGACGAAGGCGGGGAACCGGGTGCCGACGGTGATGTTGACGCTCATGACGCGGCGGGTGGCGATGCGGGCGGTGTACTGGACGTCGTCGCCCGCGAGCACGGCAAGAGAGGCGGAGTCCTGCACCTCGACGGCCAGGTCGGCCAGGTGGGGCTCGGCGATCCGTGACAGCGGCGCGCACGACAGCGGCGCGAAGCCCAGGTCGAGCACCCGGGGGGTGAGGCTGAACTCCCGCCCGTGCGCGGTGACGTAGCCCAGGTGCTCCAGCGTGATCAGGGCCCGTCGGGCGGTGGCCCGGGCCAGGCCGGTGGCCTCGGCGACGGCGGTGAGCGGCAACGCGGCGCGCCCGGGGCCGAACGCGGTCAGCACGGTCAGCCCCCGCGCCAGCGCCTCCACGAACTCCCTTCCGAGCTCCTGTTTGGACGCCTGGGTCCACGCCGCCGATCCGGCGACGTCCGCGGGCCGCCGTGCCGCCTCGATCGGCGGGGCGTGGCGCAGGTCGTCCTCCATGGCGGCCACCGTCTCGCGCAGGGTGGGCAGTACGGCCTCGCGCAGTGAGCGGGCGCTGTGCCGACTGGTGTGGCTGACCACGCTGACCCCGCAGACCTGTCGCCCCTGGGCGTCGCGGACCGGCAGCACGAGCGCGATCAGGCCCGGCTCGATCATCTGGTCGTCCACCGCCCAGCCCCGCGTGCGGGCGACGGCGGCGGCCTCGGCGAGGAACTCGGCGGGCTGGCGGAAGGGCGGGACGGCGGGGAAGCGCAGGTTCTCCGGGTCCGCCGCCCACCGCTCGCGCCAGTACGCCCACTCCTCCTCGGTCCAGTCCGCCGCGAACACCTGCCCGTGGGCGGTCCGTTCGGCGGGCAGCAGGTCGCCGAGGCGGAAGGTGAGGGACAGCGCGCGACGGCGGGTGGCCTGGTGGACGAACCGGATGCCGTCGCGGTCCGGCACGGCGAGGGACACCGACTCGTCGAGGGCGTCGGCGAGGCGGTCCGCGTGCGGGCCGAGCAGGTCGGGCAGCCGGATGGCGCCGAGGTAGGCGTTGCCGAGCTCCATCAGCCGGGGCGTGAGCGCGATGTCGCGGCCTATCTGCCGGACGTACCCCATGCGGGTCAGCGTGGCGGCGATCCGGTCCACCGTGGAGCGGGCGAGGGCGGTGCCGCGGGAGAGACCGCCGAGGCTCTGGCGGCCGTCCGCCTCGGTGAGTTCGCGCAGCACGGCGATGCCGCGGATCAGCGGCCCCACGGCTTCGGCGGGTGCGCGGACATCGGTGGTCGGCATGGTGGCTCTGCTCTCCGTAGCGGGCTTCGGGCAACCGTACTGGCCGAGCGGGTGCGAGCCGGGCGTTGACAGACACCGCACGCAGGCGCACACTCTCGGCACCCCAGATTATGAACGAACATTCACTACGCGAACAACCTTGAGGGCACTCATGGACAAAGTCCGGCAGACCGCCGCCGAGGCCATCGGCGACCTCACCGACGGGTCCTCGCTGGCCGTGGGCGGATTCGGCCTCAGCGGCGTGCCGAACGTGCTGATCCAGGCGGTGCACGACCGCGGATCGGGCCGGCTGAGCGTGGTGTCGAACAACTGCGGCGTCGACGGCCGTGGGCTCGGCATCCTGCTGGCCGCCGGGCGGATCACCCGGGTCACCAGCTCGTACATCGGCGGGAACCGGGAGTTCGCCCGGCAGTACCTGAGCGGCGAGTTGGAGGTCGAGCTGACCCCGCAGGGCACGCTCGCCGAGCGGCTGCGCGCCGGCGGTGCGGGCATTCCGGCGTTCTTCACGCCGGCCGGCGTCGGCACCCCGGTCGCCGACGGCGGCCTTCCCTGGCGCTACGGCCCGGACGGCGGCGTGGCGGTGTCCTCCCCGCCGAAGGAGGTCCGCGAGTTCGACGGCCGCGGCCACGTCCTGGAGCACGCCCTCACCACCGACTTCGCGCTCGTCCACGCGGCGCGCGGCGACCGGCACGGCAACCTCGTCTTCCACAAGGCCGCCCGCAACTTCAACCCGCTGGCCGCGATGGCCGGCCGGGTCACCGTCGCCGAGGTGGAGGAGCTGGTCGAGCCGGGCGTCCTGGGACCCGACGAGATCCATCTGCCGGGCGTCTTCGTGCAGCGGGTCCTCCCGCTGTCCCCCGCTCAGGCAGCCGAGAAGCACATCGAGAAGCGGACGGTCTCCGTCCGCGCGGCACGAGAGGCGGCGCGCGCCTGATGGCCTGGACCCGCAACGAACTGGCCGCCCGCGCCGCGGCCGAGCTCGCCGACTCCTCCTACGTCAACCTCGGAATCGGACTGCCCACTCTGGTGCCGAGTTTCCTGCCCGACGACGCGGACGTCGTGCTCCAGTCGGAGAACGGGCTGCTGGGCGTGGGCCGTTACCCGTACGAGAGCGAGGTCGACCCCGACCTCATCAACGCCGGCAAGGAGACCGTGACGGTGGTCCCCGGGGCGTCGTTCTTCGACTCCGCGCTCTCCTTCGGCATGATCCGCGGCGGCCACGTCGACACCGCGGTCCTCGGCGCCATGCAGGTCTCCGCCCGAGGAGACCTGGCCAACTGGATGATCCCCGGAAAGCTGGTCAAGGGCATGGGCGGCGCGATGGACCTGGTCCACGGTGCCCGCACGGTCCTCGTCATGACGGAGCACACCGCCAAGGACGGCACGCCGAAACTCGTGGCCGAGTGCGGCCTGCCGCTCACCGGCACGGCGTGCGTCCACCGTGTCCTCACCGACCTCGGCGTCCTCGACATCACGCCGGACGGCTTCGTCCTGATCGAAACCGCCCCCGGTGTCGGCCCTGACGAGGTGCTGGCGAAGACGGCCGCACCCGTCCGCGTCGCCCTCCCCACCACCCGCTGAGCAGCCGACACCTCGCGGGGAACGCACGCACCCCGGTGCGTGCCCGTACAGCAACAGGAGCCTTCCATGACCGAGCGCCTCCACGACGTCTACGTCGTCGACGCCGTCCGCACGCCCGTCGGCAAATACGGCGGAGCCCTCGCCACCGTCCGCCCCGACGACCTCGCCGCCGGCGTGCTGCGCGCCCTGCTCGACCGCACGCCGCGGCTCGACCCGGCCCGGATCGACGACGTGTTCCTCGGCAACGCCAATGGTGCGGGCGAAGAGAACCGCAACGTGGCCCGGATGGCGGTGCTGCTGGCCGGACTGCCGGTCACGGTGCCCGGTGTGACGGTCAACCGGCTCTGCGGCTCCGGGATGGAGGCCGTGATCCAGGCCTATCGGTCGATCGCCGTGGGGGACGCCTCGATCGCGCTCGCCGGTGGGGTGGAGTCGATGAGCCGTGCCCCCTGGGTGCTGCCCAAGCCCCCACGCGCCTTCCCCGCCGGCCACCAGGAGCTCTTCTCCACCACCCTGGGCTGGCGCATGGTCAACCCGAAGATGCCCGACCGGTGGACGGTCTCGCTGGGCGAAGGCGCGGAACTGGTCGCCGACCGCCACGGCATCACCCGCGAGGCCCAGGACGCCTTCGCGCTCGCCAGCCACCACAAGGCCGCGCGCGCCTGGCGGGACGGCCTGTTCGACAGCGAGGTCGTCCCGGTCGAGGGCGTGGACCTCACCCGCGACGAATCAATCCGTGACACCACGTCCCGCCACGCCCTCGCCACCCTCCCACCGGTCTTCCGGCAGACGGGATCGGTGACCGCCGGCAACTCCTCACCGCTCAGCGACGGGGCGGCCGCCCTGCTGCTCACCGACGCCGCCGGACTCGAAGCCACCGGTCGCGAACCGCTCGCCCGGATCAGCGCCTGCGCCGTCAGCGGCGTGGAACCGCAGTTCTTCGGCACCGGACCCGTCGAGGCGGTCCGTCGAGCCCTCACGAAGGCCGGCCGGGACGTCGACGCCCTCACCGCCGTCGAGCTGAACGAGGCCTTCGCCGCCCAGGCCCTGGCCTGCATGCGCGCCTGGCCGGGCCTCGACCCGGCGGTGGTCAACCCGCGCGGCGGTGCGCTCGCCCTCGGGCACCCCCTCGGTGCGTCCGGCGCCCGGATCACCGGCGGCGCCGCCCACCAACTCGCCGCGGCGGGCTCCGGCACCGCGCTCGCCGCCCTGTGCATCGGCGTGGGACAGGGCCTCGCGCTCGTCCTCGAAAGGTAGGCCCCGATGACCCTCACCCAGCACGACATCTCGCGGGAGATCGCCCGGCAGGCCACGGCACACGCCGCCACCGGCGAGGCCGCCCACCACCCGGCCCGCGGCTACGCCCCCTACCGCAGCAGCCGGCTGCGCCACCCCGGGCAGCCGCTCGTCACCGTCCAGGACCCGGAAGGGGCGGAGCTCAGCGGCCCCGCCTTCGGCCTCACCGACGTCACCGAGCTGGACGCCGACCTGACCCGCCAGCACACCGGCGAACCGCTCGGTGAGCGGATCACCGTCACCGGCCGCGTCCTCGACCGCGGCGGACGCCCCGTACGCGGACAGCTCGTCGAAATCTGGCAGGCCAACGCCTCCGGCCGGTACGCGCACCAGCGCGACCGGCACCGCGCCCCGCTCGACCCCCACTTCACCGGCGTCGGCCGCTGCCTCACCGACGCCCAGGGGCAGTACGCCTTCACCACCGTCAGGCCCGGTGCCTACCCCTGGCGCAACCACCACAACGCCTGGCGGCCGGCCCACATCCACTTCTCGCTCTTCGGCACCGCCTTCACCCAACGGCTGGTCACCCAGATGTACTTCCCCGGCGACCCGCTCTTCCCCTACGACCCCATCCTCCAGTCCGTCACCGACCCCGCCGCCCGCGCCCGCCTGGTCGCCACCTACGACCACGACCTCTCCGTCCCCGAGTGGTCGCTCGGCTACCGCTGGGACATCGTCCTCGACGGTCCCACCGCCACCTGGACCGAGGAGGGCCGCTGATGCACCCCACCCCCTCGCAGACCGTAGGACCGTTCTACGGCTACGCCCTGCCCTTCCCCGGCGGCGGCGAGATCGCCCCGGTCGGGCACCCCGACGCGATCACCGTGCACGGTTACGTGTACGACGGGGCGGGCGCGCCGATCCCCGACGCGCTGCTGGAGTTCTGGCAGCCGGGGCACGCGCGGGCCGGCAAGCCCGGCTCGATGCGCCGCGATCCGGTCACCGGTGGCTTCGCCGGCCGCGACGGGGTCACCTTCACCGGCTTCGGCCGCGTCGCCACCGCCGCCGACGGACACTGGTCGATCCGCACCCTCCCGCCCGCCGGCGTGCCGTACCTGTCCCTCTGCGTGTTCGCCCGCGGACTGCTCCACCACCTCTACACCCGCGCCTACCTCGACCCGGCCGCCACCGACCCGCTGCTCGCCGCCCTCGCCCCCGGCCGGCGGGCGACGCTGCTCGCCGCCCAGGAGGACCCGCGCACCCACCGCTTCGACATCCGGCTGCAGGGCCCTGAGGAGACGGTCTTCCTTGACTTCCGATGACGCTCTCGCCCGGCCGGCCGACGCGTCCCCGGACGCCGTCGCGGACCTCGGCCTGCTCTCCCCGGTCCGGGTCGCGTCGGACGTCGAAGCGGCCACCGGCGACCGCGCGTTCCTCCAGGCCATGCTGGACGCCGAGGCCGCCCTGACCCGGGCGCAGGCCACCCTCGGCGACGCACCCCGAGGGGCCGCCGACGCCGTGACGGCGGCCGCGCACGCCGACCGGTTCGACGTACGGGACATCGCCGTACGTGCCCGCAGGGGCGGCAACCCGGTCATCCCGCTGGCCGCCGACCTGACCGCCGCCCTGCCCGCCGACGCCGCGCCGTACGTGCACCGCGGCGCGACCAGCCAGGACATCATGGACACCGCGACCATGCTGGTGGCGGCCCGCACGCTGCCGCTGCTGGCCGCGGACCTGCGGCGGACGGCCGACACCCTCGGACGGCTCGCCGAGGCGCACCGGGCCACCCCCATGCCGGGACGCACCCTCACCCAGCACGCCGTCCCGACCACCTTCGGGTTGAAGGCAGCCGGCTGGCGCCACCTGGTCCTGGACGGCCTCGAACGGCTCTCCGCCGTCCGCCTGCCCGCCCAACTCGGCGGCGCGGCAGGAACATTGGCGGCGTTCGAAACGCGAGCCGGGACGACGGCGGCGCTCGGAACGCCGACCGGGACGCCCGCCGGCGGGCCCGCACTGCTGGCCGCCTACGCCCGGGAACTCGGCCTCGCCGAGCCCGTCCTGCCCTGGCACACCCTGCGCACACCGGTCGCCGACCTCGGCAGCGCGCTCGGCTTCGTCTGCGGCGCGCTCGGCAAGCTCGCGGTGGACGTCCTGGTGCTCTCCCGTACGGAGATCGGCGAGCTGGCGGAGGGCAGCGGAGGAGATTCCTCGGCCATGCCGCACAAGAGCAACCCCGTGCGAGCCGCGCTGATCACCTCCGCCGCGCGCCAAGCACCCGCTCTCGCCGCCGTGTTGACCTCCGCACTCACCGCGGAGGACGAACGGCCGGCCGGTGCCTGGCACGCCGAGTGGCAGACCCTGCGCGCCCTGCTCCGGCTGGCCGGCGGGGCGGCCCGCGACGCCGCCGAACTTGTCGACAGCCTCCGGGTCCTCAGCGCCCGGATGCACGACAACCTGCACGTCACCGGGGGCCTGATCGTCAGCGAACGCCTCGCTGTCGAACTCGGCGCCCTGCTCGGTCGCCAGCCGGCCAGGGAACTCCTCACCCGCGCCGCCCACCGGGCCGCCGCCGAGCGGCGGAGCCTGGCCGCCGTGCTGGCGGAGGAACCGGCCCTGGCGGGCCATCTCGACCGCATGAGCCGACTCACCGACCCCACGACCTACCTGGGAGCAGCAGCCGCCTTGGTCGACCGCGCCCTGGCGCGCAAGACCGGGTCCGAACACAGGAACCACCCATGAAGCACCTCCCGCACCACCGCCTCGACGGCCCCTCGGACGGCCCGGCGCTGATCCTCGGCCCCTCCCTCGGCACCTCGCTCGCCCTCTGGGATGCCCAACTGCCCGCCTTGGCACGGCACTTCCGGGTGATCCGCTGGGACCTGCCCGGGCATGGGGGCTCGCCTGCCGAGCTCATCCCTCCGGGCGCCACCGTCGCCGATCTGGCCGACCTGGTGCTCGCCCTCACCGACCACCTCGGCGTGGAACGCTTCGCCTACGCCGGTGTCTCGCTCGGTGGAGCGGTCGGCACCCACCTCGCCGTCCACCATCCCGAACGGGTCACCGCGCTGGGGCTGATCTGCTCCTCGGCCCGCTTCGGCGAACCCAGCGGCTGGCAGCAGCGCGCCGCCCTGGTGCGCGCACAGGGCACCGAAGCCCTCGTCGGAACGGCGCCCGGCCGCTGGTTCACCCCCGGGTTCACCCACTCGGCCACCGCCGCCGCTCTCGTCGCCGACCTCCGCGCGAGCGACCCGGCCGGCTACGCGGCGTGCTGCGACGCCCTCGCCGGCTACGACCTGCGTGCCGAGCTGCCCCGGATCACCGCACCGACCCTGGTGATCGCGGGGCGCGGCGATCCGGCCACTCCGCCCGCCCACGCCCGCGAGCTGGCCGACGGCATCACCGGTTCCACCCTGTGGGAGCTGCCCGCCGCCTCCCACCTCGCTCTCGTCGAGCAACCGCACGCCGTACTCACCGCCCTCCGGGACCACTTCGCGGCCCCGACTCCACCCGACGACCTCCGCTGCGCGGCGAGCACGGCCGTACGGCGCGCGGTCCTCGGCAACGACCACGTCGACCGTGCCCAGGCGCGCACCAGCGCCTTCACCGCCACCTTCCAGGACTTCCTCACCCGCTACGCCTGGGGCGAGATCTGGACCCGGCCCGGGCTCGACCGCCGCAGTCGCAGCTGCGTCACCCTCACCGCCCTTGTCGCGGGCGGCCACCACAAGGAACTCGCCCTGCACGTACGGGCGGCGCTGCGCAACGGACTCACCCCGGACGAGATCCAGGAGGTCCTGCTCCAGACCGCCGTCTACTGCGGCGTCCCCGCCGCCAACGCCGCCTTCGCGATCGCGGATCCCCTCATCAACGAGGACCCCGTCATCAACGAGGACCCCTGATACCCGAGCCCATCCGGACCCCTCCGAGCCCATCCGGACCCATCCGGACCCCTTAGAGCCCCTCCGGGCCCATTCGAAAAGGAGAGAAAGCAATGTTTCGCAGCCTCGTGCGCACACCATTCCGCAGTATTCCCCTCCTCGTCCTCGTGACGGCACTGGTGGCCGTCGTGGCCACGACCCTGGGGTCCAGAGACGTCCCCGCGGCCGCGTCACCGGGCGTCGACGTCACCAAGGACCTCGACTACGCCGCCGCCCAGCCCGCCGGCACCCAGGGCCACAAGCTGGATCTGTACGTCCCGAAGTCCCGGCCCCCGGTCCCCCTGGTGATCTTCACCCACGGCTCGGGCTGGATGGCCGACAACGGCCGCATGGACGCCGACAAGGTGGCCGCTCAGCTCAACCCGCACGGTTTCGCGGTGGCCGGTGTGGCCGTCCGCTCCAGCTCACAGGCACAGTTCCCGGCGCAGCTGCACGACATCAAGGGCGCCATCCGATGGCTGCGTGCCAACGCGGCGAAGTACCACCTGGACCCGCGGCGCTTCGCGATCATGGGCGAGTCCTCCGGCGGCTGGGCCACCACGATGGCCGCGGTGACCGGCGACGTTCCCGAACTGGAAGGCACTGTCGGCGTCAACGGCCCCTCCAGCGCCGTCCAGGCGGCCCTGCCGTTCTACCCGCCCATCGACTTCCGGCAGATGGACGCGCACATGCTCACCGACTGCACGCCGCGCGAGGACGGTTCCGTCCCCGGCGAATGCCACGCCGACCCCAACTCGCCCGAATCGCGGCTGCTCGGCTGCGCCATCAACGACTGCCCCGACAAGGTCGCCGAGGCCAGCCCGCTCACCTACATCGGAAAGCGGCGCACCCCGCCGTTCCTGATATTCCACGGTAAGCAGGACCAGCTCGTGCCCTACCACCAGAGCCGTCTGCTCTTCGACAAGCTGGCCGCCACGCACAAGGGCGCCCGCTTCTACTCCTTCCCGAACACCGGCCACGGCACGTTCCTGGAAATGCTCAGCGACGCCGACACCCAACGTGGCGCCACCCTGGAAACCACCCGCCACGGCCACCTCACACGGCCCGTCCCCGCCCACCCGTCCTGGCAGACCGTCATCGCCTTCCTCAAGAGCCAACTCCACACCGCTGGGCGCTGAACCACCCCGCCGCTCACTGCCGCAGCTCAGAGGAGTCCCCTCTGAGCTGCGGCAATGTTCGTTCCGACGGCAGGCGCCTGCGCCTGGTCATGCTCCATGGGTGTGCCGATCGGATTGCTCCCCACCGCGGCCCCGGCCTTCGCTGCCCCTCCCGACCCGTGTGCGTCGGGAACATCGGAGGCTTACCACGTGGTCGCCGACTACACGCGCATCTACACCCGGCCCGCCCCGGCTCAATTCCTCGGCCGGGGGCCGCCTTTCTGCGTCTCGCCCGTGACTTCGGAGGGTGAATGCCCCGCGACCGTCCGTCGAGAATTCTACTTCTTCAGTCCGCAACGGAACCCCGGCGCCCACCTGCCCCTCTCTCTGGGCGTCCCGCAGACAAGAACTCCTAACGAATGCGATGAGGACCGTTCCATGCGTGAATTCAACCGGCGCGGAATACTCGGACTCGGCGTAGGGGCAGCAGCCGCCATTTCCGTCGCCGGCTGCTCTTCCTCTGGTTCGTCGGACTCCGGCAAGGTCGGAACCAAGCCCGGTCAGAAAACACCGGCCAAGCCGATAGGCGACGGCTCCACGGCGTACACCGGAAAGCAGCCCAACCAGCCGCACGCACCGGAGAAACTGGCGCCGGGCCAGAAGCCGCCGCAGTTCGTGGTCTTCTCCTGGGACGGCGCCGGCGAGGTGGGCAACGGCCTCTTCCCGCGGTTCCGCAAGCTCGCCAAGGACCACAACGCCTCGATGACCTTCTTCCTGTCCGGGCTGTATACGCTGCCCGAGTCGAAGAGGCGCATGTACCGCCCGCCGAACAACCCCGTCGGGCACTCCGAAATAGACTTCCTCACCGATGAGCACGTCAAGATGACGCTGCAGAACGTGCGCGCGGCGTGGCTGGACGGCCACGAGATAGGCACCCACTTCAACGGCCACTTCTGCGCCGAGGGCGCCGGCTCGGTGAAGCACTGGACCCCCGCCCAGTGGGACGACGAAATCAAGCAGGCCATGGACTTCGTCACCAAGTGGCGGACCAACACCGGTTTCACCGACCTCGAACCGCTGCCCTTCGACTACAGCAAGGAACTCGTCGGCGGCCGTACGCCGTGCCTGCTCGGCCAGGACAACCTGCTGCCCACGGCACGCAAGCTCGGCTGGCGCTACGACGCCAGCTCACCCGGCGGCCTCCAGGTCTGGCCCACCAAAAAGCAGGGCCTGTGGGATTTCCCGCTCCAGGGGATACCGTTCCCCGGCCATTCCCGCGACGCCCTGTCGATGGACTACAACCTGATGTACCAGCAGTCGAAGAACTCCACCAAGGCCCCGCCGGTCAACTACCCGGGCTGGCGCAAGCAGGCCACCGAGGCCTACATCAACGGCTTCAAGCGGGCCTACGAGACCAACCGCGCCCCCTTCTTCATCGGCAACCACTTCGAGAAGTGGAACGGCGGCATTTACATGGACGCCGTCGAGGAGGCGTTCAAGCACATGGCGGACAAGAAATACAAGGACGTCCGGCTGGTCTCCTTCCGCCAGCTCTGCGACTGGCTGGACGCCCAGGACCCGAAAGTCCTCGCCGACCTGCGCCGGTTCGGGGTGGGCCAGCAGCTCACCGGGCGCAGCTGACGGCGCCGGAGGGGCGGAAGGCCCCGGCCCCACGCGGCCGATCACGTTCATCCGTACGTAGCTGGGCGCGTTCAGGTGTTCGCCGAGACCTGTCGCCGACAGCGTCAGCTTGTGCCGGTGTCGCGGCCTAAGGTGACGTCACTCTGCTTTGGCCGCATCCAGTGCGCCGGACGGAAAGGGCGAAGCAGAGCCGGTGACGGCAAACGGGTTCACTAGGGGCTCACATTGGTTTCGCCCGGCACGGATCCCTCGCTGACCCGCAAGCGGTATGTCCTTGCTGCTATGGGGTGCACCGGGGGGATGGTCCTCCTCGACGTGACGGTCGTCGCGGTGGCTCTCGATCCGGTGGCGCGAGGCCTGGAATTGAATACGTCCGCCATGCACCGGGTGGTACTCGTCTACGCCTTGTCCCTGGCGGCACTTGTGCCTGTCGGCGGAATGGCGACGCGAAAGTTCGGTCTCCTTCCCGTCTTCCGGTCCGGGGTCGTGCTCTTTGCCGTTGCCTCCGGGGGTTGTGCCCTGGCGCCGGCAGTCGGGCCCGCTGCCTCACTCCTCCTCGGAGCGAGAGCGGTTCAGGGGGCGGGAGCCGCGCTGATGCTCCCCGTCGCCACAACCGTCATCACAGATGTCTACGAGGAACACGAGCGTGGCAGGGCCTTGGCCACCTACGCCGGTGTGGCCCAGCTGTTCTTCGTGCTCGGGCCCCTGGCGGGGGCCTTGCTGACGCGGTTCTTCGGATGGCCTTCCGTCTTCCTGATCAATATTCCGCTCGCGGGAGCGGTCCTGTGGGCGATCGCCAAAGCGCGGTTGAGCGATCAGGCTCCGGGGGAGCCGCTCCGTGTCCTTCAGCCGTTCCTCATGACCCCGGCACTGGTCGTGCTCGTCTTCGCCCTGTACCAGAGCGGAATCTGGGGCCTTGATGCGAGGACGGTTCCTGCCCTGGCCTCGGGCGTGCTTCTGCTGGCTCTCTCGGTCCGGGTCATCCTGAGAGCCGCCCATCCTCTTCTCGATTTGGGCCTTTTGCGGAATCACACCTATGCCGCGGCCGTGGCGGTCACGTTCCTGGTCCAGGCCGCCCAATTGCCCGTGCTGGTGCACGGCGCCGTCTATCTGCGACAGGCTCTGCACCTGACGGTGCTCGGCTCCGGCGTGGCACTGCTCCCTTTTGTCGCTGCTCTGGCCGTGGGAACTTTCGCCTCCGGATTTCTCCTTGAGCGCTTCCAGGCGATCCGCGTGCCTGTCTTGTGGGGTGTGGCGGTCGCCACCCTCGGGACGGCCGCTTGGGCGGCCGTTCTTCCCTGGGGCGCATACCTGTGGCAGGTCCCCGGGATGATCGTCGCCGGCCTCGGGATGGGGATGCCCATTCCCGCGCTGAGTGCGGAAATGATGAGCGCCGTCACCGTTGACGAACGTGCGGATGCCTCCGTCCTCCGGCAAACCCTGCGGCAATTGGGCGGGGCCTTCGGGTTCGCCGCCGCGGGAGCACTCGTCCTGTCGGCCAACGATCGGGAATCCAACGCCGCGGGAATCATCAAGGCGTCGGCAACGCTCCACGGCTTCGTCTTCGCGAGCATCGTGCTGGCCGCCACCTTCGCTCTGGCCGCGGCCAAGCTGCCACGCAAACGCCCCCTCTTCCGCAACCGGGTGCGAGCCTGAACGCCGCACCGCGGCCGGCGGCTCACCGTCACCCCGCTTCCGGCCCGGAGGGCCGTCGTCGGTGGCCCGGTCGGAGCGCACGGCTTTCCCGTTCGGAGCAATGGGCGTGCCTCCTCTCCGCCCGCACGGCCGTATGTGCCGAGCCGGACCGGGGCGGGCGCCGCCGCTCTCCTTCGTGTCGCGTCGGGAGGCGTTTCGTCGTGGACTGGGAGAGGCGCGCGCCCGCATTCGTGCCGGTATGCGGGTACCCGCCACAGGAAGACGAAGGATCTCGAACGCGACATGAGGAGTGTGTGATGCCGGCAGGATCCAGCCGTAAGCGTGAGCGGCAGTACGAGCACATCAAGGAGGGCGCCGTGAAGCGCGGGACCTCCACGGGGCGGGCGAAGGAGATCGCCGCGCGCACCGTCAACAAGGAACGCGCCCGGGCGGGAGAGGCGAGGTCGGCAAGCAGGACCTCGACCCGCGACCCCAAGTCCGCCTCCCAGCGCGGCGGCGAGCGCTCCCACCGTGGCCCCCAGAGCCCCACGAAGGACCAGCTCTACGCAGAGGCCAAGAGGAAGCACATCGACGGCCGCTCCACCATGACCAAGGAGCAGCTGCGCAGGGCCGTCGGCCGCTGACGGCAACCGAAGGCAGGAAGCACGGCATTGCCGGTGCACCGGACGGCAGGGGCGCGGCCCGCTCGGCCCGCCCCTGCCGGTCGGTGCAGAGCGCTACCCGGTTGGGGAGGAGACGTTTTCGGGCGCTCCGGTTCGTTGCGCCCCGGCTGAACCCCGAGATCTCACCAAGGCGGACGCTATGCCTGTGGCACGCGACATCATGACCCCAGGAGTGGAGTGCATCGACGCCGAGGACACCGTCCTGGACGCGGCATGCACCCTCACCCGGCTGGGCGTCGGGGCGTTGCCGATTCGCGGCAGTGACGGCAGCCTCCTCGGCGTGCTGACGGACCGGGACATCGTGATCAAGGTTCTCGGCAAGGGCAAGGACCCCCAGCAGACGAAAGCCGGGGAACTCGCGCAGGGCGTGGTCACCATCGGCGCGGACGACGACGCGGACGAAATCTTCCGGACGATGGCCGGCCACAAGGTCCGCCGCCTCCCGGTCATCGACGGTCGCCGGCTGGTGGGCATGGTGGCGCTGGCCGATGTGGCTCGCGCGCTGCCGAACCTGCACGCCGGCAGCCTGCTCGAAGCGCTCTCCGCGGACAGCCCTCCCGCCGGGCACCGGTGTGCTCCCGCCAGCCCTGCTTGCGTCGCGCTCGGCTGCTCGTCGACGTGACGGTGCAGGCCACCGACAAGCCCCCGGCGCGGGTCGATGTGTACGACGACGACGTTCCGGTCGGCTACCGGATGACCGTGGAGTTCTCCGGCGCGCTGCCCGCGTGGCGGGTGGACGAACTGCCGGACCGCGTGGAGAAGTTGCGGCAGCGACGAGCCCGTAGAGGCCGATATGGCGCGGGAGGGGCCCGCCGTAGGGCGGCAGGGCGCCTTGTCGGGGATTCTCGGGGTGCGGCTCCGCCATGGTTGGGTCGATAATTTGTGCTATGAATGAGCGATTTGTCCAGGTGCCTGGCAGTGAGCGCTCGATCGCGCCCGAGGCGCGCCCGGCGGGCCCCCTAGACGGCTCGACGCCTATCGAAGCCACCGTCGTACTGCGCCGCAAGGCCGAGGTCCCCCATGAGCTGATCACGGGCCCCGAGACGATCCCGCAGGCCGAGCTGGCCCGGCAGTACGGTGCGGACCCGGCCGACGCCGAGCTGCTGCGCGAGGTGCTGGGCCGCCTCGGGGTGCGGGTGACCGACGTCGATCTGGCGTCCCGCCGGGCCAAGGTGACCGGCACGGCGGACGAGATGGCCGCGGCGTTCCGGACCCGGCTGGCCCGCGCGGCCAGCCCCGACCCGACCGGCGGCGACCCCGTCGAGCACCGCCACCGCGAGGGCCCGCTGGAGGTGCCCGCCGAGCTGGCGGGCGTGGTCGTCGCGGTGCTCGGACTGGACGACCGGCCGCAGGCCCGTCCCCATCTGCGGCGGGCCGGGAAAAAGACCCACCGGATCTCCTACAAGCCGTCGCAGCTGGCCGAGGTCTACCACTTCCCGCCCGGAACCGACGGCAGCGGCCAGACCCTGGCGATCATCGAACTCGGCGGCGGCTTCGCCGGGGCCGAACTCGACACCTACTTCGCCTCGCTGGACCTGCCGAGCATCCCCCGGGTGACCGCGGTGAGTGTCGGGACCGCCCGCAATGTGCCGGGCCGCGACCCCGACGGGGCCGACGGCGAGGTGCTGCTGGACATCGAGGTCGCGGGCGCCCTGGCGCCCGGCGCGGAGCAGAAGGTGTACTTCGCGCACAACACCGACCAGGGCTTCGTCAACGCGGTGAGCGCCGCCGTCCACGCCACCCCGACGCCGGCCGCACTGAGCATCAGCTGGGGAGCAGCCGAGGAGTTGTGGACCGACCAGGCCCGGATGGTCTTCGACGAGGCGCTCGCCGATGCCGCGGCGCTCGGCGTGACCGTGTGTGCCGCGGCGGGTGACGACGGCAGCGGGGACGGGGTCGGCGACGGACTGCCGCACACCGACTTCCCGGCCTCCAGCCCGCATGCGCTGGCCTGCGGCGGCACCCGGCTCGACGCCGACCCGACCACCGGCCAGGTGCACCATGAGCGGGTGTGGGGCGGGAGGGCCGCCGACGGTGCCACCGGCGGCGGCGTCAGCGCGGCGTTCGGTCTTCCGTCGTGGCAGACCACCGCCGGTGTCCCGCACAACGGGAGCCCCCCGGGCCGTGGCGTACCGGATGTGTCGGGCGTCGCCGACCCGGCCACCGGCTATCAGGTGCTCGTGGACGGCCACCGCTCCGTGATCGGCGGCACCAGTGCCGTGGCTCCTCTCTGGGCGGCCCTGGTCTGCCGGCTGGTGCAGGCACTCGGGCGCCCGCTGGGCATGATCCAGCCGCTGCTGTACGCCGGTGCCACACCGGGGCACACCGCACGCGGTTTCCGCGAGATCACCGATGGCTCCAACGGTGCCTTCCGCGCCGCCCCCGGCTGGAACGCCTGCACCGGTCTGGGGGTCCCCAACGGCACCGAACTGCTCGACTCCCTGCGGGAGATGTCGCACCGCTGAGGGGGACCGGCCGACGGAGCCCGCCCGGCGTCCGAGGGGCGCCGGGCGGGCCTTCGGGCGCCGGGCGCCCCTCGTGGGTCACCCGAATGGCGGTACGGCCCTGAGGGTGCCGGTCAGGTCGCCTGGGCCGTCGTGTAGAGGTTCTTCGCGTCGTCGCCGAAGTACGGGCCGAACATGGTGTGGGGCCAGAACTGGTAGCCGAAGCTGTTCACCGAGGTCTGCAGACCGGTGCCGGTCTTCTCGTCGAACGAGGCGAGCCAGGGGCCGCCGCTGGAGCCGCCGGTCATGTTGCAGTCCAGACCGTGGTCGCCGGAGAACAGCGGGTCCTTGAAGGTGGTGCCGCCGCAGTAGATGAGCTTGCTGCCGTCGTACGGGGCGGCCGCGGGGAAGCCGAAGGCGTACATCGCCTTGTTGTAGCCGGAGTTGAAGGACAGGCCCTGGCCGCCGACGACGTCGGTGAGCTTCTTGCCGTCGAGCGGGGCGACGACCGCGGCGCCCACGTCGTAGTTGATGTCCTCGCTCGCCGTCCACTGGGGAGTGGAGAGCGTCTTGGTGGCCGCCCACTTGCCGTACGGGGACTGGCCGTCGTGGTAGCCGGGGACGAAGACCCAGTTGGTGTGCCAGACGCCGCCCAGCTTCACACAGTGCCCCGCGGTGATCACCGTGCTCTTGTTGCCGCTGGTCACCGCGTCGCCGGAGCAGGCGGCCGTGCGGCCCTGGTAGGTGAAGAACACCCGGCCGGTGGTCTTGGTGACCGCGCCGCCGCCGGTCCACGGCCCGCCGGGCTGGGGCAGGGCGCCGGGGCGGGCCGTGGACCGGCGGCGGCGCGGTCACCAAG
>NZ_SDIF01000033.1 GCF_004122735.1 Streptomyces sioyaensis | reverse complement strand
GCCCCGAGGCCAAGTGCTCCGCGCTGCCCTCGTGGCACCGCGGCTGCCGGGCCCCCGCGCGGCGGTCATGTCGGGGTGGGTGTCCTGTCCTGGGGGCGGGCGCTCAGGAGCGGCCGTGCCGGATCGCCGGGTGGGAGCCCGCGGCGACCAGGTCGGCGACCGAGGTCCGGGGGTCCTTGCCGGTGACCAGCGACTCGCCGACCAGCACCGCGTCCGCGCCGTCGTTGGCGTAGGCGATCAGGTCGTGCGGTCCGCGGACACCGGACTCGGCGATCTTGACGATGTGGTCGGGGATCTCGGGGGCGACCCGGGCGAAGTTGCCGCGGTCGACCTCCAGGGTCTTGAGGTTGCGGGCGTTGACGCCGATGATCCTGGCGCCGGCGTCCACCGCGCGGGCGACCTCGTCCTCGTCGTGCACCTCGACCAGCGGCGTGAGCCCGATCGACTCGGCCCGCTCGATCAGCGAGACCAGCGCCTCCTGCTCCAGCGCGGAGACGATCAGCAGCGCGAGGTCGGCGCCGTAGGCCCGGGCCTCCCACAACTGGTAGGCGGTGACGATGAAGTCCTTGCGCAGGACGGGGATGTCGACCTTGGCGCGGACGGCCTCCAGGTCGGCCAGCGAACCGCCGAACTTGCGCTGCTCGGTGAGGACGGAGATGACCGCCGCGCCGCCCGCCTCGTAGTCGGCGGCCAGGCCGGCCGGGTCGGCGATCGCGGCGAGCGCGCCCTTGGAGGGGCTGGAGCGCTTGACCTCGCAGATCACCGTCACGCTCTCGCCCTTGAGGGCCGCGACGCCGTCCTTCGCGGGGCGCGCCTTGCGGGCCCGCTCCTTGAGCTCGTCGAGAGTGACGCGGGCCTGCCGCTCCGCGAGGTCGGCGCGGACCCCGTCGATGATCTCGTCGAGCACACTCACGCGAGCGGCCTCCTTCTTGAGCGGGGGAGGTGGACAGTCACCCGTGGGGACGAGCCGTCCCACCCGGTCCTTCGATGGTATCCGCCATGGCATGCAGGTCTCGCATCCGGTGGACCGCAGTCCCACGACCTGGACATTTGCCGGTGACGGGGAGGTTGTGCGGCCGCCTCGCCCGGCCGCGGTCACGGGGCCAGCGCGCTGCCGGCGGGGAGGTTGCGGACGAAGGTGAAGACCAGCAGCAGCCCGGCCAGCGCCCACCAGTGGACGGCCCGCGGCCGGGGGCCCGCCGTCGGGCGGCCCCGCACCGCACGGGTGAGCCAGACCGCCCAGAAGACCGCACAGGCGGCGTACCCGGCCACCGCGAGGGCGTTGGCGCCCAGGGCCGCGGGGAGATCTCCGTGGACGACGTCATGGGCGCTGCGCAGCCCGCCGCAGGCCGGGCAGTACAGGCCGGTCAGATGCAGCAGCGGGCACACCGGATAGTGGCCGGGCTCGTGCGGATCGACGGCGCCGACGTAGACGAATGCCGCGAGGGCGGCGGTCAGGGCGCCCAGGGGTGCCGCGAGACGGCGGGGCAGCGCGCTCCGCCGGGGGGCCGGGTGCGCCACGGGATCGCTCACGTGCCGATTGTGCGGCGGTGTGCGCGAAGGCGCAGCTTCTCGGCCGCCGTACGGAGCGGGCACGGACGGCGGGTACGGCACCACGGGTGCGTACGGGCCGGGAAGCGGCGCCTTCGAAGGGAACTGCGGGGTGGCGCCGGGCGGCGCCACGGGAGCGGGAGCTCAGCCCTCCTGCGGCTGGGCCTGCGCCGGGGAAGCGGGCTTGGCGCGGCGGGGCTCCTGGCCCATGCCAGCCGCACGCATCAGACCGCCGGCCACGGCACCGAGGCCGATCAGCACGATGCCGGCCCAGAAGCCGGGCACGTTCCCCAGCACGATGAAGGCTCCGGAGACGCAGAAGCCGATGAACGAGATGATGACGCCCGTCCAGGCGGCGGGGGTGTGTCCGTGGCCACTGCTCGACATGAATGCTCCTCGTTGCTCTGTCGCGCCGGGGTTCGGGGCGCGGTGATCCTCGTCGCCCATTGTCACCGATGCCGCGCGGAGCACCTTTACCGGGTGGGGTCCTCACCGCGGTCCAGGGACTTCCAGATCTCCTCCGGACGGTCCAGATCCGGCGGGGCCGGGGCCCGGCGCGGGCCGCGGGCGCCGCCGGGCGTGCGCTCGTACCGGCCCGACATCGCAGGCCAGTGGCGTCCGTACACCAGCGCCAGCAGCCCGGCGACCAGCAGCAGCCCGCCGCCGGCCGCGGCCACCCACGGCCAGCCGGTGTGCGTGACGTGATGCACACCGGCGCCGGTCAGGCCGACCGCGGTGGCGGCCTTCTCCCGCAGCGCGGAGGTGTCGGAGTTGCCCAGCACGGCGGCGACGGCGATGCCCGCGCCGCTGAGCGTGAGCAGCGCGGCGACCGCGATCCGGCCGACCCGGCGCACAGCGAAGACCGCGACCAGCGCGGCCAGGCCGACGACGGCCAGCGCGCCGGGCACCCCGGTCACATCGGCGCCGGTCACGCTGCGCGGCAGCGCGCCCTGGGCGAGCTCCGCGGAGCCCCGGGCCCAGATTCGGCCGGAGGCCAGCAGCGCCAGGCCCGCGCCGGCCGCGCCGGCCAGCAGGGCGAGGGCGAGACTGCGCGTGGCGCCGCGTGCGCGGCTGGCCGGCGCGGCGGCCGGCTCGCCCGCGGACGGGACGTCGGTACGGGTCTGGGGTACGGCACTCACGGGCACCACTATCGCGCACCGGCCGGCGGGGTCCGGTGCGCGGGGTGGGTGCGGGGCGTGCGGCCGGTCACTTTCCCAGGTGGTTGGCGGTGTGCACGGCGCGCAGCACGGCGGCCGCCTTGTTGCGGCACTCCGTGTCCTCGGCCACCGGGTCGGAGTCGGCGACCACTCCGGCGCCCGCCTGGACGTAGGCGGTGCCGTCCCGGAGCAGGGCCGTGCGGATCGCGATGGCGGTGTCGGAGTCGCCGGCGAAGTCGAGGTAGCCCACGCAGCCGCCGTACAGCCCGCGCCGGGTCGGCTCCAGCTCCTCGATGATCTGCAGGGCGCGCGGCTTGGGCGCCCCGGAGAGGGTGCCGGCGGGGAAGCAGGCGGTGAGCACGTCGAAGGCGCTGTGGCCCTCGGCCACCTGCCCGGTGACCGTGGAGACGATGTGCATCACATGGCTGTAGCGCTCGATGGACATGAAGTCGACGACCTCCACGCTGCCCGGCTCGCAGACCCGGCCCAGGTCGTTGCGGCCCAGGTCGACCAGCATCAGATGCTCGGCGCGCTCCTTGGGGTCGGCCAGCAGCTCCTCGGCCAGGGCCTGGTCGTCCTGGACGGTGGCGCCGCGCGGGCGGGTGCCGGCGATGGGGTGGACCGTGGCCCGGCCGCCCTCCACCTTGACCAGCGCCTCCGGGCTGGAGCCCACCACGTCGAAGGCGCCTTCCTCGGCGCCCTCGCCGCCCTCGAAGCGGAAGAGGTACATGTACGGGCTGGGGTTGGTGGCCCGCAGCACCCGGTAGACGTCCAGCGCGCTCGCCGTGCACGGCGTCTCGAAGCGCTGGGAGGGCACGACCTGGAAGGCCTCGCCGGCCCGGATGCGCTCCTTGATGTCCTCGACGGCGTCCTGGAAGGCCGGGCCGCCCCACTCGGCGGTGAACGGCGGGACCGCGGACGGCGGCATCGCGGCGGCGCTGGCGGGGGCGGGCCGGGCGAGGTCGTAGGCCATGGTGTCCAGTCGGGCCACGGCGTCGGCGTAGGCCTCGTCGACACCGGTGTCGAGGTCGTTGTGGTTGATCGCGTTGGCGATCAGCAGGACCGTGCCGTTCCAGTGGTCGAGGACGGCGAGGTCGGAGGTGAGCAGCATGGTCAGCTCGGGCAGCCGGAGGTCGTCGCTGGTCTGCTCGCCGATCTTCTCCAGGCGGCGCACGATGTCGTAGCCGAGGTAGCCGACCATGCCGCCGGTGAACGGCGGCAGTCCCGCGCCCTCGATGAGGTCGCGGGGGGTGTGCAGCGCCTCGACGGTGGCGCGCAGCGCCTGGAGCGGGTCGCCGCCGGTGGGGACGCCGACGGGCGGGGTGCCGAGCCAGTGCGCCTGCCCGTCGCGGGTGGTGAGGGTGGCGGCGCTGCGGACGCCGATGAAGGAGTAGCGCGACCACGTACGGCCGTTCTCGGCGGATTCCAGGAGGAAGGTGCCGGGGCGTTCCGCGGCGAGTTTGCGGTAGAGCCCGACCGGTGTGTCGCCGTCCGCGAGCAGGCGCCGGGTGACGGGGATGACCCGACGGTCCTTGGCGAGGGTGCGGAAGGTGTCGAGGTCCGGAGTGGCGGTGCCGGTGGTTCCCGTGGTCATGGCAGCGGAGCCTACTGGTCGGGCCCGGCCTCGGCGGCCAGGACGTCGGCGTCGAAGCAGGTGCGGTCGCCGGTGTGGCAGGCGGCGCCGACCTGATCGACCTTGATCAGGACGGTGTCGGCGTCGCAGTCCAGCGCCACCGACTTCACGTGCTGGACGTGGCCGGAGGTGTCGCCCTTGACCCAGTACTCCTGGCGGCTGCGGGACCAGTACGTGCAGCGGCCGGTGGTCAGGGTGCGGTGCAGCGCCTCGTCGTCCATCCACCCCAGCATCAGCACCTCGCCGGTGTCGTACTGCTGGGCGATGGCGGGGACCAGGCCGTCGGCGCCGCGCTTGAGGCGGGCGGCGATGGCCGGGTCGAGGGCGGAGGCGGCAGCGGGGGCCTGGCCGGGGGCGGTGGTGCGGCTGCGGGTCATGCGTCCATTGTGCCGTGCGGCATCCTGCACACATGCATCCTCAGGAGCCGCCCCTGCCGCCACCGCCGCCGGACCCGGACCGTGCCGCGCGGGTGGCCGCGCGGGTGCTGGGGGCGGTGTGCGCGGCGGCGGTGGCGGTGGCCGTGGCCATCGTGGTCGTGGTGTTCCGGCTGTAGGGCCTGTCCGACCCTGACCCGTCGGACGGGCCCCAGGTGTGCGCTCGGCCCCGGACGGCAGGAGCGGGCACGCGGGCGGTCAGACCCCCAGCTTTGCCGTCAGCAGCCGGTCGATCGCCTCCTTGTCGCCGTCCAGCGCCACGTCGGCCGCCTCCTGCCGGCCGAAGGCGAACATGGTCAGCTCGCCCGGCTCGCCGACGACCGTGACCACCGGGGTGCCGCGATGGGCGACCGCCGTCCGCCCGTCCGGCCGCCGCAGCACCAGGCCCACCGGCGACTTGCGGCCCAGCACCCGGGCCATCCGCTCCAGCCGGGACCACAGGGCGTCCGCGAAGACGGGGTCGAGCTCCCTCGCGGACCAGTCCGGCTGCGCCCGCCGCACGTCCTCGGTGTGCACGTAGAACTCGACGGTGTTGGACACCTCGTCGAGCTGCTTCAGTGCGAACGGCGACATCCTCGGCGGCCCGGTCCTGATCAGCTGGATCAGCTCCTCGTACGGCTTGGCGGCGAACTCCGCCTGCACCCGCTGGAGCCGTGCGGCCAGCGGCTTGACGAGGACCCCGGCGGCCGCGTCGGCGCGCCGTTCGCGCACCACCACGTGCGCGGCCAGGTCCCGCGCGCTCCAGTTCTCACACAGCGTCGGCGCCTCGGGGCCGGCGCTCTCCAACAGGTCGGCGAGAAGGAGCCGTTCACGCTTCGCATGGGTCGACATGCGGCCAGCCTACGACCGGCCCCGGAGCCCTGCCACGGGGCCGCGCCCGGCGGCCGCGGATGACCGGCCCGGTCACCCGGCTGCCAGGTCGTCAGCAATGGTGCCGCGCATCTGGCAGGGTGCCGTAGCGTCCGTCGTGCACCTGAAGCGCGGCGGCTGGTCGGCCGTCGTCAACTGTGCGCCCCCGCCTGTCCCAAGGGCATCGAGCTGTTCAGCATCACCACGATGAACCGCGCGTTCCTCCGGGCGGCGCGCACCGGGCGCTGAGTCAGACCGCGGCGGTCCCGATGAGCCCCTCGCGGGTGACGAGCGCGGCCAGCTCCGGCTCGCTGTACCCCGCGGTGCCGGCGGGCCGCCGGGGCAGGACCATGTAGCGGCTCTCCGCGCTGGAGTCCCACACGGTGATCGCGGTGTCGTCCGGCAGCACCAGCCCGAACTCGGCCAGCACGGCCCGCGGTTCCCGTACCACCCGCGAGCGGTAGGCCTCGCTCTTGTACCAGGACGGCGACGGCCCCAGCAGCCCGACCGGATAGCAGGAGCACAGCGTGCACACCAGGACGTGGTGCGTGGTGGCGGTGTTCTCGACGACCTTGAGCCGCTGCTCCTGGATGCCGCCCGCCATCGACAGCCCCACCTCGGGCAGCGCCGCGTTCGCGTCGGTCAGCAGCCGCTCCCGGAACCCCTCGTCGGTCCAGGCCCGCGCCGCGATCCGCGCTCCGTTGACCGGCGAGGCGCCCTTCAGCATCGCGGCGAGGGACGCGTCCAGTTGCTCCTGTGCGACCACCCCGGCCTCGATCAGCCGCTCCTCCAGCCGCCGCACCCGCGCCGCCACCGGCGCACTCGTGTGCTCGCCGCTCATGTCCCGTCCTCCCGTACCCGCTCGATGTACGACTCCCAGAGGTCGACCGTGACCTGATGACCGCCCTCGCCCCACAGGTCGCCCGCGGTGAAGGCCACGGTGTAGACGGGCTCCACCCGGGGCTCGGCCACCCCTGCCGCCACCTCGTCCGCGAGCTCCCAGCTGCCCTGGCACTCGACGATCCGCCCCACCTGGCCGCGCACATAGCGCGGCGCCCGGTTGTGCCCCGCGGGGTCGCCGGGGCGCACCCGCACCCGCTCCCCCGCCCGGAATTCAGCCCGCACCGAGCAGCCCCCGCTCGGCCAGCAGCGTCTCGATCGCGAGCAGCCACCGCTCGTAGTACGACGCCGCCAGATACTGCTGCGGTGCCATCCGCTCGACCGCGTCCCGGAACTCGTCGAGCCGGTACACCCCGTTCCGTACCAACGTGGAGTTGAGCGCGAACACCCGCGCCTCCCAGTCGGCGTGGAACGGCGGCTCGTCCGCCTCGATCTCCAGCGCCCCGAACCCGGTCTGGCCACCTACATCGTTGACACGGCTCATGGGCGGAGCCTACGCGTCAATGATCTTCGTGTCAGCAGGCTCCGGGGCGGCGGCCTTCGGGTCAGCGCACCGGGTGCCCCGCGCTCCGGAGGGCGTCCTTGACCTGGCCGATGCGCAGGTCGCCGAAGTGGAAGACGGAGGCGGCGAGCACCGCGTCGGCGCCGGCCGCGACGGCCGGGGCGAAGTCGTCCAGCCGGCCGGCGCCGCCGGAGGCGATCACCGGGACGGTGACGTGCTTGCGGACCGCCTCGATCATCTCGACGTCGTAGCCGTCCTTGGTGCCGTCGGCGTCCATGGAGTTCAGCAGGATCTCGCCGGCGCCGAGGGCGGCGGCGCGGTGGGCCCATTCGACGGCGTCGATGCCGGTGCCGCGGCGGCCGCCGTGGGTGGTGACCTCGAACCCGGAGGGGGTGCCGGCGTCGGTGCGGCGGGCGTCGACCGACAGCACCAGGACCTGGCTGCCGAAGCGCTCGGCGATCTCGCGGATCACGTCGGGCCGGGCGATGGCTGCGGTGTTGACGCCGACCTTGTCGGCGCCGGCCCGCAGCAGCTTGTCCACGTCGTCGGGGGTGCGCACGCCGCCGCCGACGGTGAGCGGGATGAAGACCTGCTCGGCGGTGCGGCGGACCACGTCATAGGTGGTCTCGCGGTTGCCGGAGGAGGCGGTGATGTCGAGGAAGGTCAGCTCGTCGGCGCCCTCCTCGCCGTAGATCTTCGCCATCTCGACCGGGTCGCCGGCGTCCCGCAGGTTCTGGAAGTTGACGCCCTTGACGACCCGGCCGTTGTCGACGTCCAGGCAAGGGATGACTCGGACCGCCAGGGTCATGGGTGGGAGGGCCTTTCTGACTGTTCGCGGAATGCTTCGAGTTCTACTTCGACCAGGACGCGGGAGTCGACGAAGCCGGAGACCACGACCAGGGTCGCGACCGGCGGGGTGGCCTCGAACAGCTCCCGGTGGGCGCGGCCGGCCGCGTCCACGTCGCGGAGGTGGGTGAGGTACAGCCGGGTCCGCAGTACCGCGTCGGCGCCCAGGCCGAAGGGCGTGAGCGCGGCCAGCGCGTTGGTGAGGGCGGTCCGGGTCTGGACGTAGGGGTCGCCCTCCCCCTGGAGCACGCCGTCGACCAGTGGCATCGTGCCGGCGACCAGGACCCGGTCGCCGGCCGCCACGGCGCGCGCGAAGCCGATCTTGTCTTCCCAGGGGTTGTCGGTCCGTACGCGCTCGATGGTCATCACGCGGCCTTTCGTTCGCCGTTACGACACTGCTGCCAGCGCCTCTTCGAGGGTGAACGCCTTCGCATAGAGCGCCTTGCCGACGATCGCGCCCTCCACACCTTCGGGTACCAGCGTGGCGAGCGCCCGCAGGTCGTCGAGGGAGGAGACGCCACCGGAGGCGACGACGGGGCGGTCGGTGGCCGCGCAGACGTTCCGCAGCAGCTCCAGGTTGGGGCCCTGGAGGGTGCCGTCCTTGTTGATGTCGGTGACGACGTAGCGGGCGCAGCCCTCGGCGTCGAGGCGGGCCAGCGTCTCGTAGAGGTCGCCGCCGTCGCGGGTCCAGCCGCGGCCGCGCAGCGTCGTCCCGCGCACGTCCAGGCCGACCGCGATCTTCTCGCCGTGCTCGGCGATGACCTTGGCGACCCACTCGGGGGTCTCCAGCGCGGCGGTGCCGAGGTTGACCCGGCGGCAGCCGGTGGCGAGCGCGGCGGCGAGCGTGTCGTCGTCGCGGATACCGCCGGACAGCTCGACCTTGATGTCCATGGACCGGGCGACCTGGGCGATCTGCGCCCGGTTGTCGCCGGTGCCGAAGGCCGCGTCGAGGTCGACGAGGTGCAGCCATTCGGCGCCGGCCCGCTGCCAGGCGAGGGCCGCCTCCAGCGGGTCGCCGTAGGAGGTCTCGGAGCCGGACTCGCCGTGGACGAGGCGGACGGCCTGGCCGTCGCGGACGTCGACGGCGGGGAGGAGTTCGAGCTTCGGCATCAAGGGGCTCACAGGGTGTTGATCCAGTTGGTCAGGAGCTGGGCGCCGGCGTCGCCGGACTTCTCGGGGTGGAACTGGGTGGCCCACAGCGGGCCGTTCTCGACCGCGGCCACGAACCGCTCACCGTGGGTGGCCCAGGTGACCTTCGGTGCGGCGAGGTGGGGGTTGCCGACCTCCAGCTCCCAGTCGTGCACCGCGTAGGAGTGCACGAAGTAGTAGCGGGCGTCGGCGGGCAGCCCGGCGAAGAGCTGCGAGCCGTCGGCGGCCTCGACGGTGTTCCAGCCCATGTGCGGGACGACCTCGGCCTTGAGCGGGCCGACCGTGCCGGGCCACTCGTCCAGGCCCTCGGTCTCGATGCCGTGCTCGATGCCGCGGCCGAAGAGGATCTGCATGCCGACGCAGATGCCCATCACGGGGCGCCCGCCGGACAGCCGGCGGCCGACGAGCCAGTCGCCGCGGGCCTCCTTCAGCCCGGCCATGCAGGCGGCGAACGCGCCGACGCCGGGGACCAGCAGCCCCTCGGCGTTCATCGCCCGGTCGAAGTCCCGGGTGATCTCCACCTCGGCGCCGACGTGCGCCAGGGCGCGCTCGGCGGAGCGGACGTTGCCGAAGCCGTAGTCGAAGACGACGACCTTCTTACGGGGTGCCGAGGCGGTCAATTCCATACCTCCAACCGGAGCACACCGGCGGCCAGGCACAGCGCCGAGCCGACGGACAACAGCACGATCAGGCTCTTGGGGAGTTGCTGCTTCCAGAAGGAGTAGACGCCGCCGAGGAGGAAGAGGCCGAGCAGGATGAAGACGGTCGACAGGCCGTTCACAGCGCGCCCTTCGTGGACGGGATGATGCCGGCCGCCCGCGGGTCCCGCTCGCTGGCGTAGCGCAGCGCCCGGGCCAGCGCCTTGAACTGGCACTCCACGATGTGGTGGGCGTTGCGGCCGTACGGCACGTGGATGTGCAGCGCTATCTGGGCCTGGGCGACGAACGACTCGAAGATGTGCCGGGTCATGGTCGTGTCGTAGCTGCCGATCATCGGCGCCATGTTCTCCGGCTCGGTGTGCACCAGATACGGGCGGCCGGAGAGGTCGACGGTCACCTGGGCCAGCGACTCGTCCAGCGGGACGGTGCAGTTACCGAAGCGGTAGATGCCGGACTTGTCGCCGAGGGCCTGCTTGAAGGCGGCACCCAGCGCGAGGGCGGTGTCCTCGATGGTGTGGTGGGTGTCGATATGCAGATCGCCGTCGGTCTTGACCTTCAGGTCGAACAGGCCGTGCCGGCCGAGCTGGTCGAGCATGTGGTCGTAGAAGCCGACCCCGGTCGACACCTCCACCTCGCCCCGGCCGTCGAGATCGATCTCGACGAGCACGG
Organism: Streptomyces sioyaensis; assembly: GCF_004122735.1. Classification (GTDB taxonomy): domain Bacteria; phylum Actinomycetota; class Actinomycetes; order Streptomycetales; family Streptomycetaceae; genus Streptomyces; species Streptomyces sioyaensis. Next base: position 57,430 of record NZ_SDIF01000033.1, on the reverse strand, counting down.
ACGTTTCCTTCGTGGTGCGCTCCACGCGTCCTACGCGGGTCATCGCTTGCTCTCCTTCAGTACTGCACGAACCGCGTCGAGGAACGCGTCGTTCTCGGCCGGGGTGCCGGCGGTGACCCGCAGCCAGCCCGGTACGCCGTTGTCACGGACCAGCACGCCGTGGTCGAGGATCGCCTGCCAGGTGGCGTGCGCGTCGTCGAAGAGACCGAACTGCACGAAGTTGGCGTCGGAGTCGACGACCTGGCAGCCGCTCGCCCGCAGCTCGGTGACCAGGCGGTCCCGCTCGGCCTTGAGCTGCTCGACGTACTTCAGCAGGGTGTCGGTGTGCTCCAGCGCGGCGAGCGCGGTGGCCTGGGTGACGGACGAGAGGTGGTAAGGCAGCCGCACGAGCTGGACGGCGTCGACCACGGCGGGATCGGCGGCCAGATAGCCCAGCCGCAGTCCGGCCGCGCCGAACGCCTTGGACATGGTCCGCGAGACCACCAGATTCGGCCGGCCCTCGATCAGCGGCAGCAGCGAGGGGCGGTGGCTGAACTCGCCGTAGGCCTCGTCGACCACCACCAGGGCCCCGGCGCCGTCGGCCCGCGCCGCCTGCGCGGCGTCGTACAGCGCCAGCACCGTCTCCGCCTCGACGGCGGTGCCGGTGGGGTTGTTCGGCGAGCAGATGAAGACCACGTCGGGCCGCTGCTCGGCGATGGCCGCCCGCGCCGCCTCGACGTCGATGGTGAAGTCGGCGCCCCGCGGGCCGGAGATCCAGCCGGTGCCCGTGCCGCGGGAGATCAGCCCGTGCATGGAGTACGACGGCTCGAAGCCGAGGGCCGTGCGGCCGGGGCCGCCGAAGGTCTGCAGCAGCTGCTGGATGACCTCGTTGGAGCCGTTGGCGGCCCAGATCTGCTCCCGGGTGACCGGGTGGCCGCCGGTGCCGGTGAGGTAGCGGGCCAGCGCCTCGCGCAGCTCGACCGCGTCCCGGTCGGGGTAGCGGTTGAGCTGCCGGGCGGCCTCGGTCACCCGCTCGGCGATCCGCCGGACCAGCGGTTCGGGCAGCGGGTAGGGGTTCTCGTTGGTGTTCAGGCGCACCGGGACGTCCAGCTGCGGCGCGCCGTAGGGGGACTGGCCGCGCAGCTCGTCCCGGATGGGGAGGTCGTCGATACGGGTCACGTGCCTGCTCACTTGCTCTGCGGGACCTTCCATTCGAACCTGGCCTTCAGCGCGGCGCCATGGGCCGGGAGGTCCTCGGCCTCGGCGAGGGTCACCACATGGTGGGCGACCTCGGCCAGCGCGTCGCGCGAGTAGTCCACGACATGGATGCCGCGCAGGAAGGACTGCACGGACAGGCCGGAGGAGTGGCAGGCGCAGCCGCCGGTGGGCAGGACGTGGTTGGAGCCGGCGCAGTAGTCGCCGAGCGAGACCGGGGCCCAGGGGCCGACGAAGACCGCGCCGGCGTTGCGGACCCGGGCGGCGACGGCGGAGGCGTCGGCGGTCTGGATCTCCAGGTGTTCGGCGCCGTAGGCGTCCACGACCGTGAGGCCCTCGTCGATGCCGTCGACGAGGACGGTCGCGGACTGCCGGCCGCCCAGCGCCTCGGTGATCCGCTCGATGTGCTTGGTGGCGGCGACCTGCCGCTTGAGGGCCTCGTCGACGGCGTCGGCGAGCTCGGCGGAGTCGGTGACCAGCACGGCCGCGGCCAGGGTGTCGTGCTCGGCCTGGCTGATCAGGTCGGCGGCGACGTGCTCGGGGTCGGCGGTGGCGTCCGCGAGGACCGCGATCTCGGTGGGGCCGGCCTCGGCGTCGATGCCGATGCGTCCCTTGAGCAGGCGCTTGGCGGAGGCGACGTAGATGTTGCCGGGGCCCGTGACGAGGTTGACCGGCAGGCACTCCTCGGTGCCGTACGCGAACATCGCGATGGCCTGGGCGCCGCCGGCGGCGTAGACCTCGTCGACGCCGAGCAGGGCGCAGGCGGCGAGGATGGTCGGGTGCGGCCGGCCGCCGAACTCCTTCTGCGGCGGGGAGGTGACGGCGATGCCGGTGACCCCGGCCTCCTGCGCCGGGACGACGTTCATGACGACGGAGGACGGGTAGACCGCCAGGCCGCCGGGGACGTAGAGCCCCACCCGCTCGACGGGCACCCAGCGTTCGGTGACCGTGCCGCCGGGGACGACCTTGGTCGTGACATCGGTGCGGCGCTGTTCGCGGTGGACGATCCGGGCACGCCGGATGGACTCCTCCAGAGCGGCCCGCACGGCCGGGTCCAGCCCGTCGAGGGCCTCGCGCAGGGCCTCGTCGGGCACCCGTACGCGGGTGATCTCGACGCCGTCGAACCGCCGCGCACAATCGATCAGCGCCGCGGTGCCGCGATGGCGTACGTCCTCGCAGATGGGCCGCACCTTCTCCAGGGCGGCTTCCACGTCGAACTCGGCACGGGGCAGCAGATCGCGCAGGGCGCCGCCCTCGGGGAGGGCGTCACCGCGCAGGTCGATTCGGGAGATCACCCTCCCAGTGTCTCAGACCTGCTCCTGGGCCCGAGCGGCCGTATCACTCAGTGATACACAGCGGCGTGCGCCGCGGACGCACCGTGACCCGGCCGTTCGAAGTTGACCGGAGTTGGCCCTGACCACGCGTGTTCAAGCAGACACGGGGCGGGCAAGGGCCAGCTGACGGCGTACGGGGACGCCTGTGGGACGCCACACGACCGGTGCACGAGGGTGCGTCCGAACAGGTTGCGACACACCACGGGACAGCAAGGGGGATCCACAGTGACCGAGCCCGGGGACGGCGACGCGCCCGCCGACCTGCAACTGACCTCCGCGGAATGGAGCATGTGGCAGGCCTTCCGCAACGGCAGCACCTGCGACCTGCACATCGGCGATCCGGCCCGCGACGATCCGCACGGGCAGCACCTGTGGGGCCCCGAGCGCCGGGTGCGCGCCCGGGTCGTGGCGCTGCTGATGCTCGACGGGCCGCCCCCGCAGCCGGGACGGGTGGCCGCCTTACAGCTCACCGGCGCGTACATCACGGACACTCTCGACGTTGCGGGCGGCACGATCAAGCCATTCGTGGAGCTGCGGGACTGCCGCTTCGAGGCCGAGGTGGTGCTGCCGGAGAGCCACTTCACCACGCTGCGGCTGGTGAACTGCGCGATACCCCGGCTGGAGGCGGCCCGGCTGCACACCGAGGGCGATCTCCATCTGCCGCGCTGTGTGGTGCAGTCCGGCATCCGGCTCACGGACGCGCAGATAGGCACCGATCTGATGCTCAATCAGACCATCGTCCACAAGGACCGCCAGGGCCGGTCGCTCATGGCGGACGGGCTGACCGTCGCACAGGACCTGCAGGCCGAGATGATGGAGTCCTACGGCGAGCTGTCGCTGCGCGGCGCCACCGTCGGCGTCTCGCTGAGCCTGCGCGGCAGCCGGCTGTGCAACCCGTTCGGCCGCCGGGCGCTGAACGCCCCGCAGCTGACCGTCGAGCGCACTCTCTATCTGACCGCCGCGGGCCTGGCGAACTCCCCGTTCTCCAGCGGCGCCACTCCCCCGTACGGCATCGGCCAGACCCCCTCGCGCGGCACCCGGGTGCAGCGCTTCGAGTGCGAGGGCGGGATGCGGCTGGACGACGGGCGCTTCGGCGACGCGGTCGACTTCGAGAACGCCCGCTTCATCATGGAGTCCGACCAGGAGCTGTCGCTGCGCCGGATCCAGACGCCCGAGCTGCGGTTCCTCGGTGAGCGCCCGCAGCGCGGCCGGGTCATCCTCTCCGGTGCCCGGGTGGTCAACCTCATCGACAAATCGGCGAGCTGGCCGGGGCTGGGCGGGCTGTGGATGGCCGGCTTCGCCTACGAGACGCTGATCCCGCGCGGGCACTTCCCGCTGGCGCTGCGGCTGCAGTGGGTGGCCGCGGCGACCCCCGAGTACGCGCCCGAGCCGTACGAGATGCTGGCCGCCTCGCTGCGCAGCACGGGTGAGGACGCCGACGCCCGGGAGGTGCTGCTGGCCAAGCAGCGGCGCCGCCGCGAGACGCTGCCGCTGGCCGCGAAGCTCTGGGGGATCCTGCAGGACTGGACGGTGGCCTACGGCTACCGGCCGGGGCGGGCCGCGGTGTGGATGGCCGTGCTGTGGGCGATCGGCACGCTCTACTTCTCGACGTCCCCTCCGCCGCCCCTGAAGGCGGGTGAGGCGCCGCCCTGGAATCCGTATCTCTACTCCCTGGACCTGCTGCTTCCGGTGATAGACCTCAATCAGGGGGCCGCCTGGAAGCCGGGCGGCGGGTCGCAGTGGGTGGCCGCGGTGCTGATCCTGGCGGGCTGGGTGCTCGCCACCACGGTCGCGGCCGGCGCCTCGCGGCTGCTGCGGCGGCAATAGCCGGTACGGGTGATGGCCCGGACCGCTACAGGCTCTAGGCTTACCGGCTGTGACCTCCGTGCGCCTCCCCCTCTTCCCGCTGAACTCGGTGCTGTTCCCGGGACTCGTACTCCCGCTCAACGTCTTCGAGGCGCGCTACCGGGCGATGATGCGCGATCTGAGCGCGGTGCCCGAGGACGACCGCCGGTTCGCGGTGATCACCATCCGGGACGGCCGGGAGGTCGCGCCCACCGCGCAGGGCATGCCGGACGCCACGCTGCCGACCGCGGAGGGTCCCGCAGCAGGCTTCGGTGACGACCCGATGCGGGCGTTCCACACGGTCGGCTGCATCGCGGACGCGGCCACCATCCGGGAGAAGTCGTCCGCCGACGACACCGGCTACGAGGTGCTCGCCACCGGCACCACCCGCTTCCGGCTGCTGTCGGTGGAGGCCTCGGGGCCGTATCTGACCGGTGAGGTGGAGGAGCTGCCGGACGACGAGGGGGACGGCGCGGGCGCGCTGGCCTCCGGCGTCGTCCGGGCCTTCCGCACCTATCAGAAGCGGCTGGCCTGGGCGAACGAACGGACCCTGTCGAGCGGCCAGGACCTGCCGGCCGACCCGTCCGTGCTGTCGTATCTGGTGGCCGCGGCCGCCGTGCTGGACGTCCCCGCCAAGCAGCAGCTGCTGGAGGCGCCGGACGCCGCGGCCCGGCTGGCACAGGAGCTGACGCTGCTGCGCCAGGAATCGGCGCTGCTCGGCAAGCTCCCGTCGCTGCCGGCCGTGGACCTGACCCGGCAGCCCACCCACCCCAACTGACGTTCCGCGGCCCGGGCCCGCGGGGGGCCGGTCCCTGGCGAGTGAGGCGTTTTCACGGTGCCGAAGAAGACGAAGCAGAAGAAGGGCGGGCAGCCCGGGGGCGGTACGCCCGCGACGGTGGCGCTCACCGCGTCCGGTGTGCCCTTCACGGTGCATGCCTACGCGCACGACCCGGCCGCCGCCTCGTACGGCGAGGAGGCCGCCGAGGCCCTCGGGGTCGCGCCCGAGCAGGTCTTCAAGACGCTGCTCGCGGAGGTCGACGGCGCGCTGACGGTCGCCGTGGTGCCGGTGTCGGGGTCCTTGGACCTGAAGGCGCTGGCGACCGCGGTGGGCGGCAAGCGGGCCGCGATGGCCGATCCGGCGGCGGCCGAGCGCAGTACGGGGTACGTCCTGGGCGGGATCTCACCGCTGGGGCAGCGCAAGCGGCTGCCCACGGTCGTGGACGCCTCCGCCCAGGGCCGGCCGACCGTGTGTGTCTCGGCGGGGCGGCGCGGCCTGGAGGTCGAGCTGACGCCGGAGGACCTGGTGGCGCTCACGGGCGCCCGGGTCGCGCCGATCGCACGGAGCTAGCCGGTCCGGTCCGGGCGTCCCGGAGACCGGGCGGGGGCAGCCGCGAGGGCGGCCGCCCCTGCTGGTGCGTCGGTGTCCGGCGGCGTCAGTGCGCGGTGGGCGCGTCCGGCGCGGGCGGCTCTTCCGGGTGGTCGTGGTGACCGGACCAGTCCGGATCCGGCTCCGGGTCCCGCGGACCGAAGAGCCCGGTCAGCGCCAGCTGGGTGAGCATCGAGGCGATCGGCCAGGCCAGCAGCGCGCCCTTGGCCTGGAGCCGCAGCGGGCCCGAGAAGGTCACCCCGGGGCCGACCTGCTTGGCGTGCGCGGCCACGTCCGGGGTGGGGCCCAGCCACATCCCCGTCACCCAGCCCAGCACCGCACCCAGCAGCCCGCCCACGACCAGCGCCACGACCAGCGGAATCCCGCCGCGCCGGCGCAGCAGGAAGACCACGGCGGCGCTGAGCACCCCGAAGCCGAGGGACAGCAGGACGAAGGTGCCGTCCGCGCCGATCGCCTCCTCGCCCTCGGTGTTCTTCAGGTAGACGTTGCGGGTGTCCGCGATCAGCGGGATGTGCGGGGCGAGCCAGTTCCACAGCACCCCGAGCAGCACTCCGCTCACCGCGACCACGAGCACGATCAGCGCGCCCTCGCGCAGCTCACGCGCCAGCTCGGGGCCGCCGAGGCCGGTGTGGTCAGGGTGCTCGGCGGTGGCTCCGTGGCTGGGGGCGGGCGCGGCCTGGGGGTGCTGCGGCTCGTCGGGCGGTTGGTTGTCGCGGGGCGTCAGCGGTGCGGTCACCCCGTCATCGTGCCAGGTGGGGCCGGGGGGACCGGCGGCAGGACGCCCGTTGGAGGGGCCGGAGGCGGTCATCGGGTGGCCGCCCGCCGGTAGGCCCAGGTGGCGACGGCCAGCGAGAGCACCCCGACGGCCGCACAGACACCCAGGTCGGCGGCGACCACGAGCCAGTCGGGATGCGGGTCGAAGCTGCGCGACAGCGCCTCCACGCCATAGGTCGACGGCAGCAGATCGCGGGCCCAGCCGAGCACCTCGGGCATCCGCGCGGCCGGCAGCACCCCCAGCAACAGCGCCGCCGACATCCCCAACTGGCCGCAGAGCGTGGCGAGTTCGGGGCGCGGGGCGAGCAGTCCGAGGGCCGCGCCGAGGCCGGCCAGCGCCGCCCCGGCGAGCGGGATCACGGCGGCCAGCACCCACAGATGGGCCATCGGCAGCTGGAAGAGTACACAGCCGGTGACCGCGGTGACGATCGTGCCCGGCACGGTGAAGGAGGCGTACGCGGCGGCGGCGCCGAGCACCACGGCGGCCGGCGGCACCGGCAGCGTCGCATAGTGGTCGAGCCCGCCGCCGGCCCGCAGCTGGCCGAAGTACTGGGCGAGGAGGTTGAGCGCGACGAAGGCGACGACCAGCACGCTGGAGCCGGACACCACCGACCGCGCCGGGTCACCGCTGTCCACCACTCCGCGCAGCAGGACCATGATCCCGACGGACTGGAAGGTGGCCACGAACAGCAGCGGGATCCGTGCCACCCGGGCCCGGGAGAGCTGGGCGCGGTAGACGGCGCCGAGCGCGGGCCCGAAGCGGGCACGGGGCGCCAGCGGGGCGGCACCGTCCCCGGTCCCCACCCCGGCGCCGACGGCCGTACCGGCCACCGCCTGCACGGGAACCACACTCACGCTGTCACCGAGCCTTCCTCGTTCTGCCGGCTGCTGTCCGCGCGCCGTCCGCGGTCTTCGATACGTGCGCCGCACCCCGCGCCGTTCACGCCTTGACCAGCCCCTCCGCGCGGCCGCCGAGGGCAAGGTACACATCCTCCAGGCTCGGCGTGGCGAGGGTGAAGTCGTCGAGGGCGGCGAAGGCGGGACCCGAGGTGACGGCGGCGACGGCGGTGCGGGCCCGGTCGGCGGGGAGCCGCAGGGTCCAGCGGCGGCCGGAGGTGTGCGCGGCGGCGGCGAGGGCGGCGACCTCGGGCACGTCCAGCGGCGGCCGGTCGCGCCACACCAGCTCCAGCCGGACCTCCTCGCTCACCATCTCCTTCAGTCCGCCGGGCGTGTCGCAGGCGATCACCCGGCCCCGGTCGATCACCGCGACCCGGTCGAGCACGCTCTCGGCCTCCAGGACGTTGTGGGTCACCAGCATCACCGTGACGCCGCGCTCGGCGCGCCGCCGGTCGACCGCGGCCCAGACGGCGCGCCGGGCGACCGGGTCCATCCCGGTGGTCGGCTCGTCCAGCACCAGCAGCGGCCGCTCGCCGATCAGCGCGGTGGCGAAGCAGGCCAGCCGCCGCTGCCCGCCGGACAACTGCTTCAGCGCCCGTCCCGTGAGGTCGGTGAGGCCCAGCTCGCCGATCACCGCGTCCCGCTCGGCACGCGCCTCGCGGGCGCCGAGGCCGCGCAGCCGTCCGGTGGTCTCCACCGCCAGCGCGACGGTCATCTCGTCCAGCGCCGTGGACTCCTGGCCCAGGTAGCCCAGCAGGCGGGCGGCCCGCTCCGGGTGGCGCACCAGGTCGTGGCCGAGGACGGCGATGCTGCCGGAGTCCGGGCGCAGCAGTCCGGTCAGCTGGCGCACCAGGGTGGACTTGCCGGCGCCGTTGGGGCCGAGCAGCCCGAAGATCTCGCCGCGGCGCACGTCCAGGGTGATGCCGTCGTTGGCCCGTACGGCGGGCGCCTGTGCCGCCCCGCGGCGCCCGCGCGTCGCGGGGTACGTCTTGACCAGGTCCCGCACGGCGCACACCGGCACACCGCGCTCCACCTGTTTTGCGCCCGTCCTCACGAGCTATGAGGGTACGCGTCCCCGGACCGCCTCCGGCCCGCGGGGCACCGGCGGGCGAGCCGGGCCCGGGGCCGTCAGTCCGCGGCCGGGGCGTGCTCGGCGGCCGTGCGCAGATCGACCTCGCGCCAGAAACCGGCCCGGATGGCATAGCGGTCGTGCTCGTCGATCTGGTCGTCCTTGTGGGCGAGCAGTCCGAAACGGGCGGCGTAGCGCAGCAGTTCACCGTCGATGCGGTGCGGGATGCGCGGGTACTCCGTCGACAGCTGCGTCAGATGTGCGGTGTCGGAGAGCCGGTCGGTCCAGCGGCGGGCGAAGACCTGGCCGACCTCGAAGGGGTCGCCGCTGACGGCGGTGATGTCCTCCTCGCGGTCGGCCCAGCGCTGCTCGGCGCTGGTGAGCTGGGCGAGTGTGGGCAGGCCCGCGGTCGCCTCCGGTTCGCCGGCCGGGCCGCCGCGCTCGACCCAGCCCTTGTCGGACGACCAGCGCAGGGTGGCACCGGCCGCGGCCCCGGGACGGTCGGCGCCCGGGCCGGCCGGTCCCTGGCCGGCGGCGTGCGCCCGGCCGAGCCCGGCCAGGTCCTTGGGGGTGGGCACGACCTTGGAACCGGTGGCGCCGGGCTCGCCGTCGGCGGCCGCGGCGCTCTCGGCGCCGGCCGGCGGGCGGGCGACCCCGTTGGCGCCGCCGCGCTCATGGGTGTGCTCGGCGGATTCCGGACCGGCCGCGGCCGCGGCGGCCGCGGACTCGGGCAGCGGGGCGGAGAGGATCGCGGCGATCTCGGGCCGCGGCACGGGCGGCGGGGCGCAGGGGCCGCCGAGCTCCTTTGCGCGCACCGCGCGGGTGATCCAGGTGCGGTCCAGCACCCGCCGCTCATCGGCCTCGGCGACCAGGTCCTCGGACTGGTTGTAGTCGCCGTCGGCGGCCTGGACGGCCCACAGGTGGACGGCGACGCCGTGCTCCTTCGCCGACATCAGCCCGGGCAGCAGATCGCCGTCGCCGGTGACCAGCACGATGTCGGAGCAGGCGCGGTTACGGGCGAGTTCGGTCAGCTCGGCGTGCATGGCGGCGTCCACGCCCTTCTGCGCCCAGCGGCCGTCGCTGCGGGTCAGGGCGCCGAGCCGGACGGTGACCCGGGGCATCACCCGCAGTCGGCGGTGCTCGGGCTGCGGGACGCGGTCGGGGGCGCCGTCGAACCAGTAGATCCGCAGCAGCGGGCGTTCGGTGTCCGCTTCGGCACGCTGGCGCAGGCCCTGGATGAGGGCGGCGTGGTCAACGGTGATCCGGGACCGTGCGGGCTCTCCGGCGAGCAGGCTCGCGGCGGCACCGAGCAAATACCCGGCGTCCACCAGGACGACGCAGCGATCCACGTTCCACCCTCTTCCCTGAGGTGCTGAAAGTCCGGTCGCCCCCCGGCTCGGCCCATGGCACGAGTTTTCTTCGGCTTTCCATCGAGTCTGCCCGACCGTACGGGCGTTATCAGCCCGAACTCGATCATCGGCGTGGCGGATTCGGCCGGGAATTCGTGCACAGCGCGTGATCGGCCGTTTTACGCACGGTAATTGCCCGAAATGCAGGCATCTGTCCGGCGTGTAAGTCTGGTTCCGGCCCAGATCCCGAATTCCCCCCCAGGAGGCAAGGTCATGGCCAAGGACAAGAAGCAGGACCGCAGCCGGCAGCAGAAGACGGCATCCGCGGCCGAGCGCGGCCAGCAGGAGGCCCAGCGCACGAGCGTGGAGGCACAGACCCAGGCGCGGTCCCAGGCTCAGGGCAGCCCGGCAGATGTTGCACGTAAGCACCAGCGGCGCTTCGGTCACAACTGATCGCTGCCGCACGGGAGTTGAGGGGCGCGCCCACTTCGGGCGCGCCCCTCGGGGTAAGTCCGGTGGCTCAGGGGCCCGGCGAGGATCCGCCGGGCAGGCCCTGAACCGGTGTGCCGGGCGGCGCCGGCCGGTCAGCCCGCCAGGCAGGACGGGCCGAGCAGCACCTTCAGATCGCCGAACAGCGAGGGGTCGGCCGTGACCCGGTGCCGGTCCAGCCGGAGCACCGTCGTCTTGCGCGCCCCGAGCAGCTTGATCCGCACCTCGGTGGAGCCGCGGTGGCTGCTGAGCACCTCACCGAGCTTCTCGACCATCGGCGGGGTGACCTTGACCGTCGGAATGGTGATCGTCACGGGGGCGTTGGTGCCGGCCTCGGAGAGGTCGGGGACCATCATCTCCATCGCGACCAGCCGCGGGATGTCCTCCCGCTTGTCGAGGCGGCCCTTGACGAAGACCACGGTGTCCTCGACGAGTTGGGTCGACACCAGCTGGTAGGTCGCCGGGAAGAACATGCAGTCGATGGAGCCGGCCAGGTCCTCGACGGTGGCGATCGCCCAGGCGTTGCCCTGCTTGGTCATCTTGCGCTGCAGACCGGAGATGATGCCGCCGATGGTGACGATCGAGCCGTCCGAATAGTCGCCGCCGGTCAGCTGGGCGATGGCGGCGTCCGCCTTGTCGGACAGCACGTGTTCCAGGCCGAAGAGCGGGTGGTCGGAGACGTAGAGACCGAGCATCTCGCGCTCCTGGGCGAGGAGGTAGGTCTTGTCCCATTCGACGTCCGAGAACTCGATGTCCAGACCGAAGCCGGGGCCCTCGGAGGTGTCGCCGGACTCGCCGGCCATGCCGCCGAAGAGGTCGAACTGCCCCTCGGCCTCCTTGCGCTTGACCTGGACGACGTTGTCGATCATCGGCTCGTAGTGCGCCATCAGGCCCTTGCGGGTGTGGCCCAGCTCGTCGAAGCCGCCGGCCTTGATGAGGGACTCGGTGGTGCGCTTGTTGCAGACGACCGCGTCGACCTTGTCGAGGTAGTCGGGGAAGGAGGAGTACTTCCCCTTGGCCTTGCGGCAGCGGATGATCGAGTCGACGACGTTCTGGCCGACGTTGCGGACCGCGGTGAGGCCGAAGAGGATCACGTCGTCGCCCTGGGCGGCGAAGTTCGCCTCCGACTCGTTGACGTTCGGCGGCAGCACCTTGATGCCCATGCGCCGGCACTCGTTGAGGTAGACCGCCGACTTGTCCTTGTCGTCGCGCACGGACGTCAGCAGCGCGGACATGTACTCGGCCGGGTAGTTGGCCTTGAGGTAGGCGGTCCAGTAGGTGACCAGGCCGTACGCGGAGGAGTGCGCCTTGTTGAAGGCGTAGCCGGCGAACGGGACCAGGACGTCCCACAGGGCCTGGATGGCCTGGTCGGAGAAGCCCTTCTTCTTCGCGCCCTCCTGGAAGAGCACGAAGTTCTTCGCGAGTTCCTCGGGCTTCTTCTTGCCCATGACGCGGCGGAGGATGTCGGCCTCACCGAGGGAGTACCCGGCGATGATCTGGGCGGCCTTCTGCACCTGCTCCTGATAGACGATCAGGCCGTAGGTGAGGCCCAGGACCTCCTTGAGGGGCTCCTCCAGCTCCGGGTGGATCGGGGTGATCTCCTGGAGGCCGTTCTTGCGCAGCGCGTAGTTGGTGTGCGAGTCCATGCCCATCGGGCCGGGGCGGTACAGGGCCGAGACTGCGGAAATGTCCTCGAAGTTGTCGGGCTTCATCAGCCGCAGCAGCGAGCGCATCGGGCCGCCGTCGAACTGGAAGACGCCGAGGGTGTCACCGCGGCAGAGCATCTCGTAGGTCTTGGGGTCGTCCAGCGGAACGGAGAGCAGCTCCAGGTCGACGCCCTTGTTCTTCTGCACCATCTTGACGGCGTCGTCCATGATGGTGAGGTTGCGCAGGCCCAGGAAGTCCATCTTGAGCAGGCCGAGCGACTCGCACTGGGGGTAGTCCCACTGCGTGATGGTCACGCCGTCGGTGTGCCGCGTCCAGAGCGGGGCGTGGTCGACGATCGGCTCGCTGGACATGATCACGCCGGCCGCGTGCACACCCATCTGCCGGACCAGGCCCTCGACGCCCTTGGCGGTGTCGATGACCTTCTTGACGTCCGGTTCGCTCTCGTACATCCCCCGGATCTCGCCCGCCTCGCTGTAGCGCGGGTGCTTGGGGTCGGTGATGCCGCTGAGGTCGATGCCCTTGCCGAGGACGTCGGCGGGCATGGCCTTGGTGAGGCGGTCGCCCATCGCGTAGGGGTAGCCCAGGACGCGCGCGGAGTCCTTGATGGCGTTCTTGGCCTTGATCTTGCCGTAGGTGCCGATCATGGCGACCTTGTCGGCGCCGTACTTCTCCGTCACATACCGGATCACTTCGACGCGCCTGCGCTCGTCGAAGTCGATGTCGACATCGGGCATGGAGACACGCTCGGGGTTGAGGAACCGCTCGAAGATCAGCCCGTGCTCGATCGGGTCGAGGTCGGTGATGCCCATGGCGTACGCCACGATCGAACCGGCCGCGGAGCCACGGCCGGGGCCGACCGCGATGCCGTTGTTCTTGGCCCACATGATGAAGTCGGCGACCACGAGGAAGTAGCCGGGGAACCCCATCTGGATGATGACGTCCATCTCGTACTCGGCCTGCTTCTGGCGGTCCTCGGGGACGCCGCCCGGGAAGCGGCGCTTCATGCCGACCCGGACCTCCTCCTGGAACCAGGTGACCTCGGTGAAGCCCTCCGGGATGTCGAACTTCGGCATCAGGTCGCGCTTCTCGAACATCCCGGTGATGTCGATCTGGTCGGCGACCAGGCGGGTGTTGGCACAGCCCTGCTGCCAGGCGTCCGAGGAGTCGATGGCGTACATCTCCTCCGTGGACTTGAGGTAGTAGCCCGTGCCGTCGAAGCGGAAGCGGTCCGGGTCGGAGAGGTTCTTGCCGGTCTGGATGCACAGCAGCGCGTCGTGCGCGGTGGACTCGTGCGCATAGGTGTAGTGCGAGTCGTTGGTGACCAGCGGCGGGATGCCGAGCTCCTTGCCGATCTTCAGCAGGTCGTCGCGGACCCGGCGCTCGATCTCGATGCCGTGGTCCATCAGCTCCAGGAAATACCGGTCCTTGCCGAAGATGTCCTGATACTCGCCGGCGGCCTTGCGCGCCTCGTCGTACTGGCCCAGGCGCAGCCGGGTCTGGAGTTCACCGGAGGGGCAGCCGGTGGAGGCGATCAGGCCCTCGGACCACTGGGCGATGGTCTCCTTGTCCATCCGCGGCCACTTCTGCAGCCAGCCCTCGGCGTACGCGTCCGAGGACAGCCGGAAGAGGTTGTGCAGACCGGTCTTGTCCGCCGCCCAGATGGTCTTGTGCGTATAACCACCGGAACCTGAGACGTCATCGCGCTTCTGGTGCGGCTGGCCCCACTGGATCTTGCGCTTGTTGCGCCGCGACTCCGGGGCGACGTACGCCTCGATGCCGATGATCGGCGTCACGCCGGCCTTCTGCGCGGAGTGGAAGAAGTCGTACGCGCCGTGCAGATTGCCGTGGTCGGACATCGCGATGTGCGTCATGCCCATCTCGTTGGCCGCCTTGAACATGTCCGACAGCCGCGCCGCACCGTCCAGCAGGGAGTACTGGGTGTGGACGTGCAGATGTGTGAACGGGGCCTGGGACGCGGCAGCCACAGCGGGGGACCTCCGGAGAGCGGTCGGCGGGGCACTCCCGGCGCGAGCCGGGGGCCGGTGGATGGTCTCGAAGTCTACGACTCCTGACTGACAATCGCCGGGCACGCGCGAGTAGCCTCACCCGTTGTCAGTGGCAGACCGCGACCCGGTACGTCACGGCGCTCCGAACCATTTTCCGCACCTCAGGAGGCACCCAGCGATGCCGTCCCAGCACGCCCCGGCGCAGGACGCCGAGCAGCGCGGCGAGGAGATCCTCGCCGTTTTCGACACCGCCTTCGGGGAACTGCTCGCCGCCGACCCCGCGGCCTTCCGCGTGAAATTCCGGAAGATGGCCGCCTCCGCCTTCGCCTTCTACCGGGGGACGGCGTGTCTGTTCTACCGGGACCTGGAGGCCGGTGCCGCCCAGGGTGACGGCAAGGACAGCGGCCCGTATCTGGACGAGCGGACCAGCCGGGTGTGGATCCACGGCGATCTGCACGCCGAGAACTTCGGCACGTACATGGACGCCACGGGCCGGCTGATCTTCAACGTCAACGACTTCGACGAGGCCTACGTCGGCCCGTTCACCTGGGACCTCAAGCGGTTCGCCGCCTCGGTCGCGCTGATCGGCTACGCCAAGGCGCTCAGCGACAAGCAGATCACCGACCTGGTGCGCACCTACGCCGCCGCCTACCGGGAGCGCATCCACGCCCTGGCCTCCGGTCGGACGAACGCCGACAAGGACGAGCTGCCGCCGTTCATGCTGGAGACCGCCGAGGGCCCGCTGCTGGACGCGCTGCGCGACGCCCGCGCGATGACGCGGTTCGGGCTGCTGGACTCGATGACGGAGATCCGCGACTTCGAGCGCCGCTTCGCGCCGGGCGGCGGCAGCGTCGAGCTGGACGCGGCCACCCGCTACAAGGTGCTCGCCGCCTTCGACGGCTACCTGGAGACGCTGCCCGAGTCGAGCCTGGGCCGGCCGGACTCCTACCGCGTCAAGGACGTGGTGGGCCGGCGCGGCATCGGCATCGGTTCGGCCGGGCTGCCGTCGTACAACATCCTCCTGGAGGGCAACAGCGACGCCCTGGAGAACGACGTCGTGATCTACATGAAGCAGGCGCAGACCCCGGCGGTCTCCCGGCACCTCACCGACCCCGCGGTCCGCGGCTACTTCCAGCACGAGGGCCACCGCACGGTCATCTCGCAGCGCGCCCTGCAGGACCACGCCGACCCGTGGCTGGGCTGGACCGAGCTGGACGGCGCCGGCCAGCTGGTCGCCGAGATCTCGCCGTACGCGGTCGACCTGGACTGGTCGGACATCGACGACCCGGAGGAGATCGCGGCGGTGGTGGCCGACCTGGGGCGGGCCACCGCGACCATGCACGCCGCCGCGGACGACGAGAGCGGCCACTCGCTGGTGCCGTTCTCGACGGAGCGGGCGATCGACGCGGCCATCGCGGCCGACGAGGAGGGCTTCGCGGCGCTGCTGGTGGACTTCGCGCACTCCTACGGCGCCCGCGCCCGCGCCGACCACCAGATCTTCGTGGACCTCTTCCGCAACGGCCGGATCCCCGGCCTCTAGCCACACGGGCAGCGGCGCGGTCAGGAGCGCGCCCAAGCGACCGAGATGTGCCGTACGCACCGTATTTCCGGGTGCGTACGGCTAAGGACCCCCTTAGCCGCCGCTTATCCCGGCCCATGGCACACTCGGCTGCAATGGACACCTCGGCGGCACACCTGCGGGCACTGCGCGCGGCGCTCTTCACGGCGCTGTGCGTCACGCTGTCCGCGGCCTCCCATGTGCTGCTGTCCCGGATGCCGCTGCCGCCGGCGACCGTCGCCGCGCTGTGCGTCGCCGTGTTCGTGATCGCCTACGTGCTGGCCGGCCCGGAGCGCGGCTACTGGCGGATCGCGGCCCTGCTGGTCCCCCTGGAACTCGCCGCCGACCTGGTCTTCAGCCTCGGCCAGCACGCCTGTTACGGGGAGGCCGGCGGCCCGGTCGCCGGTCCGCTGCGCTCGCTGGATCTGCTGTGCGGCGGCGGCCCGGTCGGCACCCCCATGGCGGCCTCGCCCGGCCAGAGCCCCTCGCCCGTGGCGACCTGGTGCGTCCTGCTCGCGGCGCATCTGCTCGTCGGGCTGCTGGCGGCCGGCTGGCTGCGCCGCGGCGAGGCCGCGCTGCACCAGCTGCTGGGCGCGGTGGCCGGCTTCGCCTTCCGCCCGCTGCTGATCGCCGTCGCGGTGATCGGCGCCACCGCCGCCCCGCGCCGCCCGGTGCCCGCCCCCGTCCGGGCCGGGCATCTCCCCCGCGCCGACCCCCTGCTGGTGCACTGCGTGGTACGCCGTGGGCCGCCCTGCGCGCTCGCCGCGTGAGCCCCGCGCCCACGCGGCCGGCGTCCCCGTGAGGTACGGGCACGCCGCCGACCGCATGCACCCCCGTCCCACGGATTCCACGGAGCAGGATCAGTCATGAGCAACCGCAACAACCAGGCCAACAAGCAGGCAGCCCGCGAGCGGCTGCGCGCCGAGCGTGCACGGCAGGCGAAGAAGGAGAAGATCCGCCGGCAGCTGATCGTCGGCGGCGCGATCGTCGGCGTGCTGGCGATAGCCGGCGGCATCGGCGTGGCGTTCGCCACCATGGGCGGCGACTCCGGCAGCAGCGTCGCGAGCGGCGACGAGTGGGGGAAGGCGGAGAAGGCCAAGCTGGTCAAGCCCGCCAACAGCAGCGGCGCCAACGGCACCACGGTCGTCATCGGCAAGCCCGACGCCAAGAACACCCTGAACCTCTTCGAGGACCCGCGCTGCCCCGGCTGCGCCAACTTCGAGCAGAAGGTCGGGGAAACCGTCGAGAAGGACATCAAGGACGGCAAGTACAAGGCCTCCTACCACCTGGGCACGTTCCTCGACGCCAATCTCAGGGGCACCGGCTCCAAGAACGCGCTGAGCGCACTGGGCGCGGCCCTGAACGTCAGCCCGGACGCCTTCCTGAAGTACAAGTTCGCGCTGTACTCGAAGCAGTACCACCCCGACGAGACCGGTCCGGACAAGTTCGCCGACGACAACTACCTGCTCAAGGTCGCCGACACCATCCCGGCCCTGAAGGGTAACGCCGCCTTCCGGAAGAACGTCACGTCCGGCACGTACAACCGCTGGGCGATGGAGATGTCCAAGGCCTTCAACTCGGACAAGGACGTCACCAGCACCCCGACGATCAAGCTCAATGACACGGTGCTGGGCACGGACAGCCCGCAGGGCAAGGTGGCACCGTCCAGCGTGCCCGCCTTCAACTCCATGGTCGACAAGGCGCTGAAGCACTGACGCAGGCGGCGGCCCGGCGCTGAGCCGGGCCGCCTCCCACCCCCGGCCGGCGTGCGCCCCGCACGCCGGCCGATGCCAAATCTTGACCCGGTCCCCGGCCGTGCACATGGCAGACTCCCGCCCATGCAGGCGACGGGAGTGCGCCCCGGGGCCCGGCCGGCGGCCGTGCCGGGGCATCAACTCAGGGCGGTGCGGGCGGCGCTGTTCACGGCGCTGTGCGTCACCCTGTCCGCGGCCTCTCATGTGCTGCTCTCCCGCGCCCCGTTGCCGCCCGTGCCGGTCCTCGCGATCGCCGCCGCCGTCTTCGCCGCGGCCTATCTGTCGGCCGGCCGGGAGCGTGGCTACGGCGCGTTCGCCGCCCTGCTGGTGCCGCTGGAGCTGGCCGCCGACACCGTCTTCACCGCCGGCCAGCACACGTGTTACGGCCGGGCCGGCGGCCCGCTCGCCGGCCCGCTGCACTCGGTCGGCGTCGATCTGCTGTGCCGGGGCGGCGAGTTGGGCACCCCGCTGGCACGGGTCGCCTCCCCTCCGGGCGCGGCGCTGCCGCCGGCCGTCCCCGCGGCCGCGCCCTGGCTGCTGCTCGCCGTCCACGTCACGGCCGGCCTGCTCGCCGCCGCCTGGCTGCACCGCGGCGATGCCGCCCTGGACGCGCTGCTGCGCGCCGCCGCGGCCGGCGCGTTCCGTCCGCTGCTGACCGCGGCCGCGGTGGCCACCGCGGCCGGTGCCCCGCTCCGGCGGCGGATCCGCCCGCCGCATCCGCTGCCGCCGGCCTACCCGCTCCCCCTCCTCGGGCACTGCGTACGGCGCCGCGGCCCGCCCTCCCGGGCCGCCGCCTGACGAGTCCGTACGAGTCTTCACACCCTTGAGGGGACCCCCCATGAGCAACCGCAACAGCCAGGCCGGCAAGGCCGCGGCCCGTGAACGCATCCGGGCCGAACGCGAGCGCCAGAAGAAGAAGGAGCGGCTGCGCCGCCAACTCACCGCGGTCGGCGTGGTGGTCGGCGTGCTGGCCGTGGCCGGCGGCGTCGGCTACGCCGTGCTGAAGGCCAACGAGCCGACGGGCTGGGAGGCCGCCAAGGAGGCCAAGCTCGTCACGCCCGCCCACACCCAGGGCAAGAACGGCACCGAGATCCTGATAGGCGACAAGAACGCCAAGCAGACCCTGGAGATCTTCGAGGACGTCCGCTGTCCGGCGTGCGCGGCCTTCGAGCAGAGCAGCGGCAAGGCCCTGATCAAGGACATCGAGGACGGCCGCTTCCGGGCCCGCTACACGATGTACACCTTCATCGACGACGCCCAGGGCGGCGGCCAGGGCTCGAAGAACGCGCTGAGCGCGCTCGGCGCGGCGCTGAACGTCAGCCCGGAGGCCTTCTTGAAGTACAAGTCGGCGCTGTACTCCGTCAAGTACCACCCCGATGAGCGCGAGGACGTCTACGCCAAGGACTCCGAGCTGCTCAAGGTCGCCGCCGACGTACCGGAGCTGCGGCACAACAAGGCGTTCGAGACGGCCGTCACGAAGGGCACCTACGACCGCTGGGCGATGGAGATGACCGCGCTGTTCGGCCGCAAGGGCGTCAAGGGCACGCCCACCTTCATGCACGGCGACAAGAAGCTGGTGATGGACCAGATCCCGCAGCGGCAGATGACGCAGGCGCAGTACAACCAGCTCGCCCAGGCCAACTTCAACAAGATGATCGACCGGGAGTTCGGCCCGGCGAAGGGCACCGCGGGCGGCGGTGCGGGCAAGGGCGGCAGCACGGGCGAAGGTGGCGCGAAGGGTATCCGCGAGGGCGAAAAGGATCCCACGGGCGGCCGCTGAACGGCTTTCGGACAACGGGCGGGCGAATTCCGGGAATCCCGGAAATCGCCCTCCCGGCGCGGCTTACCGGCCAGTAAGGTGAGCGGCCGTGACCGATCATGACCAGATCTCGCGCCGCACAGCCGTTACGGCCGTAGCCGCCACCGCAGCCCTCCTGCCGTTCGCCGGCGCCGCCACGGCGCACGCCCAAGAGGCCCCGGGCCAGGGCGGGTTCTTCCAGCACGGCGTCGCCTCCGGGGACCCGCTCCCCGACGGCATCCTGCTGTGGACCCGCCTCACGCCGACCGCGGAGGCCACCCCCGGCTCCGGCCGGGGGCCGGCCACCAAGGTGAGCTGGGAGGTGGCGAGCGACCAGGACTTCGCGTCCGTCGTCGCCCGGGGGAGCCTCACCACCTCGGCGGCCGCCGACCACACCGTCAAGGCGGACGTCCGCGGCCTGCGCCCGGCCACCCACTACTACTACCGCTTCACCGCCGGCGGAGGGCACTCCCCCGTCGGCCGCACCCGCACCGCGCCCGCCGAGGGCACCTCGGCGGGCAACGTCCGCTTCGGCGTGGTCTCCTGCGCCAACTGGGAGTCCGGCTACTTCTCCCCCTACCGCCACCTGGCCGCCCGCACCGACCTGGACGCGGTGCTGCACCTCGGCGACTACCTCTACGAGTACAAGTCCGGCGAATACCCGGAGTTCGAGTACGTCGTCCGCCCGCACTCCCCCGCCCACGAGCTGCTCACCCTCGCCGACTACCGCATCCGGCACGGCGTGCACAAGACCGACCCGGACGCGCTGGCCATGCACGCCACGCACCCGGTCATCGCCATCTGGGACGACCACGAATTCGCCGACAACGCCTGGAAGGGCGGCGCGGTGAACCACACCCCGGGCACCGAGGGCGACTGGTCCACGCGGATGGCCGCGGCGAAGCAGGCGTACTTCGAGTGGATGCCGGTGCGGCCCTCGATCGCCGGCACCACCTACCGCAGGCTGCGCTTCGGCACCCTCGCCGATCTGCATCTGCTGGATCTGCGCTCGTTCCGCGACCAGCAGGCCAAGCCGGGCAGCGGCGCGGTCGACGACCCCAGCCGGACGATCACCGGGCGGGCCCAACTGGACTGGCTCAAGCAGGGGCTGGCGCGCTCGGACAGCGCCTGGCGGCTGGTCGGCACCTCGGTGATGATCTCGCAGGTCGCGTTCGGGTCCATACCCGCGAAGCTGCTCGGCCCGCTCGCCGAGATACTCGGGGTGCCCAAGGAGGGCCTGGCGATCAACACCGACCAGTGGGACGGCTACACCGACGACCGGCACGAGCTGCTGACCCACCTCAGCGACCGCGGGATCGACAACACCGTCTTCCTGACCGGCGACATCCACATGGCCTGGGCCAACGACGTGCCGATCCAGGCGGCGACGTACCCGGCGACCAGGCCGGTGGCGACGGAGTTCGTGGTCACCTCCGTGACCTCCGACAACCTGGACGACTTCCTGCACGTCGCGCCGCACACGCTCTCCCTGGCCGGGGTCGCCGCCATCCGGGCCGCCAACCGCCATGTGAAGTGGCTCGACATGGACTCGCACGGCTACGGGGTCCTGGACGTCACCGCCGAGCGGACGCAGATGGACTACTTCGGCATCTCCGACAAGACCGATCCCCAGGCCACCAGCACGCTGCTGCGCTCGTACCGCACCCGGTCCGGCACCCAGCAGGTGGAGCGGACGGACCAGCCGGTGGGTTGAACCGCGCCCCGCCCACCGGCACACCGGCCGCCCGGCTCACAGCCCGGCGAGGAAGCCCTCCGCCACCTTCCAGGTGCGCTCCGCCGCCTCCGCGTCGTAGTCGGGCAGGTCGGGATCGGTGAAGAGATGGCCGGCGCCGGCGTAGCGGTACACCTCTACGTCCGCGCCGGCCCGGCGCATCTGCAGGTACCAGGCGTTCAGCCAGTCGTGCGGCTCGTACGGGTCGGGGTCGGCGACGTGCAGCTGCACCGGCAGATCGTCGGCGACGGTGTCCTCCGCGATGTCCGAGGTGCCGTGGAGCAGCAGGAGACCGCGGGTCTTCTCGTCCCCCAGCGCGAGGGTCTGGGCGACCGAGCCGCCGAAGGAGAAGCCGGCGTAGACCAGTCCGCGGTCGGAGTACGGTGCCACGGCCGTGATGGCCCGCTTGAGCAGCTCCTCCTTGCCGATCTCGTCCTTGATCAGAATGCCGTCCGGGACCGACTCCGCGGTCCGGCCGTCGAACAGATCGGGGACGATCACCTCGTGTCCCGCGGCGCGCAGCCGGTCGGCCGCGGCGTGCACCGCGGGGCGTAGCCCGCACACCGAATGAAAGAGCACAATCGTCGAAAGCCCGCTGGTCGGGGACTCGGCGGAGGCCGGCACTGACATCACTTCCCTGGGTTGGACCGATCTCCGACCATCGTGCCAGTTACCGTCGCAGTCACCGGGTACCAGCACACCACAGCACCCCGCACCCCACGGAGGAGGAGTCCCGTGCCACTGGAGGACGTACTGCGTCCGGTCGTCGTCATCGGCGGCTCGGTCCTGCTCACACTCATCCTGGTCTGGCTCGCCGACCGGGCACTGCGCCGGATCGATGCCGCGCACCCCGAGACCCCCCTGTGGGGACTGCTGCGGCGCTGCCGGATACCACTGCAAGTGGCGCTGGGCGCGGCGCTGTTGCTCGGCTCGTACCACGCGACCGAGGTCAAGCTCATCGACGTCCATGAGCAGGGCATCGGCCAGGCGCTGACCCTGGTGCTGATAGCGGCCACCGCCTGGCTGGTGGTCCGGGCCGCGGCGGCCATCGTCGAGTCGTCGTACTCGCGCTACGCGGCCGGCGCCCGGGACGCGGCGCGGGTGCGCCGGGTGCGGACCCAGGTGACGCTGATCCAGCGGGTGGTCACGGCCGTGGTGATAGTCGTCGCGGCCGCCTCGATGCTGCTGACGTTCCCGGCGATGCGAGCGGTGGGCACGTCCATGCTGGCGTCCGCCGGGCTGGTGGGCATCGTCGCCGGTATCGCCGCCCAGTCCACCCTCGGCAATCTCTTCGCCGGGCTGCAGATCGCCTTCGGCGACATGGTGCGGATAGGGGACACGGTCGTCGTGGACGGCGAGTGGGGCACCGTCGAGGAGATCACCCTGACCTTTCTGACCGTCCGGACCTGGGACGAGCGGCGGATCACCATGCCGGTGTCGTACTTCACCGGCAAGCCGTTCGAGAACTGGTCGCGCGGCGGTGCGCAGATGACCGGCACGGTCCTGCTCCACCTCGATCACAGCGCGCCGGTGGAGAAGATGCGGCAGCGGCTGCTGGAGATCCTCCAGGAGTGCCCGGAGTGGGACGGCCGGTCCTGGAGCCTGGTGGTGACCGACACCACACCGTCCACGATCGTGGTCCGGGCCCTGGTCACCGCCCGGGACGCGGACACCATATGGACGGTGCGCTGTGTGGTCCGCGAGCGGCTGCTGGAGTGGCTGCAGGCCGAGCACTCCTACGCGCTGCCGCGGATCACCACCGCACCGGCGCAGCCGGAGCTGCCGCAGGCCCGCCGAGGTGACCAGGCCGGCGCGGACGCCGGCGCCGAGCCGCCGCAGGGCTGAAGCGCGGGCCGGGCCCGTACGGCCGTCGGGTGCCGGCCGTCCCGCGACGGCGTCAGGGCGTACCCCGCAGGCTGCGCACGTCCAGATGCCGCAGCACCCGGTCGACGACCTCCGGGTCCGCGCCCGGTTCGCTGCGGGCCGCCAGCACCTCGTGCCGGGCGGCGGAGAGCATCTCGCCCTGGATGCGCTGCACCTTCTTCATCCGGGCGATGCGCTTCTCGAAGAGCTCGCGCCGCTCGTCGTCGACGATCTCCGGCGCGATCCGGGCGCCGATGTCGTGCGCCCGGCGGGCCAGCTGCTCGCTGATCTCGTCGGGCAGCTCCTCGACCTCCAGGATCTCCTTCAGCCGGCGCTTGGACGCCTTGATCACCCGCAGCGCCAGCTCCCGCTCCAGCGCGTCGACCGCGTCGGTGTCGGCCCGCACCCGCAGCCGGCGCACCAGCCAGGGCAGCGTGAGGCCCTGGATGATCAGGGTGGAGAGCACCACCGCGAAGGCGATGAAGAGGATGTCGTCGCGGGCCGGGAAGTCGTTGCCGCCGTCGATGGCGTACGGAATGGCCAGCGCCAGCGCCACCGAGGCCACCCCGCGCATCCCCGCCCACCACATGATGAGCGTCTCCCGCCAGCTCATCGGGATGTCCTCGTCGTAGTCGCGGCGCTTGTGCATCCGCTTGGCCAGCCAGGCGGCGGGCAGCAGCCACAGCAGCCGGACGCCGACGACCACCCCGACGACGGCGGCGCCGGCGCCGAGCAGCTGGCCCCAGCGGTGCGAGGCGGCCCCGAAGATGTTGTGCAGCTCCAGGCCGATCAGCCCGAAGGCGACACCGGTGACGAGGGTGTCGACGACCTCCCAGAAGGTGTAGCCCGCCAGCCGGCCCCGCACGTCGTCCGCGTCGACCGCGTGCTCGGCGAGGAAGAGCGCGCAGGTCAGCACCGCCAGCACGCCCGATCCCTGGAACTCCTCGGCCAGCACGTAGGAGACGAACGGCACCAGCAGCGTCAGCCCGATCTGCAGCGTCGGGTCATCGAGCAGCCCCATCAGCTTGTTGGTGAGCCAGCCGAGCGCCAGCCCGACCGCTATGGCGACCACCGCGGACAGCACCAGCGAGCCGAGCGCGGCGGGCAGCGAGAAGGTGCCGCTGACCGCGGCGGCGAGCGCGACGTGGTAGAGCACGATGGCGGTGACGTCGTTGAACAGCCCCTCGCCCTCCAGGATGGAGACCATCCGGCGGGGCAGCCCCAGCTTGCCGGCGACGGCGGTCGCGGCGACCGGGTCGGGCGGTGCGACCAGCGCACCGAGCACCACCGCGGCGGCCACCGGCAGACCGGGCACCACCGCCTGGGCGACGGCGGCGACCGCGGCGGTGGTGGCGAAGACCAGCGCCACGGCCAGCAGGAAGATCGGCCGGAGGTTGGCGGTGAACTGCCGCCAGGAGGTGCGCTGCACGGCCGCGTAGAGCAGCGGCGGCAGCACCACCGGCAGGATGAATTCGGGCGGCACCTCGACGTTGGGCACGAACGGCAGCAGCGCCAGCACGGCACCGGCCAGCGTCATCAGTACCGGTGACGGGAGCCCCAGCCGGTCGCCGACCGGAACCATGACCACGGCTCCGAGCAGAAGGACGAACATCAGAGCCAGCTGGTCCACGGTGGCTACGCTCCGGGGTGGTCGGATTCGATCACTTTCGCCCCAGCCTGCCATGGCCCTGACCAGGACCCGCCGTGCGGTGCCCGTTGTGGGTCGGTTTGCCGCTGTGTGTCAGTGTGCCGCCGCGCCCTGGCGGCGTCAGCTGCTCTCGTCCCGCACGGTGTCCAGGGCACGCTGCAGATCGTCCGGGTACGTGCTCTCGAACTCCACCCAGCGGCCGTCGGAGGGGTGCTCGAAGCCCAGCCGGACCGCGTGCAGCCACTGCCGGCCGACGCTCAGCCGCTTGGCGAGGGTCGGGTCCGCGCCATAGGTCAGGTCGCCGACGCAGGGGTGACGGTGGGCGGCCATGTGCACCCGGATCTGGTGGGTGCGGCCGGTCTCCAGCTTGATGTCGAGCAGGCTGGCCGCGCGGAACGCCTCGATCAGGTCGTAGTGCGTGACCGACGGCTTGCCCTCGGCGGTGACCGCCCACTTGTAGTCGTGCTGCGGATGCCGGCCGATGGGGGCGTCGATGGTGCCGCTCATCGGGTCCGGGTGGCCCTGGACCAGGGCGTGGTAGCGCTTGTCGACCGTGCGCTCGCGGAACTGCTGCTTGAGCAGGGTGTAGGCGCGCTCGGACTTGGCGACCACCATCAGGCCCGAGGTGCCGACGTCGAGACGGTGCACGATGCCCTGGCGCTCGGCGGCACCGGAGGTCGAGATGCGGTAGCCGGCCGCGGCCAGTCCGCCGATGACGGTCGTGCCGGTCCAGCCGGGGCTGGGGTGGGCGGCCACTCCGACCGGCTTGACGATCACGACGATGTCGTCGTCGTCATGCACGATCTCCATGCCCTCGACGGGCTCGGCGACGATCTCGACGGGCGGCGCGGCCTGCGGCATCTCGACTTCCAGCCAGGCGCCGCCGTGCACCCGCTCCGACTTCATCACCTCGGAGCCGTCGACCCGGACCTTCCCGGAGGCCGCGAGTTCGGCCGCCTTCGTACGGGAGAAGCCGAACATCCGGGCCAGCGCGGCGTCGACGCGCTCGCCCTCCAGGCCGTCCGGTACGGGCAGGGTGCGGATCTCGGGAATGGTGCTCACCCCACGAGTATGGCAGTTACGCCATGGTGTCCCGCCCGCGGTGGGGGGCGGCCGGCCCGCGGGACACCGTCCCCCGCCGTGCCCGTCAGTCGTTGTGGACGGTCCCGTCGGGATCGAGGCCCCGGAAGGAGAGGATCACGATCAGGATGCCGCCGCAGACGATCGCGGAGTCGGCGAGGTTGAAGACCGCGAAGTGCGCGGGGGCGATGAAGTCGACGACCGCCCCCTCGAAGACGCCCGGCGTCCGGAAGATCCGGTCGGTGAGGTTGCCGAACGCGCCGCCGAGCAGCAGCCCGAGCGCGATCGCCCAGGGCAGGCTGTAGAGCTTGCGGGCGATCCGGGCGATCACCACGATCACGGCGGCCGCGATGAAGGTGAGGAAGATCGTCAGGGCCTCGCCCATACCGAAGGCGGCCCCGCGGTTACGGATCACCGTGAACTGCAGCAGCGTCCCGATGACCTCGATGGGCGCGTGGTGCTCCAGCTTCGCGACGACGAGGAGCTTGCTGCTCAGGTCGAGCAGGTAGACCAGCAGCGCGACCAGCAGCAGGGCGAGGATCCGCCGCTTGCCGCGGCCGGCGTCCGGCCCGGACTGCTCCGGCCCGTCCCCTTCGGCCCCCGTCGTGGGATCCGCTCCGGTACCCGGCTCGGGTTCCGGCGTGCCGGTGATGCGTTCCGCCTCTGCCACGTGTGAGTCCCTCAGCCCGTCGTGTCCACGGCCGGGCCCCGCCCGGCTGAACCACGAGAGTACGGCACGCCTCCACGGACGCGGGCGGTCCGGGTGCCGCCCCGCGACGACCTCCGGCCGCCTCAGCGGCGCTCCTGCTTCTGCTTGCACTCCACGCACAGCGTCGCGCGCGGGAAGGCCTGCATCCGCGCCTTGCCGATGGCGTTGCCGCAGTTCTCGCACAGCCCGTAGGTGCCCGCGTCCAGCCGGCCGAGGGCCCGTTCGGTCTGGTGGAGCATCTCGCGGGCGTTGGAGGCGAGCGCCAGCTCGTGTTCGCGGGTGATGTTCTTGGTGCCGGTGTCGGCCTCGTCGTCGCCCGCGCCGTCGCCGTCACGCATCAGCCCGGCGATGGCGTTCTCGGCCGAGACGATCTCCAGCCGCAGCCGCGCCGCCTCGTCCATCAGCTCGGTCCGGGCCGCGGCGACCTCGTCCGGCGTCCAGGGCTTCTCACCGGGCCGTACGGCGAGCTCGCCGGGCGCCGCGGCCACTTTGACCGTCGGTGCCGCGGAGTTCTTGCCGGCTCTCCCGGCCGTTGCGGCCGCAGTCTTCTTCGCCACCACCGTTTTGGCTCCCGTCTTCTTAGCGGGCACCGCGGCCGTCTTGGCCGGAGCCTTCTTCGCGGTCTTCTTCGCGGTCTTCTTGGCCGCTGCCTTCTTCGCCGGCGTCGTCGCCGCCTTCTTCGCGGCGGTCTTCTTCGCTGCCGTCTTCGCCGGCGCGGCCGTCTTGGCCGTGGTCTTCGCCGGGCGGGCCGCGCCGTCCGCCGTCTTCTTCGCCGCCGTCTTCTTGGCCGCCGTCTTCTTGGCCGCCGTCTTCTTGGCCGCGGCCTTCTTCGGCGCGGTCTTCTTCGCTGCAGGCTGCTTCGCGACGGCCTCGTCGGCAGGCGTCGTGCTCTTCTCCGCGGCGGTCTTTTTCGCCACCATGGCCGCGACCCCTTCACATATGTGACTTTGTTCGCGAATCGTGACGGGAACGATAAATCGCCACGCGTCACGCGGCAACGGGACGCACCGCCCCTCAGGCCTGCCCACCGGCCCGGACGTCCGGTCTGTCTCGGTTGTGCCCCGCCGTCCGCCCGGTAATCCGCCGGGCGGGCCGGCACCCGACTGCTCGCCATTCGGGTCACGGCGCGGGGCCGGCACGCCTCCGTGCTGCGCCGGTGCCCGGCCCGCACGCACCCCGCCGGAAAACCGGTCGGCCGCGGTCGGCGCGGCCCCGTACACTGTGGGGGTGCCCCCTGCTCGAGCGGAGTCGAGAGCTTGGGGGACCAGCGAGAGGCATTGACGGGACGAGTAGCGCCGTACGCAGCCAGCAGCGACCCGGGGACGGTGGAAGCCCGGGGGCGTGCACGACGTGAAGATCACCCCGGAGCCGCCGGAAGAAAGCCCGCGGAGGATCCGCAGGCGAGTAGAACCGGCAGCGCGACCCCAATGAGGGGGCGGTGCGACGGCACCGCCAAGGAGGGTGGTACCGCGGGAGCCCAGGCTCTCGTCCCTCCGGACGGAGAACGCAGCAGGTGTCCGCCGGAGGAAGCCCCCGATGAGTCCGCAGCCCCAGTACCGCCAGGTACCCGCCCAGGTAGACCTCCCCGCCCTTGAGCACGCCGTGCTCGAGTTCTGGCAGGAGCAGAAGGTCTTCGCCCGTACCCTCCAGCAGTCCGAGGGGCGGCCCGAGTGGGTCTTCTACGAGGGCCCCCCGACCGCCAACGGCATGCCCGGCGCGCACCACATCGAGGCCCGCGTCTTCAAGGACGTCTTCCCCCGGTTCCGCACGATGCAGGGCTACCACGTCGACCGCAAGGCCGGCTGGGACTGCCACGGCCTCCCGGTCGAGCTGGCCGTGGAGAAGGAGCTGGGCTTCAGCGGCAAGAAGGACATCGAGGCGTACGGCATCGCCGAGTTCAACGCCAAGTGCCGCGAGTCGGTGACCCGCCACACCGACGCCTTCGCCGAGCTCACGACCCGTATGGGCTACTGGACCGACCTGGATGCCCCGTACCGCACGATGGACCCCGACTACATCGAGTCGGTGTGGTGGTCGCTGAAGGAGATCTTCTCCAAGGGCCTGCTGGTCCAGGACCACCGTGTCGCCCCCTGGTGCCCGCGCTGCGGCACCGGCCTGTCGGACCACGAGCTCGCGCAGGGCTACGAGACGGTCGTCGACCCCTCGGTCTTCGTCCGCCTCCCGCTGACCTCCGGTCCGCTGGCCGGCCGGGCCAAGCTCCTCATCTGGACGACCACCCCCTGGACCCTGGTCTCCAACACCGCCGTCGCCGCCCACCCCGACGTCACCTATGTCGTGGCCACCGACGGCAGCGAGCAGCTGGTCGTCGCCGAGCCGCTGCTGGAGAAGGCGCTCGGCGAGGGCTGGAGCGCCACCGGCGAGTCGTTCACCGGCCGCGAGATGGAGCGCTGGTCCTACGAGCGCCCCTTCGACCTCGTCGAGCTGGAGGGCGCCAACATCGTCGTCAACGCCGAGTACGTCACCACCGACGACGGCACCGGCCTCGTCCACCAGGCCCCGGCCTTCGGTGAGGACGACCTCAAGACCTGCCGGGCGTACGGCCTGCCGGTGATCAACCCGGTCCGCCCGGACGGCACCTTCGAGGAGCGGCTGGACCTGATCGGCGGTCAGTTCTTCAAGAAGGCCGACGAGGCGCTGGTCGCCGACCTCGGCGCCCGCGGTCTGCTCTTCCGGCACCTCGCCTACGAGCACAGCTACCCGCACTGCTGGCGCTGCCACACCGCACTGCTCTACTACGCGCAGCCGTCGTGGTACATCCGCACGACCGCCGTCAAGGACGCCCTGCTGCGGGAGAACGAGAACACCAACTGGTTCCCGGAGTCGGTCAAGCACGGCCGCTTCGGCGACTGGCTGAACAACAACATCGACTGGGCGCTGTCCCGCAACCGCTACTGGGGCACCCCGCTGCCCATCTGGCGCTGCGAGGAGAACCACCTCACCTGCGTCGGCTCGCTGGCCGAGCTGACCGAGCTGACCGGCACCGACCAGTCGGACCTGGACCCGCACCGCCCGTTCATCGACGAGATCACCTTCGCCTGCCCGACCTGCCAGGGCACCGCGACCCGCGTCCCGGAGGTCATCGACGCCTGGTACGACTCGGGCTCGATGCCGTTCGCGCAGTGGGGCTACCCGTACCGCAACAAGGAGCAGTTCGAGAAGCGCTACCCGGCGCAGTTCATCTGCGAGGCCATCGACCAGACCCGCGGCTGGTTCTACACCCTGATGGCCGTCGGCACCCTCGTCTTCGACAAGTCGAGTTACGAGAACGTCGTCTGCCTGGGCCACATCCTGGCCGAGGACGGCCGGAAGATGTCCAAGCACCTGGGCAACATCCTCCAGCCGATCCCGCTCATGGACCAGCACGGCGCCGACGCGGTCCGCTGGTTCATGGCCGCCGGCGGCTCCCCCTGGGCCGCCCGCCGGGTGGGCCACTCCACCATCCAGGAAGTCGTCCGCAAGACGCTGCTGACGTACTGGAACACCGTCGCCTTCCAGGCCCTGTACGCCCGTACCTCGAACTGGGCGCCGTCCGCCGCCGACCCGGCCCCCGCCGACCGCCCGCTGCTGGACCGCTGGCTGCTCGGCGAGCTGAACAATCTGGTCGAGCAGGTCACCGAGTCCCTGGAGGGCTTCGACACCCAGCGGGCCGGCAAGCTGCTCTCCTCCTTCGTCGACGACCTCTCCAACTGGTACGTCCGCCGCTCCCGCCGCCGCTTCTGGCAGGGCGACGCGGCCGCGCTGCGCACCCTCCACGAGGTCATCGAGACCGTCACCCGTCTCATGGCGCCCCTCACCCCGTTCCTCACCGAGCGGGTCTGGCAGGACCTGGTCGTCCCGGTGACCCCGGACGCCCCGGATTCGGTACACCTCGCCGGCTGGCCGGTCGCCGACAAGGCCGCCATCGACCCGACGCTGTCCGCCCAGATGCTGCTGGTCCGCCGGCTGGTCGAACTGGGCCGCGCCACCCGCGCCGAGTCCGGCGTCAAGACCCGCCAGCCGCTGTCCCGCGCGCTGGTCGCGGCCCACGGCTTCGCGGCCCTGCCCGAGGACCTGCGCACACAGATCACCGAGGAGCTCAACGTCAGCTCGCTGGCCTCCCTCTCCGAGGTCGGGGGCTCCCTCGTCGACACCACCGCCAAGGCGAACTTCCGTGCCCTCGGCAAGCGGTTCGGCAAGGGCGTGCAGGCGGTCGCCAAGGCCGTCGCCGCCGCGGACGCCGCGGCTCTCTCGCTCGCCCTGCGCGAGGGCACGGCGAGCGTCGAGGTCGACGGCGAGACCGTCTCCCTCGCGCCCGACGAGGTGATCATCACCGAAACCCCGCGCGAGGGCTGGTCGGTGGCCTCCGACGCGGGGGCGACGGTCGCCCTCGATCTGGAGATCACTCCCGAGCTGCGCCGGGCGGGCCTGGCCCGGGACGCGATCCGGCTGATCCAGGAGGCGCGTAAGAACAGCGGTCTGGACGTCGCCGACCGGATCGCGCTGCGCTGGCAGTCCACCGACGAAGAGGTGCGCACGGCACTGGCCGACCACACCGGCCTGATCTCCGACGAGGTGCTCGCCACGGAGTTCGTGAACGAGCAGCACACCGCCGACGAGGCGGACGGTGCCTACGGCCCCGAGTTCACCGACGAGGCCCTGGCCCTCACCTTCCGCCTCCGCAAGGCGTAACCCGCGGCACCGCCCGCACGAAGCCCCCCGGCGCCGCTCGCGCCGGGGGGCTTCGCCGTCCCCGCATCGCCCCCGGCCGCACGGACAAGTCCACACAAAAGGGCCGGGCCCCGAAGGAATGTTCTTCCCTCGGGGCCCGGCCCTGATTGCCGACGGTGCGCGCTACGCGGGCGTCAGTTGTCGTCCTCGTCGATGAGGAAGCCCCGCATCGGCGACGGCGTCTGCTGCATCGGCTGCGGGCTCTGCGGCCGCACCGGAGCCATCGGCTGGGTCATCGCCGGCGACATCTGCTGCTGACCGCCGTAGGACGGACCACCGCTGGACTGACCGGCCATGGAGTGGTTGCCACCACCCATGGACTGACCGCCACCCATGGTGTGGTTGCCGCCCATGGCACCCGCACCGGCCGACGCCATCGACGGGGACGGCGGCAGCGAAGCGGTCGCCGGGGTCCGCGGCGGGGCCAGCGAGTCGTCGGCCTGGTTCTCCAGCTGACGCAGCTGGCTCTCCAGGTAGGACTTCAGCCGCGTGCGGTACTCGCGCTCGAAGCCGCGCAGGTCCTCGACCTTGCGCTCCAGCGTCGCGCGGGCCGACTCCAGCGAGCCCATCGCCACGCGGTGCTTCTCCTGCGCGTCCCGCTCCAGCGCGTCGGCCTTGGCGCGGGCGTCCCGCTCCAGGCCCTCGGCACGGCTGCGCGCCTCGCCGACGATCTTGTTGGCCTCGGAACGGGCCTCCGCGATCGCCTGGTCGGCGGTCTGCTGTGCCAGCGACAGCACGCGGGCCGCGCTGTCACCGCCCGGGCCGCCCTGCTGGCCGCCGGGGCCGGGCAGCTGGGGTCCACCGGGGCCGCCCATCGGGCCGCCCATGGGACCGCCGGGACCCATCGGACCGGGGCCGTGCGGGCCCTGCGGGCCGTGGCCACCGGGACCAGGAGGCAGCTGCGGTGCTCCACCGGGCAGTTGGGGAGGTCCACCCATCCCCTGCTGCTGCGGCGGCACCGGCTGCGGACCGGATATGGCGGCGGGCACGGGAGCCCCGGGCCTCTGCTGCTGCTCCTGCTGCTGGTCCGGTCCCTTGCGCAGACCCTGCTGCTGCTGGTTCTGCGCGGCGGCGCGGGTGGCAGCCGCAAGCTTGGCGCGGAGGTCCTCGTTCTCCCGCAGGAGCCGGGTCAGTTCGGCTTCGACCTCATCGAGGAAGGCATCGACCTCGTCCTCGTCATAGCCTTCTCGGAGGCGGACGGTCGTGAACTGCTTGTTCCGCACGTCCTCGGGGGTCAACGGCATCTCTACTTCACCTCAACGTAGTCGTCGGCAATCGGCAAGACCGTATCGTTCACACCAACAACACCGACCTCACGACGGTGATCAGGATGTACACGATGATCATCAATACGAAGAAGGACAGGTCGAGCGCCACGCCCCCGAGACGCAGCGGCGGAATTACCCGCCGCAGAAGCTTGAGTGGCGGATCAGTGACAGTGTAGGCGGCCTCAAGAATGACCACCATCGCCTTGCCGGGTTGCCATGAACGGGCGAATTGGAACACATAGTCCATCACCAGCCGGAAGATCAACACGATCAGGAAGCAGTACAGCGCGATATAGATCACCTGGCCAGCGACACTCATCTCGCGCTTCCCTCTCCCCTTGCTCTCCTGTGCAGACCTTACGGCCCGGTGTGCCCGGTGTTGCGTCTCAGCTCTGGTTGAAGAACCCGCCCTCTGCGATACGGGCCTTGTCCTCCGCCGTGACATCGACGTTAGCAGGAGACAACAGGAACACCTTCTGCGTCACCCGCTCGATACTGCCGTGAAGACCAAACACCAATCCGGCCGCAAAGTCGACAAGTCGCTTCGCATCGATGTCATCCATCTCCGTCAGATTCATGATCACCGGAGTGCCCTCACGGAAGTGTTCCCCGATGGTACGGGCTTCGTTGTAGGTCCGGGGGTGGAGTGTGGTGATGCGGTAGGGCTCCCGCTCGGACACAACCTTGGGCATGATCACCGGTGCGTTCTTCTCCAGATTTGGACGTTCGGGTGTGATGGATGACACGGGGGCGATTCGCGCGGGTCGTCCGCTTTCCACGGTGAGCGGGGCCGGTTCGCGTTGCGCCGGAGGTGTCACAGCACGGACGGGTTCCTCCCTTTCCGGGGGGATTTCGGGCTGAGCCTGGTGCTGTTGACGCCGCCCCCGATCGGGTTCCGGGTCAAGCTCGGGCTCGAACTCGTCGTCGGGGTCGAACCCCCGGCCGTCGTACCCATCGTCCTCCACGAGGCCGAGGTAGACCGCCATCTTGCGCATCGCGCCGGCCATTCTCTGCGTCCTCCGCTCTGTGGTGGATCGGCTCCGTCAGCAGGGGCCTTGGATCCACGTGGCCTGCCCGCTTGTGCGGGAATGACCATATTTTGTGCTGTGGTCCGACTTGCTTGGCGACGTTACCGGAGCCGTGGTCGGACTCCGAGTACCGCAGTGCCGACGCGCACATGTGTCGCCCCGGCTGCCACGGCATCCTCAAGGTCCGCACTCATGCCTGCTGACACCATGTTGGCAGCAGGATGCAGTCCGCGCAGGTCGGATGAGATTTCCATGAGCCGTTCGAAAGCGGCGAGTTCACGGCCGGCATACGGCCCGGCCAGCGGTGCGACGGTCATCACACCGTCCAGGCGCAGCCCTTGGGCCCCGGCGATCGTCTCGGCAAGTGCCTCGACTCCGTCCGGCGCCACCCCGCCCCGGTCCCCCCGCTCCCCCGACTCCGCGTCGAGCGCCACCTGGATCAGGCACCCCAGTTCGCGCTCGGCGCGCACCGCCTCCCTGGAGAGGGCGGTGGCGAGCCTGGCCCGGTCGACCGACTGAACAACTCCGGCATATCCGGCCACGGACCGCACCTTGTTCGTCTGCAATTGACCAACGAAGTGCCAATTAAGCGGCAAATCTCCGCATTCAGCGGCCTTGGGAGCGGCCTCCTGATCACGGTTCTCCGCGACCTGCCGCACCCCCAGCTCCGCGAGCAGCCGCACATCGCTCGCGGGGTAGGTCTTGGTGACCACGATCAGGGTCACGTCGGCACGCGGCCGGCCGGCCTTGGCGCAGGCGGCGGAGATACGTTCCTCCACCTGCGCCAGGTTCTGTGCCAGCTGCGTTCTACGGTCGTCCGTCACGGCTCGGCCTCCCCCAGCCCCGGGCCGGGGGCGCCCCGAGCCACACATAGCTCGCGAGCCGCCCCGTCGTACGGTCGCGCCGGTAAGAAAAGTGGTCCGCGGACTCGCGGGTGCAGATGTGGGAATCCTCACGCAACGGCACGCCCGCCGCGGCGAGTTGGGCCCGTACGCCGGCGGTGACGTCCACCGCGGGAGTGCCCCAGCCGGTGGTCGCCCGGGACTCGGGCACCACGGCGGCGACCTCGTCGCGCATCGCCTCGGGCACCTCGTAGCACCGCCCGCAGATCGCGGGTCCGGTGTACGCGATGATCCGGGCCGGCTCCGCGCCCTGGTGCACCATCGCCTCGACGACCGCCGGGACGACCCCGGCGACCAGCCCGGGCCGGCCGGCGTGCGCGGCCCCCGCGATCCCGGCGACCGGGTCGGCGAGCAGGACCGGGGTGCAGTCGGCCGTCAGAACGGCGAGCGCAAGACCCCGGCGATCCGTCACCACCGCGTCGACAGCGGGGACGTCCTCGTCTCGCCACGGTCCGTCGACCACGGCGACGTCCCGGCCGTGGACCTGGTTCATCCAGACCACCGCGGCCGGGTCGAGGCCGAGTTCCGCGGCGGCGCGGGCACGGTTGGTGCGGACGGCCTGCGGGTCGTCGCCGACCGCGCCGCCCAGATTGAGCTGCTCATACGGAGCGGCGCTCACCCCGCCCCACCTGTCGGTGAAGGCGAAGTGCGCGCCGCTCTCGTGGTGCTGTTTCCCTATCACTTCGCTGCTTTACGTCACTTCAGGAAGTCGGGGACGTCGAGTTCCTCGGCCGCGGAGTCCGAGTACGGACGGGCCGGGGGAACCTGCGGGGCGCTCGCCGGGGGCGAGGACACCTCACCCAGCGAGGAGGACTCGGCCGGGGCCGGCTCCTCGTCGCGTACGGGCACCGAACCCAGTCCGCCGAAGGACGACGACCGCGGCTCGGGCGGAGCGACCGGGCGGCTCGGGGCCGGGGCGGGCTCCTCGCGCTTCGGGGTGGACGCGGCGGACTGTGTGTCGCGGCGGGCCGGCGGCTGACCGCCGTCGAAGCCCGCGGCGATGACCGTGACCCGGACCTCGTCGCCCAGCGCGTCGTCGATGACCGCACCGAAGATGATGTTGGCTTCGGGGTGTGCCGCCTCGCTGACCAGCTGCGCGGCCTCGTTGATCTCGAAGAGACCGAGGTCGGAGCCGCCGGAGATGGAGAGCAGCACGCCGCGGGCGCCGTCGATGGACGCCTCCAGGAGCGGCGAGGAGATCGCCATCTCCGCGGCGGCCACCGCGCGGTCGTCGCCGCGCGCCGAGCCGATGCCCATGAGGGCGGACCCGGCCTCCGACATCACGGACTTGACGTCGGCGAAGTCGAGGTTGATCAGGCCCGGGGTGGTGATCAGATCGGTGATGCCCTGCACACCCGACAGCAGCACCTGGTCCGC
Source organism: Streptomyces sioyaensis (assembly GCF_004122735.1). Classification (GTDB taxonomy): domain Bacteria; phylum Actinomycetota; class Actinomycetes; order Streptomycetales; family Streptomycetaceae; genus Streptomyces; species Streptomyces sioyaensis. The sequence continues at coordinate 21,973 of NZ_SDIF01000033.1, read as the reverse complement.
CGACTTGAACGCGTCGAGCACGCTCACCTGACGGTCCGAGATGGACAGCAGCCGGTCATTGGGGATCACGATGAGGGTGTCGACCTCTTCGCGCAGCTGGGCGATGCCGTCCTCGGCCTGGTTGGCGCGACGGCGGCCCTCGAAGGTGAACGGGCGGGTGACCACACCGATCGTCAGGGCGCCCAGCGAGCGCGCGATGTTGGCGACGACGGGTGCGCCGCCGGTGCCGGTGCCGCCGCCCTCTCCCGCGGTCACGAAGACCATGTCGGCCCCCTTGAGGACCTCCTCGATCTCCTCGCGGTGGTCCTCGGCCGCCTTGCGACCCACATCCGGGTTGGCGCCGGCGCCGAGCCCGCGCGTCATTTCGCGGCCGACGTCGAGCTTGACGTCGGCGTCGCTCATCAGCAGCGCCTGCGCATCGGTGTTGATCGCGATGAACTCGACGCCCTTGAGCCCGACCTCGATCATCCGGTTGATGGCGTTCACGCCACCGCCGCCGATGCCGACGACCTTGATGACTGCGAGGTAGTTCTGCGGTGCTGCCACGTCGAAGGCCTCTCGCCTCGAGTTACGTGTCGTCGCCGCACTGCGTGTGGACGCCGACTGATGCCGATGGGACGGTTCGTAGTGCCGACCCGAACCCTAACGTTGAAGTTTAGGGTTACCTGTGCCTGTGTTCCTTGGTTCCATAGTCCCTTTGGAACGAGACACTAAGTCGACAAGGCGCGCACGTTCAACGAACACGCCGAACCTCCCGTTTTTCTTTTCACCCTATGTGATCACCCATAGTCGTAGCCATCCAGGGTGCTGGCCTGCGGCTACGGACGTCAACTCCCGGATACGGCAGGGGCGCTGGGCACCGACACATCGAAGTGGCGCGCGTCACGCGCGGCTTTCACCAGCGCGGCCAGCACCTTTGCCTTTTCGGCGCCCTGTTCGCGGCTGCCCCAGGCGACGGTGCGGCCGCCCGCCAGTTCGAGGGTGATGGCGTCGTAGGACCGGACCCGGACCTTCCGGAGGCCCTTGCGCAGCGCCGTGGGCAGATCCTGGGTGACCTCGACAGCGGAGCGTCGCAAACGGTCGGTTCCAAACTGATGCAGACTCGGAGAGTCGGATACGTTCATTTCCAGAAGCGGAACACCCTTGGGGGCCGCCTCCACGGTGGCGAACCGGACACCCTCGGCGTCCACTTCGGCAAACTTTCCGCCCGCTCGCATCAGCAGTTCCGGCATTCTTTCGGTCACATTCAGACCGATTGTGTTCGGCCAGGACCGCTCGACGTCCACGGTCTTGATGCGCGGCAGCCGGTCGCGCAGCCGGCGGGCCAGGGCCTCGGTGTCCACGGAGGCCAGTGGGGCGTTCATCGGGGCATGCGCCGCGGCAACGACCTCATGCGGCGTCAGCACCTCGGCGCCGGTGACCCTGACGCGTTCCACCCGTAGCCAGTTCGAGGCGAAGAGCACCCAGGCGCCGAACGCGCCGAGCAGCAGCACGCCGACCAGCATGATGATCAGACTGCGGCGGCCCGGCGCGCGAACGGGAAGGCGCACCCACCCGAATCTTCGCCCCGGGGGCGCCGCGGCGGAGGGCGGGCCGGACGGTGACTTCTGCTCGCCCCGACGGGCGGTTGCCGGTCCGGCCACGCTCCCCTGCCTTCTCTCGTGCGCTACTTGTTGTGCTGCGCAATCGCCTCGTACACCATGCCGACCAACAGCTCGTCGGCGTCCCGGCGGCCGAACTCGGAGGCCGCGCGCGACATCTCGTACAGCCGGTGCGGATCGGCCAGGACCGGGAGCACCTGGCTCTGCACCCAGTCCGAGGTCAGCTGGGCGTCGTCGACCAGCAGACCTCCGCCGGCGTTGACCAGCGGCTGGGCGTTGAGCCGCTGCTCGCCGTTGCCGATGGGCAGCGGGACGAACGCGGCCGGGAGCCCGACGGCGGACAACTCGGCGACGGTCATCGCGCCCGCGCGGCAGAGCATCATGTCGGCCGCGGCGTACGCGAGATCCATCCGGTCCACGTACGGTACCGGGACATAGGGGGGCATCCCGGGCATGTTGTCCGCATGCGGCAGTTCGTTCTTCGGGCCGACCGCGTGCAGGACCTGGATGCCGGCGCGCTGCAGGGCCGGCACGGTGGCCTGGATGACCTCGTTGAGCCGGCGGGCGCCCTGGGAACCGCCGGACACCAGCAGCGTCGGGAGGTTGGGGTCGAGGCCGAAGGCGGCCCGCGCCTCGGGGCGGACCGCGGCACGGTCCAGGGTCGCGATGGTGCGGCGCAGCGGGATGCCGACGTAGCGGGCCCCGCGCAGCTTGCTGTCGGGGGTGCTGACGGCGACGAACTTGGCGTACCGCGAGCCGATCTTGTTGGCCAGACCGGGCCGGGCGTTCGCCTCGTGGACGATGATCGGCACCCCGAGCCGCTTGGCGGCCAGGTATCCGGGCAGCGCCACATAGCCGCCGAAGCCGACGACGCAGTCGGCCTTGGTGCGCTCCAGGATCTGCTCGGCGGCCTTGATCGTGCCGCGCAGCCGCCCGGGGACGGTGATCAGTTCCGGCGTGGGCTTGCGCGGCAGGGGTACCGCGGGGATCAGCCCCAGCTCATAGCCGCGTTCCGGGACGAGCCGGGTCTCCAGGCCCTTCTCCGTGCCGAGTGCCGTGATCCCCACGGTCGGGTCCTGCCTCCGCAGTGCGTCCGCGAGGGCGAGCGCGGGCTCGATGTGGCCGGCGGTCCCCCCACCGGCGAGTACGACATGCACCGAAATTCACCGCTCTCCGGACGGCCGCTTCTTGACGCGCCGTCTCATCGTCTTCCATCTCACCCCAGCCGGTCTTCTGCCGAAGACCGGCTTCCGCTTCGACCGGGCCGTCAACGCCACCCGTGCAGCGGGCTCGTCCCGCGCGAAGGCGATCAGCAGCCCGATGGCGAACATCGTCGGCAGCAGGGCGGAGCCTCCGTAGGAGAACAGCGGGAGCGGGACACCGGCGATCGGCAGCAGGCCGAGCACCGCACCGATGTTGATCACGGCCTGGGCCGTGATCCAGGTGGTCACGCCTCCCGCGGCGTACCGTACGAAGGGGTCCTCCGTGCGTCCGGCCACGCGGATACCCGCATAGCCTAGAGCCGCGAAGAGGGCGAGCACCGACAGCGTCCCCGCCAGACCCAGTTCCTCCCCGGTGATGGCGAAGATGAAGTCGGTGTGCGGTTCAGGGAGTTCTCCCCATTTTTCCATACTCGCGCCGAGGCCGGAACCGAAGAATCCGCCGGACGCCAGGGCGTAGATGCCGTGCACGGCCTGCCAGCACTGGTCCCCGGGCCCCGGATCGGTCGCTCCGATGCAGGCCAGCCGGGACATCCGGTTGGCGCTGGTCTTGATCAGCAGCGCCCCGATCAGCGTGGCGGCGCCCAGCACCCCCACGAACAGCCTGGTCGGCGCACCGGCCAGCCACAGCAGCCCGAAGAGGATCGCCGTGAGAATGATCGCGGTGCCCATGTCGCCGCCGAGCATGATCAGCCCGAGCAGCAGAAAGGCCACCGGGATCAGCGGCACCAGCAGGTGCTTCCACTGCACCAGCAGTTTCTTGTCCTGTTTGCGGGCCAGCAGATCGGCGCCCCACAGCACCAGCGCGAGCTTGCCGAACTCGCTCGGCTGCATCTGGAACGGTCCGCCGAGGTTGATCCAGTTCTGGTTGCCGTTGACCGCGACCCCTATCCCGGGGATCTGCACCAGGCACATCAGGAACACCGAACCGGCCAGCAGCGGATAGGCCAGCCCGCGGTGCAGCCGCACCGGCATCCGGGCGGCGGCCAGCAGCAACCCGCCGCCGAGGACCGCGGCGAGCAGCTGCTTGCGGAAGAAGTACGCCGGGGCCAGGCCGGACTGCAGCGCCTTGATCTGGGACGCCGAGTAGACCATCACCAGGCCCAGGACGGTGATCAGCAGGCTGCCGCCGAGGATCAGGTAGTACGCGGTCAGCGGACGGTCCCAGGCGCGCCGCACCCTGACCAGGAAGCCCCGGGGGCCACCGGGGACGCGTCCGCCGCGCGGCCCCCGCACCATGGCGGGCCGGCGCGGCGGACGCGGAGGGGCCGCCTTCGGCGATCGGGCCGTCATCCTCGTCCCCTCCACAGGTGCGCGCGCCGACCGGTCCTGGTGGCGGCGGGGAGAAACGGTCTAGTGATCCCGTGCGGTCAGCTCGCCGACCGCGTCGGCGAAGGCCTCGCCCCGCTTGTTGTAATTGACGAACATGTCCATCGAGGCACAGGCCGGAGCCAGCAGGACGGTATCGCCCGGCTCGGCCAGACGGGTCGCTTCCCGGACCGCCTCGGACATCGCCCCAGTGTCTGTCCGGCCGAGGTCGACCACCGGGACATCGGGGGCGTGTCGCACCAGGGCTTCGCGAATCAGCGCCCGATCGGCGCCGATCAGCACCACGCCGCGCAGCCGGGCCGCGGACTTCTGCACCAGCTCGTCGAAGGTCGCGCCCTTGGCGAGGCCGCCGGCGATCCACACGATGTGCTCGTACGCCGCCAACGACGCCTCGGTGGCGTGGGTGTTGGTGGCCTTGGAGTCGTCGATGTAGGTGACGCCGTCGAGCTCCGCGACGTGCTGGATGCGGTGTGCCTCCGGGTGGAAGGCGCGCAGTCCGTCGCGTACGGCGGCGGGCCGGACGCCGAAGGCACGGGCCAGCGCCGCCGCCGCGAGGGCGTTGGCGATGTTGTGCGGGGCGGGCGTGCCGGAGCCGGGCGCGATGTCGGAGACCTCGGCGAGCTCCTGAGCCTGCTGCTGCCGGTTCTCCACGAAGGCGCGGTCGACGAGAAGGCCCTCGACGACGCCGAGTTGGGAGGGGCCGGGGGTGCCGAGGGTGAAGCCGATGGCCCGGCAGCCCTCCTCGACGTCGGCCTCGCGCACCAGGTCCTCGGTCGCCTTGTCGGCCGCGTTGTAGACGCAGGCGACGGTGTTGCCCTCGTAGATCCGGCCCTTGTCGGCGGCGTAGGCCTCCATGGAGCCGTGCCAGTCGAGGTGGTCGGGGGCGAGGTTGAGGACCACTGCGGAGTGCGCGCGCAGCGACGGCGCCCAGTGCAGCTGGTAGCTGGAGAGCTCCACGGCGAGCACGTCGTAGGGGCGCGCACCGTCCTTGCCCTGGCCGAGGACGACATCGATGATCGGGGTGCCGATGTTGCCGACGGCCGTGGTGTGCAGGCCCTCGGCGGCCAGGATCGAGGCCAGCATCCGTACGGTGGTGGTCTTGCCGTTGGTGCCGGTGACCGCGAGCCAGGCGGCGGGCGGCTGCCCCGCGACGGTCTCGCGCAGCCGCCAGGCGATCTCCACGTCGCCGACCACGTCCACCCCGGCCGCGGCGGCCGCCGTGAACAGCGGGCTGTCCGGCTTCCAGCCGGGCGACGTCACGACGAGGTCGGTGCCCTCGGGGAAGGTCTCGCCGTCACCGAGGCGGACGGTGATCCCTGCCGCCTCCAGCTCCCGCGCCGCCGCCCGCTGGGTGTCCCCGTCGCCGCCATCCACGACGGTGACGTGGGCGCCGAGGCCGGCCAGCGCGCGGGCGGCACTGATGCCGCTCACGCCCAGGCCGGCCACGGTGATGTGCTGACCGTCGAATCCCGCGGGAGCGCCGGTCGGACCGTGGGTGGTCACTTCGCTGCCTGCCAACCGCCGTAGAAGATGCCGAGTCCGACGATGACGCACATGCCCTGAATAATCCAGAATCTGACCACCACAAGCACTTCCGACCACCCCTTGAGCTCGAAGTGGTGCTGGAGTGGCGCCATCCGGAAGACCCGCTTACCGGTCAGCCGGAACGAGCCGACCTGGATGACCACGGACATGGTGATCAGGACGAAGAGGCCGCCGAGGATGGCCAGCAGCAGCTCGGTACGGGAGCAGATGGCCAGACCGGCCAGCGCGCCGCCCAGGGCCAGCGAGCCGGTGTCCCCCATGAAGATCTTGGCGGGTGAGGTGTTCCACCACAGGAAGCCGAAGCAGGCACCCATCAGGGCCGAGGCGACGACCGCGAGGTCGAGTGGGTCGCGGACCTCGTAACAGCCGGGCCCCGCGGTGATCTGGTTGGCGCAGGACTCCTGGTGCTGCCAGATGCCGATGAAGGTGTACGCGCCGAAGACCATCACCGAGGCGCCGGTGGCCAGGCCGTCGAGGCCGTCGGTGAGGTTCACGCCGTTGGACATCGCAAGGATCATGAACAGCGCCCAGATCACGAAGATCACCGGGCCGATCTGCCAGCCGAAGTCCTGGGTGAAGGACAGCCGGTCCGAGGCCGGGGTCTGTCCGCGCAGGTCGGCGAATTGCAGCGAGAGCACCGCGAAGGCGATGCCGACGATCAGCTGGCCGGCCATCTTGGCCTTGGCGCGCAGGCCCAGCGAGCGCTGCTTGACGATCTTGATGTAGTCGTCGAGGAACCCGACCAGGCCCATGCCCGCCATCAGGAACAGCACCAGCACACCGGAGAAGGTGGGGTCGCTGGAGGTGATCAGCTTGGTCACGACGTAGGCGATGATCGTGGCCAGGATGAAGGAGATGCCGCCCATGGTGGGCGTGCCCTTCTTGCTGCCGTGCGTCCGCGGGCCGTCATCGCGGATGAACTGCCCGTATCCCTTTTTGGCCAGCAGCTTGATCAGCAGCGGGGTGCCGATCAGGGTCAGGAAGAGCCCGATCGTTCCGGAGAAGAGGATCTGCTTCATCGTGTTCATCGGGATGCGGCTCCACCCTCAGCGCCCGCGGCGCCCGCGGCGCCGCCGTCGTCCAGCAATGCTGCGGCGACCCGCTCCAGCCCCACCGACCTGGACGCCTTCACCAGCACGACATCTCCCGGGCGCAGCTCGCTGCGCAACAGGTCGACCGCCGCCCGCGCGTCGGACACGTGCACCGACTCCTCACCCCACGAACCCTCGTTCTTGGCGCCCATGTCGAGCCACGCCGCTTCCGCGCCGCCGACCGCCACGAGCTTGCTGACGTTGAGTCGGACGACCAGCCGCCCGACCGCGTCGTGTTCGGCGAGTGACTCCTCGCCCAGCTCGGCCATCTCACCGAGCACCGCCCACGTGCGCCCGCCCTCCGCCTTGGCGGCGGCGCCCATGGCGACCAGCGCTCGCAGCGCCGCTCGCATGGACTCGGGGTTCGCGTTGTAGGCGTCGTTGACGACCGTCACGCCGTCCGCGCGCTCGGTGACCTCCATACGCCAGCGGGAGAGCGTGCCGGCTTCGGAGAGCGCGGAGGCGATCTCGTCCACGGGCATGCCCAACTCATGGGCTACGGCGGCCGCGGCGAGCGCGTTCGACACGTGGTGCTCACCGTACAGCCGCATGGTCACATCACTGCACCCGGAGGGTGTGTGAAGCGTAAATGCGGGCTGTCCGAGCGCCGTGAGACGGACATTCTCGGCACGCACATCGGCGTCCGCGGCCTCACCGAACAGGACCGTACGGGCCGTTGTGCGCACCGCCATGGCACGGACGTACGGATCGTCGGCGTTGAGCACCGCGATCCCGCCCTCCGCCGCGGACGGCAGCGCCTCGACGAGTTCGCCCTTCGCCGCGGCGATCTGCTCGCGGCCGCCGAACTCGCCGATGTGCGCGGAGCCGACGTTGAGCACCACACCGACCCTCGGCGGGGTCAGCCCGGCGAGGTAGCGGATGTGGCCGACGCCGCGGGCGCCCATCTCCAGGACGAGGTGACGGGTCGTCTCATCGGCGCGCAGCGCGGTCAGCGGCAGCCCGATCTCGTTGTTGAGGTTGCCCTCGGGCCAGACGGTCGGGCCGTGCCGCTGCAGCAGTTGGGCGAGCAGGTCCTTGGTGCTGGTCTTGCCGGCCGAGCCGGTCAGTCCGACGACGGTGGTGCCGAGCCGCTCGACGACGGCGCGGGCGAGCGCGCCGAGCGCGGCGGTGACGTCGTCGACGACGATCGCGGGGACGCCGACGGGGCGCGCGGCCAGGACGGCCACCGCGCCCGCCTCCACGGCACCCCGGGCGAAGTCATGGCCGTCGACGCGTTCCCCGGCGAAGGCCACGAACAGGGAGCCGGGGCCCACCGCGCGGGAGTCGGCCACGACCGGTCCGGTCACCCGGCGGTCGTCGTCCGGTATGTCGTACTGCTGCCCGCCGACGATGCTCGCGATCTCGGCGAGCGACAGGGAGATCACAGGTCACCCCCGTCGAGGGGCGGGCGGTGACGGTAAGCGGATTGTGCGCGCATGGAGGTGTGTCATCCCTGGTGGTTCGGCTGCGGTGACTGCTGCGACTGCTGTGGCTTCAACGAGTCCTCGATGGCACCGCGCAGCACCTGGCGGTCGTCGAAGGGGCGTACCACTCCGGCGATGTCCTGGCCCTGCTCATGGCCCTTGCCCGCGACGATCACGGTGTCGCCGGGCTCGGCGCGCGCGACGGCGGCGGCGATGGCGGCGGCCCGCTCCTCCTCGACCAGCACCGTGCCGCGTTCGTGGATCGGCACCTCGGCGGCGCCCGCGAGCATGGTGGCGAGGATCGCGAGCGGGTCCTCGTTACGGGGGTTGTCGGAGGTCAGGACCGCCGTGTCGGCGAGCCGGGCCACCGCGGCGCCCATCGGGCCGCGCTTGTGCGGATCGCGGTCGCCGCCGCAGCCGAGGACGGCGTGCAGCTTGCCGTCGGTGACCTTGCGCAGCGCGCGCAGAACCGATTCGACGGCGTCGGTCTTGTGGGCGTAGTCGACGACCGCCAGATACGGCTGGCCGGCGTCGATGCGCTCCAGACGACCGGGGACGCCGGGCACCGCGGCCACGCCGTCGGCCGCGGTCTGCGCGTCGATGCCGGCGACGACCAGCGAGACGATCGCGGCGAGCGCGTTGGCGACGTTGAAGGGGCCGGCGATCGGGGAGGCGGCCCGCACCGTCCGGCCGTCCGGGCCGTGCACGGTGAAGGTCGAGCCGAGGGTGCCGACCTCGACGTCCGCGGCGCGCCAGTCGGCGTCCGGGTGGCCCTCCGCGGAGAAGGTGGTGACCGGGACCTCGGACTCGCCCTCGGCCAGGCGCTTGCCGTATTCGTCGTCGAGGTTGACCACGCCGGCGCGGCTGCGGGCCTTGGTGAACAGCTGGGCCTTGGCCTGGAAGTAGTCCTCCATGCCGGAGTGGAACTCCATGTGCTCCGGGCTGAGGTTGTTGAAGATCGCGACGTCGAAGACGCAGCCGTCGACCCGGCCGAGGACCAGGGCGTGGCTGGAGACCTCCATGGCGACCGCACGGACCCCGCGCTCGCGCATCACGGCGAACAGTGCCTGCAGGTCGGTGGCCTCGGGGGTGGTGCGCTCGGACTTGATCCGCTCGTCGCCGATACGCGTCTCGACGGTACCGATCAGGCCCGTGAGCCCGCCGTCGGGGCGCTTGGCCGCGGCGGCCCGCAGCCCGCCCTCGATGAGGTAGGCGGTGGTGGTCTTGCCGGAGGTGCCGGTGATGCCGATCTGGAGGAGGTCCTCGCCCGGCGTTCCGTAGATCGAGACGGCCAGGGCACCCATCCGCGCGCGGGGGTTCTCGACGGCGAGGACCGGCAGGCCGGTCGCGGCGGCGCGCTCGGCGCCGGAGGGGTCCGTCAGGATCGCCGCGGCACCGAGGTCGGCGGCCTGGGCGACGAAGTCGGCGCCGTGCAGACGGGCGCCGGGCAGCGCGGCGTAGACATCGCCGGGGCGGACCGCCCGGGAGTCATGGGTGATGCCGGTGACCATGACATCGGCATGGCCGGCGGCGGGGGCCGGGCATCCCAGCTGCTCGGCGAGGTCCGCCAGGGGGGTGGGGCGGACCCGGTCAGGGCGGGGTGCGCCCGGATAGGTGCCGGGACCGCCCTTCTCGGCGTGCTGGGCTTTCGGGGACTGATCAGCGTGTGACACGGCGGTGAGCGTACCGGGCACAGTGGGCCCGGGGCGAAGTGAGGGCTGTGGTGGGGAGCAGCTTCCGGGGATGGGGGTGCCGTCCGGGGTGCCGTCGGGGGTGATGGTCGTCACGGCGGAATTGCCTCGATTTCATTGGCCTGGCGTGAAGGTGACCGGCAGCCGCGGGGGCTTGGCTCCGGTCGGAGGTACCTGGAGGGTCTTCAGCGCGAACGCCATAACCTGCTGGTAGATCGGACCGCAGACCTGACCGCCGAAGTAGCTGCCCGCGGTGGGGTTCTGTACGGCGCAGTAGACAGTGAGGCGGGGCTTGTCGGCGGGGGCGAAGCCGGCGAAGGACGCGGTGTAGCCGTGGTAGCGGCCGGTCCGGGGGTCCACCCGGTTGGAGGTGCCGGTCTTGCCGCCGACCCGATAGCCGTCGATCTTCGCCTTCGCGCCGGTGCCCTCCTCGTCGTCGACCACCGATTCGAGCATGGTCGCGAGCGTGGTGGCGGTCTTCCGGCTGACCACCCGGTTCTTGGCGGGCCGGGGCGCCGGAACGAACTTTCCGTCGGGGCCGGTGGTGCCCCGGACCAGGGAGGGGGCGATGCGCTCGCCGCCGTTGGCGATGGTGGAGTAGACGGAGGCGGCCTGGACGGCGTTGAGCGACAGCCCCTGGCCGAACGGGATGGTGAACTGCTGCGAGGTGTTCCACTTCTGCGGCTTGGCCAGGATGCCGTCGGTCTCGCCGGGAAACCCGAGGCCGGTCGGCTTCCCGATCCCGAATCTGCGCAGATACGAGTAGAGGACCCGGTTGGCCTCCGGCTGGGTCCTGCCGAGCTGGCCGGCCGCGAGAATCGTGCCGATGTTGCTGGACTTGGCGAGCACGCCGTTGAGCGTCAGGTGCCAGGTGGCGTGGTCGACGTCGTCCGCGAACAGCCGGTCGCCGCGGTGCAGCCGGTTGGGCACGGTGACCCGGGTGGACGGGGTGGCGACGCCCTCCTCCAGGACGGCGGCCAGCGACATCAGCTTGCTGGTGGAGCCCGGCTCGAAGGCGTCGGACAGCGCGGCGTTGCCCAGCGTCTCCGGCTCGGCCTTCGCGATGTCGTTGGGGTCGAAGCCGGGCGCGTTGGCGAGCGCCAGGATCTCGCCGGTGCGGCTGTCCTGGACGACGACATAGCCGCGGTCGGCCCGGGAGCGGGCGACCTGCTCGGTGATGGCCTTCTGGGCCGCCCACTGGATGTCCCGGTCGAGGGTCAGCTCGATGTCGCTGCCGGGGACGGCGGGGTGCTCCTGGGTGTCACCGGTGGGCACCCGAAGGCCGCCGGACTGGGCGTAGACGAGCTTGCCGTCCTTGCCCGCCAGCTGCTTGTTCAGGCGCGCCTCCAGTCCGCCGCCGCCCTTGCCGTTGCTGGCCACGAAGCCGAGGACGCCCGAGGCGAGGTCCTTGTTCGGGTAGAGGCGCCGGCTGTGTTTGTCGGCGAAGATCCCGACCAGGACGTCGGGGCGGGGGGCACGCTTGGGGGCGGCGGCCGCCCTGGCGTCGAGGCGTGTGCGCAGGTCCTTGATCTTCTTCCAGACCTGCGGGCTCTGCTGCCGGGCGAGCAGGACATAGCGCGCCGTGGGCTGGTCGAGCTTCCGGGCGAGGGTGGCCTTGTCCTGGCCGAGGATCGGGGCGAGCAGCGCGGCGGCCCGCCGCGGCGCGTCGCCGATCTTGGTCTTGGCGGGCGCCAGCAGGCTGGGGTCGGCGGTGATGTCGTACCCGTCCACGGTGGTGGCCAGGTCCACGCCGTTGCGGTCGGTGATCGCACCGCGCTCGGCGGCCAGCTTGACCGGTACATAGCGGTTCTCGTTGGCCTTGGCGGCGTACGCCGAGGCATCGACGGCCTGCACCTGGAAGAGCCGTACCACGAAGATCAGCATGATCAGCGTCAGCCCGAGGGCGACCAGCCGCAGCCGGGGGCGCGGGCTGCCGAGGCGGAGCACCGGCTGCCCGGCGCGGGGGCGGGCGGCGGGACGCCGGGCCGCGGGCCTCGGGGCGCCCGGCTTCGGGGCGCCCGGCTTCGGAGCGCCCTGCTTCGGAGCGCCCTGCTTCGGAGCGCCCTGCTTCGGGCCCGGCCGGGGCCCGGGGCTCCGGCCGGCGGACGGTCGACCGGAGCGGCCTGATCCCTGGCCGCCGCGCTGGGCGGGGCGCGGCACCCGGCGGGGGTCCCTGGGCTCGGTCATGCCGCGGTCACCTGCCGGCGGTCGTCGGGGAGGGAGCGGACGGGGCGCGCAGGGCGGCGGGCGAGGGTGCCGGCGCACCGTCCGGTCCCAGCACCCCGGCGGCCGCGAGCGGCGACGCGGACGGGCCGGCGCGGCCGGGGACGCCCGCCGTCGACGGCTCGGCGGAGCTGCTCAGCGGTGCCCCCGTCGACGTGGCCTTGCTCGGCCGGCCGCGGACCGTGCCGTCCGGGAGCAGGAACGCCGGGGTGCCGCCCGGCACCATTCCCAGCGCCCGGGCGCGCCGCTCCAGCGCGTCCGGGGCGGAGTAGGCGTCCACGTCCTGCTGCAGGGCCTGCTGCTCGTCCGTCAGCTCGTCGGTCTTCTTCTCCAGCTTGCTCAGCTCGAACGAGCCTTGGTTGAGGGCGGAGTTGAGCAGCAGCAGGGTGATCAGGCCGGAGCCGAGCAGGACGACGATCAGGAACACGAAGGGCGTGCGCGCCGCCGTGCCCCGCCCGCCGGCCCCGGAGGGGAGCAGCGCGGCGAGGCGGTACTGCCTGCCGCGCGGCCTCCCCTGGCGTTTCATGCGGTGTCCTCGACGTGCTCGCGGATGCGCTCCGCGCCGCGCAGCCGGGCGGGGGCGGCGCGGCGGTTCTCGGCGATCTCCTCCTCCGTGGGGAGCTCGGCGCCGCGGGTCAGCAGCTTGAGCCGGGGCTGGTAGCGCTCGGGGACGACCGGCAGCCCGGGTGGCGCCGTATTGGCGGCTCCGGCCGCGAAGACCTGCTTGACCAGCCGGTCCTCCAGCGAGTGGTACGAGAGCACGGCGATCCGGCCGCCCACCGCGAGCGCCTTCACGGCCGCCGGAACGGCGCGCTCCACGCTCTGCAGCTCCCCGTTGACCTCGATGCGCAGCGCCTGGAACGTCCGCTTGGCGGGGTTGCCGCCGGTGCGCTTGGCGGCCTGCGGCAGCGCGTCACGGATCAGCTCGACCAGCCGCGCGCTGGTCGTGAACGGCTCCTTGGCGCGCTCGCGCACGACGGCCTCGACGATCCGCTTGGCCTGCTTCTCCTCTCCGTAGGAGCGCAGGATCCGGACCAGCTCACCGGGCGCGTAGGTGTTGAGGACCTCCGCGGCGCTGATGCCGGTCGTCTGGTCCATCCGCATGTCGAGCGGGGCGTCCTGCGCGTACGCGAAGCCGCGGTCGGCCTCGTCGAGCTGCATGGAGGAGACCCCGAGGTCGAAGAGCACACCCTGGACGCGCGGGGTCCCGAGCCGGTCGAGGACCTCGGGGAGCTCGTCGTAGACGGCGTGCACCAGGGTGGCGCGCTCGCCGTACGGGGCGAGCCGCTCGCCCGCGAGCTTCAGGGCCGACGGGTCGCGGTCGAGGGCGATGAGCCGGGCCGCCGGGAAGGTGGCGAGCAGCGCCTCGCTGTGCCCACCGAGGCCGAGCGTGCAGTCGACGACGACCGCGCCGGGCTCGGCGAGCGCGGGGGCGAGCATGTCCAGGCACCGCTGGAGCATGACGGGGACGTGACGGGTGCTGCTGTTGTTCATACGGCGGCCCCGCCGCGCCCGGCCCGCCTGCCCGCGCAGAGCGCGCACTTCTTCCTGGTTCGCTCGCTACGCTCGCTCATGTGCCTTCCGATGGGCTGGGCGGCAGGTGGGTCCCCCGGCCGCTGGCTGGGGGATGCCGCACGTACCGCTTGGTCCCCGCCCGCTCTGAAGGGGAAGTGGCCCTCCGGCGACGGGGAAGTGACGTCGGAAGACCATGGGAGCGGGAGGAGGCCGAGCCGTACGTACGATGCGCGCACGCGAGGAATCCGGTATCCAAGGAGAGCGTCACGCCTCCCACTTCGCGCCACTTTAGTCCACCGGCTGCCCCGGTCAATCAACCGGTTCCGCGCGTCCTGCGACGGCTTTGCCGCGGCCCTTCCCGCCGGCTTTCCCGGCGCCGCTCACCCGGACGGCGGGGTACGGACGGACCTGTGGGTTACCTCACAAGGAGTGATGTCGCCCCCTATGCCCGACCTCTCATGCGGCCGGACGAGCCGACGCCTATTACGGTGATTCCATGTCCATACCTGCATCGCAGCCGCTGCCCCCGTCCTCCGACAGCGCCGCCGGCGGTGCCGCCGGCACCGTCACCGACAGTCTCGTCGAGGCGAATCGGCACTATGCCGCCTCGTTCACCGACCCCGGGATGGACGCCCGGCCCGTCCGCAAGGTCGCCGTCGTCTCCTGCATGGACGCCCGGATCGACCTGCACGCCGCCCTCGGCCTGAAGCTCGGCGACTGCCACACCATCCGCAATGCCGGCGGGGTGGTCACCGACGACATCATCCGGTCCCTGACGATCAGCCAGCGGGCGCTCGGCACCCGCTCGGTCGTCCTCATCCACCACACCAACTGCGGCCTGCTCAGCCTGACCGAGGACTTCCGCCATGACCTGGCGGCCGAGGTCGGACAGCGTCCCACCTGGGCGGTCGAGGCGTTCAAGGACCTCGACGAGGACGTGCGGCAGTCGATGCAGCGGGTACGCACCTCGCCCTTCCTCCTGCACACCGACGACGTCCGCGGCTTCGTCTTCGATGTGACGACGGGCCTGCTGCGGGAGATCGATCCGCAGCACTGAGGTGCCGCACCGCTTCTTCCGGTTCTGCCGGTTCTTCCGGTTCTGCCGGGGCGGGGGCCGGACCGGAAGGGCGGGTTCGCCCGGAAAGCCGGGAAAGCCGCGAGATAACCTTGTGAGTTATCCACAGGTCATGACGCGAAGCCGCGCGGGCGGCAAGAATGCGTACGTGACGTCGTCCCGGCCGTGGCCGGGCGCGATGCGCGCTTTCGAGGTGGGCCGGGTCCGAAGAGGGGGCACGTGCCCGTGGTTCGGGGCCGAGGAGGGCCGAGTGACGACGTATGACGAACGAGCGAGCCTCAGCGATCTGACCACCACCGCGGAGCGGGTCCGCCGGGCGGTGGAGGGCGTGATCGAGGGCAAGCCGGAGGTCGTACGGCTCGCACTGACCGTGCTCCTGGCCGAGGGACACCTGCTCATCGAGGACGTGCCCGGCGTCGGCAAGACCATGCTCGCCAAGGCACTGGCCCGCTCCGTCGACTGCTCGGTGCGGCGCATCCAGTTCACCCCGGACCTGCTGCCCTCGGACATCACCGGCGTCAGCATCTTCGACCAGCAGCAGCGGGACTTCGAGTTCAAGCCCGGCGCGATCTTCTCCCAGATCGTGATCGGCGACGAGATCAACCGCGCCTCGCCCAAGACCCAGTCGGCGCTCCTGGAGTCCATGGAGGAGCACCAGGTCACGATGGACGGGCAGACCTACGAACTGCCCAGTCCGTTCATGGTGATCGCCACTCAGAACCCGGTCGAGATGGAGGGCACCTATCCCCTCCCCGAGGCCCAGCGGGACCGCTTCATGGCGCGGGTGTCGATCGGCTATCCCAGCCCGGCGGCCGAGCTGCAGATGCTGGAGGTGCACGGCGGCGCCTCGCCCCTCGACGACCTCCAGCCGGTCGCGCACGCCCACGAGATCGTGAAGCTGACCGAAGCGGTGCGCGAGGTCCATGTCGCCGAAACCGTGCGCAGATACACCGTGGATCTGGTCGCGGCCACCCGCAGCCACCCCGAGCTGCGGCTCGGCGCCTCACCGCGCGCCACCCTGCATCTGCTGCGCGCCGCCAAGGCCGGTGCCGCGCTCCTGGGGCGGGAGTACGCCCTCCCGGACGACGTCCAGTCGCTGGCGGTGCCGGTGCTCACCCACCGGCTGCTGCCCACCGCCCAGGCCCAGTTGAACCGCCGTACGGCCGAACAGATCGTCCGGGAGATCCTGCAGCGCGTCCCGGTCCCCGATCCGTCCGTGCAGCCATGGCGCACACCCGGTCAGCGGCCGCCCGGCGTACGGGGGTTGTGATGTCCGAGGGGGGGAGCGGGGGGCCGCCGGACCGGGACGGACTGCGGGCGGCCCTCTCGGGGCTGACGACACGCGGCAGATCGTTCCTGGCCGCCGGGATGGCCGCCGCGGTGTGCTCCTTTCTCCTCGGACAGCCGGATCTGCTGCGGGTCGGGCTGCTGCTCGCCGCGCTGCCGCTGGTGTGCGTCCTGGTCCTGCACCGCACCCGCTACCGGGTCGCGGGCAGCCGTGCGCTGTCCCCGGCCCGGGTGCCCGCGGCCGCCGAGTCCCGGGTCCGGCTGCGGATGGAGAACGTCTCCCGGCTGCCGACGGGGGTGCTGATGCTCCAGGACCGCGTGCCGTACGTCCTCGGGCCGCGGCCGCGTTTCGTCCTGGACCGGGTCGAGGCCGGCGGCCGCCGTGAGGTCTCCTACCGCGTCCGCTCCGACCTGCGCGGACGCTATCCGCTGGGCCCGCTGCAGCTGCGCCTGTCCGACCCGTTCGGGATGTGCGAGCTGACCCGCTCGTTCAGCGCCTGCGACACCCTCACGGTGGTGCCGCGGGTCGAGCCGCTGCCGCCGGTGCGCCTGACGGGCGAGGCCGCCGGCTACGGCGAGGGACGGCAGCGTTCGCTGGCGCTGGCCGGGGAGGACGATGTCATTCCGCGCGGCTACCGGCACGGCGACGATCTGCGCCGGGTCCACTGGCGCTCCACCGCGCGCTACGGCGAGCTGATGGTCCGCAGGGAGGAGCAGCCGCAGAAGGCACGCTGCACGATCCTGCTCGACACCCGCGAGACGGCCCACCCGGGCGCGGGTCCCGACTCGGCCTTCGAATGGGCGGTGACGGGCGCGGCGTCGAGTGCGGTGCATCTGCTGGAGCGCGGCTTCTCGGTGCGGCTGCTGACCGACACCGGCACCTCGGTCCCGGCCCCCGACGGCGCCGGCGGCTTCGGCGGCGGCACGGAATCGGCCGATGCCGCGGGCCTGGTGCTGGACACCCTCGCCGTCGTGGAGCAGTCCGAGGAAGAGGGCCTGTCGGCGGCGTACGACGTCCTGCGCGGCAGCAACGAAGGACTGCTGGTCGCCTTCTTCGGCGACCTGGACGAGCAGCAGGCGGCGGTGGCCGGGCGGATGCGGCAGCGCTGCGGTGCGGCCGTCGCGTTCGTCCTGGACGGCGACGCCTTCACCCGCCGCCCCGGCGGCCTCAGATTCTCCCCCGGCCAGGTCCCGGTGGCCGACCGGCTGCGGCTGCTGCGGCAGGCGGGCTGGACGGCGCTGCCGGTGACCCCCGGGGACGCGCTCGCCGACCTGTGGCGTGCGGGGGCCGGGCAGCAGCGCCCGGCGGACGCGGCGGAGACGGTGGCAGGGGGCCGGCCATGAACGGGTGCCCGACGCCTGCGCGGGAGAGGCGGCCGGGGCCGCCCCGCCGTGGTGGGAGCACGGACCGGAGCGGCGGTCGGCGCGGGCCGTGCCCGGCCGGTCCGGAGCGACGGGGGGCACGCACATGAGCGGCCGGGCGCGGCTGGCGCTGTGCGCGGCGGTGGCCACCCTGTGTGCCGCCGGCGCGCTGCTGCCACTGGTGGAGCCGATCGACTGGATGATCCAGGCGGCCTTCCTGCTGGCCGTCGTGACCGGCGCGGGCGCGGCCGCCCGCCGGGCCCCCCTCGCCGGGCCACTGGTCATCGGCGTACAGGCTCTGGTCGCCGTGCTGCTGATGACCCTGTTCTTCGCGCCGGGCGAGGCCATCCTCGGCCTGCTGCCGGGCCCCGACGCCCTCGCGGAATTCGGCCGGCTGCTGCACGCCGGCGTACGGGACGTCGGCCGCTACGCCATCCCCGCCCCCGTCACCCCCGGCATCCGGCTGCTGCTCATCGCCGGTGTGCTGCTGATCGGCCTGCTCGTGGACGCGCTGGCGGTCACGTACCGCAGCGCCGCGCCCGCCGGGCTGCCGCTGCTGGCGCTGTACTCGGTGGCGGCGGGGCTCTCCCAGGGCGGCGCGGGCCGGCTGCGGTTCCTGGTCGCGGCCGCCGGTTACCTACTGCTCCTGCTGGCCGAGGGCCGCGACCGGCTCTCCCAGTGGGGCCGGGTGTTCGGCGGCCCGGGCCGCCCGGAGCGCACGCGGGGCTTCGCCGTCGGCGGCCCCACGCCGGCCCCGGTCCGTACGGGCCGCAGGATCGGCGCGCTGGTGCTCGGCATCGCGGTGGTGGTACCGGCCCTCCTCCCCTCCCTGGGCGGCGGGCTGTTCGGCGGCTCCGCCAGCGGCGGGGGACCGGGCAGCGGCGGCGGCACGATCTCCGCGGTCAACCCACTGGTGTCACTGCAGGACAGCCTCAATCAGCCCGAGGACAAGGAAGTCCTCAACTACCGCACGACCGCCGCCGACTCCCGCGACATGTATCTGCGGATCGTCGCCCTGGACCAGTTCGACGGCACGACCTGGAAGCCCTCCGAGCGGACCGTCACGGACGTCCCCGAGCAGCTTCCGCGGCCGCCCGGCCTCAGCTCATCGGTCGACGTCAACCATGTCAACACCTCCATCTCGACCGCCGAGTGGTACGCCCAGAACTGGCTGCCGCTCCCCTACCCGGCGTCCAAGGTGGACATCTCCGGGCGCTGGCGCTTCGAGCCCCAGGGCCGCACGCTCGTCGGGGACCGCGGCCAGAACACCCACGGCCTGCAATACCAGGTCGAGAGCCTGCAGCTGCGGCCCACGTCCCGGCAGCTGGCCGCCGCCCCGGCGCCGCCCGCCAAGCTGCTGCGCGAGTACACCAAGGTCCCGGACTCCCTGCCCCCGGTCGTCGGCAGCACCGCCCGCCGGGTCACCCACGGCGCACCGACCGCCTACGCCAAGGCCGTCAAGCTCCAGGACTGGTTCGCGCTCAACGGCGGCTTCACGTACAACACGGAGGTCCGGGCCGGCAGCGGTTCCGAGGCCATCGCCCGGTTCCTGCGGCAAAAGGAGGGCTTCTGCGTCCACTTCTCGTTCTCGATGGCTGCGATGGCCCGGACGCTGGGCATTCCGGCCCGGGTAGCCGTGGGCTTCACCCCGGGCACCAAGCAGCCGGACGGCACGACCTCGGTCGGCCTCAAGGACGCCCACGCCTGGCCCGAGCTGTACTTCCAGGGCGTCGGCTGGACCCGCTTCGAGCCGACCCCGAGCCGAGGCAGCATCCCTGACTACGCCTACCCCGACACCTCGGCCCCGGCCGAGCCCGGCAACCCGGCTCCCGAGCCCTCCCAGTCCGCTGCCCCCTCGGACGGCGGTCCGTCCGCGGACCCGTCCTGCGGCCCGGACGAACAGCGGCGCGGCAGCGGATCGGCATGCGTCACACTCCCCGCGGAGTCCGGTGCCCGCCCGCCAGGCGGCGGCACGTCCCCCTGGGCGATCGCCGGCATCGTGCCGGCCGCCCTGCTGGTCCTGCTGCTGCCCGCAGTCCCGCTGCTGTGGCGACTGCGTACGCGCTCCAGACGACTGGCGGCCACGGGCGCGGACGGGGACCTCACGGCCGGCACCCTCGCCGCCTGGCGGGAGTTGCTGGACACCGCCTGGGACTTCGGCATCCTGCCGGACGAATCGCTGACGCCGCGCAAGGCGGCGGCACGGATCATCAGCATCGGAGAACTGCAACCGGAGCCCGCCGCGGCCGCCCACCGGGTTGCGGCAGCGGTCGAACAGGTCCTGTACGCCCCGCAACCGCAGCCGGTGTCCGACCTCGCCACGGACGTACAGCAGGTCCGGGCCGGGTTGCAGGCCGGCGCACCCCGTGCGCTGCGGCTGCGCGCCCGGCTCGCCCCGCGCTCGGCGGCCCGCCTGGGCCGGGCCTGGTCCGCCCGCTGGACGGCCCTCCTGCTCCGGTGCCGCACCAGCCGCCCGGTCGCCCTGACGCGGCGCACGGTGACGGTCCTACGGCCGGGCCGACGGCGGGCGTAGCGTCCGCGCTGCCGGAGCGCAAAAGTCCCCGAGGCGCAAAGTGCGGTGCCGCAACGTTGTCCGGTGGCCGCCCGATCCTGCCGGGCGGCCACAGCGCGGCGGAGACTCCCGGTGCGGCGTAGGGAGGAGGCATTACGCGCCGGCGCCGAAACCAAACCGCTGGAGCGCAGGAGCGCCAGGGCGCTGCAGCGGTGAAGCATCGGTGTAGAGCGGGCCGTCGGCTTGCCTGCGGGCGAACCGCGGCTGCGGACAGAAAAGCCCGCTCACCGTCCACGACACACTCACCGCAACCGCAACCGCAACCTTCGGCCTGCGTGCTGCGAAGCCTTGTGCGGGGGGGGAAAGCTGCGCGGCGACGTGAGGAGCCGCAACTTGGCGGGGGGGGGCGGAAAAGGCGGAAGCGGCCGGAAGGCCGCTTCGGGGGTGTGCAGGAGGGCTTGGCGTAAGACGGCACCGGAGGGGCTCAGAGAACCCCCGGGAGGCCCGTCACCGTGTCGATCCGTCGGCTCAGTGGCCCTGTTGTTCGTCCCTGCGACGCTGCCAGCGGTCCTCGATACGGTTCATCATCGAGCGCCGCTGCCTGGGCCGGCGTGCCGGTGCACCTGCGCCGCCTGCGGGACCCGTGCCGGACGACGGCTGCTGGCCCTGCCGGGGGGCCTTGCGCCAGCCGGTGACCGCCAGCACTGCGCAGCCGAGCATGACGAGGAAGCCCACCACACTGATCCAGATCTGCTGCGCGACCATGCCGGCCATGAGCAGGGCGATACCCACCAGGAAGCCCGCGACCGCTTGGTAGACCCGTCGCCGGGTGTACGTGCGCAGCCCGCTTCCCTCAAGCGCTGTCGCGAACTTGGGATCTTCGGCGTACAGCGCTCGCTCCATTTGCTCGAGCATGCGCTGCTCGTGCTCCGAGAGCGGCACGGAGTCCTCCTACTCGTCGGTCGCGGGGGGCGACCGGGTGCGACCCTTTCAGGATAGGCAGGGAATCGCCCCCGTGAAACCCGCCCCTCGACGCCAGTTCACTGTCCGGGCCGCCGAGGAGACCGGTGGCGATGCTGCCTGCATTCCCCACCCGCCTGTCCGTCATGCCGGAACGTCGTACCCCGATCATACGGGGCGAAGGGGCTGATCGGGTGGTCTGTGGCCGACTGCACGCGGTAGTCGCTCGTGCCGCGTGGGTCAGTCGCGCTCCGCGAGGACGTGCAGCTGGGTGGCCACCGAGTGGAACGCGGGCTGCTCGGCGGCGGCCGCTTCGAGCTTCAGCAGGGCCTCCATGGCGCCCGGCTCGGTGTCGACCAGCACACCGGGGACCAGATCGGCGAAGACCCGTACGCCGTGGACCGCCCCGACCTGCAGACCGCTGGCGGACACCAGGTCGGTGAGCTGGTCGGCGGTGAACCGGCGCGGGACGGGGTCGCCCTCGCCCCAGCGGCCTGCGGGGTCGGTGAGGGCGTGGCGGGCCTCGGTGAAGTGGCCCGCGAGGGCGCGGGCGAGGACGGCGCCGCCCAGACCGGCCGCGAGCAGGCTGAGGGTGCCGGCCGGGCGCAGCGCGTCGACGGCGTTGCGGACGCCCTCGGCCGGGTCGTCGACGTACTCCAGCACGCCGTGGCAGAGCACGGTGTCGTAGCCGCCACGCTCCACGACGTCGAAGAGGCCGTGGGCGTCGCCCTGGACCGCGCGTACCCGGTCGGCGACACCTGCCTCCGCGGCCCGGCGTTCCAGGGCGAAGAGGGCGTTGGGGCTGGGGTCGACGACCGTGACGCGGTGGCCGAGGCGGGCGACCGGCACGGCGAAGTTGCCGGTGCCGCCGCCGGTGTCGAGGACGTCCAGGACATCGCGCCCGGCGGTCTTGACCCGGCGCTCCAGGGCGTCCTTGAGGACCTCCCAGACCACGGCGGTACGAAGGGATGCGCGGGGGCGCAGCGGGTCAGACACGGCGGGTGGCTCCTCGGCGGGGGCATGAACGTCTAGGCGTCCACCACCCTATTCCGTCCGGCGGCGTGCGCCGCCTGCGGAGCCGTACGTCTTGTGTGCGGGGTGGGGCGGGGTCTTCGCTTTCCTCCCCCGGGCCCTCCCC
>NZ_SDIF01000032.1 GCF_004122735.1 Streptomyces sioyaensis | reverse complement strand
GACTCGTGGCGCTACCGCATCACCTGGAAGCCCGTCCCCGCCGGCGCCGCCCCCGCCACCCTCCGCGGCACCTGGCTGGTGCTCACCGCCGGCGATGACGCCCCGGCCCGCGACCTGACGACGGCACTCTCGGCGGCGGGGGCCGACCCCGTCACCGTGCCGGTGGACGCCGAAGCGGACCGCGCCGCCCTCGCCGCGACGATCACGGCGGCACTGCGCGGCACGGCCTCCCCGGACACACCGCTGCCCCCGGTCGCGGGCATCGTCTCCCTCCTCGCCCTGGACGAGGACGACCATCCCGACCACCCCGGCCTGCCCCGGGGCTTCGCCGCCACCGTCGCCCTCGTCCAGGCACTGGACGACACCGGCGTCGAGGCTCCGCTGTGGTTCGCCACCCGGGGCGCCGTGGCCACCGACCCGCAGCGCGGCGTCACCGCACCGCGCCAGGCCCTGGTGTGGGGCTTCGGCCGGGTGGTCGCCCTGGAGGAGCCGGAGCGCTGGGGCGGACTGCTCGACCTGCCCGAAACCCTGGATCCGGCCGCGGCCACCGCCGTGGTCCGGGCGCTCGCCGGCATCGGCGACGAGGACCAGCTCGCCATCAGGCCGCACGGTGTCCTCGCCCGGCGGCTGGTCCGCGCCGCCACCGGCGAGCTCGACAGCACGCGCCGCTGGACACCCCAGGGCACCGTCCTGGTCACCGGCGGAACCGGCGCCCTCGGACGGCATGTGGCCCGCTGGCTCGCCCGGAACGGCGCACCACATCTGCTGCTCGTCAGCCGGCGCGGCGCCGACACCCCCGGAACCGACGAACTCGCCGCCGAACTCGCCGAGTTCGGCACCCGCACCGAATTCGCCGCCTGCGACATCGCCGACCGGGACGCGCTCGCCGCCCTGCTCGACACGATCCCCGCCGACCGGCCGCTCACCGCCGTCCTGCACACCGCGGCCGTACTCGACGACGGGACGATCAACTCCCTGACCCCCGCCCAACTGGCCGGAGTACTCCGGGTGAAGGCCGGCGGCGCCCGCAACCTCGACGAGCTGACCCGACCGCACGACCTGTCGGCCTTCGTGCTGTTCTCCTCCACCGCCGGCACCATCGGCGCGCCGGGCCACGCCAACTACGCCCCCGGCAACGCCTACCTCGACGCCCTGGCCCAGCAGCGCAGGGCAGCCGGGCACCGGGCCACCTCCATCGCCTGGGGTCCCTGGGCGGAAGCAGGCATGGCCGAGGGCACCGTGGGCGAGCGACTGCACCGGCACGGCGTACGCGTCATGGACCCCCGGTCGGCCGTCGCCGCGCTGCAACGCGCCCTCGACCACGACGACACCGCCCTGGCCGTCACCGACATCGACTGGGACACTTTCGCGCACGCCTTCACCACGGCCCGCCCCCGGCCCCTGATCGCCGACCTCCCCGACGCGCAGCGGGCACTGGCCACCGCCGCACCGGCGACGGAGGAGACGACCGAAGGCCCCGCACTGGCCCGGCAGCTCGCCGCCCTGGACGAGGCGGAGCAGCGCCAGGCCCTGTCCGCACTCGTCCGGGCCCATGTCGCCGCCGTCCTCAACCACACCGACCCCGACGAGGTCGCCCCGCACCGGGCCTTCCGCGAGCTGGGCTTCGACTCCCTCATGGCGGTCGAACTCCGCAACGCGCTCAGCGCGGCCATCGGCACACGACTCCCGGCCACCCTCATCTTCGACCACCCGACCCCGGCGGCGCTGGCCACCCGGCTGCGCACCGAACTGGGCCTCGACGAGGCGCCGGCCCCGACCGCGGCGGCCCCCGCCAAGGCGACGGCCGACGACCACGACCCCATCGCCATCGTGGCGATGAGCTGCCGTTTTCCCGGTGGGGTGGGTTCGCCGGAGGAGTTCTGGCGGCTGCTTGCGGGTGGGGTGGACGCGATCGGTGAGTGGCCGGCCGACCGTGGCTGGGACGTGGAGGCGCTGTACGACCCCGAGCCGGGCGTTCCCGGCCGCAGTTACACCCGTGCTGGCGGTTTCCTGGACGATGTCGGTGGTTTCGACGCGGGGTTCTTCGGGATTTCGCCACGTGAGGCGGTGGCGATGGATCCGCAGCAGCGGTTGCTGCTGGAGACGTCGTGGGAGGCGTTCGAGCGGGCCGGGATCGATCCGGTCGCGCTGCGCGGCAGCCGCACCGGCGTCTTCGCCGGCACCAACTACCAGGACTACTCCTCCCGTTCCCTCGCCGCGGCACCGGACGCCGAGGCCCACCTCGGCACCGGCAACTCCGCGAGCGTGATGTCCGGCCGCCTCTCCTACACCTTCGGCCTGGAGGGGCCCGCGGTCACCGTCGACACCGCCTGCTCCTCCTCCCTCGTCGCCCTCCATCTGGCGGCGCAAGCTCTCCGGTCGGGCGAATGCGATCTGGCGCTGGCCGGCGGCGTCACCGTGATGTCCACCCCGGGACTCTTCCTGGACTTCAGCCGCCAGCAGGGCCTGGCGGCCGACGGCCGGTGCAAGGCGTTCGCCGACCGCACCGACGGCACCGGCTTCTCCGAGGGCGTCGGCGTCGTCCTGGTCGAGCGGCTCTCCGACGCACAGCGCAACGGGCACCCGGTGCTGGCGCTGCTCCGCGGCTCCGCCGTCAACCAGGACGGCGCCTCGAACGGCCTCACCGCCCCCAACGGCCCCTCGCAGCAGCGGGTGATCCGCGAGGCCCTGGCCGGCGCGGGCCTGTCCGGTACGGAGGTCGACGCCGTCGAGGCCCACGGCACCGGTACGACGCTCGGCGACCCCATCGAGGCCCAGGCGCTCCTGGCGACCTACGGGCAGGACCGGGAGGCCGACCGCCCGCTGTGGCTGGGCTCCGTCAAGTCCAACATCGGGCACACCCAGGCCGCCGCCGGTGTGGCGGGCCTGATCAAGATGGTGCTGGCGCTCCAGCACGGCGTCCTGCCGCCCACCTTGCACATCGACCGGCCGTCGACCCATGTGGACTGGTCGGAAGGGAACGTACGGCTGCTCACGGACACCGTGCCGTGGCCCGAGGCCGACCGGCCGCGACGGGCGGGGGTGTCCTCCTTCGGCATCAGCGGCACCAACGTGCACACCATCCTGGAACAGGCCCCCGCCGCACCCGCCCCGACGTCGGCCGACGCCCCGTCCGCACCCGTGACGTGGCTGCTCAGCGGCACCACCCGCGACGCCCTCCGAGCCCAGGCCGACCGCCTGCACGCGCATCTCGAAAACCGGCCCGAACTCGGCCTGCGGGACGTGGCACTGTCCCTGGCCACGACCCGGTCCGCCTTCGAGCACCGCGCCGCACTCGTGGGCGCCACCCGGGACGAGCTGCTGAGCGGCCTGCGCGCGCTGGCGACCGGCGAGAGCCCGGCGCAGGTCGTCACCGGGGTCGTACGGGGCGAGGGCCGAACAGCGCTGCTGTTCACCGGCCAAGGGGCACAACGACCCGGAATGGGCCGGGAGTTGTACGAGTCCTTCCCGGTCTTCGCTGATGCGTTTGACGCGGTGTGCGCGCACTTCGACGGTGAGTTGGCGTCGCCGTTGCGGGACGTGGTGTTCGGCGAGGATGCGGAGAGGCTGAACCAGACCGGTTTCACCCAGCCCGCGCTGTTTGCGGTGGAGGTGGCGCTGTTCCGGCTGGTGGAGTCGTTCGGCGTCCGGCCGGATTTCCTGGTGGGGCACTCCATCGGTGAGCTGGCGGCTGCGCATGTGGCTGGCGTGCTGTCGCTGGAGGACGCGTGTCGGCTGGTGGCGGCGCGCGGACGGCTGATGCAGGCCCTCCCGGCCGGTGGTGCCATGGTCTCGGTCCAGGCGTCGGAGGCTGACGTACTGCCTCTGCTGGAGGGCCAGGAGCAGCGGGTGAGCATTGCCGCGGTGAACGGCCCGAAGTCGGTTGTGATCTCCGGTGCGGAATCCGCGGTGGCGGAGATCGCCGGGCGTTTCGAGTCCGAGGGGCGGAAGGTGAAGCGGCTCCAGGTGAGTCACGCTTTCCACTCCCCGCTGATGGAGCCGATGCTCGACGAGTTCCGTGCCGTCGCGGACAGCGTGGCGTACGCGGAACCGCGCATCCCGGTGGTGTCGAACCTGACCGGCGAGCTCGCCACTTCACAGGAGCTGACGTCCCCTGCCTACTGGGTGCGGCACGTCCGCCAAGCCGTCCGCTTCGCCGACGGCATCCAGTGGCTGGCGGAACACGAGGTCACCCGATACCTGGAAATCGGGCCCGACGGCACCCTGACCGCCATGGCACAGGCGTGCCTCGACGGCGACCGGGCGCTGATTCCCGCGCTGCGCAAGGACAGGTCCGAGACGCACGGTCTGATGGCCGCGGTCGGCGCGCTCCACACCTCGGGCGCCGGCCTGGACTGGTCCGCGCTGTTCCCCGGCGCCCGCCGTGTCGACCTGCCGACCTATGCCTTCCAGCGGCGGCGCTACTGGTGGGACGCCGTGGCCGGGGTGGGCGATCTCGACGCCGTGGGGCTGCGCGCGGCCGGGCACCCGCTGCTCGGCGCGGCGGTCACGGTGGCCGGTGCGGAATCCGTGGTCTTCACGGGGCGGCTGTCCCTGGCCACCCATGCCTGGCTCGCCGGGCACGCGGTGCTGGGCAGGGTGATCCTGCCGGCGACGGCCTACCTCGACCTCGCCGTCAGCGCCGGTGACCGCACCGGATGCGACCATCTCGCCGAACTCACCCTGGAGGCGCCGCTCGTCCTCCCGGAGCAGGGCGCCATCCAGCTCCAGGTCGCGGTGAGCGCGCCCGACGACACCGGGAGCCGGTCGTTCACCGTGCACTCCCGGCCCGCGGAAGCCGATGACGCCGCGCCCTGGGCCCGGCACGCACAGGGCACCCTGGCCACCGCCCCGCCGAACGAGCCGGAAACTCTGGGCAGTTGGCCGCCCGAGGGTGCGGAGCCGGTCGGAGCGGGGGAGTGGTACGACGCCTTCGCCGACGCCGGGTTCGCCTACGGGCCCGCGTTCCAGGGCCTCGGGCGCGTCTGGCGGCGCGGGGACGAGCTGTTCGCCGAGGCCGCCCTGCCCGAGCCGTACCGCGCCGACGCCGCACGGTTCACGCTGCACCCCGCGCTGC
The DNA here is from genome assembly GCF_004122735.1 of Streptomyces sioyaensis. Classification (GTDB taxonomy): domain Bacteria; phylum Actinomycetota; class Actinomycetes; order Streptomycetales; family Streptomycetaceae; genus Streptomyces; species Streptomyces sioyaensis. The sequence continues at coordinate 67,277 of NZ_SDIF01000032.1, read as the reverse complement.
TCGACGCGGCCGTGCAGACGCTGCTCGTCGGCGGCCGGGACGCCGAGGGTACGGGTGACGGCGGTGCGATGCTGCCGTTCGCCTGGAGCGGGGTGACGTTCCATGCCGAGGGGGCCGATGCGCTGCGGGTGCGTCTGGCGCCCGCCGAGGGCGGGGACGATGCCTTCTCGGTGCTGGTCACGGACGTCTCCGGCCGGCCCGTCGCGGTGGCCGATGCGCTGATGCTGCGCACGGTCACCCCCGAGCAGCTGCCCGCCTCCGCGCCGGCCGGGCCGGAGGTGCCGCTGCGCCTCGACTGGCAGGCCGCGGCCTCCCTGCCCGCACGCGCCGGGGCCGCGCGGTGGGTGGTGCTCGGCAGCCCGCTCGGCGCCGCGTCCGCGGGACCCGCGGACGCCGGGATCGCGGAGGCGCTGGACGGCGCGGGCGTGCACGCGGAGTCGTACGCCGACCTCGACGCGCTGGCGGCCGCGGTGGCCACCGGGATGACGATGCCCGACACCGTGCTGCTGGAGTGCGCACCGGACACCGGTACCGACACCCCGGACGTCCGGGGAGTGCTCGCCGGCGCCCTCGCCGTCTGCCGCCAGTGGCTCGCCGAGGAGCGGTTCGCCGGCTCCCGGCTGGTGATCGTCACCCGGGGCGCCGTCGCCGCCGGGCCCGGGGAGGACGTCGGCGATCTCGCGGGCGCGGCGCTGTGCGGACTGGTCCGCACCGCGCAGCTGGAACACCCCGGGCGGCTGTGGCTGCTCGACCTCGACGACAGCGAGGCGTCCCGCGGCGTGCTCGCGGATGCCGTGGCCGCCGCCCCTCCGCAGGCGGTGCTGCGGGCGGGCGAGTTGCGGCTGCCACACCTCGCCCGTACGGAGCCTCCGCAGGCCCCGGACTCCCCGTTCGATCCGGAGGGCACGGTGCTGGTGACCGGGGCCACCGGCGCGTTGGGGCGGCTCCTGGCCCGCCATCTCGTCACCCGGCACGGCGTACGGCACCTCGTGCTGGCGAGCCGCGGCGGCCCCGCGGCCGCCGGGGCGGCGCAGCTGTGCGCGGAGCTGGCCGAGCAGGGAGCGGAAGCCTCCCTGGTGGCCTGCGACGTCGCCGAGCGGACGGACGTGACGGCGCTGCTCGACTCGGTCCCCGCGGACCACCCGCTGACCGCCGTGGTCCATCTCGCCGGGGTCGTCGACGACGGGGTGCTCACCGCGCTCAGCGAGGAGCGGATCGACCGGACGCTGCGCCCGAAGGCCGACGCCGCCTGGCTGCTGCACGAGCTGACCAGGGACCGGAAGTTGTCGGCGTTCGTGCTCTTCTCCTCCGCGGCCGGTACCTTCGGCTCGGCGGGTCAGGCCAACTACGCGGCGGCCAACGCCTTCCTGGACGGTCTGGCCGCGCACCGGGCGGCCCAGGGACTGCCGGCCACCTCGCTCGCGTGGGGGCTGTGGGCCGAGGACGGCGGGATGACGACGGGGCTCGCCGACACCGACCGGCGGCGGATGGCCCGCGGTGGCATGCGGCCGCTCTCCGCCGACGACGGGCTCGCGCTGTTCGACGCCGCGCTGGCGACGGGCGACCCCGCCCTGGTCACCGTGGGCCTCGGCCGGAGCGGTATGGCGGCACTGCTGGGCGCTGCCGCACCCGGCCGGACCCGGCGGACGGTCTCCGCGTCCGCGGCGGACAAGGACGATCTGCTGGCACGGCTGGCGGCCGCCGGCCCCGGCGGGCGGGACGCGCTGCTGCTGGATCTGGTACGGCGTCAGGTCGCGGCGGTCCTCGGCCACGGGTCACCGGAGGACGTCGAACCGGACCGTGACTTCACCGAGTTGGGCTTCGACTCGCTGACCGCCGTGGAGCTGCGCAACCAGCTCGGCACCGTCACCGGCCTGCGGCTCCCGCCCACGCTCGTGTTCGACTTCGCCACCCCACAGGATCTCGCCGCCCGGCTGGGCGAGGAGCTGACCGCGGGGGGCCTCCCGCGGTCCGGCACCGGCACCGCAGGATCCGATGACGACCAGCCGTCCGCGACGGGAGGGGCAACGGACACCCTCGGCGCCCTCTTCCGGGGAGCCTGCGAGTCGGGACGGGTGGAAGAGGGGTTCGCCCTGCTCCAGGCGGCCGCCCGACTGCGGCCGACGTTCGACGCGCCGGAGGACGACGGGGCGCGGTGCACGCCCGTACGCCTCGCACGCGGCGGTGCCGCTCCGGATCCGGCCGAGCCGGCGCTGATCTGCTTCAGCTCGTATGTGGCGCTCGCCGGTGTGCACCAGTACGCCAGGTTCGCCTCCGTCCACCGGGGCACGCGCGACGTATGGGCGCTGCCCACCCCGGGCTTCGGCCGCGGTGAGCTGCTGCCGGCCTCCTTCGACGCGGTCGTACGGGTGCAGGCCGAGGCGGTGCTGCGGTGCGCGGACGGCGGTCCGTTCGTGCTGCTCGGCTCGTCGTCCGGCGGCATCCTGGCCCTCGCGGTGGCGCACTACCTGGAGAAGGCGGGGACACCGCCCGCCGGCGTCGCGCTGCTGGACACCTATCTGCCGCGCGAGGACTCGCCCTTCACCCGGTTCGCCGGCGAGATGATCGGCGGGATGTTCGACCGCGAGTCCCTGTTCGCGCACATGGACTCCGACCGGCTCACCGCGATGAGCTGGTACATCCACATCGTCGGCGCATGGTCGCCGGACCGGCTGTCCCGCCCCGTGCTGCTGGTGCGCTCCAGTGAGCCGCCGGTGAGCGTCGAGCAGGCGGGCGAGCTCGCGGCGGAGGAGTGGCAGGCGTCCTGGGACGGCGCGGACACCGTGGCCGAGGTGCCGGGCAACCACTTCACGATGATGGAGGACCACGCGGGCTCCACCGCGAAGACCGTCGCCGCCTGGATGGAAGCCCTGCCGGACCCGCGGCCGCAGGGGAGCGACACGCCGTGATGAGCGGCGGGGAGCGGCGTGAGTCGCCCGGACGAGCGCGGGTGGGCGTCCGGCCCCGGGCGCATTGTCTGGGCGATTCACCAGACCCTGCCGGCGACGGTCGGCGCCGCGCCGCACAGCGGACACCATGGTCACAGGCCCGCGATTCGAGGTCGCGGGCCCATCGGACGAGGGAGACACCATGAAGATCACGGTTGATCGGGACCGGTGCGTCGGCGCCGGGATGTGTGCGATGACCGCCGGTGAGGTCTTCGAGCAGCACGAGGACGACGGCCGCGTCGTGCTGCGGATGACCGAGCCGCCCGCGCAGCTGACGGACGACGTGGAAGAGGCGGAGCAGCTGTGTCCGTCCCGCGCCATCACGGTGGACCCCGCCGCCGGCTGACCGGTGCGGCGAGGCTCCGCGTGAGGGCGTCAGACCCGTCGTACCACCAGCGGTCAGCCCCGCTGTACCACCAGCGGCAGCTGCTCGGCGCCGAAGACGTTGCTGCCGTGGAACGACAGGGGGGAGCCGGCATCCACCCGCACGCTGCGGAAGCGGTCCAGCATCAGCTCCAGCACGATCCGGCTCTCCAGCCGGGCGAGCGGGGCGCCGATGCAGTAGTGGATGCCGTAACCGAACGCCGCCTGCCGGGAGTTGGACCGCTCCGGCACGAAGGCCGCGGGGTCGTCGAAGACCCGCTCGTCATGGTTGGCGGACAGCAGCCACAGATGGATGAGGGTGTTCGGCGCGATGACCTCCCCGCCGATCTCCACCTCCTGCGTCGGCACCCGTTCGACGCGGGTGAACGGCGGCCGGCAGCGCAGCGTCTCCTCGATCAGCGCGGGAATGCCGGACCGGTCCGCGCGCAGCGCCTCCCAGCGCTCCGGCGCGCTGTCCAGGCACAGCAGGATGTTGCCGAGCAGTACCGAGGTCGTGATGTGGCCCGCCAGCAGCAGCAGCGTGGCGAAGCTGACGATCTCGTCGTCGGACAGCCGCTGGCCGTCGACCTCCGCCTGCACCAGGGTGCCGATCAGGTCGTCGTGCGGGGTGCTGCGCCGCGCGTCCACGAACTTCTGCAGGTACGCCGAGATCTCCTCGCCGGTCTGCTCCATGCGCCGCACGCTCTCCGGGTCCGCCGCGTCCGTGGCGAGCAACTGGGCGCCCCAGGCCTGGAACTTGGCCTGGTGCTCCAGTGGCACGCCCAGCATGGTGGCGATCACCATCACCGGCAGCGGATTGGCCACCGCGTCGACGAGATCGAAGCGCTCCCCGTCGGCCGCGTCGAGCAGCTCGCGGGTGACGGTGGTGATCTGCGGGGTCAGTTCGGAGATCAGCCGGCTGGTGAACGCACGGCTGACCAGGCGGCGCAGCTTGCCGTGCTGCGGCGGGTCGAGCAGCAGCAGGACGCCGCTGGGTGTGTCGCCGCCGAGCCGCCCCACGGTGTCGGAGGAGTACAGCCCCGGATCGCCCAGGACGCGCATCACGTCCGCGTGTCTGAAGACGTGCGCGTTCCCGGACTCGTCCCGCCAGACCGGTCTTTCGTTCCGCATCCGGCGCATCCAGGCCAGCAAGGTGGCGCCGCCGTCCGGCTCCACCGTCGGAGGTTGCGCGACCTCCGGGCCGGGCGCCCACTGTGGGTGCGGCACATTCGGGAGGACATTCGACATTTGCTGCGGCACCGATGATTCCCCTTTCGCGCCGGCCCGGGCGCATACCGGAGCACGCGTCCTGCCGTCGAAACCTCTCTTCACGGATAAGACGGAAGCTCAGCACGGCGGCGCGGCGCGGGACAGGAATGCGGCGGAATTCTAGGGATTTCCGAAACCAGCGGTCCGCCGGCGGCGGGGCATCGGCCCCACCCGCGGCGACCGGGCACGCGGCGGCGCGGATCCGGCACCCGGGAGGCGGGCCGTGGGCCTGTACGTCATTGTCTGGAGGAATCCCCAGACCATGGCGGCGCGGTACCGCGGTGCACTGTCCCAGACCACAGGATAAGCATCGACACCATCCGCGCTCTGGCCGTGAATGCGTGCCTGGCGGTCATATCGAGGCCACCCAACTGTGCGCGACCGAGAGGGGATCCCCAATGCGCGTGCTGTTCGCCGGACTGTCCGAGAAGTCGCATCTGTATTCCATGGTGCCGCTGGCTTGGGCGCTGACCGCGGCAGGGCACGAGGTACGCATGGCGAACGCCCCGGCACTCACCGACATCGTCACCGGCACCGGTCTGGTCGCCGCCCCCGTCGGCCGCGACCACGACCTGCACCAGGCCATGAAACTGGCCCCCGAGTCGCAGGACCAGGACGTCGCCAACTGGAGCCGGCTGGGACCGGGGGAGGTGGACTGGCCCGCCCTCCGCGGCCGCTACGAGGTCAGCGTCCCCTACGGCTTCGCGCTCTACAACGAGCCGGTGATGGACGAGATGACCGCCCTGGCGAAGAGCTGGCAGCCGGACCTGGTCATCCGTGACCCGCTCTGCTACGCCGGAGCCATCGCCGCCCGCGCCTGCGATGCCGTCCACGTCCGGCTGCTGTGGTGCGCCGATGTCTACGGCAGGGCCCGGCAGACCTATCTCGGCCTGATGAACGAGGTTCCGCCCGAGGAGCGGGTGGACCCGCTCGCCGACTGGCTCGACGAGCGGGGCGCACCGTTCGGCGTCTCCTGCGACGAAGAGCTGATCAACGGGCAGTACACCCTCGACACCCTGCCACCGAGCCTGCGGCCGCCCACCACGCTGCGGTCGCTGTCCATGCGCTACGTGCCGTACAACGGGGACGCGGTGTGGTGGCAGTGGCTGCGCGAGGCACCCAAGCGGCCGCGGGTCTGCCTGACCCTCGGCACGAGCAACACCGAGGCGTACGGCGGTGACTACGTCTCCGTTCCCGACCTCCTCCAAGCGCTGGCCGCGCTCGACATCGAGGTGGTCGCCGCGCTCCTTCCGCAGCAGCGGAAGGCACTCGCCGACATCCCTGCCAATGTGCGTGCCGTCGACGGCGTGGCGCTGCACACCCTGCTGCCCAGCTGCTCGGCCGTCATCCACCACGGCGGCTGGGGGACCTACGCCACCGCCCTGATCAACGCGGTACCGCAGCTCGCCCTCTCCACCAACGTCGCCGACCAGGAGTGGCGGGGCCGGTCCCTGGAGCGCGCCGGCGCGGGGATCTTCGCCCACCACAGCGAGGTCACCGCCGACCTGGTGCTCCGACACACCCTGCAGATTCTCGACGACCCGGGCTTCGCCTCCGCCGCGCAGCGACTGCGCGACGAATCGGCGGCGATGCCCAGCCCGCGCGACATGGTCGCCACACTGGAGCAACTGGTCGCGGAGCGCTGACCGGGCCTGTCGGCCGGCGACCGACAGGCCCTCCCCCTGACACCACTCGCCCCTGGATGGAAACCGTGAAGGCTCTTGTGCTCTCGGGAGGCGCGGGTACGCGCCTGCGGCCCATAACCCACACCTCCGCCAAACAACTCGTCCCGGTCGCCAACAAGCCGATCCTCTTCTACGTGCTGGAGGCCATCGCCGAGACCGGCATCACCGACGTCGGCATGATCGTCGGCGACACCGGGCCGGAGATCCGTGCGGCGGTCGGCGACGGCGCACAGTTCGGCCTGAAGGTGACCTACATTCCGCAGAGCGCCCCGCTCGGCCTCGCGCACGCCGTCCTCATCGCCCGCGACTTCCTGGGCGACGACGACTTCCTGATGTACCTGGGGGACAACTTCATCTCCGGCGGCATCACCGATCTCGTCGAGGGCTTCCGCAAGGAACGCCCCGACGCCCAGCTCGTGCTCAGCCGGGTCCCCGACCCCACCGCCTTCGGCGTGGCCGAACTGGACGCCTCGGGCCGGGTGACGGGCCTGGAGGAGAAGCCGCGGCACCCCAAGAGCGATCTGGCGCTGGTCGGCGTCTATCTGTTCACCCCCGGGGTGCACGAGGCGGTACGGGCCATCCGGCCGTCCGCGCGCGGCGAACTGGAGATCACCGACGCCGTGCAGTGGATGGTCGAGGCGGGCCAGGACATCCGCTCCGGTGAGCTGTCCGGCTACTGGAAGGACACCGGCAGCGTGGTCGACATGCTGGAGGTCAACCGCATGCTGCTGGAGAGCCAGGAACGCTGCATCGAGGGCTCCGTGGACAGCGCGAGCGAGATCCTCGGCCGGGTACGCATCGGACCCGGCGCGACGGTCCGCACCTCGCGGATCGTCGGGCCGGCCGTGATCGGCGCCGGCACCGTCGTCACCGACTCCTACATCGGCCCGTCCACCTCCATCGCGGAGGACTGCCGCATCCACGACAGCGAACTCGCCTCCTCGATCGTGCTGCGCGGCTCGTCGTTCGAGAGCGTGCGCCGGGTGGAGGCCTCCCTGGTGGGACGCAACGCCCAGGTGGCGCTCGCGCCGCAGCGTCCGGTGGCCCACCGGCTGGTCATCGGCGACCACGCGAAGGTGCACATCCAGTCCTGACGCCGCCCGCGAGTGGGCCGACCGTCCCACCCGCACGAACAACGGAAGGGGGTAGGCGCTCCTCACCGGCCTGGCTCCCAGGCCTCGCGCCACAACCTCGATGAGCCCCACGAGAATCCTGGTGACCGGCGGCGCCGGCTTCATCGGTTCGCACTACGTCCGTACGCTCCTGGGACCCTTCGGGCCGGGTGACGTCCACGTCACCGTGCTCGACAGCCTCACCTACGCGGCCAGCATGGCGAACCTCGACGACGTCCGCCACCTCGAAAGCTTCCGCTTCTTCGCCGGCGACATCTGCGACGAGGCACAGGTCGGCGACCTGATCGCCACCCATGACCAGGTCGTCCACTTCGCGGCCGAGTCCCACGTCGACCGCTCCATCGTCAGCTCCGCGGAGTTCGTCCGCACCAACGTCCTGGGCACCCAGGTCCTGCTCGACGCCGTGCTCCGGCACGGGCTCGACACCTTCGTCCACGTCTCGACCGACGAGGTCTACGGCTCGATCGCCACCGGGTCCTGCTCGGAGACCCACCCGGTCAACCCCAACTCGCCGTACGCGGCCTCCAAGGCCTCCAGCGATCTGATCGCCCTCGCCTACCACCGCACCCACGGCCTCGATGTCCGGGTCACCCGTTGCTCCAACAACTACGGGCACCGCCAGTTCCCGGAGAAGGTCATACCGCTGTTCGTCACCAACCTCCTGGACGGCAAGAAGGTCCCGCTGTACGGCGACGGCCTGCACGTCCGCGACTGGCTGCACATCGACGACCACGTCCAGGGCATTGAGCTGGTCCGCACCGGCGGCCGCCCCGGCGAGGTCTACAACATCGGCGGCGGCACCGAGTTGAGCAACCGGGAACTGACCGATCTGCTGCTGGAGACCTGCGGCGCCGCGCCGGAGATGATCGAGTACGTCGACGACCGCAAGGGCCACGACCGGCGCTACTCGGTCGACTGGAGCAAGATCCAGACCGAGCTGGGCTACAAGCCGGGCAAGGACTTCGCCGACGGCCTGGCCGAGACGGTCGCCTGGTACCGCGACCACCGCGACTGGTGGGAGCCGCTCAAGGACCGCGCGCTGCGGCTCGCCGGGACGTGCTGATGGCCCGTAGCGCTACGCCGGGAACGGGCCCGGACGGCCCGGCCCGCCGCGTGGTCGTGCTGGGCGCGAGCGGATTCATCGGCCGGCAGGTGTCCGCCGCGGTCCGGGCGGCCGGCGGTGAACCGCTGCTGGTGGCCCGCCGGCCCCTCCCGGCCGCCACCTCGCGCTGCGTTCCGCTGGACCTGATCGGCGACGGGCCGGACGCCCTGAGCCGCCTCCTCGACACCGAGCGGCCCGCTGCCGTGGTCAATGCCGCGGGCGCCGTGTGGTCCCGCGCGCAGGACACCATGCAGCAGGCCAACCACGTCCTGGTCGAAACGGTGCTGGCGGCGCTCGCCGCCGCCTCCTGGCGCCCCCGTCTCGTCCATCTCGGGTCGGTGTTCGAGTACGCCCCGCCCGAGCCCGGCACCCCGCTGGACGAGCAGGCGCCGACCCGGCCGACCACACCGTACGGACTGTCCAAACTGGAGGGCACCCAGGCGGTCCTGGCGGCGTCCGAGGCGGGACGGGCCGACGCGGTGGTGCTGCGGCTGTCGAACGTGATCGGAGCCGGCACCTCACCGAGCAGCCTGCTGGGACAGGTCGCCGCACAGCTGCGGGCCGCGGACGCCGGCCAGGAGGCGGTGGTGCGGGTCAGCCCGCTGCGGGCGAGCCGCGACTTCGTGGACGTCCGGGACACCGCGGACGCGGTACTGGCCGCGGCGTCGCTGCCGGTCGGCGGGCAGGTCATCAACATCGGACGCGGCGAGGCGGTGCCGGTGCGCACGATGGTGGAGCGGCTCCTCGCGGCCAGCGGAAAGCCGGCCCGGATCGTCGAAGGGGCCGGAGCCGGCGTACGGACCCACACCGGCCTGGACTGGATGCAGGTGGCGACCGGTACCGCCCGGCGGCTGCTCGGCTGGTCGGCGCGGCACAGCCTCGACAGCTCGGCCCGGGAACTGTGGCGGGCGACCGGCGCGCACACCGCTGCGCCCGCGAGTCCGAGTCCGTCGCCGGCACAGCATTAGCAGAAACCCTAGGCCGCCGTGCCTACGGTGGCAGCAGGGGGACTCGGCTGCCGTCGACCGCCCCTGGACCGCCCCGTACAGCAGCCCGAGCAGAGGTGTGGAAGTGTCAGGGTCCGTAGCGGAATCCCCGCGGCATGTGGCCGTTTTCGTCTTCGCCGACTTCGGGCACGTCAACCCGACGCTCGGCCTGACCCGTGAACTCGTCGCCCGCGGCCACCGGGTGACCTATGTCGTCGATCACCGCTACACCGAGCTGGTCGAGCGGGCCGGCGCACGGGCGGTGGGCTACACCTCCCGGCGCGGCGCGTTCGGCAAGGTGCCCGACCCGAGCCCGGCACGCCTGGCCGCCGAGGGCTACGCGCTGCTGGTCGAGACGATGGAAACGGTCTGCCCGCTCGCCGTGGCGGCCTTCGCCTCCGACGTACCGGACGTCGTGCTCTACGACTTCGAGTCGTTCGCGGCCGCCCGGATGACCGCACGCATCCTGGGCTGCACCACCACCGTGCAGCTGAGTCCCAGCCATGCGTCGAACGAGGCGTTCTCCATGCGGGCCCAGCTGTTCGACCCCGAGGATCCGTCGATGCGCGAGGGCGGCGACGCACTGATGCGCTTCACCCGGGACCACGGCCTCGCCCCGGACGAGCTGGGCCGCTTCCTGGCGGAATGGGACGACCGGAACCTGGTCTTCCTGCCTCGGGAGTTCCAGATCGAGGGCCCGACCTTCGACGACCGCTTCGCGTTCGTGGGCCCCTCGGTGGCCGAAGGCGGCGCCGCGGCGCCGTGGGCACCGCCGGGCGACGGCCGCCGGCTGGCGCTGGTCTCGCTCGGCACCGAGTCCAACCGGCAGCGCGACTTCTTCCGCACCTGCCTGGACGCCTTCGACGGCGACGACTGGCATGTGGTGATGACCCTCGGCCGCGGCAGCGACCTCGCCGGACTGGGCCCCCTGCCGCCGCACGTGGAGGTCCACGAGTGGCTGCCGCACCCCGTGGTCCTGCCGCACGCCGATCTGCTGGTCTGCCACGCGGGCATGGGCAGCGTCATGGAGGCGCTGTACTTCGGCACCCCGCTGATCGCGGTGCCGCAGACCTTCGAACTCGCGCTGACCGCACGGCGACTGGACGAGCTGAAGCTGGGCCGGTCGATCGACCGCGACCGGCTGACCGCGGACACCCTCGCCGGGGCCGTCACGGAGCTGGTGACCGACCCCGGGACACCGGAGCGGATGGCGCGGATGCGCGCGCACGTCCGCGGGGCCGGGGGCGCGGTCCGGTCCGCCGACCTGCTGGAGCAGTGGGCCGCCGCCCGGGCCCCGTCCGTCTCCGGGTCCGTCTCCGGGGCCTGAACCGTCCGGGCCCCTCCCGCCCCTGCGCCCGGACCGCACGGCGCCCGGCACGCTCACGAGCGTGCCGGGCGCTTCTGCTGTCCCGTCAGGTACGGCTGGTGATGAACTCGGTGACGCTGCGGACGCTGTGGTCGATCATCTCGTCGGTCAGGCCGGGGAAGACCCCGATCCAGAAGGTCCGCTCGGCCATGATGTCGCTGTTGGTCAGCGGCCCGCTCACCCGGAACGGGCTGTTCAGATAGGCCGGGTGGCGGGTGAGATTGCCGGCGAAGAAGCGGCGGGTGGCCACCCGCCGCGACTCCAGGTGGTCGATGAGCTCCGCCGTCGAGAACGGCGCGCTGTCCAACACCGTGAGCACGAAGCCGAACCAGCTCGGATCGCTGTCCGGAGTGGGGTCGGGCAGCAGCAGATGCGGCAGGCCGTCCAGCCCCGCGCGCAGCCGCGCCCAGTTGTGCCGCCGGGCGTCACCGAACTCGTCTATTTTCCCGAACTGGTTGAGGCCGAGCGAGGCCTGCAGATCCGTCGACTTCAGGTTGTAGCCGATGTGGGAGAAAATGTACTTGTGGTCGTAGCCCTTCGGCAGGGTGCCCATCTGCTGCTCGAACCGCTTGAAGCAGCGGTTGTCCTCGCCGGGCTCGCACCAGCAGTCCCGCCCCCAGTCCCGCAGCGACTCCACGATGCGGGCGAGGACCATGTTGTCGGTCAGCACACAGCCGCCCTCGCCCATGGTGATGTGGTGCGCCGGATAGAAGCTCTCCGTGGCCAGATCCCCGAACGTGCCGGTCAGCCGGCCCCGGTAGGTGCTGCCGAGGGCATCGCAGTTGTCCTCGATGAGGAACAGCCCGCGGTCGCTGGCGATCTTGGCGACCTCCTCGACGGCGAACGGGTTGCCGAGCGCGTGGGCGATCATGATGGCCCGGGTGCGCGGACCGATGGCCTCCTCGATCCGCTCCGGGGAGGCGTTGTAGGTGCCGAGTTCGACGTCGATGAAGACCGGCACCAGACCGTTCTGCAGGATCGGATTGACCGTCGTGGGAAAGCCCGCCGCCACGGTGACGACCTCGTCGCCGGGCACCAGCCGGAGGTCCTCCAGCTGGTGCGAGGTCAGCGCGCTGAGCGCCAGGAGGTTGGCCGAGGAACCCGAGTTGGTCAGATGCGCCTTGCGCAGCCCGAAATACTTGGCCAGCGCCCGCTCGAACCGGCGGGAGCTGGTGCCTGCCGCGATCCGCAGATCCAGGGCCGCCTCGACGAGGGCGACCCGGTCGTCCTCGTCGAGCACCGCGCCCGACGCAGCAACCGGCGTCACCCCGGGCACAAATCCGGACGCGACATTGTCCTGGTGGTACGCGCGTACCTGATCCAGAATGTCGCTCTTGCTGTACCCCATCGGCTGCCGCCTCCTGTGAGTGTCCTGCGGGATGTTCGTCGCGTTGCCGCGGGGGTGCGATCCGGGGTCGCGGCGCGGAGCACGACAGGCCGACGGCGTGTCCGGCCATGCGGTACACCGGTTCCCGTCACCGGTCGGCTGATCGGGGTCATCAGCTCAGCACGCCGGGCCCGGACGGGGCCAGTAAGGGCCGGGAAGTCTAGGGAGTGCCATAGAGGGTGGGCGGCGCGGCACCACGGGCGCCGCCGGTGCACGGGACACTAGGGAATGTCCCACATCGCCCCTGCCCATACTGGGGCCGGACAGGGGGACGGCGCTTCACCACGGTCGGAGCGATCGGGACGTGTTCTTCCTCCCGTCAGGCGCAATGACGTTCCGGTGAGCCCTTTCGCCAAGGGCGGTCTCGGCAGAGCGGACGGGATGTTCCCGGCGCTCCCGGAACCCGTGCCCGGGCTGCCGGACAGCCTGCGCCTGCCCGAGGCAAGGACCTGTTTCCGACGTGGTGGGAGCGCGAAAGACGTGAGTGCCAAGATGCGCACCGAACTGATCCGCCCGGTGCACGAGTTGCTCACCGAGCACGCCGACCGGTTCGCCGACAAGACCGCCTTCTCCGACGCGCGGCGCGGCGTGACCTATGCCGAGCTCGACCGGCGCACCGCCCGGCTGGCCGGCCAGCTGGCGGATCTGGGCCTGGCCCGCGGCGACCGGGCGGCCGTCTACCTGGGCAACTGCGTGGAGATGGCGGAGAGCTGCCTGGCCGCCTCCCGGGCGAGCGCCGTCGGGGTGCCGCTCAACCCGCAGTCCTCCGACGCGGAGCTGGCGCATCTGCTCGACGACAGCGACGCCCAGGTGGTGATCACCGGTCCGGCCCACGCCGAGCAGGTGCTGCGGATGCTGCCCCGGCGCCCCGGACTGCGCATCGTCGTCACCGGCGAGGGCGCGGCCCCCGAAGGCACCGCGCACTACGAAACGCTCGCCACCACCGAACCGGCCACCCCGGCGCGCGACGACCTCGGTCTGGACGAGCCGGCGTGGATGCTCTACACCTCGGGAACCACCGGCCGGCCCAAGGGCGTGCTGTCGACCCAGCGCCGCTCCCTGTGGGCGACCGCCTCGTGCACCGCACCGGTGCTGGGTCTCTCCGACCGCGACCGGGTGCTCTGGCCGCTGCCGCTGTTCCACGCGGTGTCGCACAACGTGTGCCTGCTGGGAGTCGTGGCCGTCGGCGCCACGGCGCACCTCATGCCGGGGCTGGCGGCCGACGAGGTGCTGGAGGCCCTGGAGGCCGAGGCCAGCACCTTTCTCGTCGGCGTACCGACGATGTTCCACCACATGATCGAGGCGGCCCGCGACGGCGGCTTCACCGCGCCCGGCCTGCGGCTGTGCCTGGTCGCCGGCTCCGCCTGCCCGGTCCGGCTGCAGCGCGCGTTCCACGACACCTTCGGCATCTCCCTGCTGGCCAGCTACGGCAGCACCGAGACCGGCGGCGCGATCACCACGAACCTGCCGGACGGCCCGCAGGTGGCGGGCTCCTGCGGGGTGCCGCTGCCCGGACTCGACCTGCGGCTGACCGATCCACGGACCGGGGACGAGGCCGCGACCGGCGAGGAGGGCGAGGTGTGGGTCAACAGCCCCGCCCTCATGCTCGGTTACCACAACCAGCCCGAGGCCACCGCCGCCGTGCTGTCCGACGGGTGGTACCGCACCGGTGATCTCGGCCGCCGCGACGACGCCGGCTATCTGACCCTCACCGGCCGGGTCAAGGAACTGATCATCCGCGGCGGTGAGAACATCCACCCCGGCGAGGTCGAAGAGGTCCTCCAGCAGATCCCCGGGGTGGCGGAGGCCGCGGTCGCCGGCACCCCGCACGACGTGCTCGGCGAGGTCCCCGTCGGCTACCTCGTACCGGGCCCGGACGGTATCGACCCCGAACTGGTCCTCACCACCTGCCGTGAGCAGCTGTCCGCCTACAAGGTGCCCGACGCGCTCTACGAGATCGCCGCCGTCCCCCGCACCCCGGCCGGGAAGATCGCCCGGCAGGAACTGGCCCAACTGCCGGCCCGGCTGCTGGCGGTCAACCCCCTGGCGGAACTGCGCACCGAGGCGGTCTCCTCGGCGGACGGCTCCGCCGACCGGGCCGCCGCACTGCTGACCCGCCGCCTGCACGGCTCGCAGCGCAACCGCGCGCTGCTGACCATGGTGCGCTCGGCCGTCGCCGACGTCCTCGGCCTCGGCAGGGCGGACGACGTCGCGCCCGACAAGGCCTTCAAGGAACTGGGCTTCACCTCGCTGGCCGCGGTCCAGCTGCGCGACCGGCTGCGGTCCCTCACCGGCAAGCGGCTGTCGGCCGCGATCGCCTTCGACTACCCCACCCCGGCCGCGCTCGCCGGGCACCTGCACACGGAGCTGCTGGACGAACCGACGGCGGGCGCCGCCGAGGCCCCGCTGCGCGCGGAGCCGGACGAACCGGTCGCCATCATCGCGATGGGGTGCCGCTACCCGGGCGGCAGCGACTCCCCGGAGGCCCTGTGGCGGCTGGTCGCCGAGGGAGGCGACGCCGTCGGTGCGCTGCCGACGGACCGCGGCTGGGACCTCGAACGGCTCCTCGGCCGGGACCCGGCCGCCGGCGGCCGATCGGATGCCCACGAAGGGGCGTTCCTGTCCGAGGCGGACCGTTTTGATGCCGCCTTCTTCGGCATCTCCCCGCGCGAGGCGCTGGCCATGGACCCCCAGCAGAGGCTGCTGCTGGAGACCGCGTGGGAGACCTTCGAACGCGCGGGGATCGACGCGGCGTCCCTCAAGGGCAGCCGTACCGGCGTGTTCGCCGGTGTGATGCACGGTGGCTACGGCCCCGGCCCGCACGACCGGTCGGCACAGAACCTGGAGGGGCATCTCGCCAACGGCAGCGCGATCAGCGTCGCCTCGGGCCGGATCGCGTACAGCTTCGGACTGGAAGGCCCCGCCCTCACCGTCGACACGGCCTGTTCGTCCTCGCTGGTGGCGATCCACCTGGCGGCCCAGTCGCTGCGCCAGGGGGAGTGCTCCCTGGCACTGGCCGGCGGAGTGACGGTGATGACCGCGCCGACCGCCCTGGTCGAATTCAGCCGCCAGGGTGCGCTGTCCGCCGACGGACGCTGCAAGGCGTACTCCTCGTCGGCCAACGGAACCGGGTTCTCCGAGGGGGCGGGCCTGGTGCTGCTGGAGCGGCTGTCGGACGCCCGCCGGCTGGGGCATCCGGTGCTGGCGGTGGTGCGGGGCAGCGCGGTGAACCAGGACGGCGCGAGCAACGGACTGACAGCGCCCAGCGGACCGGCCCAACAGCGGGTGATCCGGCAGGCGTTGGACCGCGCCGGCCTCACCCCGGACGAGGTGGACGCGGTCGAGGGCCACGGCACGGGCACCACGCTGGGCGATCCGATCGAGGCACAGGCACTGCTGGCGACCTACGGCCAGGGGCGGGCACCGGACCGGCCGCTGTGGCTGGGCTCGCTGAAGTCGAACATCGGCCACACCCAGGCGGCGGCAGGCGTGGCGGGCGTGATCAAGATGGTGCAGGCGCTCGGGCAGGGCGTACTGCCGCGGACCCTGCACGTCGACGAACCCTCGCCCCACGTGGACTGGTCGGCGGGAGCGGTGGAGCTGCTCACCGAGCCGGTCAGCTGGCCGGAGACCGACCGGCCCCGGCGCGCCGCGGTCTCCTCGTTCGGAGCCAGCGGCACCAATGCGCATCTCGTCCTGGAGCAGGCACCGGAGAGCCCCGTCGCCGGTGACGCGGCGCCGGAGCCGGTCACGGACGCCGGTGTGGTGCCCTGGGTGGTGTCCGGCCATGGGCCGCAGGGACTGGCCGGACAGGCCGCCCGGCTGCGGGAGTTCGCCGGTGCCGGAGCGGATCCGGTGGACGCGGCAGGAATCGGGCTGGGGCTGCTGGGCCGCGGCGCCCTGGACCACCGGGGTGTGGTGGTGAGCAGTGGCGCGGGGCTGCCGGCCGGACTGGACGCCCTCGCGCGGGGTGAGACGGCTGCCGGTGTCGTGCGGGGCGCGGCACGGCCGGGCGCCACGGTCTTCGTTTTCCCCGGCCAGGGCTCCCAATGGGTGGGAATGGCACGGGAGTTGTCGGCGTCCTCGGCGGTGTTCCGCAACCGGCTGACGGAGTGCGAGGAGGCGCTGTCGGCCTTCGTGGACTGGTCGTTGACCGAGGTGCTGGAGGGGGCCGAGGGCGCTCCGGGGCTGGAGCGGGCCGAGGTCGTGCAGCCGGTGCTGTTCGCCGTCATGGTGTCGCTGGCGGAGGTGTGGCGCGCGTTCGGCGTGCGGCCGGACGCGGTGGTGGGGCACTCCCAGGGCGAGATCGCGGCGGCCTGCGTGGCGGGGGCCCTGAGTCTGGAGGACGCGGCCCGGGTCGTCGCGCTGCGCAGCCAGGCGATCTCCCGGGTGGCGGGCTCCGGCGGCATGGCGTCGGTGGGCATGCCCGCCGACGAGGTACGGGCCCGGCTGGAGCGCTGGGACGGGCAGGTCGGCGTCGCGGCGGTGAACGGGCCCTCCTCCACGGTGATTTCAGGTTATGCGGAGGCCCTGGAGCAGGCCATGGCACTGCTGGAGGGCGAAGGGGTGCGGGTGCGCCGGGTCCCGGTCGACTTCGCCGGGCACTCGGTGCAGACCGAGCAGCTGGAGGCCGAGCTGCTGGAGCTGCTGGCGTCCGTGTCACCGCGGCCGTGCGAGGTGGCGTTCTACTCGTCGGTGACCGGCGGACAGGTCGACGGGCCGGACCTGAACGCGGCCTACTGGTACCGCAATCTCCGGCAGACCGTGGAGTTCGAGGCCGCGACCCGCGCCCTGCTGGCGGACGGGTACGAGATCTTCGTGGAGGCCAGCGCCCACCCCGTCCTGGCGGTCGGACTCCAGGAGACCTTCCAGTCCGCCGGGTCCGCCGCCGCGGCCGTGCCGTCGCTGCGCGCCGACGACGGCGGCTGGGACCGCTTCCTGCTGTCGCTGGGCGAGGCATGGGTGCACGGCGCACCGGTGGACTGGCGGCCGGCGTTCCCCGCCGCCGCGGCACCCCGGACCGACCTGCCGACCTACGCCTTCCAGCGCGAGAGGTTCTGGCTGACGCCCCCCGACGGCGCGGGCGATGTCTCCGCCCTGGGACTGGCGGAGGCGGAGCATCCGCTGCTGGGCGCGGCCGTGGAACTGCCCGATTCCCAGGCCCTGCTCTTCACCGGCCGGCTGTCGGCCCGGACCCACGACTGGCTCACCGACCACCTCGTGGCGGGCAGCGCCGTGGTGCCCGGCGCGGCCTTCGTCGAGCTGGCGGTCCGCGCCGGTGACGAGGTGGGCTGCGACCGGCTGGCCGAGCTGTCCCTGGACGCCCCGCTGGTGGTTCCCGCGCAGGGCGCCGTCCAGCTCAGGGTCATGGTGAGCGCACCGGACGAGACCGGCCACCGGCCCGTCGCGGTCCACTCGCGACGCGACGACGAGGGCACCGGCCGGCCCTGGACGTGCCACGCCACCGGCACCCTGACAGCGGACGCGGCCACGCCCTCCTGGGACCTGGAAGTGTGGCCCCCGGCGGAGGCGACCGCCGTGGAGACGGCCGAGCTGTACGCGGCCCTGGCAGACGCCGGCCTCCACCACGGCCCCGCCTTCCAGTGCCTGACGGCCGTATGGCGGCGCGGTGACGACCTCTTCGCCGAGGTCGCCCTGCCCGAGGACCGCACGACGCAGGCCGCGGCGTTCGGCCTCCATCCCGCCCTGCTGGACTCCGCACTGCACCCCGTGTGGGCGGGCCAACTCCTCGGCGACGAGCGGCAGGCGCGGCAGCCCGCCCGGTGGCAGGGCGTGACCCTGCACGCCGCCGGAGCCTCGGTCCTGCGGGTCCGCATCTCCCGTACGGCATCCGAGGGCCTGACCCTCGCCGCCGCCGACGCGACCGGCCGGCCCGTGCTGACCGTCGAGTCCCTCGCCACCCGGCCGGTGTCCGCCCGCACGATCACGGGCGCCGCCGCGGCACAACAGGACAGCCTGTTCGAGGTGGAGTGGACCGAGATACCGGCCGGGTCGATCGCCGCGGACGCCCCGCCGGCCTGGGCCGTCGTGGGTGAGGACCCGCTGCGCGCACGGTCCGGACTCATGGCGGCCGGACAGTACGCCGAGGCCTACCCGGACCTGGAAACCCTGGCCAAGGAAATCGAGGGCGGAGCCGCCGTACCGGACCTCGTGGTGATGACGGCCGCCCCCGCCGCGGACGGGACCACTGCGGACGGGATCATCGCCGACGGAGCCACCGCGGACCTGGCCGACGCCGTCCACCACCGCACCCGGCAGGCGCTCGCCTGGGCCCAGACGTGGCTGACCAGCCCCGCCTTCGCCTCCTCGAAGCTGATCCTGCTCACCCAGGGGGCGGTGGCCGCCTGGGACGACGCCACCGCACCGGACCTGACGACGGCTGCCGTCTGGGGGCTGATCCGGTCCGCGCAGACCGAGAACCCCGGCCGCTTCACCCTCGTGGACACCGATGCCGGCAAGCCCGCATGGCGCACCCTGCGCAAGGTCGCCGGATCCGACGCGCCCCAACTCGCCCTGCGCAAGCGCGCGTTGCGGATCCCGCAGCTGACCCGGCTCGCCGCGCCGGCACAGAGTGCCCCGCTGCTCACCGCTGCGCACGGCACCGTCCTCCTCACCGGCGGCACCGGCCTGCTCGGCGCCGCACTCGCCCGCCACCTCGTCACCGAACACGGCGTACGCGACCTCCTGCTGACCAGCCGCCGGGGCCCCGCTGCCCCCGGCGCGGCCGACATCGAGGCCGAACTGACCGCGCTGGGCGCCCGGGTGACCATCGCGGCGTGCGACGTGGCGGACCGCGCGGCGCTCGCGGGGCTGCTGGCGACGCTGCCCGCCGACCGTCCACTCAAGGCCGTGGTGCACACCGCGGTGGTGATGGACGACGGCATCGTGCTGTCCCTGACCCCGGAGCGGCTGGACGCCGTGCTGCGGCCCAAGGTGGACGCCGCGCTCGCCCTGCACGAGGCGACCAAGGACCTGGACCTCTCCGCGTTCCTCGTCTTCTCCTCCATCGCCGGGATCCTGGGCGGCGCCGGCCAGGGCAACTACGCCGCGGCCAACGTCTTCCTGGACGCCCTCGCCCGGCACCGTCGTGCGCACGGCCTCCCGGCGGCCTCCATCGCCTGGGGCCTGTGGGCCGGCCGGGACGTCACGACCTCGGGCACCTCCCGGCTGCCGGTGCAGCCGCTGCCGCTCGCCGAGGGCCTGGAACTGTTCGACGCGGTCTGCGGGCTGGACCAGGGCAACCCGGTCGCGGCACGGCTGGACACCGCGGAACTCCGGCGCCAGGCCGCGTCCGGGAACCTGCCGCCGACGCTGCGCACCCTGGTGCACAAGCCGTCCCGGCCGGTCGCACGGAACGCGCCCGCGGAAGCCTCCGAGCTCAAGCACCGCCTCGCCGCGATGACCGACGCCGAACGGGACGAGACCCTCCTCGACCTGGTGCGCCGGCTGGTGGCCGCGGGGCTGGGGCACGCCTCCGCCGACGCGATCGGGACGCAGGAATTCAAGGATCTCGGCTTCGACTCCCTGACGGCGCTGACCGTCCGCAACGAGTTGAACGCGGCGACGAAACTCACCCTGCCGCCCGCGGTGGTATTCGACTTCGCCGACCCCGGCGCCCTGGCCCAGCACCTCAAGCGGGAGCTTCTCGAATGCTGATCGGGCCCGCCAGCACGCAAAGAGGAGAATGTTCATGAAGGTGGAAGACGTCTACATCGACTCGCTGGGAGCATTCCTTCCGGAATGGGCGAGCGCGGAGCAGGCGGTCGCCGACGGCATCCTGGACGCGGAGATTCCGCAGAGCAACGGACTGACCGGCGCCCACGTCGGAGGGGACATTCCGGCGATGGACATGGCCGTCAGCGCCGCCCGGACGGCCCTGGAGCGTTCGAAGCTGGATATCGAAGAGATCAGCTCGCACATCCACAGCTCCGTCAATTACCAGGGCCCCGTGGGCGCTTATCCGCCCGGCTACATCATGCGCGAGCTGGCCCTCGAAAACGTCCCCGCGCAATACCTCCAGCAGGGGTGCAACGGAATGCTGGGGGCGCTGGAGGTGGCCATCGGCCAGATGACCGGTGCCGCGGAGGCCGAGGCGGTCCTGCTGACGTCGGGCGAGAACTTCACCGCCCCGGGAGCCGACCGCTGGAACGACGGCTTCGGCCAGTCCTACTTCTTCTCCGACGGCGGCATGGCGGTCCTGCTCAGCGCCGACGAGGGATTCGCCCAGGTGCGCTCGCTCAACGCGGGGGTGCTGCACGCACTGGAGAAGTGGCACCGCGGCAACGGACCCCTGCTGGAGCGCGACGGGCCGGACCCCACGATGCCGGAGCGGGCCGAGCAGTTCAACGAAACCGAAATGCCGTTGACCGAGGCCCTTGAGAAGATCACGCTGTTCAACCTCGACATCATTCACCGGTCGCTGGTCGACGCGGATCTGAACGCCTCCGACCTCGCCAAGGTCATCCCGATCAACATGGACGGGCGCATGGTCGAATTCGGCACCATGATGCCGCTCGGCCTCCCCATGTCGCGATCGAGCTTTGATTACGGGAAGTCGGTCGGGCATGTCGGCGGGGCCGATGTCTTCATTTCACTGGAACACCTGGTGCGTACCGGCGAATTGACCGCGGGTGATAACGTCCTGCTGGTGTCCCAGGGACCCGGCTGGATCTGCACGGCCAGCGTCGTGACCATCCTGGATCTGCCTCCGTGGTCCGTGTGACACCGCGCTGTGCGGCCGGGTGAGACCGGCCGGATCGCACGACCGGGCCGGCGGACCGCCGACAGCCGAGCGCAGGCTGTCGAAGGCGTCGGCCCGAGGTACGACAGGTGATGTGTGTGCCTTCGGAGGGCGCCCCTCCGGAGCGTGTGCGGTGTGAGTGCTGATGGCTGAGATGAGCTGATGGTTGAGATGAGGGGAGCCTGAGGTGGCTACGGGTACGGTAGTGCGGTTCGACGACGTGCGAGGTTATGGCTTCATCGCCCCGGATGCCGGTGGTGAGGATGTCTTCATGCACGCCAACGACCTGTGCGACGAGAAGCATCTGTTCCGGAGCGGGCTGCGGGTCGAGTACACCACCGAAGTGGGGGACCGCGGGCTCAAGGCCGGTGAGGTGCAGCTGCTGGAACCGGCGCGCACGACCACCGTGCGGCGGCCGGCGCCGAGCGCGGTGACGACGGAGCGGTCCGCCGCCGAGTCGGACGAGGAGCTGGTGTGCGAGATCCTGTCCGCCGCCGAGTTCCGCGGTGAACTGACGGAGGCCCTGCTCGACGCGGCCCCGACGCTGACCGCGGCGCAGCTGGTACAGGTGCGCAAGCGCGTCATGGAACTCGTCCAGACCCACCACTGGATCGAGTCCTGACCCACCGCCCCGCGCGGCCCGCGCCCGGCCCGGCCGTATCGGCCGCCGGGCGCGGGCCGCGCGGGGCGGCCGTCACACCGGCGCTGGGCCGGGCACCGTGGTCAGCACCGGGACTCCAACGCCTCGGCGGCCCGTACGGCGCCTCCGGCCCGTTCGCACACCTCGGCCATGCGCCGCACCCGTGCGCGCAGCGCCTCGTCCGCGGCCGTCTCGCGCACGGCGTCCAGCAGCGTGTCCTCCGTGATCTTCGCGGGTTCCAGCAGCGTGCCGAGCCCCAGTTCCACCGCCCGACGGGACGCCACCTCGGTCTCCGGCATCTGCGGGACCAGCACGGGCGGCGTGCCCGTGTACAGCGACTCCATCAGGCTGCCCACCCCCGCCGCGGTGACGAAGACGTCGGCCCGCCGCAGCGCCGCCAGCTGGGGAATCCACGCATGGGCCGTGACGTTCGACGGCAGCGGGCCCAGCGTCCGGGGGTCCATTCCGCCCCCGAGGGCGATCACCGCGTGCCAGGGCCGGCCGTCGAAGGCGCGCACGCAGGTGGCGAAGAAGTCCGGCTGGTTGTTGTAGAGGGTGCCCATCGAGAGCACGACGAGCGGCAACCCGTCCCGGGGCGCCTCCCAGGTGTCCCGGGTGTACTCCGCGGAGAAGCAGGGGCCGACGAACGCCGTCTCGTCCCCGAAGGTCTCCCCGGCCTGCTGGAACTCCCGGGGCACGTAGACGAGGCTCCGGTCGGCACCCCAGTCCACCAGGTACTCCGGTGTGGCGGTGAGTGCCAGGTCGGTCGCGAACTGCTGGGCCCGGTCGAAGAGTTCGATCACGGCCGGGTGGTCGTCGGGCACCCCGGACTGCTCATGGACCGTGCGCAGCTGTGAGTAGTGGGCATTGGACGCCATCGAGGGGGTGGACTGCACCGCGGGCCGGTCCCAGAGCTGTTCCAGCGCCCGGCCCGCAGGGCCGACGATCATGTCGTACAGCACCAGGTCGGGCATGTCGTCGGCGAAGAGCCGCCGGGCCAGCGTCACCAGATTCGCGCTCTCCTGGAGGAACAGCACGGCCGACCAGGCCAGCATGTCCGAGGTGAGCGTCTGATACTGCCCGGGGCCCAGGGCTTCCGTCAGCAGGCTCTCGTAGGGGAGCGCGGTGGCGCCCGTCGCCCGCACCGCGGGCGCGAACTCCTCGGTGGTCAGGAAGCTGACGCGGTGTCCTCGCCGGACGAGTTGCTCGGTGACCGCCAGCAGGGGGCGAAGGTGCCCGTGTGCCGGGATGGTGAGGACGAGGATGTGACGGGGCATGGGTGTCCTTACGAAGAGCGGACGGCCGTCAACAGGCCGACGCGGCCGGTGCCGGGGAGGGTGGGGTCGAAGGCCGGGGGGACCGGGCGGGTATGGCGCCGTGCCAGGTGGGTGAGGGGTTCTTCCTCGGCGCGCCAGCCGTGGGCCGCGAGCCAGTCGCCGGGGGGCCGCGTCATCTCGTTCTTCCACAGCGAGGACAGCAGGCTCATCACGCCTTCCGGTGCGGCCGCCGCTGCCTCCTTGGCCCCCTCCGTGTCCACCATCGACCGGGTGACATGCTCCACGGACAGCCGGCTGCCCGGCGCCGACAGCGCGCCGATCCGGTCGAGCAGGTGATCCGCGTCGTGCTCGGTCAGGTAGACCAGTACCCCCTCGACCAGCCAGGCCGTCGGCTCGTCCGCGCGGAAGCCGCGGTCGACCAGCCGGGCGGGCCAGTCGTCGCGGAGGTCCGCCACGATCACCTCACGTGTGCAGCGCGGCATGTCGCCCCCGAGGACGTCCTCCTTGAAGGCGAGCACATCGGGCCGGTCCAGTTCGAAGAGGCGTACCCCGGCCGGCCAGTCCAGCCGGTAGGCACGGGTGTCCAGGCCCGCCGCGAGCACGACCACCTGGCGGCAGCCCGCCGCGCACGCCTGGGTGAAGTAGTCGTCGAAGTACCGGGTGCGCAGGGCGAAGTAGTCGCCCATGGCCTCGGCGAACAGCTCTCCCTGCCCCGTGGTCCAGATCGCCTGCTGGTCGACGCCCGCGGCGTCGAGGAAACGCGTGGCCAGGGAGTCCTCGAACAGACGGTCCGGGCGCTCGCTCTCGGCCGCGCGGGCGATGCCCACGACCAGCGCGGTGCTGCTGACCCCCGCCAGGCGCGTGTCTCCGTCGGTCACGTGGTCCTCCGCTTCGTGTGGTGCGCTGTCATGTCGTTCCTGTTCATGAGGCGGCGGCGCGCTTGCCGTAGGCCTCGCGGTCGAAGCGGACACCGCCTCGCCAGATCGCCTCGATCGACCGGGTGCGACGGATGTCCTGCGTGGGGTCGCCCTCGACGAGGACGAGGTCCGCGCGCCGGCCCGGCGCGATCACCCCGCGGTCGGCCAGACCGAAGTGCGCGGCGGGAGCCGAGGTCGCCGCCGTGAGCGCCTCCGCCGGAGTCAGTCCGGCCGCCACGAGGAGGGCCAGCTCGGCGTGCAGACCGGCGCCGTGGACGACCGGACAGGCACGGTCCGGCCGGTAGTTGGCGTCGGTGCCGGCCAGCACGGGCACGCCGGCCCGGTGCAGGCGCAGGACGCTCGACAGGGCGTGGGTGAAGTGCTGTCCGGGAGAGGCCGGCTCGATGCAGAGGCCCTCGTGGCCTTCCGCGATCGCGGTGCGGGCGTGCTCCGGGAGATGGCCGGCGATCCAGGGATCGTCCGCCAGCGATCGTCCCGTGTGGGCCGGTCGGGAGGTCTTCGGTGTGGACATCTCCAGCATGACCAGGGTGGGGATGACGACCCGTTTCTCCGCCGCGGTCCGGCGGACGAAGGCGTCGTCCACAGCCGCGTCCAACGGAAGGTGCGTCAGCATGTCCACGCCGCTGTCCAGGGCGAGTCGCGCGGACCACAGAGCGGACACATGAGCCACGGTGCGCAGGCCCCGGCGCCGCGCGGCCGCGGCGAGCGCCGTCACCGTCGCCCGGTCCAGAGCGGGCAGCGACAGCCCGTGGTGCGCGCCGTCATCCACCATGATCTTGATGAAGTGTGCGCCCTCCTCCTGTCTGGCGGCCACGAACGCGTCGGCCTGCTCGGGCCCGGCCACCGTCGGCAGGTCGGGCATGGCGTGGCCAGGGTGCCCTCCGGGTGCGCTCGCCAGCAGCCCCGCGCTGCGCAGATCGGCGAGGTCGGCGCGCGCGCCGGCCGCCGCGCACAGGGCCCGGGTGGCGTCCGGCGGGCCCATGAACATGTCCAGTTCGGTCGTCACCCCGAAGGCCAGCGCCAGTTCGAGATTGCTCTCGGCACCAAAGACGTGCGTGTGCGCGTCGATCAGCCCCGGCAGCAGCGTCCGGCCCGCTCCGTCGATCACCTCGGTCGATGCCGACGCCGGTGCCGACGCCGGCGCGGCGGGATCTGCGATGACGTGCGTGAGGACACCGTCGGCGAACGCGACCGAGCCGCGGCCCAGCGTCCGCGTCCCATCGAAGATCCGGACGTTGTCGATGACCACCGGCTGTACTTGTCTCACCGTTCTCTCACCGTCCGATCGCGAGTGCCGTGGACCCGTAGAAACACAGCAGATTGAAGAGGAGCACAAAGCCCATCGCCGGGAGCATCAGCCCGGAGGGCTTTCTGCGGACGAGGAAGCGCCAGGCGCCGAGGGCGGGGAAGACGATGCTCAGCGCCGGCAACCAGCCGGCCGTCCCGAACAGCAGCAGCGCGAGTGCCGCCGCGCCCACGGCGAGCGCGAGCGAGACCGCCGCGCTGCCGCGCGGGCCGAGCACCTCCGAGTACAGCCGCGCCTGCGGGTCCTGCCGCCACTCGGTCTTCCGCGCGAACTCGAACTGGAGGAAGACGCAGGCGAACATGGCCAGCAAGGGCACGGCCCGCCGGTCCCCGTCGATCGCGTCGCCGGTCAGCAGCGAGAGATAGAGGTAGACGGAGAGCAGCAGCTGCACCGGGTAGCTGACGAGGAGGTTGACCAGGAGGCCCGCGCCGATCCGCGGGGACCAGCGTTCCAGCGCGACCAGGAACAGCGTGTATCCGAGGCCGAGCAGGATCAGCAGGACGGAGACGGCCGAGATCAGCGCGTTGAGCACGGCGACGAGTACGGCGATCAGCGCCATGGCACCGCGCAGCTCCGCCACTGTGATGGCGCCCGTCACCAAGGGCCGGTCCGGGTGGTGCCGGCGGTCGTAGTCCAGGTCCTTCTGCTCGTCGACCATGCGGGCGAACAGCAGGGCCAGCACCACGCTCACCGCGCGCACCACGGTCGACCAGGAGGGCGTCCAGTGCGCGGAAGGCCCCGAGAGCGCCTCGGCCGTGCCCTCCAGGGCCAGGGTCCACAGCACGCCGTAGGTGACGTAGATCTGCGGGCGGAACATCCGCAGCACGAAACGGCCCAGCCGTGCCGGCACCCGGGAAGCAGTCAGGGCGTCGGTCACCTGTCCCACCGGTTCCAGGACAGGACGTCGTCGAGCGGCTTCCGTTGGGTGCGGCGGAAGCCGGGTCCGCCCGTGACGTGCCCGACGGCCACCAGGGCGACCTGGGTGACCTCGTCGGCGGGAAGACCGACCAGCGCCGCCACTTCGCGTTCGTGGGCGAGGTGCACCGTGGTCAGCGCGGTGCCCAGGCCACGGCTGCGGGCCGCGAGCATGAAGCTCCACAGCGCCGGATAGATGGTGCCGAAGAAGCCGGACTGCCGGGCGAGCGGTGCGTCCGCGGGCAGCCGTCCGTGGACGCAGGCCAGGACGAGCGCGGGCACCTCGTGGAGATGGTCGGCGAGGTAGCGGACGCCGGCCACGGCCTTTTCGCTCATCGCCGCCGGGGGAGTGGCGGCGAGATAGGCGTCCGACGCGGACTTGTAGTGCCGGGCGATCCCGGCCTTGGTGTCCGGATCGTCGATCACCAGGAAGCGCCAGTTCTGCCGGTTTCCGCCATTGGGCGCGTGGACGGCGAGCTGGAGGCACTCGGTGAGGAGCGGCCGGGAGACCGGTCGCGACAGATCGAGCCTGCGGCGCACGGTGGGGGTGCGGGTCAGCAGCTCGTCGATGTCGAGGGTGTGGGGCGTCTCGGGGGTGGCGGCCATCTCAACTCCGCGTCCGTGGCGGGGCGGTGAGGCGCAGTTCACCGTCCGCGATGGTGCGTCCGTCCTGCTTCATGGCACAGCGCAGCACGGCGTCCGTCCCATCGCCCGCGGTCCGGACGCTCTCGCAGACGATCGGCAGATCCAGCTCACCGAAGCCCGAGAAGCGCACGTTCAGCCCCGTGAGGACGGCCGACGCCGACGGCAGCATCCCGGTTTCGACGGCGGTGGCGATGCTCAGTTGCCGGAAGGCCTCAAGGGTCAGCATGCCGGGGACATGGTCCAGGGGGTGGTCGAACAGCACGGGGTGCCCGGTGTCGACGACGAGCCGCGCGGTCCCGGTGCCGTCCTCGCCCGGCGGGCGGTGGAGCGGGGAGATGACCACGTTCGCGGGATCCTTGCGGTCGACCAGCGCCTTGGGGATCCGCCGCTGCGCGTCGTGGGCCTCGAAGGGGGCGTGGAGCGGCAGCCCCAGCGCGGCGCGTCGTTCCTCGCGCATCGCCTGCCATCGGGTGGGCGTCACCCAGGACATGTTGCACTCCAGCGTCGCCGCCGCGTGGTCGCCGATCAGCGCGGTGTAGCTCAATCGTGCCCCCGACACGCCCTCGCGGCCATGGAAACGGCGCAGGATGCGGCAGCGCAGCACCACCTCGGTGGGCACGCCGCGTACCGTCAGCGCCGCCATGTCCGCGTCCCGCAGGGCGATGTCCCGCAGGATGAACTTCGTGCCGAACGGCATCTCGAACAGCTGGTGGCCCAGCATGATGAGGGTCTGCCGGGCCGCCTCCACCAGGACCATCGGGTCGTAGACGTGGCCGCAGCCCGCCGTGTCCCGGTAGAAGGCGTGCGAGCGGGGTATCTGCATCCCGACGTCGAGGGTGTCCTCGTCCCGGGCGAGCACGCCGGTCACGAACACCTCGGTGAGGCTCACCCGATGGACGAGCTCCCGTGGCACCGTACGGCTGAATTCCACCGTGTCCATGCTGTCTCCCTCCCCGTCACCGCACCGCGAGCCGCGCCATGTGGCGCTGCCAGTCGGGCACGCTGACTCCGTCGAGCACGGGGCCCAGCCCCGTGCGTTTCATCGGCAGCACATGAGTGCCGACGATCACCACGTCCCAGGCGTCGAGCGGAAGTCCGGCCCGCCAGATCGCTTCCATCAGCCGCCGGTAGCCGTCCTGGTCCCGGGCGGCGAGCCGGGCCGTGCGCAGTGCGTCCCGGACGGCGCCGGGAGCCAGGGATGCCTCCGCCTCCTGCACGGCCCGCTTGAGCCGTTCCGCGGCCGGTTCGAAGGTGAGATCCCGCGCGGGCACCTCGGCGTGCAACTGCTCGGCCAGCTCACGCGCCCGGGCCGACCGGTCGTCGCCCGCCAGCGCGGAGGCGTAGACCCGCTCCCGGAGCGCGGTGTCGAAGTGGATGCCCAACTCCCGTGCCACATCGGCCGGTTCGTCCGGAGTGTGGACGAGATTGAGCAGAAAGCTGTAGCGGCCGATCTCGTAGCGGAGCTGGCCGGGGACCCGGGCCCGCGGGTCGGTCGGGCCCTTCCGCTCGGTCACCACGACCGACGCCGGCGGAGCCTCGCCGTCGTCCGCTTCGGGGCGCACCACGAGCACCAGCGCGTCGCACGAGTCCATGAACATGTCCGCGAGACGGCGGCGCTGTGGTGTGGCCAGGTTCCACTGGAAGTACCACAGCGCCCGCACGGCGGTACGGGTGAGCCGGGTGCGTTCCGCGGCCACGATCCGGAAGCCGTTCCGGGCCAGCCAGTCGACCGTCGTCGGTATCTGCCGGCTGACCACGGCATCGGGTTTGAGCAGCAGCGCGGCGTGCCGGTGGAGGAAGCCGTCGACGTCGGCGGTCAGCGTGCCGAGCTGTTCGACGCTCTCCAGGAAGTAGGTGTCCGAGCCGAACAGCGTGCGCTTGCGCGGATCGCAGCTGAGGGCCGGGGAGATGTCGTCGCCGAAGGGCCGGCCGTGCGCTGTGCCGCCGGTCACCGGCCGGCTCCGATCGCGTCGCTGCCGGCCGGGCCGGTCCCGTTCGCCACGGCGGTCGCCTGCGCTCCCGTGCCGTCCGGCCGGGCGCCCACCTCCGTGTCGTCGGCGGGCGGCAGGCCCAAGTAGCCCGACTCCAGGCAGTGGTCGAAGATCCTGCGCAGGAAGTCCTGCCCCCTCTCGGGTGCCCCGCGGGTGGTCAGACGTGCCGTGTGGGAGTCGTCGAAACGCATTCGGCGGCGGAAGTAGCTTGCGTACAGCGTCACGACGCGCTCGTAGTACAGCCGCTCCCGCCGGGACAGCCGCTGGGCGTCGAAGCTCGTCGGCGGGACGAACCGCGGCACCTGGAACGGGGGGTACTCGGCCATCACATCGGAGAAGTCCCGCAGCGTCAGCGGTGCGCCCACCGCGTGGAAGGTGCGGCCCGCCGCCTCCTCGAACCGGTGGGTGACCTCCGTGATGACGTCCGCCACATAGTCCACGGGCACCAGATCGAGGCGCGCCTCGTACAGGCCGGGGAGGGAACGGACCCTGCCCTCGGTGGCCAGCTTGAGAACGACGTAGATGTTCTTGTACTCGCGCACCACCCCGGTGTGCTCCTCGCCGACCACGATGCTGGGGCGGACGATCGCCGCGCGCACCCCGTCGGCCTGGGCCTTGTGCACCAGTGTCTCGGCCCGGAACTTGCTGGTCTCGTAGGCGTTGGCGAGCCGCTGGCCCTCGTCCAGCTCCGTCTCACGGATCAGCCCGTCCCGCTCACCGCACACGTAGGCCGTGCTCACGTGCACGAGAGGAATGCCGCCGGCGCGGGCCAGCTCGACGACGTGGGCGGTGCCGTCGACGTTGACCGCCTGGTAGACCTCGTCGGGGAGGCCGAAGTCGGTGATCGCGGCGCAGTGCACGATCCGGTCGAGCCCGCCCGCGGCCAGCGCCTGGTACGCGGCCTCGGTGAGGCCGAGCCGGGGCTTGGTGACATCGCCGGACAGGCACGTGACCGCGCTGCTCTCCAGGGGGCTGCCGTCGTTGCGTACGAGCACCGGGTTGTCGTGGACCAGCGCGGTCACCTCGTGCCCGGCCGTCGCCAGCCGGGCGGTGACCTCCGCGCCGACCAGCCCGGCCGCGCCGGTCACCAGAACCCTCAGGTTCTCCGTCATCGACTTCATCGACCTGCCTTCTCTCTCCGTGCCTCACTCCGGGCGCCATCGCGCCGACGGACGCGGACACCGTGCGGCGCGCCTCGTCCTCGTTCAGGGGGTGTGCTGGTGCGTGACGTCAACGTTCCTCCCGCAGCGTCAGGTGGTGGCGACATGCGGCTGGGCACCCCCGCTGGAGAGCAGATCGCTCGCCTCGTCGAGGGGCAGGTCCGCGTCGAGATGCGCGCCGAGGCGCAGCCAGTCGTAGCCGATCTCCAAGGTCTGCCGCCATCCGTCCGAGGAGCCGAAGGAGGACGGGAAGCCGTGCGCCCCCGTCGCCTGCCGGACCAGGGCGACGAAGCCGTCCAGCGCGGTGAGCGCCGCGCTGCCCCCGGCGACGGAGTCGATCGTGAGCGTTTCGAGCCGCCGTGCCTCAGCCTGGATCCCGTCCATGTGGGCCCCGGCCGGAAGGAGGGACAGCGCGCGGACGACCTCGGAGTCCGGCGGCAGCGGGTTGACGCCGTACGCGCTGAGCACCCCGCGCAGCGCGAACCGCAGCATTCTCCGGGCGCTGAGTTCGGCGACGCTCCACTGCTCGCGGTCCAGGGCGCCGACCAGGTCTTCGCGGGCGTTCTCCACCAGCACGTTGGACCACACCAGGATCATCGCGGCGGCGCTGAACCGGCGTGCCGGCACGGGCACGAGATCGATGGCGTCCGCATCGCCGGCCACCGCCCCGCCCAGGGCCACGAGGGGCCGCGCGGTGCTCGGCGGCGGTGTGACGGCACCCGGCGGTGCGGCGAGCGGCATGGCGGGGACGATCGGGCCGTCGCCCTTCCACGCCGCCTTCACCAGGCCGAAGCGGAGGAACCGGGCGATCAGCGGGCCCGCTTGCGGCGCTCCTGCCGCGTCCGCCGCGGCCAGCACGAGGTCCAGCGGCCGGCCGAAGACGAGGGAGCGCCAGGCCCGCGCCGCCCGGTCACCGAGGACGAACACGTCCTGCTTGCCGCGTACGACGTGTACCCGGTCGCCGGTCTGCCAGGTGGTCACCCCGTCGGCCCGGGCCACGGTGATCTGCCCGGCACCGGGCGCGGCGCCCGACACCCCCAGATCGGCCATGAGCCGGGCGCCCTCGGTGAGGTACGCGGCGGGATCGAGACCGGACGCGTCCAGCGAGGCGAGCGTCCGGTACCGCGCGGACAGCGGGTCGTCACCGATGCGGTCCAGCTGCATGGGAAGCCACTTCGGCTCCAGGTAGGTCTCCCCCCGTCCCGCCGCCCAGGACTTCACGGCCTGCAGCAGTCCGGCTTCGGTCCACGCCGCGGCCTCCTCGTCCTGGCCGAGTTCCCGCAGGACGAGGGCGTACCGCATCGACTGGCGCGCGTGGTGTGCCCACCACTCCCGGACCGTGGTCCGGAAGTCGTCGACGGACATCAGCCCCTTCACCTTCGCCACCAGCTCCCCATTGCGCAGCGGGAAGCTGTGCAGCAGACGCTGACAGCGGTTCAGCAGATCCTCCGGGATCGCGCCCGGGCCGCCGTGCGCGGCCGTCGTGATCGCGGAGAACTGCTCGGCCAGCTGCCGCACGGAGCGGGTCCGGACCTCGACCCGTCGCCCGTCCAGGAACAGGAGCGACGGCATGGTGGGCAGGTCCGCGTCGCTGTCGGCGATCAGCAGGAAGTCGATGTCGGACGATGAATTGCCGAAGCCCTCGGCGATCGAACCCTCCAGAACCACACCGCAGTCGGCGGCGGAATGGAGATGTGGAAGGGTCTTGTCGAACAGGTTCTGCAGATAGTCCTCGCTGAGGATCACTCAGGCCTCCCGGTCGTGACGTGGGTCGTCTCCAGCAGCGCATGACTCACTCTTCGTGCCCTTCGTGCTTCGTGTCCTTGGCGTCCTTGGTGTCTTTGGCGTCCTTCGTGTTCGCTGCTTCCGCCGCGCTGTCCGTACCGGCCGGGCCGACGGCCGGGGCCGCGGGCTCCAGCAAGGTGATGGCCCCCGTACCTCCGTCGAGCCTCAGCCGCATGCCGGTCGCGATCTCCGTGACCGCGCCCTTGACCTGGACGACCGTGGGAATGCCGAGCTCACGGGCGACGATCGCCACATGCGTCAGAGGGCTGCCCCGCTCGATGACGAGCGCCGAAGCGGACGGCAGCGCGGCGACCCAGCCCGGATCCGTGCGGTAGGTCACCAGCACACCGCCGTCCACATCCACGGGGGTGTCCGTGACCACGGCACGCGCCTCCACCACACCAGGGCAGGACGGGGTGCCGCGCAACTCCCTGACGCCGGTGGGCGCCACGGTGCCCCGCACGAAGCCGGCCTGCTCCAGATTGCCCCGCCAGTAGGCGGCCCCACGAGTGGTGAACCGGGACGGCGCGGACAACTGCTCGTCCTCGCCCCGTTGCCGCTTGCGCAGCTCCACGAGGCCGCGCAGATCGGTGTGCGCGGTCGTGCCCTCGTAGGCGCCGCGCAACTCCTCAAGGCGCAGGAAGAAGACGTCGTTCCAGTGGTCGATCGCCCGCATCCGGGCGAGATCGCGGCCCATGGCGCGCAGCATCCGCTTCGCCGAGCCGAACGCTCGGGTGCGGCAGAACCTCAGCCGCTCCCGGTTGTACAAGGAACTCTGTGCCTTGCGGCGGACGACGTTGTAGAGCAGCCGGCGCGGCCCGCGAAGGTGCGCGTCCAGATAGGCGTCGGCCTTCTCGCCGGAGTGGGCGCTCACCTCGGGCAGTGCGGCGCGCACCATGGCGAACAGGCTGGACGGCTCCTCCCGCAGATCGGGTACTTCGAGCTTGAGCTCGTCGAGACTGCGGTAGCCGTACGCCGCGACGTACTCGTCCATCGACGCGAGGAACGTGGTGTGGCCGCCCTCGCGCAGCGCCTGATAGGTCTGTGCGGCCGGGGTTTCCTGGAGGATGCGGCCCAGTTCGGCATCGTCACGGACGGCGACCGCGAGGTCCGCCAGCGCACGGGCGGGTTCGATGGACTCCACCTGGGGACCCGGACTGGCGGCGCTCCACGTGAGCCACTCGGGGGCGTCCGGCAGCCAGCGCCGGTGCAGCAGGGCGAGCCCGCCGATGGACCACAGGATCGCCGCGTCCAGGGTCTGCATCGGACCCCACTTCTCCAACAGGTCCTTTTCCAGAGCGCGGAAACGCCGGTAGACGTCCTGGCCCTCCATGGCGTTGTAGTCGACGTTGTCGAACTTCTCGTACGCCTCGTAGAAGTAGGCCATGAACCGCTCGACGGAGCGGTTCATGGTGAGGAAGCGGCGCACGAACGCGGCTACCGTCCTGGCGCGGGACAGCCGGCCGGCCAGGGACGAGGAGAAGGTGTACGGGTAGAGCGACTCGGCCGTTTCGTCGTCGAGCGGTTCCTCGACGCCGATCGCAATCTCCAGGACTTTCCTGTTGAGTGTGTAGAGGGGCGCGATCCGCACCATCCGGTACCAGTTGAGCAAGTTGTAGTACACCCGGCCATGGAAATAGCCAAGCATTTGCGGAGTCCATTCCTCCATTTCGCGCCGGGCGGCCTGCGGGACCCGGAGCCCTCGGGCGTAATAGTCGTAGACCTTGCCGTAGACATGGGACGCGAAGCTATAGGTCAGCGGTGAGACGATCCCGGAGAAGCTTTCGATGATGTTGGCGTTGTCCCAAATCCGGAGTTCGCCCTCGCTCGGTCCGCACTCCGCCTCCTCCGGCGGCTGAACGGCATTCGGCAGCGCCGTGATGGGGCGGGCCTGCAAAATCCACAGAACATCGCCGGTGAACGCCCACTCGATGTCCTGCGGGGTGTCGAAGACCGCCGCGATACGCGCCCCGGCCTCATGCAGCCGTGCCACGTCCTTCGGTTCCAGCGACAGCTTCTCCCGTTCGGCCCGGGACACTTCGCTGACCCGATATCCGGAAGCCGAATCGTCCGCGTGGTAACGCTCCTGCTTGTCGCCGAGCACGGTGTCGTGCACCGCGCCCGTCGCCGCGTCGAGCACGACGGTGTCGGCGTCCACCGCGCCCGAGACCAGCCCCTCTCCCAGCCCGTACACCGAACTGATCACGTACTGGCCCTGGTCGCCGGTCACCGGGTGGGCGGTGAACAGGACGCCGCTGCGCTCGGAATCCACCATCTCCTGCACGACAACGGCGATGCCCCCGCCGCGCAGCGGCAGCCCGTGGCGAAGCCGGTACTGCAGTGACCGTTCGGAGAACGCCGACGCCCAGCACCGCTTGACGTGCGCTGTCACCTCGGCGAGCCCGGACACATTGAGGAAGGTGGCGAACTGCCCGGCGAAGGAAAACTCCGCGCCGTCCTCCTCGACACCCGAGGAGCGCACCGCGACCCGAGCGCACCCCACATGCGCGTACGCGTCTTCGACGACCGCCGCGGCCTCGTCCTTCAATTCACCCGACTCGATGATTTCAGCCAACTGGCCGGAAATTCGGCTCGCGTTGTCCGGGGTGACCTCGGCGAGCAGATTCTCGATGCGCCCCGCGCCGTCGAGCGCGGCGATGAATTCCTGGAAGACATCGAGTCCCACGACTGCCCACCGGGGGACGTTGAGACCGTTCCTGGACAGCTCATGGAGATTCTTCCCCTTGCCGCCCGCCAGCCTCTCGGCCTCATCCGGAGGACTGTCGTCGACTATGGTTCGCATCCGATCCCTGCCCTTCGGGCACCCGTCGTGAATGCCACCCCCCTCGGGAATGACGAGGGTCACCGTACCGCCGGAATCCACGCGGATTCAGATCGTTATCCACGTCTATCAGTTCCCCTAGTGTTCGGAACCTGTTCACCCGCACCGCTATCCGTTTCCCTAGTGATCGCTGATTCGCCGAAGGAGTAGCCTGCCGGGTGAAGTAACGACTCCGGTCAGTGCTCCCGCCCCGATTCCTGCCGCCACGCCCCCCGTTCTCCCTGGCCGGTGGCGAATCCAATGCCCGGTGGCGGCCCCAATCCCCGGTGGCCGGCAATCCCGTGGCCGCTACCTCGCAGACGCCGGAGAACTGAGCACACGCCGGAGAACTGGCACACGCGGGAGAACCGAGCAGACGCTGGACGACTGGAGAAAACCGATGCCCCACCTT
The DNA here is from genome assembly GCF_004122735.1 of Streptomyces sioyaensis. GTDB lineage: Bacteria > Actinomycetota > Actinomycetes > Streptomycetales > Streptomycetaceae > Streptomyces > Streptomyces sioyaensis. The sequence goes on along the minus strand of NZ_SDIF01000032.1, from coordinate 32,387 downwards.
CCTCCCGGCTCGCGGCAGCCCGCCTTCCTGCAGACCATGCAGCTGCGCGATCCGGTCCGGTATCTGGAATCGCTACGGCGGCGCCACGGCCCGGTGTTCCGTATGAAGCTGCTCGGCTTTCCGCCCCAGGTCGTGGTCTCCACCGCGGACCTCGCCGCGGAGATCTACCGCACGGACGGCGACGGCAGCCGGGCCGGCGCACTGCGCGCCGGATACGTGCCGTGGCTCGGGAAGTATTCGCTGTTCACGAACGACGGCGAGCCGTGGTGGCGGCACCGCAAGCTGCTGAGCCCGACCCTGCACGGCCGGTCCCTCGCGAGCTACCCCGAGCTGATCGCCGAGATCGCCGCGGCGGACATCCGGACGTGGCCGCTCGGCACACCCTTCGCGCTGCAGGAACGCATGCAGGCCATCACGCTGGAGGTCACCCTGCGGCTGGTCTTCGGGGTCCGCGACGTCAACCAGCAGGCACGGCTGCGGGCCTCGCTCCTCGCCCTGTCCAAGGCCAGCGGCTCCGCGTCGCTGTTTCTGCTGCCCGCGCGACTGCGCGCCTGGGCGGAGAAGTCACCGCTGGCGATGCGCCTCCCGTTCCTGCCGACGACCCGCACCATGAAGGCCAGCGCGGCAGTGGACAAGGTCGTCTACGGCGAGATCGCCAGGCGCCGGAACGAGGAGGACGGCGAAGCCACCGATGTGCTGGGGCGGTTGCTCCGGGCCCGGGACGAACAGGGCCGGCCGATGAGCGACGAGGAGATCCGCGACGAGCTGATCACCCTGCTGGAGGCCGGACTTGAGACCACGGCGACCGGCCTGTCCTGGGCCTTCGAACGGTTGATGCGCTCCCCGGAGGTACTCGCGCGGTTGCGGGAGGAGTGCGAGCGGGGCGAGGACGAGCGCTACCTCGACGCGGTCGTCAAGGAAGTGCTGCGGCTGCGCACCGTCATATACGGCTCGGGGCGTCTCCTGGACAAGCCGCTGCGGCTCGGCGGATACGACATCCCTGCCGGATGGGCGGCCATCCCCATGTTCTCGCTCATCCATCAGGACAGCGAGGTGTATCCGGAGCCCCAGGAGTTCCGGCCGGAGCGGTTCCTCGGCGAGAGCGCCAAGTCGGCGCAGAAGTCCTTCCTGCCCTTCGGGGGCGGCCGCCGCTACTGCGTCGGCGCGCAACTCGCCACGATGGAGATGAAGGTGATCATTCGCGAGGTGCTCCAGCGGGTGGAGCTGACACCCACCGACCCCGCCCCGGAGAGCCAGCGCATGTGGCACGCCACACTCATCCCGGGGAAACACGCCGTTGCCGTGGCCCGCCAACGGCCGGTGCAACACCGGCCGTTGACCGAGGAACCGAGGTGCCCCGTCAACCCCGCCCCGTCGGAATAGGCCAGTACCGATATCCCCGTAACTGATCTCCCCGTACGGCTGTCCCCGGCCGGTCAGACAAGATCGCTCACGTCGTGGACTCCGGCACCCGTGCGCTCGTCCTGAGCTCGTCCTGGGACGCGTTCTCGCGGCGCGGGAGCAGCAGCGGGGTGGCCAGGAGGAGGACTCCGGCGGCGGCGATCGCGGTGCGGGGGCTGGTGACGGTGGCCAGCAGACCCCAGAGGGCGGTCAGGGCCGCGATGGCGGCGCTGCTGCCGATCGACCACGCGGCCAGGGTGCGCGCGACCCGGTCGGGGCCGGTGTGGTCGAGCCGGCAGGTCGCCAGTACGGGGTTGAACAGTCCGCAGCAGGTCACCAGGCCGAATTGGACGACGATGACCAGGACGATCCCGGGGACGCCGGGCTGGACACCTGCCAGTCCGAGTGGCCAGCATGCGCGCAGCACCCCTGAGGTGCGCAGCACCCGGTCCTGGCCGAACCGCGCCACGAGTCGGTGCGCCAGGCGCGAGCCGACCAGGCCACCGACGCACGGGGCCGCGAACACGAGACCGTACTGCCAGGGTGCGAACCCGAGGGGGCCCAACAGGAGTACGGCGAGCAGCGGCTGGGAGGCCATGATCAGGCCGTTGACCACGATCGCGTTGAAGAACAGCGGGCGCAGCGCCGGGTGGGTGAGGATGTGGCGCCATCCTTCGAGCAGGTCGCTCGCGCGCAGCCGTGCCGCACCGGTCCGCGCGGGGTGCGGTTCCGTCCCGCCGATGGCGCGGATGCCCAGCGCCGAGAGCAGATAGCTGACCGCGTCGGCCACCACGGTCGTCACCGGTCCGAACAGCCCGATCGCGGCCCCGCCGAGCGGCGGTCCGACCGTGGTCGAGGTCCATGTCGTGGACTCGAACCGGCTGTTCGCGACGAGCAGGTCCGCCGGCGGCACGAGCGCCTTCAGGTACGCGCCGCTGGCCGCCTTGAAGGCGATGTCGGCCGCTGCGGTGACCACGGAGACGAGGAGGAGCTGGGCGAAGCCGAGCCGCCCGAGCGCGAACGCGGCGGGGACACTCATCAACGCCGCGAACCGGATCAGGTCCATCGCCACCATGACCGGCCGCTTGCGACGGAACTCCACCCAGGGACCGATCGGCACCGCGACCAGGGCTCCCACGGCCCGCCCGGCGGCAGCGAGCGTCGCCACCTGGGCCGGCCCGCAGTGCAGCACCAGCACCGCGATCAGGGGAAGCGCGCCGAAGCCGAGCCCCGATCCGTACGCGCTGACCGCATACGCCGCCCACAACCACCCGAACCGACGCCCCAGCGCCCGCCTGCCCGCCATGCCCACCGCCCCCCTCGCCGAACCGAACCACCAGCCCTGACCACCGGCATCTAAGCGAGGGGGAGACGGCGAGATCAAACAACCGATCGGCCAGGACGCACCACCAATCGTTGTGCCGATAGCGTGGTCGGCGTGGATATCGAGGCGGTGCGCACCTTTGTGGCGGTGGTGGACACGGGGCGGTTCCAGGACGCCGCCGCGGAACTGTCGGTCACCCAGCAGGGCGTCTCCAAGCGCATCGCCACGCTGGAGAAGGTCCTCGGCGTGCGGCTGTTCACCCGCACCGGGCGAGGCACCCAGCTCACCATCGACGGCCAGGCGTTCCTGCCGCACGCCCGCGCTCTCCTGCGGGCCGAAGAGCGGGCCATGGCTTCCGTGCGTCCCGGCCGCCGCGCGCTGCGCGTGGACGTGATCGGCCGACGGCTCGGCCCGGCCGCCCTCCTGGGCGACTTCCATCGTGCGCGCCCTGAGGCCGAGCTCGATGTCGTGACCCTCTTCGACGCCGAGGCGGCCGTCGAGGCCATCCGCTCCGGCACGATCGACGCGTCCTTCCGCGCCGTCACCATGCCCGGCCGGCAGCTCCCCGACGACATCGGGGCCGCCCGGGTCTACGACGAGCCCATCCAGCTGCTCACGGGACCGGCCCACGAGCTCGCCGCCGCCCGCGCGGTCACGCCCGCCGACCTCGTCGGGCACCGGATCTGGATGCCCGGCCTGGTACCCGGAACCGAGTCGGCCGCCTTCTACGACGACCTCGCCGCCGCGTTCGGGCTCACCATCGAGATCACCGGCCCGGACTTCGGCACCGAACCCCTGCTGGACACCCTCGCCGACTCCCGGACACTGGCGACCTTCGTCGGCGAGCACACCCGCCTCGTCTGGCCCGCCGACCACGACCTGCGGCGCATCGCCGTGCGGGATCCGATGCCCGTCTACCCGCACTCACTGGTATGGCACCGCGACAACCCACACCCCACACTCACCGCACTCCGCGACCACCTCTGCTCCGGACGGGCTCATGACGCCGACGCCGAGACCTGGACACCGACGTGGGCCTAACGGGGTCGGAGCACGCATGATCGGATCACGCATGATCGGATCACGGACTACGCCGACAACCGGCATACGTGACGCGCTCGCCGAAAGTCCCGGCATCGGGACGGCGAGCGCGCCGGCCATCAATCTGCACGCCGGTCCGAATTCGGTCAGAGGCGGCGTATCCGCGCAGCGATCCCATGACCGAGCAGAAGGTAAATCACCGCAGGCAGGCCGTAATTGAGGAAAACCCGCAGCCCTTCAAGCTTCATGGTGAAGATGTCCTGGGACCAGCCGGCGAGCCAGTCGGCCATACCGTGCACAAAGTCGACGAAGACATTTCCCTGGTTTGCCTCAAGCAGGTACAGCAGGATCCAGAGGCCCAGAAATCCTGCGGCGATGTCCGCGATGGTGTGGACAATCATTGCTGCCCGGTTTGCCCCGGCGCCGTACCGGTTGCGGCCATAGGGGTGATAGGTGTCATGTGCGGGTATGGGTTCATGGGGATTGCTCATGTCCTGCTTGCTTGCCTCGCGCGGGTACCTGAAACCTCTTTCAAACCTGCGATTTCATATCGGTTTCCGATCTTGGATCACACGCCGATCCGTGCCGTGAACTGCACGTCCCCCATTCCGCGGACAGCAGCCCTCGTGCACCCGCCCCGATGAACGATGAATTCTCTTCGCCTGGAATATCTGCCGCCGCGCCGCCATGGCCGCAGCAGCTCTCAACTACTGCCGTCGGCACGCCAATTGAAATAGCGTCGAAAGCCCGCACGGCCCATACCCCCGCGGCCTCGTGCTCGCCCACGTGGGCCCCACGCGCCGCCGCGAACCATTCCGTCCCCCGGAGGGGGCGCATCCCCTGAAGCGAGCGCGTCCCTGGACCGTGCGCGTCAGTCCTGTTCGGAAGGGTTCCGCCGGGCGTGGATCCGCTCGCGACCCGGCGTGCGGGGCGGCTGGAAGATGCGCTGTGGCCCCTCCCGTCTCGTGAGCCACGCCAGGAAGACGATGACGAACAGCCCTTCGGTGATCAAGGAGAGGAGCCCGTACGGCGGCTCCCAGTCGTGCTCGTAGTAGCCGTCCGGCAGACCGACGGTGCGCGACAGCGCGAACCCGACGATCATTCCCAGGCTCACGACGGTCCCGGTCAGCCACGCGGCCGCGGGGCGCCTCATGGTGGCAAGGCCGACCGCCACGGCCAGCATCACGGCGCTGCCCACGGCGAAGAGGACGCCGATGTAGAACTTCTCCTCAAGGTGGTCGGGGATGAGGAGGGCATGCACCACCGCGTTGCCGATGGCGCAACACACCCCCAGCCCTCGTAGGGCGGCTTCGGTGGTGGTCATGGAGTTCATGGAGACTCCAGATGCATCCGTCACGTTGGTCACGCGATCTGAGGCACCTCTGTCAGTGACGACGCTCCGACGCGGGGCAGGGGGTCATCGTGCGCAGGTGGTGCCGTTCTCCGGGATCCTTCCCGCAGCCTCGTCTCCGCGCAGTTCGACGCAGCACGAGCCGGGCCGCGGGGCCAGGATCGCTGTGGTCTTGTGGCTCCCCAGGCCGTGCAGGTAGCCGGCGAGGAAAGCTTGATTGAGGCCGCAGACAAGCTCCGGGGCCTGGACGGCCAGGGAGTGGAAGGGGCAGTTGCGCAGGCGCAGCACCGTGGGGGCGCTGCGGTCCGGCTCGTAGCCGAATTCCTCCAGCGTCTCTGCGGCCAGGCTCAGTCCGCGCTCGGCGCCGAGCCGCCCGGGGCGTACGCGTGCACGTTCGGTGGCACCCAGGGCCACTCCGTGCTGGCGGGCGACGCGGAGCGCTGCCTCGCGGGCCGATTCGCCCGCCGCCTCGGTCGCGACGGCTTCGATGAGCAAGCCGGCCAGGATCTCGTAGCGGCGTTCGGGGATGCTCACCGCGATGGTCCCGGCCATCAGCTCGTACACCTTGGGCCGACGTCCAATCTATCGCGCATGAGTATGGGTAGAAACCCGTTTTACCTTCCTTTACCCCACTTTCTTGAGCCTTAGGGGCAATAAGACCAGCAATGGTTAGCGAAATAGTGGGGGACGGTGATCGGTCTGGCGCCGTCGTGGTGACCGCGGCGGCACGCGGCCGGCGAAACAGCTGGTCAGCCCTGGTAGTGGCCGGTCGCTGCGGCCAGCCGCTCGACGCGTCCCGGCCCTGGCCGGGATCGTCCCCAGGTGCCGCAGGTGCACGTCACGCGCACCTTCCGGGCCGCGTGCGGATCAGCCGCGTCCGGTGAACTGCTGACCCACCCCGAGTCGGCGCAGGTCGGCGAGGACTTTCGGGTCCTGGGCGTCCAGCCAGTCGCAGAGCTGGCGGAAGGAGACCAGCCGCACGTCCTTGTATTTCTTGTCCGCCATGTGCTTGAACGCCTCTTCGACGGCGTCCATGTAGATGCCGCCGTTCCACTGCTCGAAGTGGTTGCCGATGAAGAACGGCGCCCGGTTGGTCTCGTAGGCCCGCTTGAAGCCGGCGATGTAGGCGTCGGTGGCCTGCTTGCGCCAGCCCGGGTAGTTGGCCGGCGGGGCCTTGGTGGAGTTCTTCGACTGGTTGGCCATGATGTTGTAGTCCATCGAGAGGACCGGGAAGGAGTGGCCGGGGAACGGTATCCCCTGGAGCGGGAAGTCCCACAGGCCCTGCTTCTTGGTGGGCCAGACCTGGAGGCCGCCGGGTGAGCTGGCGTCGTAGCGCCAGCCGAGCTTGCGTGCCGTGGGCAGCAGGTTGTCCTGGCCGAGCAGGCACGGCGTACGGCCGCCGACGAGTTCCTTGCTGTAGTCGAAGGGCAGCGGTTCGAGGTCGGTGAAGCCGGTGTTGGTCCGCCACTTGGTGACGAAGTCCATGGCCTGCTTGATCTCGTCGTCCCACTGAGCGGGGGTCCAGTGCGCCACCGAGCCCGAGCTGGTGCCGCAGAAGTGGCCGTTGAAGTGGGTGCCTATCTCGTGGCCCTCCAGCCACGCCGCGCGCACGTTCTTCAGCGTCTCCTTGATGTGGGCATCGGTGAGGTAGCCGATGTCGGAGGCGCCGACGGGATTGTTCGGCGGGCGGTACATGCGCTTCTTCGACTCGGGCAGCAGATACAGCCCGGACAGGAAGAAGGTCATCGAGGCGTTGTGGTCCTTGGCGAGCTTGCGGAACCGCGGGAAGAGGCCGTTGCCCACCTCGCCGGCGCCGTCCCAGGAGAAGACGACGAACTGCGGTGGCTTCTGGCCCGGCTCCAGCTTCTCCGGTGCGGACGGCTGATGGGGCTGCTTTCCGAGGTACGCGGTCGAGCCGTCGCCTATCGGCTTGCCCTGCGCGGTCTTTCCTGACGTGCTTCCGACTTTCTCGGAGGCCGACGACCCGGAGGGAGAGCAGCCGGCCACGGAGAGCGCGGCCGCCGCTCCTACCCCGAGTCCGAATATGTTCCGGCGGCTGAATTCACGCATAACGGTCCCCGTTGGATTCGTTCGAAGTACTGGTATGTAGGACGCCCGGAGAAGTGGGACGCCCAGAAAGAGGGAGAGGCGGATGTTGAGGTTCCGCTTTGGCCCCGAGGAGGAGAATTCTCAACAGAGGGTCGCGGGCGGCTTACGCTCCGCCATCTTCTGCATCGTGTGCTCCCCCTGTTCTCTGTGGCGCGGCAGGAAGCCGAAGGCCGCAGTGACCTCAACCCACGCAACGCCCTTGGACGCACATGACTCTCACGGAGATCGCTAGCGAACCAATAACGCCTCACTAATGTTCGGGGCACCCTGGCGGGAGACCGCCGGCAGGATCCGTCGGCGCCGCGGCTCACGCGCACGGCCGGGAGCCGTACGCCGTGCCGCCCGGCCTCGACTCGGAACAGGGGCCGTGTCGGGTTGGCGTGTTGGGGAGGATGCCGAGGGCTCGCCGCCTGCATGACGGTGAACCACAGGGCCCGCGCCGGGCATTCCGGAGCCCAAAGACGGTGGACCACAATGCCTAACGCTGATGAACCGCAGTGTTAACGGAGTCTCGTTGACATGGATCAGTGATACGGATGCACTTCAATTCGCAGAGATCACATCCTGCTCCGCAAGGAAGTCCGCCCTGAGTGAACCTTCACCACGGGACTTTCGTCATGTCGAGTAGGAGTGAGGCAACTGGCGTCCGAGATTGTTCTCGACGCCCGTACGGGGCCGGTGAGAAGAACGACGCATGCCCGACAGGGGGTCGTTTCTCGGGAGTTCGTCGAAGTCTTTCGCGGTTATGTTCTCGACCCTCGGGTCACATGCGGTGCAGACCTTACGCCAAGGAGAACCCCTCCATGAATGTTCCGAAGACCACAGATCACCGTAGGGCTCGGGGGAGATGGATGAGATCTTCCGCCCTGCTCACGGGAGCAATCCTCGTTGTCACATCCGGCGGGCTGGCTCAGGCGGACCCCACCGGGTCAACGCCGAGCGGCTGCCGAAAGCCGACCGGGACCGGGGCGGACGCGCAGGTGCTCCCGCTCCACACGGAGGCCGAAGCGAAGAAGTGCCTTGAGGACAGCGGCTTCGTCCTGAACGACCGGGAGTCCGTCTGGGGCTACCCGATGGGGCAGTGGAGCGATGAGAACGGCAAGCTCAAGGAGATCACGGCCCAGCGGGTCAACGAGAAGTTCAAGCCGTCCGAGGTGATCGAAGAGATTCTGAAGGTCCAGGAAAAGGTGGCGGACGGCGCCTCACAGGACGAGCGGAAGAACGCGAAGCCCTTTTTCCAGGACCCGACGCGCAACCCGGACACCGGAGCGAACCAGGGCGAAGTCGTTTTCGACCAGCAGGGTTCCGAAAAGGCGAAGGCACTCGGCTTTGACCCCGGCGTCGCGGGTTATCTGGATGTTCGGGACAAGAACACACAGGACAAGGAACCCTGGTTCGACGGAATGAACGCGAAGCAGGTCTGCGAAATGCCCACTCACCCCACGGAAACGCCCCGCAAGTTTCCCGGGTTGCGGTGCGGCTTCGTGGGCAAGCTCGACGAGGCGTACCCGTCCCTGGTGCAGCTCCCCGCCGGGGTTGGCTACAAGAGCTCAAAGGTGAAGTACGAGGCGAAGGTAGGACGGGAGGAAGCCAAGAAGACGGAATGGAACGTGGGCGGCAAGATCACCGCAACTCTCACGCCTCCGGGTGAGACCGGCGGATTCGGCCCCGGCGTTGAGGGAAACTTCCAGTACAGCGAGGCGACCACCACCACCAAGAAGTGGGAACGGACAGTCTCTGACGAGGAGACAGTCAATATCCCCGGTGACGACAAGGCGGGATGGATCGAGGCCCGGGCGAACGGCGCCTGGTACATCGGCTACATCGTCTACCAGATCTACGACGCTACCCCTGGGAAGGGGTTGAAGACGGTCCTCATCCCGGCGCGCGTCCTGATTCAGGGCCATGGCAAGGACGAGGACAAGCCCGAGGCTACGGGCCAGACGATCCCGTCGACGACCTGGCTCGGTCGGAAGAACTGACCGAACGGCAATCCGGGGTCCCTGCCCGAAGTGAGCAGGGACCCCGTCGTCCACCTTCCCTCGCGTGACTCGTCACCCCGAGCAGGTCAGGGGTTGGGGCTCACGTCCGGGTGCAGGCAGTTCCACGTCTTCGGGCCGACGATGCCGTCCTTGGTGAGGTGGCATCGTCCCTGCGCCCACACGACGGCGGCTTTGGTGCTGGAGCCGAACATGCCGTCCTCGGCGAGGCCCCGGCCGTAGATGTTCAGCAGGCACTGTGCGTGGGCGACGGCCTTGCCGGTGTCGCCGGGGTAGAGAGTCGGGTGGGACAGGCTGTAGGGGCAGGCGCTCTCCGAGGCCGGCGCAGCCGATACGGAGGCGGGTGAGGCGATCGCCGGTCCGGCGGAGACAGCTGCCGCGCCGAGTGCGAACGCCGAGACGACGAGCCCGGCTCGCCTGGTGAGCGTCATGGACATGAACTTCTCCTTTTCACAGCAGGGTGAAGGGCATCGGCCTGCGGCGCCTGGCACGTCGTCGCAGTCGATGGTTGATCATCAGTGCGACTCCTTCCAGCTCTTGGCGGCAGGGGCTCGGGCTGACGCGGCACCGGATGCGGCATCCGTGGCCCCTACGGGGCGCGCCGGCGCACTTCACGAGGCACCCCGGGTCGGCCGGACTCCCCGCTTCCCGCACGCCGGGGGCGGCCGATGACGTCTGTTCAGAGATTCCCCATGACGGCGAGCGTGCACAAGCCATCCAGGCGTTCGCGTACGTTCGGAACAGTCCCGACCAGCGCCGAACACTGCCGGACGGCAGATCCCGAACATGGCTGAACAGCACGCCAGGTGAGGAATAGTTGACGAATTTGCCGGGAGCGCCCGGCTGTGAGCCCCCGCTACCGTGGAATCGTGAAACCAGGGGCAGACAGCAACGGCGCCCAGCCGCCCCCCGGATTACCGCAGCCGGACCGGGCCCGCACTGCCGAGGAGTTCACCGCGGCGTTGCGTGCCCTGCGGGCCTGGTCGGGGTTGTCCTACCGGCAGCTGGAAGGGAAGGCCGCGGCGCGCGGGGACACGCTGGCCTCCAGCACGATCGCGACTGCTCTGGGTCGCGCCACGCTGCCGCGCGAGCCGTTCGTCGCCGCGTTCACCCGCGCCTGCGGACTCGGTGCGGCCGAGACCCAGCGGTGGTTGGACGCTCGCCGATGCCTGGCCATGGCCCAGCAGCCCCCCGGTCCTCGTACCGGTCCCGTCCCGCCCGGCGCCGACGAGCGGGCGGCATCGGACCCGGCCGAAGTCGACCGTGCGCCGCGGTCCCGATACCGGCACCGCCACCTGCGCTTGATCGCGGCCGCAGCGATCGGCGCCGGGGCGGCCCTGGGCGCACAGACACTGCTGTCGGCCCTGTCCGCACCGCACCGCACCACAACCGCCACCCACGCGGTGCAGGGCCTGGCCCTCCTGGCCGTGGGCAGCTGGGCACAGATCCACCCCGCCCGCACCCCACGGCTCTGCGTCACCGAAGGACGAGACCGCACGCACCACTACGCCACGGCCATCGCGGCCCAGTACCCCTGCGCACAAGCCGTCGCGCCCCGCACCTACGTCGAACCCGTCGGCGAGAACCTGGTGCAGATCCAGTGGCACCATCCGAAGTACGGCATCGGCTGCCTGACCCTCTTACACGACGGCCCCGGACGCGATCTGATCGAACCCCGGGACGACTGCGCCGAGGACAACCCCGCCCAACAATTCCGGATCGAACCCCTCGACCCGCGGGCCTCGGCACACTTCCGGCTCCGCCCCGCCGCCACCGGTCAATGTCTTTCCGTCCGCGACCAGGACACCGTCGACGGGGCCGAAATCGTCCAGGGTCGCTGCTCGGGCGCCCGCGACCAGGAATTCCTCATCACCCTGATACCGCCCGCATGACGATGACGCTGCCCTGCGGGGCACTACACCTGCTCCCTGCGGGTCAGTACGCCTACGCCCCGGCCTTGCGGAAGATCCGGGCGCCGAGGAAGACCGAGATCGCCGCGAGGACCGCCGCGACCAGCGCGCCCCGGATCATCGCGGTGCTGCTGTACTGGCCGAGGAACGCGGCCCGGACCGCTTCCACGAGGTAGCGCAGCGGCACGAGTTGCGACACCACGTCGAGCCACCGGGGCGCCAGCGACATCGGCAGCAGGATGCCGGAGAGCAGCATGACCGGCAGGTTGATGGTGTTGACCACCGGGGCGAACTCCTCGGGGGAGTTCAGCCGCATGGCCAGCCCATAGGACAGCGAGGCCAGCGCCACCGTGAGGGCGGCGACGAACAGAAAGCCGATGAGGACGCCGAGCACCGGGGCACGCAGCCCCATGACCATGCCTGCCAGTACCAGCAGCAGCGACTGGGCCAGCATCTGCACCACATCGCGCAGCACCCGCCCCATGAGCAGTGCCAGCCGGCTGACCGGGGTGACCTGCATCCGCTCGATCACACCGTGCTGCTTCTCGATGAGAATGCCGATGCCGGCGAAGGCGGCGCTGAACATGCCGAGTTGCACCAGCAGCCCCGGCACCAGTGTCTGCCAGGCGTCACCGCCCGTACCGAGCTGGACGTGGGTCAGCAGGGGACCGAAGAAGAACAGCACCAGCAGCGGCATGAGGACGCCCACCACCAGGCCGATCTTGGCGCGCAGCGTCTGCCGCAGATAGCGCCCGAGGATCAGGCGGGTATCGGCCACGAGGTCGGCCAGGCGGGAACTCTTCCTGGCCGCGTGGCGTCGGGACGGTACCTCCGCGGGCCTGGATGCCGTCGGCACCGAGGATGCGGTGGGGGACGAGTGCGGCACGTCAGCCTCCGTGGGGAGCGGGCAGTCAGACAGCGACAGGGGCTTCGGGAGCGGGGGCGCGGTGGCCCGTGATGGCGAGGAAGGCTTCGCGCAGGCTGGCCGATTCCGAGCCCGCGTACCGCAGCTTCAGCTCCTGCGGGGTGCCCTCGGCGGCGACCAGGCCGTCGTCGACGATGACGAGCCGGTCGGAGAGGACGTCCGCCTCGTCGAGGTAGTGCGTGGTCAGAAAGACCGTGGTGCCCTCGGCCCGGATGCGGTGCACCAGATCCCACACGTCGGAGCGGCTGCCGGGGTCGAGTCCGGTCGTCGGCTCGTCGAGGAACAGCAGCTCGGGCCGGTGGGTCAGGCCCAGGGCGATGTCGAGGCGGCGCCGCTGGCCTCCGGAGAGCGCACGGGTGGGCCGGTCGAGGAGTTCGGCCAGGTCGAGATCCTCGGCGAGTTCCTGTGCCCGGTTCTTGGCCGCGGTCTTGCCGAGTCGGTACAGCCGGCCCTGGGTGACCAGTTCCTCGCGCACGCTGATAGCCGGGTCGACCCCGCTCACCTGGGCCACATAGCCGATGCACCGGCGCACCCCGGCCGGGTCGCTCGCCAGATCGTGCCCGGCGACCGTGGCGCTTCCCCCGGTGGGGGGCAGCAGTGTGGTGAGCATGCGCATCGTGGTGGTCTTACCGGCGCCGTTGGGACCGAGGAAGCCGAGGATCTCCCCGGCGGCCACGGTGAGGTCGATGCCCCGCACCGCCTCGACCGGGCCCTTCTTGGTCGTGTAGGTGCGGGCGAGCCCCTTGGCGCTGATGATCGGGGCGGTCATGGCGGCCTCCTGCCTGGCGGATGCGCATCTCGTCCGGTCGTCCAACGCGCGGTCGAATGATTTGCTCGCTTGAGCATATTCTGACATGGCTGAGCAAAACTCTTCGCGTTCTGTCGCGCCGAGCACGAACTACCCGGCAAATCCCTAGCGTTTGCGTTGCCGCGACGTAAGCGACGCACCCGCCGCTGCTCAGCCGAGGTTCCGGGCCGGGAGCGGCTGGTCGGCGCACACGGTCTCCCACATGGCCCGCATGGATTCCCCGATGGTGAACCGGGGGTGCCAGCCCAGGAGGCGTCCGGCACGGGAGATGTCGACCTGGATCCAGTCGGCGCCCCTGCTGCGCACCTCACCGCGCTGCTCGCGAACCGTCTCCGCCGGCAGCCCGGCGGCCGCGACGAGCTCGCCCACCAGCGTCCGTACGTCCATGGCGCGGCCGCAGCCGATGTTGACCAGCGGGTCGGCGCGGGCAATCCGGGCCGCCCGGACCACGGCGTCCACGGCGTCCCGGACATCGACGTAATCACGCCGGGCATCGGCGATCGTCAGCTCGACGCCCGTGGCCGCGTCGGCACCGCGGAGCCGGACCGCCAGGGACCCGAAGAAACTCTCCAGCGCGGGGTGCGGCCCCAGGGTGTTGGCCAGCCGCAGGACCACGGCGTCGAGGGCACCGTCCCGGGCGGCGTCGAGAACCATCCGCGAGGCGGTGAGCTTCGCCTTGGCGTAGGGATTCTCCGGAGCGGGCGCCATGTCCTCGTGGATGGACGTCCCGAAGGGGACTGGGCCGTACTCGTGGATGGTGCCGAGGTGGACCAGCCGGGGAGGGGCCGGCAGCTTCGCCAGGGCGCCGAGGAGCCGTTCCACCAACTGCACGTTGGTGTAGTGCAGTTCGTCCCCCCAGCCGAGGGTGGCATTGACCACCACATCGACCGCTTCACGGGTCAGCACCCGGGCGAGCTCGTCGCTGGTGCTGCCCGCGACATCGAGGGACAGGAACCGGTGGGCGGCGACCTGCGGCGCGTACCGGCGGGCGATCGCGACGACCTCGCTCCCCTCGGCCGAGAAGGCGGCGCACAGGTGCCGGCCCATGCAACCGGTGGCCCCCAGTACCGCGACACGGACGGGGCCGGGGGACGGCATCAACGGTGCCACGGCACCTTCCTCATCACTCACTGAGCCGGATATTCCTCAGTCACCGAGCCGGACCGCCGACCGGTCGGGGTGCCCCGCCGGTTCGGCGGCCGGCCCGGCCGACAGGCAGTCGGCGTACTTCGGGAGCATGCCCTTGGCCTCGGCCTCCGCCAGGCTGGGCGCGACGGTGTCCCGCGCGGAGAGGAGGAACTCCACCTCGGGCGGCCAGGGCAGCCCGATCGCGGGGTCGAGCGGATCGATCGCATGCTCCAGCTCGGCCTGGTAGGCGCTGCTCACGAGGTACGACATGACCGTGTCGTCCTCAAGTGCCAGAAAGGCATGGGCGAGCCCGTCGGGGATGTACACGGCCCGGAAGGACTCCGAATCCATCGTGACGAGGTCCCACTTGCCGAAGGTGGGTGACCCCACCCGGATGTCCACGACGGCGTCCAGCGCCTGCCCCCGCGCGCAGTAGACGTACTTGGCCTGGCCCGGGGGAGTGGCCGTGAAGTGCAGACCGCGCAGCACCCCCTTCGCCGACCGGCTGTGGTTGGTCTGTGCCACGGGGAACCGGTGGCCGACCGCCGCGACGAACGCCTCGTCCTGCAACGGCGAGACGAACAGGCCACGGTGGTCCGAGTGGATGTCGGGCGTGAATTCGAAGCCGCCGGCGACGGCGAGTTCTCGGGTACGCATCACGGATCACCTGCCCGTCGCGTCGGGTGCGGACGACGCCGCGGGGCGCGCGCCGGGCCGCTGCGGCCGGATCGGTTCGGTGCGCCTCATGTCACTCACGTTTTCGCGCTCCCACCACGTTCGGAAACAGGTTTGTGCCGTGTGCAGGCAGGTGCGGCTCGGCGCCGCACCGCGCACGGTCCGTGGGGTCCGGCCGGAGGGACGGGCCGGACCCGGCTGTGGCTGCCTCAGTATGGGCGGGACCCATGTGGAAGATTCCCTAATGCCGGGTCCGGACGGTCCCTGCCGGGCGGCAGCGGCAGGGTCAGACGACGGAGAGCTCGGGCAGCGGGAAGACCAGCTTGCCGCCGCCGGCCAGGAAGGCGCTCTCCCGCTCGATGAAGCCCTCCCGGTAGATCCAGGGGAGCACCAGCAGCTGGTCGGGGCGCCGGGACTTGGCCTCCTCCTCGGACACGATCGGGATGCCCGTGCCGGGCGTGAAGCAGCCGGACTTGTCGGCGTTGGGCTCGCCGATGCACGGCAGATCGTCCTCGGTGAGCCCGCAGAACTGCAGGATGACATTGCCCTTGGTCGAAGCGCCGTACCCGAGGGTCACCTTGCCCGCCTTGCGCGACTCGTCGAGGAAGTCACGAAGACGGTCTCGGTAGCCGTGGACGCGCTTCGCGAACGCCTCGAACGGGGCCATGGTGTCCAGTCCGAGGGCGGTTTCCCGGGCGCGGACGGCGGCCAGCCCCGCCTCGTCCACGGGGTAGTGGCCGGGCCGCTTGGCGAGGGTCACACAGAGGCTGCCGCCGTAGACCTCGGTGAGTTCGGCCTTGAGGACGGTGAACCCGACGCGCTCGGCCATCCACTCGATCTGCCGCAGCGCGTAGTACTCCAGATGCTCATGGCACACCACGTCGTAGGCGGTGCCCTCGATCATCGCCGGCAGGTAGCTCTGCTCCATCACCCAGATGCCGTCGTC
The DNA here is from genome assembly GCF_004122735.1 of Streptomyces sioyaensis. GTDB lineage: Bacteria > Actinomycetota > Actinomycetes > Streptomycetales > Streptomycetaceae > Streptomyces > Streptomyces sioyaensis. The sequence continues at coordinate 16,769 of NZ_SDIF01000032.1, read as the reverse complement.
GTCGAGGACGTCGTACACGTCCTGCATGAACGCCATCGGCCGCGGCAGGTCGTAGAACATCGCGATGGAGGTGACCACCTTGGCGCGGCGCGAGCCGAAGCGTTCGGTGAACAGGTCGCGGGAGAAGAAGTCGGGGATCAGCTCGGCGTCCGCCGGGTAGTACTCGCGGAACTTCGGCCCGGTCGGGTCGATGCCGACCAGCTTCGGGCCGGGCGTGGGGTAGCCGCGCAGCAGTGTCGAGTCATTGCTGCCGATGTCCAGGACCAGATCGTCGGGGCCGAGGTCGACCAGGTCGGTGATCGCCGCGACCTTGCCGTGGAGATGCTGGACCATGAACGGGCGTATCCCGGAGCGGTAGCCGTAGTTCTCGTTGTACATCAGCCCGAAGTCGGCGGTGTGGCGGAGCTGGACGAGGCCGCAGCCGTCCGGCGAGCACTTGATCAGTTCGAGCGGGACCGTCGGGACGGCCTCGTCCCGGGTGCGGGGAAAGACGCCGGTGAGAGCCTGCGGGCCCAGGTCGAGGACCGGCAGCAGGTTGCGGTTGCCGCAGATACGGCAGTCTTCGATGATCATGGATTCTCCAGGTCGCGTTCCACCATCGGCTGGACCGGATCGGAACCGGCGCCGTGAGCCCACGCCAGGCGCGGCGAGCCCCGCCAGGTAACTGCCGGTGACCCTAATGCCGAAGTCCCGGGTCCTCGTGATTCCGGCGCCCATTCTGGAAAATGCTCCAGAACCCGCACGCCGGAGCCACCTTCCTGAGGAGCCGGTGGCAAGCTCTGCGCCCCCGGGAGCCCCGGCCGGACCACCGCACCACCACCGCACCACCACCGCGCCGGGTCGCCCCGTCTGCTTGCGTGTGCTAGTTTTTGCTTAGCTATGCAACTCCGTGGGTGTCAAGGGTCGATCGAGCTCTGGTGGCGCAGACTTCGGAGAGTGGTCCGATCCCGCACGGACGGGCAGCAACAGACGAGTCGAGGAGCAGCGATGGCTGCACTGCGTGACGAGACCGAGTTGACACAAGACAGCAATCAACGTGAGCAGACCGCAGCCCGCCGGCAGTTCGCGGTGACCCTGCTCTGTGATGTCGTCCTTCCCGTGGGGCTCTACTACGTGCTGCGCAGCGCGGGCTTCAGCGAACTGATGGCGCTGCTGATCAGCGCCGCCGCGCCGGCGATCAGTACCGGATACTCCATCGTCAAACAGCGCAGGGTCGACAGCGTCGGCCTCTTCGTCATCGCCATCCTCGTGCTCGCCGGGCTCGGCTCCCTCATCTCCGGCAGCCCCCGCCTGGCCCTGGCCCGAGGGGGCTGGTTCACCGGGCTGATCGCCCTGTGGATCCTCGGGTCGCTGTTCACCTCCCGCCCGTTCACCTACCGGGCACTGAAGACGCTGCTCCCGGGCAAGTCGGAGACCCTGGAAGGGCTGTGGCGCACCGATCCGCAATTCCGCCGGATCTGGCGCGGCCTGACCGTGCTGTGGGGATGCGGGCTGCTCGTCGACGCGGCGCTTCGCGTGATCATGGCGTACACCCTGTCCGTCGATTCGGTGCCGGCGCTCGACGGTGCGCTGTATTTCGTGACCTACCTCGTGCTTCAGGTGATCACGCACATCATCCTGCACAAGACCGGGGTGTTCCAGCTGCTCTTTCCCGGGCGGGGGAGGCGGCCGGCCAGATCACGGGCCTCCGCGGACATGAAGGACGACGGGACGGCCTGACAAGAGCCGCGGGAAATCCGAGAAAAGCTTCCGCACCCGGGTGGGCGATCACGCAGCCGAACGGCTCGTGACCGGCCTCCCGGGTGCTGTGCTGTCCCGCCCTTTTCCCTGGCCTTTCCGGGAGGTCCGACTGGTTCCCGGACTTCTTCGTGCGGCGAATTCCAGAAGCCCAGAAGAATTCCTAGTTATTCCTGAACAACCTTGCCGGGTATGCACAGCGCGTGACCAGAATACCGGCGATCGGTTCACCGCCATGGGAGAAGTTGATGCTGACCCACGTGCCGCTTCCGCAACGTCAAGAGCTCACGTCACGTGGCATGTTCCTGGCACACCCGCGCCTGCCGTGGCCGCTCCGGGTGATCAACGGGCTGCTCGGCCCGCTGGCGCCGCGGCTGTGGCCGCTGGAACCCGAAGCGCTCAAGCGCAAGGCGGCCCTCAGGGCCAAGGTGCCGGCCGCCGCCGCGGGCAGCGCCTTCGAGGAGCCGCTGGCCCTGCTGTGCCACTCGCTCACCAACGAAGTCCAGCTGAGCGCGAACGGCCGCTTCATGCTCCACAGTCAGCTGGTCAAGAACCTGTCGACCCGGCTCCGACTGGCGGAACTGGCCGGCCGGCGCCCGGAGATCTTCGACGCCCCGGTACCCGAACCGCTCTTCATCACCGGCGCACCGCGCACCGGCACGACCTTTCTGCAGCGGCTCATCGCCCGGGACCAGCGCTCCCGTTCCCTTCCGCTGTGGGAATCGACGCATCCCCTGCCCACCGGTGATCTCACCGCGCCCCGCAAGGACCCCGACCCCCGGATCAAGGCCAGCCGGGTCGAGGTCGGGATGACCAATCGGATCCTGCCCGAACAGGTCTCGATGCACGAGCTGGTGCACGACGAGGCCGAAGAGGACAACCTCCTGCTGTCGTTGAGCCATTGCTCACCCATGTACGAGGACATCGGGCTGGTCCCCGCGTACGCCCAGTGGTACACGACCACCGACCACACCGAGGGCTACCGCTACTTCAAGCGCATGCTGCAGTTCCTCCAGTGGAGCCGCCCGGCCGGTGACCGCTGGGTTCTGAAGTCCCCCGGCCACGCCGAAATGCTGGTGCCGCTGTTCGGGGCCTTCGGGGACGCCACGGTGGTGCAGACCCACCGGGACCCGGTGACCTCGGTGATCTCCTACAGCAACATGGTCGCCTACGGCGCCAGGGTCTACTTCGACCACCCGAATCCGCATCTGATCGGGAAGTTCGCCGCCGACGTCATCGAGCGGTCGCTGCGCGCCGCGCTGCGCGACCGCGCCGGCCACGAGCACCAGGTCGTGGATGTGCTCTTCCGCCCGCTCGTCGAGGACCCGATCCGCGAAGTGAGCCGGGTGTACGAGGCGGCCGGCCGCGAACTGGACGACGTCACCGAGAAGGCGATGCGCGAGTACGCCACGGCCGAGAATCACCGCAGCGGCCGGCACCGCTACGCCGCCGAGGACTTCGCCCTGAACGTCGGTGAACTCAGAGAACGCTTCGCCTTCTACTACGACCGCTTCGACGTACCGCAGGAGAAGCGCTGATATGGACGACGACGGCCTCAGGTGCGGATGCGCCGGCGCCACGGTCTGGTTCACCGGCCTGCCGGGCTCCGGCAAGACCGCCGTCGCGCGGGCCCTCGCCGGCACCCTGCGCGCCCGGCGCCACCGGGTGGAACTCCTCGACGGCGACGCCCGGCACGCGACGCTGCCCACCGGACCCGCCCGGGACGACCCGGGCCGGTATGCGGAGCGCACCGGCCTCGCCGCCGAAGTCCTGGCCCGCAACGGCTTCCTCACTCTGGTGTCCGCCACCGCCCCCGGCGCGGCCAGCCGCGACGCCGTGCGCCGGCGCCATGAGGCCTCCGGAACCCCGTACGTGGAAGTCCACTTGGACGCACCGCAGTCGGTCTGCGCGGAGCGTCGGTCCGCCCGGGAAGCGACCGGGCCCGCCGACGGCGCGACGGCCGGGGACGCGGCGTACGAGCCCCCGGCCCACCCCGATCTGCGCCTGGCCACGCACCGCATGTCGGTCGCGGAATCCGCGGCCGCCGTCTACGCCCTGCTGGCGGACAGGGGCGTGGTGCGGTCCCGCTGCGACGAGACGTCGAACCGGTTGCTCCTGCGTGATGTCGATGCCGATCCCGGTGCCGGTCAGAGGACTTACTGACGGTTTCGACACGAGTCGACGTATCGGCTGCCTCTCACTCGCCGCCCACGGCGGGCCGTTTGGCGATCTCGGTCTTGACCGTCTCGTGCAGCTCGTCCGACGTGAAGCCGAGGTTGCGCAGGATCTGCGCGGCCGGGCTCTCCTCGGCGCGGATCAGGCCCAGCAGCATGTGTTCCGTGCCGACCCAGTCGTGACCGAGGTCGTCCGACGCGCGGCGTGCCTGCTCGATGACCTCCTTGCTCTCCGGCCGGAACGCGATGTGACCCCGCAGCGCCTTCTCCCCGGCCGGCGGCAGCGCTTCCTCGATCGCGTCGCGGATGCGCTGCTCCGACCCGGTTTTCGCCACCAGCACCTCATACGCCAGGCCCCGCGGCTCGCCGAGCAGGCCGAGCAGGAGGTGTTCGGTGCCGATGGAGTCGTGCTTGTGCGTGCGGGCGGCCTCCTGCGCCAGCACGATGCTGTGCCGGTTCAGATGGGTGAACCGCTCGAAGGCCGCGGGCGTGTGGCGTTGCTGGGCGGCCTGTTTGGACACCCCGATGGCGTCGCCGATCTCGGTCCACGACGCGCCGGTCTGCTTGGCCTTGCTGACGTAGTGGTCGATGAGCTGGTCACCGAGGTCGGACAGCGTCTGGGCACGAAGTCGCGCCTCACTGATGCGGGCCAGTTCGTTGGCGTCGGGAAGTTCCTCATCGAGACGGGCGATCAGGTCGGCGAGATTGATGTCGAGTGGACTCATGCGTCAATCGTAAGTTGACGAGCGCTCAGCGTCAACTTGTAATTGACGCTCGTTTCCGGCTGTGGGCCGTCTTGGGCTGCCGCTGTCGGGCCGCGACGGCGGCAGCCCTCCCCGCAGGTTTCAGCCCTTGCGGGGGTAGAAACCGCCGTCGGCGTCGCCGTGGGACGTGCAGTCCGTGTCGCGGTAGCGGTCGACGAAGGTGCCGGTGAGGCCGGTGAACGCGTCGTACGTCTGGTCCAGGGGCAGGTCTTTGCTCACCCTGAACCGCAGCTGCACGTGGACGGACTCGCGGGGCTTCAGCGTCTTCGGGCCAGGGGCGCTGCCGCCGGCCTTTCCATCGGCCTGGCGCAGCGTCTTCCAGGCGCGCTGCGAGGTGTCCCAGTACTGCAGATCGCCGTACGGGCTCAGGTCGCGCTCGCCCTCGTTGTAGACATAACTGCCCAGCTTGGCCCTGAGTTCGAGCGACTTCAGCTCCTTCGCCGAGGCGTTGGTGAGCGTGGCGGTGTAGGTCGTCCACTGAGTGCCGAGAGGGATCGACTTGGGTATGCCGAACGAGCGGCCCACCAAGGCGTTGTTGTGGTACTGCCCGTTGCTGACGTCGTAGCACGTCGGGATTTCCGCGGCAGGGGCCGCCTGGGAGGCGGACGCGGCGCTGTGGCTGGGCTCGGCCGTGCCACCCGGCTTGCCCGGCTTGGTGGTCGCGGGCTGCGTCGGCTTCGCGCCCCTGGGGAGGATGGTGAAGTCGTACCAGGCTTCCTTGGCCGAACCACAGGAACCGTCGAGGTTGCGGTAGTCGCCGGCGGCGAGCGCGTACCCGGCGCCGGGCTTCGCGTCCTTGACCACGCGGGTGCGCAGTTGGAGCGTGACGGCGCTGCGCGGACCGACGGCAATGAAGCCGAACAGGTCCTCGGGCGCCGCGTCATGGAAGGTCTTCCACCGACCCGTCTTGGCGTCGCGGTACTCGGTCTCCAGCTCCCAGTACGGCCGGTCGACATCTTCGGCGGAGGACACGAGCAGGAAGGGCTGGACCTCCCCCAGCGCCTTGCCGGTGGTGTTGGTGAGCGTCATGGAGAAGGGCGTCCAGGCGCCGCCCGCCGCCAGCTGGTGCGGCAGCCCGCGGACGGTCACGTGCAACTGGTCGGACTCGAAGGCGCAGGGCTGACCCGCACCATCGGAATCATTGGCGTTCCGGCCTCCACCGGTGGCGCCACCACCCGCCGGTGTTGCGGCATCGGGTAAGTCGGGAGAGGCGGGCGTGCGAGGACCGGCCTCGGACACCGGCTCCGTTGCGAACGCGGCGGTGGGCGCGGCCAGTACGGTGGCGGGCGCTAACACGGCAGCCGCTGCGGCGGCCGTCAGAGTGCGGCGAATCTTCATCCAGCAGACCTTTCTGATCCCAAGTGCCGCCTGGGCGGCACCGGTTGACGTTTTTCACGTTCAGGCCGTGCATGAGTCATGGGGTGCGTGAGTGCGCATGCAGACATGCGTACATGCGCACACCCGCGCCTTGTGTATGAGGGCTCGCGCTGCGAAAAGGTTCCACATGCACGTAACGAGGTCGGCCACGAGGCGCTCGTGACCGGGGTTTCGTCGGAGTTCCGCCGGTACGGCCACTGGATCAGCCAGGTGCCGTCACCGGTGCGGTTGCGGTGGACGCGGCTGCCGGTCCCCGGTGGCCGCCGGCCGGGAGAGCGCGACCACCCGGTCGAGGGTCGGGTCGCTGATGATCGTGGCGAGCTGCGCCATGAACGCCTCTTCCCGTCCGGACTCCAGCACCTCACGGCAGACCCCCGCGACCATCGCGAGCAGCGACAGCGAGTCACCGCCCATCCGGTGGAAGTCCGCCTGCCCGTCGAGCCGGCAGCGCTCCACGCCCAGGGTGCGTGCCCAGACTTGGGCCACCGCCTCTTCCACCGGATCCACCGGCGCGGCCGCATCCGCGCGGACCGGGGCCCCGGCGCCCGGCTCCTCGGTGAACGGGTCCGGCAGCGCCTTCTCGTCGACCTTGCCGCTGACCGTGTACGGCAGCTCCGGCACGAGGACGATCGCGGCAGGCACCATGTACCGCGGGAGCCGTTCGGCGGCGAAAGCGGTCAACTCCTCCGGTGTCAACTGCGCGTTGGCCAGTACGTACGCGAACAGGGATTTGCCCGGTCGGCCGGACCTGGCCCGCGCCACCACCACGACCCGGTCGGCTGCCGGATGGCGCTCCAGGCACTGCGCCACCTCCGCCGGCTCCACCCGGTGGCCCCGCACCTTGACCTGGTTGTCGATGCGTCCGATGAACTCCAGCCCGCCCGAGGGAAGGGCCCGGGCCAGATCGCCGGTGCGGTAGACCCGGGTGCCGTCCGCCAGCCTGGGGAAGCGCTCCTGGTCCAGGTCCGGTCGGCCACGGTAGCCGCGGGCCAGCTGCGCCCCGCCGAGATACATCTCGCCCACCTCACCGGGGGCGACGAACCGCCGTTGCGCATCCAGCAGAAACACCTGGGTGTTGTCGGCCGGCATCCCGATCGGCACCACGGCCCGGTGCCGATCCGTCTCCGGACGGAAGGTGTACGCCGTGCACCCGATGGTCGCCTCGGTCGGCCCGTACTCGTTGACGATCCGGCACCCGTCCCCGAACATCTCCTGCGCCCGCGCCGCGACCTCCACCCTCAGCTGCTCACCGATCACGATGATGGTGCGGAACCCGACCGGGCGCATGTCCAGTTGCCCGATCAGATCGAGGTGAGAGGGCGTCAGATTCAGCGTATTGGCGCCCGACTCCGCCAGCAGGCGGCGCAGCGAGAGGTGATGGGGCTCGTCACGCAGCAGGATCACCTCGCCGCCCGCCAGCAGCGGCAGGAACACGGACGTGCCCGAGACATCGAAGGACGGCGAGGTGAGGAGCGGGAGGCGGGTTTCGCCATCCACCCCGAATTCCCTTGTGGCCCAGTGGACATAGTGCTGCAGGCTGCGGTGCTCGATCTGCACGCCCTTGGGCCGGCCCGTCGAGCCCGAGGTGTAGATGAGGTAGGCCAGGTCGTCCGGCGCCACCTCGACGTCCTCGAACGTGTCGTCCCCCGCGGCACCGGAACGCTCCGGGTCCGCCGCCGCGGCCATCAGCTCGTCCAGCACCAGCGGCACACAACCGTCCGGTATGCAGTCGCGCTTCTCGTGCGGCCGCTCCACCAGGCAGTAAGAGGCCCCCGCATCGGCCAGCAGCCCGGCCAGACGGATGTCCGGGTGCTGTGCGTCCACCGGCAGATAGCAGGCGCCGGCCCGCAGCACCCCCCACAGCCCCGCCACACCCGCCACCGACCGGTCGGCGAGCAGGGCGACGACGCTGCCCCGCCCGGCGCCGCGGCGGGCCAGTTCGGCGGCCACGGCATCCGCACGGCGGCTCAGCTCGGCATAGGTGACCGTCCCCTCCGGCCCGCTGAGCGCCACCCGGTCGGGCGTCCGCCGGACCTGCTCGCGGAAGAGCCGGACCACCGAACCGTCCGTGGGCAGCGCTCGCGCGGTGTCATTGCCCGCCCAGTGGCGGTGCGCACGGGGCGACAGCGCCTCTTCGACATGGTCGAGCAGCGCTTCGGCGCGCTCCGCGACGCCCGGGCCGTCCTGCCACGCCAAGGTGATCTCGGTGTGGCCCGCGCTCTCCGTCATCTCGATCGACGGCGGACTGCCGGGACCGGTGCCGCCCAGGGTGTACAGCGTCCGGGCCCGGAATCCGGCGGCGCTGAAGTCCTGGAGACCGAAGTCGCCCAGATGCGTGACGAAGCCCAGGGCGGAGAAGCGGCCCTTGCGGACGGCCGCGCGGTCGACCGCCGCCGACATCAGGCGCAGCACCGGCAACGGCGCCTGGAGCAGGCGGGGTTCGGTGCGCAGCGCCAGCTCCTCCTTCGCGGCGAGGGCGGTGAGCATCCTGCGATGCGTCTCCTCCCAGCTGTCCCCGGGGGCGACATCCAGCACCAGCGCCTGGGACAGCCAGGCCGTGGAGCGGATCGTCGCGTCATGGCGGCGCAGATCGACCGGAACGAAGAACTGCCCCCTGCCCTGCGGCCCGTACTCCGCGGCGAGCGCGGTGGTCACCTTCGCCGTGATCGCCGGGTGGCTGCCGTCGACGGTCCGACGCCGCCAGAGCATCCCGCGCCCTCGTCGCGGGAGCTGCCCCAGCGGGGAGGGCCAGGCCAGCTTCCCCACGCCCTGCGGGATCGGCGGCAGGCCGTCCGGCAGATCGAGCCGCGCCAGGAACTCGTCGCTGTTCAGCCGCGCGGGCGCGCCCAGCGGCTGCTCACCGCGCAGCACCCGGAACACATCGACGGCCCAGGGCAGCAGGCCCCGGGCGTCGGTCACGGCATGGCAGGCCCGGAAGACCACGGTGGCCGGATCCCCGGGAACCAGCAGCACCTCACAGGTCGGCCCCGACGGACTCAGCGGCTTGCGCAGCGCCGGTGAGTCCAGGAGCCGCCCGTCGAACGGGCCGGGCAGGACGTGCACCAAGGGGGCGGTCCCGCTGTCCACCCACCGGCGCCCCTGCCGTCTGAGCCGGGTCCCCGGGCACGCCGTCGAGGCGGCCGCCACCGCCGTGCGGAGTTCCTCGGCGTCCAGGGCTCCGTCGCCTTCGATGACGTGCTGAATGGTGTTCCGGCCGCCCATGCCCACGTACAGCCATTCCTCGGCCGACAAGGGTCTGGTGTAGGGCTGACAATCGGACGAGTCACGCATTCCTGGCCTCCGGGGAGAAAGCCGGCTCCATGGTGCCGGTCGGCGCACATCATGCGCCTTCGGCGACTAGGGGAGCCCTTAGCATTTGCCGGACCGGGAACTTTGGAATGCAGGATTCCGCTTCAGCCGGCCCTGCGCCGGCCCTGCGCCGGCCGTGCGACCGACCTGCGACGCCGTGTGCCGGCCGCGCGCCGGACCTGCGCCGGACGTGCCACGGCGCGCGGTGGCCGGCCGAACCGAACCCTCACTACGGCACCGTCTGGACCGTGCTCCCGGTGGAAGCGGCGAAGCCGACGTCGCCGTTGTACTGGGCGGTGACGGTGTGGCTCCCCTTGGGCAGCGGATTGAACGAGGTCGTGGCCGTCCCGCCGACCAGCGGCACGGTTTGGGGAGTGCGCCCGGTGATGGCGATGGTGACGGTTCCGGTGGGCGACCCCGCACCGGGGGCGAGGGGAGCCACGGTCGCGGTGACCGTCACCCGGTCACCCGTCGTCGAGGGATTCGGCGAGGAGACCACGGTCGTGGTGGTGGCGGCCTTGTTGACGGTCTGGGTGTCGGTGCCGCTCGATGACGTGAAGCTGGCGTCCCCGCCGTAGGTGGCGGTGACGGTGAACGGGCTCCCCGTGGGGGTCGCGTAGGCGTGGGTGACGGTGGCGACACCGCCGGACAGCGTTGCCGTGGCGGAACTCGTACCGTCGCCGAAGCTGAACGTGACCGTTCCGGTCGGCGCACCGGTCGCGGCGGAGACGGTCGCCCTGAGGGTGACCGGCTGGCCGACCACCGAGGGGTCCGGGGACGATGTCACCGTCGTGGTCGTCGTGTTCTTGCTGACCGTCTGGGTGTCGGTGCCGCTGGACGCGGTGAAGTTGGCGTCCCCGTTGTAGGCGGCCGTGACGGGGAACGGGCTGCCCGTCTTGGTGGCGTAGGTGTGGGTGACGGTCGCGAGACCGCCGGCCAGCGTTGCGGTGGCGGAGCTCGTACCGTCCCCGAAGCTGAAGGTGACGGTGCCGGTGGGGGTGCCGGCTCCCGGGGCGAGTGCGGAGACCGCGGCGGTGAGGGTGACCGTCTGGCCGGCCGCTGACGGGTCGGGTGCGGAGGTCACCGTGGTGGTCGTCGCCGCCTTGCTCACGGTCTGCGTGTCCGAGCCGCTGGAGGCGGTGAAGTTGGTACTCCCGTTGTACGTGGCGGTGAGGGTGTACGGGCTGCCGGAGGTGCCGGTGTAGGTGTGAGTCGTGGTGGCGGTGCCGCCGGAGAGGGTTGCGGTGGTCGTGGGGGTGCCGTCGCCGAAGGAGAAGGTGACGGTGCCGGTGGGGGTGCCGGCTCCCGGGGCGAGGGCGGAGACCGCGGCGGTGAGGGTGACCGTCTGGCCGACGACCGTGGGGTCGGGGGAGGAGGCCAGGGCCGTCGTGGTGGCGGCCTTGTTCACCGTCTGGGGGTCCGTGCCGCTGGATGACGTGTAGTTGGGGTCTCCGTTGTAGGTGGCGGTGAGGGTGTACGGGCTGCCGGAGGTGCCGGTGTAGGTGTGGGTGGTGGTGGCGGTGCCGCCGGAGAGGGTTGCGGTGGTCGTGGGGGTGCCGTCGCCGAAGGAGAAGGTGACGGTGCCGGTGGGGGTGCCGGCTCCTGGTGCGACGGACGCCACCGTGGCGGTGATCGTGGTGGGTTGGCCGACGACCGTGGGGTCGGGGGAGGAGACCACGGCCGTGGTGGTGGCCGCCTTGTTGACCGTCTGGGTGTCCGTGCCGCTGGACGCGGTGTAGTTGGCGTCTCCGCTGTAGGTGGCGGTGAGCGTGTACGGGCTGCTGGAGGCGCTGGTGTGGGTGACGGTGGCGACGCCGCCGGAGAGGGGTGCGGTGGCGGTGGGGGTGCCGTCGCCGAAGTCGAAGGTGACGGTCCCGGTCGGCGTGCCGGCCCCCGGTGCGATGGACGCCACCGTGGCGGTGACCGTCATCAACTGCCCCACGACGGAGGGGTCGGGGGAGGAGGTCAGGGCCGTGGTGGTGGCCGCCTTGTTGACGGTCTGGGGGTCCGTGCCGCTGGATGACGTGTAGTTGGGGTCTCCGTTGTAGGTGGCGGTGAGGGTGTACGGGCTGCCGGAGGTGCCGGTGTAGGTGTGGGTGGTGGTGGCGGTGCCGCCGGAGAGGGTTGCGGTGGTCGTGGGGGTGCCGTCGCCGAAGGAGAAGGTGACGGTGCCGGTGGGGGTGCCGGCTCCTGGCGCGGCGGACGCCACCGTGGCGGTGATCGTGGTGGGTTGGCCGACGACCGTGGGGTCGGGGGAGGAGACCACGGCCGTGGTGGTGGCCGCCTTGTTGACCGTCTGGGTGTCCGTACCGTCCGACGGCAGGAAGCTGGTGTCCCCCTCATAGTGCGCGGTCACGGTGAAGGGCCCGCCCGCACTCGTATACGTGTGGGTGGCCCTTGCCACGCCCCCGGAGACCGGCGCCGACGTGGCCGGTGCACCGTCGCCGAAGTCGAAGGTGACGAGGCCGGTCGGCACTCCGGCGCCCGGCCCGAGCGGGGCCACGGTCGCCGTGAGGGTCACCGGCTGGCCGGCCACCGACGGGTCCGGTGCGGTGGTCACCGTCGTGCGGGTGGATGCCGGCGCGACCGTGTGGAGGTCCGCGCCCGAGGAGGAGCTGAAGTTGGCGTCCCCGCTGTAGTGCGCCGTGACCGTGTAGGGGCTGCCCGTCGCCGTCCGGTAGGTGTGCGCGACGGTCGCCACGCCGCCGGAGACCGGTGCCGTGATGGCCGCCGTACCGTCGCCGAAGTCGAACGTCACCGTGCCGGTGGGCACTCCGGCGCCGGGCGGGGTCGGTGCCACCGTCGCGGTGAAGGTCACCGGCTGGCCCGTGACGGTGGGATCGGGGGAGGAGCTCACCGTGGTCGACGTGGTGGCGGCGCCCGCCGACACCGTGTGGAGGTCGGTGCCGGTGCCGGGGGCGAAGTCGGCGTCCCCGCTGTATTGCGCCGTGACGGTGTAAGGAGTGTCGGACGCGGCCGCGTAGGCGTGGGTGAAGGTCGCCACGCCGCCGGAGACCGGTGCGGTGACCGGTGCGGTGCCGTCGCCGAAGTCGAAGGTGACGGTCCCGGTGGGGGTGCCCGCGCCCGGAGGGACGGCGGTGACCCGCGCGGTGAACGTGACCGCCTGCCCGGCCACGGACGGGTCCGGGGAGGAGACCAGGGTCACGCCGGAGGAGGCCTGGCCGACGGTCTGGGCGTCGGCGCCCGTGGAGGGGCTGAAGTCGGAGTCGCCGCTGTAGTCGGCGGTGATCGGATACGGGCTGCCCGAGGTCTCGCCCCAGGTGTGCGTGACGGTCGCCGTTCCCGCGGCGACCGCGACGGTGACGGCGGGGGTGCCGTCGCCGAGGTCGAAGGTGACGGTGCCGGTCGGGGTGCCGTCTCCTGGTGCGACCGGGGCGACGGTCGCGGTGAGCGTCACCGACTGGCCCGCCACCGACAGGTCGGGGGAGGACACCACGGCGGTGGTGGTGGCGGCCGGGGCGACGGTCTGGGTGCCGGTTGCCGAGCAGGGCGTGAATCCCGCGTCCCCGCTGTAGTCGGCGGTGATCGTGTAGGGGCTGCCGGACGTGCTCGGCCAGACGTGGGTGATGCTCGCCGTGCCGTCCGTCACGGGTGCGGTGACGGCGGGGGAGCCGTCGCCGAAGTCGAAGGTGACCGTGCCGGTCGGGGTGCCGTCTCCCGGCGGAGTCGCCGAGACCGTCGCGGTGACGGTCACCGGCTGGCCGGGCACGGAGGTGGCCGGCGCCGAGCTGACCACGGTCGTCGACAACGCCGGCTGCACGAGGTGCGGATCGGTTGCCACCGAGGCGGTGAACTCGTCGTCGCCGTTGTAGGTGGCGGTGACGGTGAAGGGGCTGCCCGTCGTATGCGGGTAGGCGTGCACGGTCGTTGCCACACCGTCCACCACGGGAGCGTCGGCCGGCGTGCTGCCGTCGCCGAAGTGGAACGTCACCGTCCCAGTCGGCGTACCGTCCCCCGGGCCGTCCGGTGTCACCCTCGCGACGAACGTCACCGGCTGCCCGGTCACCGACGGCTCCGGAAGTCCGCTGACGGTGGTGGTGGTCGTGGCCGGGGCGACGCGCTGGACGTCGTTGCCGGTGGAGGGGCTGAAGTCGGGGTCGCCGCTGTAGTCGGCGGTGATCGTGTATGGGCTGCCGGATGTGCTCGCCCAGACGTGGGTGATGCTCGCCGTGCCGTCCGTCACGGGTGCGGTGACCGCGGGGGTGCCGTCGCCGAAGCCGAAGGTGACGGTCCCGGTGGGGAGGCCGTCTCCGGGCGCGATCGTCGAGACGGTGGCCGTGACGGTCACCGGCTGGCCCACCACCGACGGGTCGGGGGCGGAGACGACGGTGGTGGTGGTCGCGGCCGGGGCGACGAGCTGGGTGCCGGTGCCCGTCGAGGGGCCGAAGTCGGCGTCCCCGCTGTAGTCGGCCGTGAGGACGTACGGACTTCCGGACGTGCCGGTCCAGACGTGGGTGGCCGTCGCCAGACCGGCCACGACGGGAGTGGTGACGGTCGGGGTGCCGTCGCCGAAGTCGAAGGTGACCGTGCCGGTCGGCGTCCCGTCTCCCGGCGGTGCCGCCGAGACCGTCGCGGTGACGGTCACCGGCTGGCCCGTGACCGACGGATCGGGCGACGAGGCGACGACCGTGCCGGACTGCGCCTGGTCGACGGTCTGCGTGGCGGTACCGCCGGAAGCGGTGAAGTCGGTGTCCCCGCCGTAGTCGGCGGTGACCGTGTAGGGGCTGCCGGACGTGCCGGAGAACGCGTGCTGCACGGTGGCCACGCCGCCGACGACGGGCATCGCGACCGGGGGCGTCCCGTCGCCGAAGCCGAACGTCACCGTCCCCGTCGGTGAACCGCCGCCCGCCACCGGCTTCACGGCCGCCGTGAAGGTGACCGGCTGGCTCGCGACCGACGGGTCCGGCGCGGCGGTCACCGTGGTGGTCGTGGCGTCCTGCAGGACCGCCTGGGTGGCGGTGGCCACCGCGGAAGAGAAGTCGCCGCTGCCGCTGTAGGTGGCGGTGACCGTGTACGGGCTGCCGAGGACGGAGGCGTAGGTGTGCGTGAGGTGAACCGCTCCGCCGGCCAACGGTGCCGTGCTGGGGGCCGTGCCGTCGCCGAAGTCGACGGTGACCGTACCGGAGGGCACTCCGGCGCCCGGCGGCACCGGAGTGGCCGTCGCGGTGACGGTCACCGGCTCGCCCGCCACCGAGGGGTCCGGACCGGTGGTCACCGCGAGGGTGACCGCGGACGGGAGCACGGCCTGCGAGGCGGTGCCCGCGGAGGGACTGAAGTCGGGGTCGCCGCCGTAGGTGGCCGCAATGGTGTAAGGGCTGTTGGCCGTGGTGGTGTACGCGTGGGTGACCGTCGCCAGGCCGGCCACGGCGGGTGCGGTGACGGTCGGGGTGCCGTCGCCGAAGTCGAAGGTGACGGTTCCGGGCGGCGCACCCGTGCCCGGGGCAACGGCCGCCAGGGTCGCGGTGATGGTCACCGGCTGGCCGACCGTGGACGGGTCCGGCGACGAGTACACGGTGGTGGACGTCGCCGCCGGGTCCACGGTCTGGCTATCGGTGCCCGTCGAACCGGTGAAGCTCGCATCGCCGTGGTAGTCGGCGGTGACCGCGTACGGGCTGCCCGAGGTAGTGGCGTAGGTGTGGACGGCGGTGGCCGTCCCGTCCGCGACGGGCGCCCTGACGGTCGCGCTCCCGTCGCCGAAGTCGAAGGTGACCGCGCCCGTCGGGGTGCCGGCGCCCGCCGTAACCGCCGCGACGGTCGCAGTGAAGGTGACCGGCTCGCCGGTCACCGAGGGATCGGAGGAGGACTGCACCGTCGTCGACGAAGCGGCCAGGACGACCGTCTGGCTGTCGAGGCCGGCCGAGCCCGCGAAGTTGGTGTCGCCGCGGTAGGCAGCGGTGATCGAGGCGGGGTTCGCCGCGGCGGTGTAGGTGTGGGTGACCGTGGCCGTGCCCCCTACGAGCGAGGCGTCGACGACCGCGGTGCCGTCGCCGAAGTCGAAGCTGACCGTCCCGGTCGGGGTGCCCGAGGCGGGCGGGACGGCCACGACCGTCGCGGTGAAGGCCACCGGCTCGCCGACGGTGGACGGGTCCGGCGCCGAACTCACCGTCGTCGACGTGGTCGACACGCTGGTCTCCACGCGCTGGGCAGTCGCCCCGGACGAGGCCGCGAAGTTGGCGTCCCCGCTGTAGTCCGCGGTGACGGCGTAGGGACTGCCCGCGGTGCCGGTGTAGGTGTGCACCACCGTGGCCAGGCCGTTGGAGACCGTCGCGGTGGCGGGCGCGGTGCCGTCACCGAAGCCGAAGGTGACCGTGCCGGTCGGGGCGCCGGCACCCGGCGGAACGGGCACCACCCGCGCGATCAGCGTCACGCTCTGACCCACTGCCGAGGGCTCCGCCGACGAGGCCACCGTGGTGGTGGTCGCGGCCGGAGCGACGGTATGGGCGATGCTGTCGTCGGACGGCGCGAAGTCGGCGTCACCGCTGTAGTGCGCCGAGATGATGTACGAGGCGGCGCTGGTGTAAGGGTGGGTGACCGTGGCCGTGCCCCCCACGAGCTCGGCGATCAGGACCGGGGTGCCGTCACCGAAGTCGAAGGTGACCCTCCCGGTCGGCATGCCGGCTCCAGGTGCCGTGGGCGTCACGGTGACCGTCACCGACTCGCCCGTCACGGACGGGTCGGGCGCCGCGGTCACCGTGGTGACGGTCCCGGCCTGTTCGACGCTGTGGATGTCCGTGGCGTTGGAATCGAGGAAGTTGAGGTCGCCGCTGTAGACGACGGTGACCGCGTACGGGCTGTGCGCCGCACTGGTGTAGGCGTGGGTGAGCTGGGCGCTGCCGTCGGTGAGCGGTGCGGTGACGGGCGGGGTGTCGTCGCCGAAGTCGTAGGTGACCGTCCCGGTCGGGGTGCCCGAGGCGGGCGGAACGGCGGCGACGGTCGCGGTGAAGGTGACCGCCTGGCCGGTCACCGAGAGGGACGGTGCGGCGCTCACCGTGGTCGTCGACGCGGCCTGGGTGACCACCTGGCTGTCCGCCCCCGCCGAGGGGTTGAAGTTGTCGTCGCCGCTGTAGGTGGCGGCGACCGTGTACGGGCTGGCCGTGACCTCCGGATTGGTGTGGGAGATCGTCGCCGTGCCGCCCTCGACCGGTGCCGTGACGGGCGGGCTGTCATCGCCGAACTCGAAGGTCACGGTCCCCGTCGGCGCACCGGCCGCCGGAGCCTCGGGGGTGATCTTCGCGACGAACGTCGTCGACTGCCCGACCGAGGAGGGATCGGGCGCCGAGGCGAGGCCGGTGGTGGTATCGGCCGGCTGGACGGTCTGGTTGTCCGTCCCGGTGGAGGGGGTGAAGTTGCCGTCGCCGTTGTAGGTGGCGGTGACGGTGTAGGGGAG
>NZ_SDIF01000289.1 GCF_004122735.1 Streptomyces sioyaensis | reverse complement strand
CCCCCGCCGTCCCCGTCATCCACTCCGCCGACTACCTCGACCACCGCGACCGCCTGCTCACCGCCGACCGCCTCACCATCATCGGCGCCGGCCAGTCGGGCGCCGAGATCTTCCTCGACCAGCTCCGCGCCCGCCCCGCCGGCCGCGAGGGCCTCCACTGGCTCGCCCGCACCCCCGCCTTCGCGCCCATGGAATACAGCAAAATCGGCCTGGAACACTTCACCCCCGACTACACCCGCTACTTCCACTCCCTCCCCGAACGCGTCCGCGACGCCCTCGTCCCCGGCCAATGGCAGCTCCACAAAGCCATCGACCACGACACCCTCGCCGCCATCCACGACGAGCTCTACCGCCGCACCCTCGACGGCGGCTGGCCCGACGCCACCCTCACTCCCGGCGTCTGCGTCCGCACCGCAGGCCGCGTCGGCGCCACCAAGATCGAACTCCACCTCGACCACACCCAGCAGGGCACCCGCTCCCGCCTCACCGCCGACGCCGTCATCCTCGCCACCGGCTACCGCGAAGCCCGGATGGACACCCTCCTCGCCGCCCTCGACCCCTACGTACGCCGGGACTCCGCCGAACGCCCCCGCATCGACGTGAACCACCGCCTGATCCTCGACCCCTCCGTCACCGGCTCGGTCTACGTCCAGAACGCCGAAACCCACACCCACGGCGTCGGCGCCCCCGACCTCGGCCTCGCCGCCTGGCGCAGCGCCACCATCCTCAACTCCCTCACCGACACCACCCCCTACCCGCTCCCCACCCGCACCGCCTTCACCACCTTTGGCCTGCCGCAGGCCCCGGCCGCACGCACCGGCACCGTCCCCCGCCAGGGCTCCACCCTCGTCCCCCGTGGCTGACCCCGCGGCGGCGATGTCCCGGCACCGCCGCCGCCCCGGCCACCGGCCGGCCTCAGAACCCCGAGGGGCGAGCGGCACCCCCACTCCGGCCGGAGATACGCCGGCAACGCGCACCAAAGCCTCCACCCGCGTGGGCAACGCACGTAGATTCAGCCGCAGCCCACCCGCCCC
>NZ_SDIF01000031.1 GCF_004122735.1 Streptomyces sioyaensis | reverse complement strand
CCCTTCCGGAGGTTCAGGTGCCCCCTTCGCATTTGCCGCGCAGTGTCCTGCTGGGCGCGAGCCTCGCGGCGGCCCGGGCCGGCTGAACGCTGGGCAGGGCGAGGGACGCCGCGAGGCTCGCGACCAGCAGGACACTGCGCGGCAAATGCGAAGGGGGCACCTGAACCTCCGGAAGGGGGTGGGGGGTTGGGTGGAGAGCGAGGCGAGGGGCCTTCACTCCACGAGGTGTGACCCATAACATAGTAATGTGAAATTGCACTGACAAGACTTCAGGAACTTTCTTTCCCGGAGGTGTAACCATGACCGTGCGCCCCACCCAACTCCACACCGGGAGCCACGACTTGCCGGTGTCGGACGCCCTCGCCGACTTCATGACCGACGGATGGGCCACGCCCCCGCTCCCGGCCGGCACCCGCGTCCCCGGCTTCGCGCACTTCGCCGGCCGACGGGCCCGCCTCGCCGCGAGCTTCCCCGGCGAGCGGCTGCTCGTCCCCGCCGGGGAGTTGCGGGTCCGCTCCCACGACTGCGACCACCGCTTCCGGCCGCACAGTGCGTACGCCTGGCTGACCGGGCTGACCGGCGAGGACCAGCCGGGCCATGTCCTGGTGCTGGAACCGGACGGCGAGGCGGTGCTGTATCTGCGGCCGAGGGCGCCGCGGGACGCCGGCGGCGCGTTCTACCGGGACCGCAAGTACGGCGAGTTCTGGGTGGGCCGCCGCCCCGATCTGGCCGAGGCCGAGCAGCTCACCGGCGTGCGCTGTGCGCACCTGGACGACCTGGTGCACCACCGGTCCGACCGGAATGCCGCCCACGACGCCGAACTCACCACCGTCCTCAGCGAGTTGCGGCTGGTGAAGGACGCCTGGGAGGTGGCTGAGCTACAGCAGGCCGTCGAGCACACCGTCACCGGCTTCGAGGATGTCGTACGGTCCCTTCCCGCCGCGCTGCGCCACCCGCGCGGCGAACGCTGGATCGAGGGGGTCTTCCAGCTGCGCGCCCGCGCCGAGGGCAACGGCACGGGGTACGAGACCATCGCCGCCGCCGGCGCCCACGCCTGCGTCCTCCACTGGATCCGCAACGACGGCCCGCTCGACCCGGACCAGTTGCTGCTGCTCGACGCGGGGGTGGAGACCGACTCGCTGTACACCGCCGACATCACCCGCACCCTTCCGCTGTCCGGGCGCTTCTCCCCCGTGCAGCGCCGGGTGTACGAGCTGGTGCTCGCCGCGCAGGACGCGGGGATCGCCGCACTGAAGCCGGGCGCCAGCTTCCGCGACTTCCACCGGGCCTGCTCGGGCGTCCTGGCCGAGGGCCTGGCCGACTGGGGGGTGCTGCGCGTCCCGGCGGCACAGGCACTCGCCGCCGACAGCGGTCTCCACCGGCGCTACACGCTGTGCAGTTCCGGCCATATGCTCGGCCTCGATGTCCACGACTGCGGCCGGGCCCGCGCCGAGCAGTATCTGGACGGCGTCCTGGCCGAGGGGCAGGTACTGACGGTCGAGCCGGGCCTCTACCTCCAGCCCGACGACGAGACCCTGCCGCGGGAGCTGCGCGGCATCGGGGTGCGTATCGAGGACGATCTGGTGATCACGGCGGACGGTGCCCGGCTGATGTCGGGCGGGCTGCCGCGCACCGTCGACGGGGTGGAGGAGTGGATGGACGGGCTGCTGGCCCGGAACGTCTGACCCGGCGGCCGTCCCCGGCCCCGGTCAGGCCTGGAGGTCGCGCGGGACCGTCGGCTCGGCCCGCTCCTGGGCCCACAGCGAGCGGACATGGCCGAGGTGGCGGGCCATACAGGCCTCGGCCGCCTCGGCATCGCCGGTCAGCATCACGTCGAGGAGTTCCACGTGTTCCTCGGCGGAGGGCAGCAGTTGGTTGCGCTCGTCGAGGCGGGTGAGGCCGTAGAGACGGGAGCGCTTGCGCAGTTCGCCGACCGTTTCGACGAGGCGGTCGTTGCCGCTGAGGCCGAGCAGCGCGAGGTGGAAGCGGCGGTCGGCCTCCAGATATCCGATCAGGTCGTGCGCGCGGGCGGCGGCGACGATCTCCAGGGCGGCCGGGCGGAGGGCTTCGAGTTGTTCCCGGCGGGCGGTGCGGGTGACCCGGCCGATGACCGGGACCTCGATCAGCGCACGGATTTCGGTGTACTGATCGAGGTCGCGCTCGCTCACCTCGGTGATCCGGAAGCCCTTGTTGCGTACCGGTTCGACCAGACCCTCCCGGGCCAGATCGAGCATCGCCTCGCGCACCGGGGTGGCGGAGACACCGAAGTCGGCGGCGAGGCCCGGGGCGGAGTAGACCGATCCCGGGCGGAGTTCGCCCGCTATCAGGGCGGCGCGCAGCTGATGGGCGACCTGATCGCGAAGTCGCTCCTGCGCGGTGATCAGGCTGCGGTGCTTGAGTTCACCCATCGTGGTCCTCCGAGTTGCTGCGGAGTGCCAGCGTACAATGTCACGTTGCGCGTACTGCCTGGTGGCGGCAGCGACCGACCCGCCGCCCCGGTGCCGCGCTCAGAGCAGGAACCCGGCGGGGAACGGATCGGCCGGATCGAGGAAGTACTGCGCGGTACCGGTCACCCAGGCCCGCCCGGTGACGGTGGGGACGACGGCCGGCCGCCCGCCGACCGTGGTCTTGCCCACGAGCCGGCCGGTGAACTCGGTCCCGATGAACGACTCGTTGGCGAAGTCCTGCCCTAGGAAGAGTTCACCGCGGGCATGCAGCTGCGCCATCCGTGCGGAGGTGCCGGTACCGCAGGGTGAGCGGTCGAACCAGCCGGGATGGATGGCCATCGCGTGCCGGGAGCGGGTGGCAGTCGATCCCGGTGCGGCGAAATAGACGTGTTTGAGGCCGCCGATCCGCTCGTCCTCGGGGTGGACCGGCCGGTCGGTGGTGTTCACGGCGTCCATGAGGGCGAGTCCGGCGGCCAGGATGTCGTGCTTGCGGTCCCGGTCGAAGGGCAGCCCGACGCTGTCCAGCGGCAGGATGGCGTAGAAATTGCCGCCGTAGGCGAGGTCATAGCTGAGCGTGCCGTATCCGGGGACGGTGACCTTGCGGTCGAGTCCGGCACAGAACGCGGGCACGTTGGTGAGCGTGACGGCCGTCGCCGCCCCGTCCGTGACCTGCACCTCGGCGGTGACCAGTCCGGCCGGGGTGTCGAGGCGCACCGTGGTCACCGGTTCGACCACCGCCACCATGCCGGTCTCGACGAGGACGGTGGCCACCCCGATCGTCCCGTGCCCGCACATCGGCAGATAGCCGGAGACCTCGATGAACAGCACGCCCCAGTCGGCGTCCGGGCGGGTCGGCGGCTGGAGGATCGCCCCGCTCATGGCGGCATGGCCGCGCGGCTCGTACATCAGCAACGTCCGGATGTCGTCGCGGTGTTCGGCCATGTACAGCCGGCGCTCGGCCATGGTGGCGCCGGGGAGGGTGCCGACGCCGCCGGTGATGACGCGGGTGGGCATGCCCTCGGTGTGGGAGTCGACGGCATGGAAGACGTGGCGGGTGCGCATGGGATTCCTCTCAGTGGTGACCGTCGGCGAGGAGCTTCTCGGTGGCGGCGCGGAGCGGGGCCGACTGCCCGGTGGGGAGCGGGAAGCGGGGCGGGCGGGTCGGGCCGCCGTGGTGCCCGGCGAGGTCCATCGAGAGCTTGATCGCCTGCACGAACTCGGGCTTGGAGTCCCAGCGCAGCAGCGGGTGCAGGGCGCGGTAGAGCGGCAGCGCGGTGTCCAGGTCCCCGGCGACGGCGGCCCGGTAGAGGGTGCCGCACGCCTCGGGCAGCGCGTTCGGGTAGCCCGCGATCCAGCCGACCGCGCCGGCCAGGGCGAGTTCGAGGAGGACGTCGTCGGCGCCGATCAACAGGTCGAGCTCCGGGGCGACTTCGGCGATCTCGTAGGCCCGGCGGACGTCGCCGCTGAATTCCTTGACGGCGACGATGCTGCCGTCGGCGTGCAGGTCGGCGAGGAGGCCCGGGGTGAGGTCGACCTTGGTGTCGAAGGGGTTGTTGTAGGCGACGACGGGCAGACCGACCGCGGCCACCTCGGCGAAGTGGGCGCGGACCGCTTCCGGGTCGGCGCGGAAGGCGTTGGGCGGCAGCAGCAGGACGGACCCGGCGCCCGCCTCGGCGGCCTGCTCGGCCCAGCGGCATGCGGCGGCGCTGTCGTACGCGGAGACGCCGGGCATCACCCGGTCCCCCGCGCCCGCGGCGGCCACGGCGGTCCGGACGACCTGGGCACGCTCGTCGTCGGTCAGCGTCTGGTACTCGCCGAGGGAGCCGTTGGGGACGACGCCGTCGCAGCCGGCGGAGAGCAGCCGTGCGACCTGGGCGGCGTAGGCGTCGTGGTCGACGGAGAGATCGTCGCGGAAGGGGAGGGTGGTGGCGACCATGATGCCGTGCCACGGGCGGGTGCGGATGACCATCTGCAGTCTCCTTCTATGAGGTGTGACATTTTACTGAGCTGTAGCGGATTGCCAAGACCGCCGTTCCGAACCGCTGTTACTCCCGAGCGAGTTCGCCCAGCGTGACAGGGCAGGCGAGGAGCCTGCGGCCGGCCGCGGGTTCGGTCTCCCCCGCGAGGTGGGCCACGGCCGGGCCGCATACCCGCCCCTGGCACCAGCCCATACCGGCCCGGGTGAGCAGTTTGACGGTGCGGGTGTCGCGGGCCCCGAGGTCGTCGACGGCGTCCCGGATCCGGCCGGCGGTGACTTCCTCGCAGCGGCAGACCTCGGTGTCCGCGCCGAGCCAGTCGGACCAGCCGGCCCGCGGCGCATGGGCGGCGGCCATCGCCCCGGCAAACCGCCGCAGCCGGTCACGCCGCCGCAGCAGCGCACCCCCCGGCGCCCGCCGCGCGAGGTCGTACGCCGCCAACTCGCCCTCCACCACGGCGAGTTCGGCACCCCCCACACCGCCGGCCTCGCCGGCCGCCCAGACACCGTCGACCGTGGTCCGCTGCCGGCCGTCGAGGACCAGCGCGGCGGTGCCGTCGGGACAACGGCGGGTCGCACAGCCCAGCGCGGTCGCCAGGTCCAGCTGCGGCACGAGTCCGTGCCCGACGGCGAGCGCATCGCACGGGACGCGCACCCCGGTCCCGGCCACCGGCCGCCAGTCCCGGTCGAGTCGGGTCAGGGTGACGGCCTCCACCCGGTCGGTGCCGTGCACGGCGGTGATCGCGCTGTGGGTACGGATGCGGACGCCGTACCGGCGCAGGGTGGCCGCGTGCGCAGCACCTTCGACGAGCTTGCGCGGGTTGGCGGCGAGCGTGCGCGGCGCGCGGGCGTATCCGGCGTAGCCGCCCGCCTCGACGACCACCGGCACGCTGGCTCCGGCGGCGGCCAGCGACCCCGCGACGGCGAGCAGCAGCGGCCCACTGCCCGCGACCACGATCCGCTGCCCCGGCATCACCAGCCCCGCCTTGAGCATGGCCTGCGCACCGCCCGCGCCCACGACCCCGGGCAGCGTCCAGCCGGGGAAGGGCAGTTGACGCTCGTACGCACCGGTGGCGAGGAGCACCTTCCGCGCGGCCACCTCGGCCCGACCCTGCGCCCCGTCGGGCCCGGTCACCGCGTGCACGGCCCAGTGCGCCGACTCCCGGGTGACCGCCCAGACATGGTGCTCGGTGACGTGCCGGACCCGGCCGGCCGCGCGGTGCACGTCCAGCCGGGCGGCACGCCGGGCGAACGCGCCCCAGGAGTGGTGCAGGGCCTGCGGACGGGCCGCGCCCAGCCCGGGGGCCGGCTGCCGGTAGAACTGTCCGCCGGGCCGGGCGGCGGCATCGACCAGCGCCACCGTCAGCCCGAGGTCGGCGGCGGTGACGGCGGCCGCGAGCCCGGCCGGCCCCGCGCCGATGACGGCAAGGTCATGGGTGTCAGACGGTGAGATCGGCACGCCCGTGTCCCTCCTGGGTGGTGACCGCGTCCCCCGGCCGGGCCGGTACCAGGCAGGCCCGTTGATTGGGGACGCCGTTGACGGTGGCCAGACAGTCGAAACAGGAACCGATCCCGCAGAAGGCGCCCCGCGGCCGGCCGCTCTGGCGCGTGGTCCGCCAGGAGAGCACCCCCGCCGCCCAGAGTGCGGCCGCGATGCTCTGCCCGGGCAGCGCGGACAGCGCCCGCCCGTCGAGCGTGATCTCGAACGCCGGCCCTGGCGCGGCCCGTACGAGAGCGGCGGGGGTGCGGCGTCGGCGTCGGTTCATGCCGGCTCCCTTCCTTCGGTGAAGCGCTCCGGGCGGAACGGTCGCGCGTCCAGCGGGCCGGGGGTGTCCGTCAGCGCGGCGGCGATCAGCCGGCCGGTGGCCGGGGCGAGGCCGATGCCCGCGCCCTCGTGGCCGCAGGCGTGCAGCAGGCCCGGGGCACGCGGATCGGGGCCGATCGCCGGGAGGTGGTCCGGGAGGTAGGGGCGAAAGCCCTGGTACGTACGGATCACCCGGACGCCCGCCAGGACGGGGAACAGCGCCGTCGCCTGGGCGGCGAGCCGGCGCAGCACCTCGGCCGAGAGCGTGCGGTCGAAGCCGACGCGTTCGCGGCTGGCGCCGATGAGCACCGGGCCGGCCGGGGTGCCCTCGACGACGGCGGAGGTCTGCAGCGCGGCCGAGCCGCTGGCCACGTCGGCGACGTAGTCCGCGGCATACACCTTGCGGCGTACGACCCGCGGCAACGGCTCGGTGACCAGTACGTATCCCCGGCGCGGCAGGACCGGGACGGTCACCCCCGCAAGCGAGGCCAGCCGGCCGGCCCAGGTGCCGGTGGCGTTCACGACCGCGGGGGCGAGGAGGTCGCCGCGCGGGGTACGCACGCCGCGAACCGCTCCGCCGGGCCCACGCAGGACGGCCGTGACCTCGGCCCCCAGATGCAGTCGGGCCCCGGAGGCACGCAGCAAGTGGGCGGCGGCCAGGGCGGGCTGGACCTGCGCGTCCTGCGGGTAGCGGACGCCGCCGGCGAGGCCGGGCGCGAGATGGGGTTCGATGTCCCGCAGCCGGTCGCCGGGGAGTTCCGTAATCTCCACGCCCGCCTCGCCCTGCGCCGCACGGAACGCACGCAGGGCCTTCATACCCGGCGCATCAGCGGCGACGACCAGGCCGCCCTTCGTCTCGTACTCGATCTCCGGCGGGAGTTCGGCGGCCAGTTCGCGCCACAGGCGGGTGGAGAGCAGTGCGAGCGCGAGTTCCGGGCCCGGCTCCTTGTCGGAGACCAGCAGGTTGCCCTCGCCGGCTCCGGTGGTGCCGCCCGCGACGGGTCCGCGGTCGACCACGGCGACGGAGAGACCGGAGCGGCCGGCGTAGTACGCACAGGCGGCGCCGACCACACCGGCCCCGACGATCACGACGTCCGCGGCGTCCAGGGAGTGTCTGTGTCTCGTGGGCACGTCAGTAATATGTCACACAACACACGCTCGGAAAAGGGTACTTCGCACGCCTCGGTCGCGAACTCCTCCAAGGGGGCAGGGCGGGACGGGCCGCCGTCCGGTGTCGTACCCATGCTTGGCACCTCGTACGGCCCGGGGTGGGCGACGGGGGTCGACCTGACCAGGAGCCCGGGGGTAGGGGGCGCAGCTGGAGCAGCATCCGCCGGGCGATGTGCGGAATTCGTTGACATTCAATTTCGTGGCGACGAATTCATGCTCCATCTGGCGAGATGACCACTGGATCAGTAGAATCTCGGGGCAGGGTCGGCTGCCTGCCCCGGCCCGTCACCCGTACTCCTCGGAAGGGCCGTGATGACCTCCCCCTCGACCGGCCGGGCGCTGCCGGAGACCGAGCGCACCCGCCATCGCCGGCTGCGTGAGCAGGGCAGCCTCGACCGGGCCGCACTCGATGCCGTGCTGGCCGCCGGCTTTCTGTGCCACCTCGGTGTGGTCGTGGACGGCACACCGATGGTGGTGCCCACGGTCTACGGCGCGGACGGCGGCACGCTGTACTTCCACGGGTCGGTCGCCAGCCGCAGCCTGGTCGCCTCGCCCGGCGCGACTGTCTGTGTCACCGTGACGCATGTCGACGGGCTGGTGCTGGCCCGCTCGGTGTTCGAGCACGGCGTCAACTACCGCAGCGCGATGGTGTACGGCACTCCCCGCCCGGTCACCGACCCGGAGGAGAAGCTCGCCGGTCTGCGCTGTCTGACCGAACAAGCGGCACCGGGCCAGTGGGACTACGCCCGGCGCCCGAGCCGCAAGGAACTCGCCGCCACGGCACTGCTCGCCCTCTCCCTCGACGAAGCGTCCGTGAAGATCCGGACGGGACCGCCGGACGACGGGGACGGTGCGGACGCCGAACTCGGCCTGTGGGCCGGTGTACTTCCCCTGCACACCGCCTGGGGCCCCCTCGAACCGGACCCCGCGCTCCCCGCGGACCTCGCCCCTCCCGCGCATCTCGCCGACCGTGCCGCGTCCCCGGCCGGCCGCCCCGGCGCTTAGCGTGGGGGAATGGACGAGACCGGGGCGGCGCGGACACCGCCGGGTAGCGACGAGGAGGCCTTTCCGGCCTACCACGCGGCGCGGTGCGGCGGGCTCGCCGAGCTCGACGCGCAGTTGATCGGGTGCCGGGCCTGTCCCCGGCTGGTGGAATGGCGGGAGCGGACCGGCGCGCATCCGCGTGCGGCGTTCCGGGACTGGGAGTACTGGGCGCGCCCCGTCCCGGGGTTCGGGCCGCCGGACGCGGCACTGGCCGTCGTCGGGCTGGCGCCGGCCGCGCACGGCGGCAACCGCACCGGCCGGATGTTCACCGGGGACGCCTCCGGCGACTTCCTGTTCAGGGCGCTGCATGCGGTCGGCCTCGCCTCCCGGCCCACCGCGACGCACCGGGGCGACGGCCTGGAGCTGTACGGGGTACGGGTCACGGCGCCGGTCCACTGCGCTCCGCCGGAGAACAAGCCGACGCCCACCGAGCGCCGTACCTGCCGGCCGTGGTTGTCGGCGGAGCTGGAACTCCTCAGCCCCCATCTGCGGACGGTCGTGGCGCTGGGCGCCTTCGGCTGGCAGGCGCTGCTGCCCGTACTCGGCGAGGCGGGGTGGCCGCTCCCCCGCCCCCGGCCGGCGTTCGGTCACGGCGTCCAGCTGACCCTGCCGGCCGCGGGCCGCCGACGGGAACTCCAGGTGCTGGGGAGCTACCACCCCAGCCAGCGCAATACGTTCACGGGCCGGCTCACCTTCGACATGCTCGTCGAGCTGCTGGCGAGCGCCGCCGGACTCGCGGGGCTGGGACGCCCTGGCGGCTTGGGACGCCCTGGCGGCTGAGGACGCCGGGCCCGGGCACCGTGGGACCGCCGAACGGCAGCCGGCAGCCGGCAGCCGGCCGTCGGCTACCCGACGGCGGTACGCCCCCGGTCGGGCCCCCGGCCGGGCCCGTCACCGCGCGCCGTACACCGGCCCCGGCTCCTCCGCGGCGGCCAGCAGCCGGCGGGCGGCCCCGCCCGCCTCGGCCGGGGTCCAGCGGCTTCCCTTGTCCACGGTGGGGCCGGGGCGCCAGCCCTCCATCACCGTGATGCGGCCCGCCTCGGCCTCGAAGACCCGGCCGGTGACCCCGGCGCTGTCGGCGGAGGACAGCCAGACCACCAGCGGGGAGACGTTCTCCGGGGCCATCGCGTCGAACTCCCCGTCGGCCGGCGCCGCCATCGTCGCGGCGAAGGTCCGCTCGGTCATCCGGGTGCGGGCGGCCGGCGCGATGGCGTTGATCTGGACGCCGTAGCGGGCCATTTCAGCGGCGGCGACGAGGGTGAGGCCGATGATGCCGGCCTTGGCGGCGGAGTAGTTGCCCTGTCCGACGCTGCCGAGCAGCCCGGCGCCCGAAGCGGTGTTGAGGACGCGGGCGTCGGGCGTGCGGCCGGACTTGGCTTCGGCCCGCCAGTGGGCCGCGGCGTGCCGTAGCGGGAGGAAGTGGCCCTTGAGGTGGACGCGGATGACGGCGTCCCAGTCGTCCTCGTCGAGGTTGACGAGCATCCGGTCGCGCAGGAATCCGGCGTTGTTGACGAGGGTGTCGAGCCGGCCGAAGGTGTCCAGGGCGGTGGCGACGAGGGAGGCGGCGCCTTCGGTGGTGGTGATGTCGCCGCTGTGGGCGACGGCTTGGCCGCCGCGTGCCCGGATCTCGTCGGCGACCTGCTGGGCCGGGCCGGCCGAGGCGCCGGCGCCGTCGGGAGCCACCCCGAGGTCGTTCACCACGACCTGGGCTCCCTCGGCGGCGAGAGCCAGCGCATGGGCCCGGCCGAGCCCCCGGCCGGCTCCCGTGACGACGACGACCCGTCCGGCGCAGATTCCGGTCATGTCAATTCTCCTCGGGGGCTTCGGTACCGGCGATCGAGGGAGGCTCGTCGGCGGCTTCACGGAAGGCGGTGGGGTGGTCGGCGGTGGGGTGGTTGACCGTGGCGGCGTCCAGGAAGGCGGGGCGCTCGCCGCCGCCGTGGACGAGCAGGCTGGCGCCGGTGAGGTACGCGGCCCGGTCGGAGGCGAGAAAGACGCAGGCGTCGCCGATCTCGGCGGGTTCGGCGAGCCGGCCGGCCGGGACGGTGGCGCCGACGGCGGCGATGCCCGCCTCGTCCCCGTAGTGCAGGGCGGAGAGTTCGGTGCGCACCATGCCGAGGACGAGGGTGTTGACGCGGACCCGGGGAGCCCACTCGACGGCCATGGAGCGGGCGAGGTTCTCCAGACCCGCCTTGGCCGCGCCGTAGGCGGCGGTCCCGGGCGACGGGCGGGTGCCGCTGACACTGCCGATCATCAGGACCGAACCGCCGGCCGGCTGCTGCCGCATCACCTCGTAGGCGGCGAGCGAGGCGGTCAGCGGCGCGAGGAGGTTGAGCGCGACGACCCGGGCGTGCCGCTCGGCGTCGGTCTGTCCGAGCAGCCGGTACGGCGTGCCGCCGGCGTTGTTCACCAGGCAGTCCAGCCGGCCGTGCGCCGCCGCGAGCCGGTCGAAGAATGCCCGTACGGCGTCGGGTTCGCGCAGATCGAGCGGGTGGAAACGGGCGCTGCGGCCGGCCGCCGCGACGGGGCGCTCCGGCGGCCGGCGGGCGCAGATCACGACCTCGGCACCGGCCCGCAGGAAAGCGCAGGCGATACCGGCGCCGACGCCCCGGGTGCCGCCGGTGACCACGGCGAGCTGTCCGGACAGATCGAGGGTCAGGCTCACTCGGCACCCCTCCCGCAGCGCGCGGTCCGCTGCTAACTTCGCTACCTAACAAACGCTTGGTGGAAAGGTAGCTGATCCACTCATGGGTGTCTCCACCTCCAGGCCGGACCACGGCATCGCCGTGATCACCGTCGACTTCCCTCCGGTCAACGCCCTTCCGGTGCAGGGCTGGTACGACCTCGCCGACGCCGTACGGGCCGCCGGCCACGACCCGGACCTGCGCTGTGTCGTCCTCGCCGCCGAGGGCCGCGGCTTCAACGCCGGCGTCGACATCAAGGAGTTGCAGCGGGACGCCGCCGCCGGCGGTCATGACGCCCTGATCGGTGTCAACCGCGGCTGCGCCGAGGCGTTTTCGGCGGTCTACGCGTGCGAGGTACCGGTCGTCGCGGCGGTGCACGGCTTCTGTCTGGGCGGCGGCATCGGGCTGGTCGGGAACGCGGATGCGATCGTGGCCAGTGAGGAGGCCACCTTCGGCCTGCCCGAGCTGGACCGCGGTGCGCTCGGCGCGGCCACCCATCTGGCCCGGCTGGTCCCCCAGCATCTGATGCGCGCGCTCTACTACACCTCGCGCACCGCCACCGCCGCCGAACTCCAGGCGCACGGCTCGGTGTGGAAGGTCGTCCCGCGCGCCGGACTGCGCCACGCCGCACTGGATCTGGCGCGGGAGATCGCCCGGAAGGACGGCGGTCTCCTCCGTCTCGCCAAGGCCGCGATCAACGGCATCGACCCCGTGGACGTCCATCGCAGTTACCGCTTCGAGCAGGGCTTCACCTTCGAGGCGAACCTCAGCGGTGTCGCCGACCGCGTCCGCGACACCTTCGGCGCACCGGCCGGCGCACCGGCCGGCTCACCAACAGAGGAAGGCCGACCGTGACCGACAAGACCATGACGCCGGAGGACGTCGTCTCCCGGCTGCGCAGCGGGATGACCCTCGGCATCGGCGGCTGGGGGGCGCGCCGTAAGCCGATGGCGCTGGTACGGGCGCTGCTGCGCTCCGACATCACCGATCTGACCGTGATTTCGTACGGCGGCCCCGACGTCGGGCTGCTCGCCGCCGCGGGCCGGATCCGCACGCTGGTCGCGGCGTTCGTGACCCTCGACTCGATCCCCCTGGAGCCGCACTTCCGCGCGGCGCGCCAGCGTGGCGCGTTCGAGCTGCGGGAGATCGACGAGGCGATGTTCCTGTGGGGCCTGACCGCAGCCGCCCACCGGCTGCCGTTCCTCCCCGTACGGGCCGGTCTCGGCTCGGACGTCATGCGGGTCAACCCGGGCCTGCGGACGGTGACCTCGCCGTACGAGGACGGGGAGACCTTCGTCGCCGCGCCGGCGCTGCGGATGGACGCGGCGCTGGTCCATCTCAACCGTGCCGACCGGCGGGGAAACGGCCAGTACCTGGGCCCCGACCCGTACTTCGACGATCTGTTCTGCGCGGCCGCGGAGGAGGCCTATGTCTCCTGCGAGCGGCTCGTGGACGACTTCGGCACGGCCCTCCCGCAGACGCTGCTGGTCCAGCGGCACACGGTGACCGGCGTCGTCGAGACCCCGAACGGGGCGCACTTCACCTCCTGCGTCCCCGATCACGACCGCGACGAGGCCTTCCAGCGGATGTACGCGACCACGCCCTGGCCGGAGTTCGCCGAGCGGTTCCTGTCGGGGGACGAGAAGGCGTACCAGTCGGCGGTCCAGACCTGGCACGAGGAGCAGCAGTGAGCCCGACCAGCACGGCCACCCGCGCCGAGTTCTGCGTGATCGCCTGTGCCGAGGCCTGGCGCGACAACGGGGAGGTGCTCGCCAGCCCGATGGGCCTGATCCCGTCGCTCGGCGCCCGGCTCGCCCGGCGCACGTTCTCCCCCGATCTGCTGCTGACCGACGGGGAGGCGCTGCTCGTGGGCCCGGACGGTACCGCGGAGGGCTGGCTGCCCTACCGCCGGCATCTGGCCCTGGTGACCGGCGGGAAGCGGCACGTGATGATGGGCGCGAGCCAGCTCGACCGCTTCGGCAACCAGAACATCTCCTGCATCGGCGACTGGCAGCGGCCCGACCGCCAGCTCCTCGGCGTCCGCGGCGCGCCCGTCAACACTCTCAACAATCCGGTGAGTTACTGGGTGCCGAAGCATTCGGCGCGGGTCTTCGTCGAGCGGGTCGACATGATCTGCGGGGTCGGCTACGACAGCGCGGCCGCCGCCGGCCCGTCCGCGACCCGCTACCACCGCATCCCGCGGGTCGTCTCCCACCTCGGGGTCTTCGACTTCGAGACCCCGGACCACACCATGCGGCTGGTCTCCGTGCACCCGGGAGTGACGGCCGGACAGGTCCAGGAGGCCACCGGGTTCCCGCTCGCACTGCCCGACGAGGTGCGCTGCACCCGCGAGCCCACCGCGGCCGAACTCCGGCTGATCCGTACGGAGCTGGATCCCGAGGGGCTGCGCGAGCGCGAGGTGCCGCAGGGATGACGGAGCACCGGATCGAGACCCCGCTGACCCGGCTCGTCGGGGTGCGCCATCCCCTCGTGCAGACCGGCATGGGATGGGTGGCCGGGCCCCGGCTGGTGTCGGCCGCGGCCGAGGCGGGCGCCCTGGGGATCCTGGCCTCGGCCACCATGACCGTCGGGCAACTGCGGGCGGCGGTCCGCGAGGTCGCGTCCCGTACCGAGGCACCCTTCGGGGTCAATCTGCGGGCGGACGCGGCCGATGCGGGTGACCGGGTGCGGATCATCGTGGAGGAGGGCGTACGGGTCGCCTCGTTCGCGCTGGCTCCCTCCCGTGAGCTGATCGCCCGGCTCAAGGACGCGGGCGTCGTCGTCATCCCGTCGGTCGGGGCCCGCCGCCATGCCGAGAAGGTCGCGGCCTGGGGCGCGGACGCGGTCATCGTGCAGGGCGGCGAGGGCGGTGGGCACACCGGGAGCGTCGCCACGAGCGTGCTGCTGCCGCAGGTGGTGGACGCGGTGGACATCCCGGTGATCGCCGCGGGCGGCTTCTTCGACGGCCGGGGGCTGATCGCGGCGCTGGCCTACGGTGCGGCCGGGATCGCCATGGGAACCCGCTTCCTGCTGACGTCGGACAGCACCGTGCCACCGGCCGTACAGGCCCGCTATCTGGCGGCCGCCGTCGGCGACATCACGGTCACCACGAAGGTGGACGGGCTGCCGCACCGGATGCTGCGCAGCGAGCTGGTCGAGGCGCTGGAGCGCTCCGGGCGCACCGCCGCGCTGCTGCACGCGGTGCGCCGGGCCGCGTCGTTCCGGAAGCTGTCCGGGCTGAGCTGGGGGCAGATGATCCGGGACGGTCTGGCGATGAAGCACGGCAGGGACCTCTCCTGGAGCCAGGTCCTGCTCGCGGCCAACACCCCGATGCTGCTGCGGGCGTCGATGGTCGAGGGCCGTACCGACCTCGGGGTCATGGCTTCCGGACAGGTCGCGGGGGTGATCGGGGATCTGCCGTCCTGCGCGGAACTCGTCGACCGGATCATGGCCGAGGCGCGCGCGACGCTGACCGTGCTGCCGGGCCGGCAGGCGTGATGAGGCGGCTGCCGAACCAGCAGACTGACTTCTGATGATGCGTCAGAGTCGTTCGATGATCGTGACGTTGGCCTGGCCGCCGCCCTCGCACATGGTCTGCAGCCCGAACCGGCCGCCGGTGCGCTCCAGTTCGTGCAGCAGCGTGGTCATCAGCCGGACGCCGGTCGCGCCGAGCGGATGGCCCAGGGCGATGGCGCCGCCGTTGACGTTGACGCGCTCCGGGTCGGCGCCGGTCTCCTCGATCCAGGCCAGGACGACGGGCGCGAAGGCCTCGTTGATCTCGACCAGATCGATGTCGTCGATCGACATGCCCGTCTTCTTCAGCGCGTACGCGGTCGCCGGGATCGGTGCGGACAGCATCCGGATCGGGTCCTCGCCGCGCACCGACAGATGGTGGATGCGGGCCCGCGGGGTCAGACCGTGCGCGGCCACCGCCCGCCCGGAGGCGAGGAGCAGGGCGGCCGCGCCGTCGGAGACCTGGGAGGAGACCGCCGCGGTCAGCAGGCCGCCCGGGACGACCGGCGGCAGGGCGGCCATCTTCTCCAGGGAGGTGGTGCGGCGCGGTCCCTCGTCGGCGGTGACCTCCCCGTAGGCGACGGTCTCCCGGTCGAAACGGCCCTCGTCGAGGGCGCGGACGGCCCGCTGGTGCGAACGGAGCGCGAACTCCTCCATGTCGGCGCGGGAGAGGTGCCACTTCTCGGCGATGAGTTCGGCGCCGTGGAACTGGTCGACGGGCGCGTCCCCGTAGCGGGCCCGCCAGCCCACGGACCCGGCGAACGGGCCGTCGGTCAGCCCGAGCGGTTCGGCGGCCCGGCGGCTGGCGAAGGCGATCGGGATCTGCGACATGTTCTGCACCCCGCCCGCGACGACCAGGTCCTGGGTGCCGGAGAGCACGGCCTGGGCCGCGAAGTGCACGGCCTGCTGGGAGGAGCCGCACTGGCGGTCGACGGTGACGCCGGGCACGTGCTCGGGCAGCCCGGCGGCCAGCCAGCAGGTACGGGCGATGTCGCCGGCCTGCGGTCCCACCGCGTCCAGACAGCCGAAGACGACGTCCTCGACGGCGGCCGGATCGGCGCCGCTGCGCGCCATCAGCGCGGTCAGCACATGAGCGCCCAGATCGGCGGGGTGCACGGCCGACAGCCCGCCACCCCGCTTCCCGACCGGGGTGCGGACCGCTTCGACGACATAGGCCTCGGACATGGTGGTCTCCTGGGTCAGATTCTGCGGAGGCGCCGGCCGGTTGCGCAAGGCCTGCCGGCGGGCGCGCTCCCTCAGGCGCGCTGGGAGCTGACGGACACCGTTTCCCCGGTCAGGTACGAGGAGTAGTCGCAGGCCAGGAAGACGATGACATTGGCGACCTCCCAGGGCTCGGCGTAGCGGCCGAACGCCTCCCGCTCGGTGAGCTCCGCCAGCAGCTCGGGGGTGGTCACCTTCACCAGATGCGGGTGCATGGCGAGGCTGGGCGCGACCGCGTTGACGCGGACGCCGTACCCGGCGGCTTCCACGGCGGCGCAGCGGGTCAGCGCCATCACGCCGGCCTTGGCCGCGGCGTAGTGGGCCTGACCGCGCTGGGCGCGCCAGCCGACGACGGAGGCGTTGTTGACGATCACCCCGCCGCGGCCGGCCGCCTTCATCCGGCGCAGGGCGCCCCGGGTGCAGCGGAAGGTGCCGTTCAGGGTGACATCGAGGACCGCGCCCCACTGCGCGTCGGTCATCTCGACGAGGTCGGCGGTGCCCCCGAGTCCGGCGTTGTTGACCACGATGTCGAGGCGGCCGTGGCGCTCCTCGGCCAGCGCCAGCAGGGCGCCCACCTGGTCCTCGTCGGTGACGTCGCACGGCAGGGACGCCACCTGGCCGGCGCCGAACTCCGCGGCGAGCGCCTCGGTGCTCTCCGTCAGGCGGCGGGCATGGCTGTCGCCGATGACGATCCGGGCGCCCTCTTCCAGGAAGCGGCGGGCGGTGGCGCCGCCGATGCCGGCTCCGGCGGCCGCGGTGATGACGGCGGTCCGGCCGTCGAGCAGCCGGTGGCCGGGCACATAGGGGGGCGAGGTCATGCGCGGGCCTCCTGAGGCGGGCCGGGTGCGGGACCGGCGCGGGCGTGCCGCCGGCGCTCGGGGAGCCGGCGGGGCGGCCCTCGGCGCGGGAGCGCGGCGGCGGGGGCCTCGACGCTGTTCCTGACGGTACGTTAATCTACCAAACACTTGTTAGGGAAGGAGTGCGGATGCCCGCTGCCCAAGACGACGAGGCCCTGCCCGGCGAACGGCACGCACCACGCGCCGCCCGGCCCCTCCACGAGCCGGACGCCCGCACCGGACGGCGACCGTCCGGCCGGCCGGCGGCGGCGTGATGGACCTCGAATTCACCGCCGCGGAGCAGGAGTTCCGGGCCGAAGCCAGGGACTGGCTGGCCGGCCACGTCCCCGCCGCGCCGCTGCCGTCGCTGGAGACCGCCGAGGGGTTCGCCGCCCACCGGGAGTGGGAGCGCCGGCTCGCCGCGGACCGCTGGTCGGCCGTCTCCTGGCCCGAGGAACACGGCGGCCGCGGTGCCTCGCTCCTCCAGTGGCTGATCTTCGAGGAGGAGTATTACGCGGCGGGCGCGCCGGGGCGGGTCAGCCAGAACGGCATCCACCTCCTCGCCCCGACGCTCTTCGCGCACGGCACCGACGAGCAACGCGCCCGCGTCCTCGGCCCCATGGCACGCGGCGAGGTGATCTGGGCCCAGGCCTGGTCGGAGCCGGAGGCCGGGTCGGATCTGGCGTCGCTGCGCTCGACCGCCGTACGGACCGCCGGCGGCTGGCGCCTGAGCGGGCAGAAGACCTGGTCGTCCCGGGCTGCCTTCGCCGACCGCGCCTTCGGGCTGTTCCGCAGCGATCCGCACCCCGCCCGGCCGCACCAGGGCCTGACCTATCTGATGTTCCCGCTGGACGCGCCGGGGGTGACCGTACGCCCCATCGGCCGGCTGGACGGCAAGCCCGCCTTCGCCGAACTCTTCCTCGACGAGGTCTTCGCGCCCGACGCGGACGTCATCGGCGCGCCGGGGCAGGGCTGGCGGGTCGCGATGAGCACCGCGGGCAACGAGCGCGGGCTGACGCTGCGCAGTCCGGGCCGCTTCTCCGCGGCCGCGGAGCGGCTGGCCGCGCTGTGGCGGGAGGCCCCCGAGGCGGTTTCCGGGCCGCTCACCGACCGGGTCGCCGACGCGGTGATCGGCGCCCGCGCCTACCAGCTGTTCGCCTACGCCCATGCCTCCCGGCTCGCCGCGGGGGAAGGCCACACCCCCGCCCGTACCGAGCCGGGAGCCGGCGACCTCGGCGCCGCGTCGAGCCTGACCAAGGTCTTCTGGTCCGAACTGGACCTCGCCCTGCACGAGACCGCCCTGGACCTGCTCGGCCCGTCCGGCGCGCTCGCCGAGGGCGCCGGGGAGGCGCCCGCGCACGGACGGTGGGCCGAGGGCTACACCTTCGCCCTCGCCGGGCCGATCTACGCCGGCACCAATGAGATCCAGCGCGACATCATCGCCGAGCGGCTGCTCGGCCTGCCGAAGGGACGCCGGTGATGCGGTTCCTCCTGAGCGCTGAGCAGCGGGAGTTCGCCCGTGCGCTGGACGGCATGCTCGGGGCGGCCGGCACCCCGGCCGTGGCGCGGGCCTGGGCGGCCGGGGAGCACCGGCCGGGCCGCGAGCTGTGGGCGCGGATCGCCGAGGCGGGGGTGTTCGGGCTGGCGGTGTCCGCGCGGCACGGCGGGATGGGGCTGCTGTCCGCCGAACTCGCCGTCGCCTTCCATGAGTTGGGGCGACATGCGGTGCCGGGGCCGCTGGTGGAGACGGTGGCGGCGGCCGCGTTCCTGGAGCGTCTCGGTGCGGACGCCGCGGCCGGGGAGTGGCTGCCCCGGATCGCCGCGGGCGAGGCCGTGGTCAGCCTGTGTGCCGAGGCCCCGTACGCCCTGGACGCGGATGCCGCCGACGCCGTCCTGGTCGTCCAGGGCGACACGGTGCGCCGTGCGGACGGCCACGGCCCCCTCCAGGCGTCCCTCGATCCGGCCCGGCGGCTGTTCCGTCCGCGCGGCGGGACGGTCCTCGCCCGCGGCCCGGCGGTGGCCGCGGCCGCGGCACACGCCCTGGACCTCGCGCGGCTCACCACCGCCGCGCAGTCCCTCGGCCTGGGTCGCGCGCTGGTGGCGGCGACGGTCTCCCACGTCACGCGGCGCACCCAGTTCCAGGTGCCGATCGGCTCCTTCCAGGCGGTCAAGCACCGGCTGGCCGACGCCCTCATCGGGCTGGAATTCGCCCAGCCGCTGGTCCACGGGGCGGCGCTGGCCCTGGCGGCGGGCGCGCCGTCGGCCGGCCGGGAGGTGGCCGCGGCGAAGGTCGCGGCGGGCGAGGCCGGTTACGCGGCGGCGCGGACGGCACTGCAGTTCCACGGCGCCCTCGGGTACACCCAGGAGCTGGACCTCTCGCTGTGGATCCGCAAGGCCCGCCCACTGCGGGACGCCTGGGGCACGCCGGCCGACTGCCGCCGCCGCGTGCTGGCTTCCTGAGGCTGTAGCCAGGCCGTCGGAGTA
This sequence comes from Streptomyces sioyaensis, assembly GCF_004122735.1. Taxonomy (GTDB): domain Bacteria; phylum Actinomycetota; class Actinomycetes; order Streptomycetales; family Streptomycetaceae; genus Streptomyces; species Streptomyces sioyaensis. The sequence continues at coordinate 53,450 of NZ_SDIF01000031.1, read as the reverse complement.
CGACTCCTGCGCCCAGGTGAGCACGAGGTCACGTGCTCACCCGGAGTCCTCGTCTCCGGCCATGTCGTACTCGTCGACGTCGAGCTCGGCGCCGGTGGCGATGAGGAAGTCCAGGACCTCGCGGTCCAGGTGCCAACCGAAGAGGTTGGGGGCGTCCGCAGCATCCGGCCGGGTTCGGTCGGTGTCGTTGAAGTAGCGCACGACTTGAAGCACTGCTCCGCCGCCGGTGTCGGCCAGCTGCCGGGTGAGGTGGGAGATGCGGTCCGTGTGGGGCTGGAGCCTGTCGAGAAGACGAGTGATCTGCTCGTCGATGCGCAGGCCCGGTTCCCGGCAGGTGACCCTCCACGAGTGGTCGGCCGGAACCACCGCCGGCTCGGTGATCCGGCTGCCGCGAACGCTCACCTCGTTGGGAGCGATGCCCAGCTGGGAGGTCATGTCGTCTGCCGAGGTGTGCCGGCTGAACAGCGCGAAGTAGGCGTACTGGTGAAGTGGCATCCCGTGGAGGATAGCCGCGCGGGAAGCGGGCTGACCGGGATAGTGCGGGCCTCTTGGGTCAAGCAGCCGCGGTGACCGGAGGCGCGACCTGGTGGCACCGCAGCGCCACGAGACAGTAGCCGCCCGACCGGTCCGGCCCGTTGGAACCCGGCCGCCGGGCGGCTACCGGAGCCGGCGGTCCCGCTCGTCCAGATCGGCGAGCATGGCGTCGGCCAGATCCCGCTCCGCGGCGTAGTACCGCTGTGACCACTTCAGCACGAGGGAGGGGTAGGCCCACGCCTCCTCGGCACGGGCGCCGTCCGCCTCGGCGCGCTGCCGCATGGTCTCCGCGTACTCCCGGTGCCGGCCCAGCACTTCGCGCATTCTGTCGGCCTCCAGCAGGTGGCCGAGCCACAGCCGCAGCATCACCCCGTGCTTGAGGACGGGAGGTTCCACGGGCGCCTCGCGCGCCCAGTGGCGGACCGCCGCCATTCCCTCGTCGGTGATCACATAGACCCGTTTGTCGCGGTGGCCGGTCTCCTGGGCGACCCTGCGCGCGCTGACGTAGCCGGCCTTCTCCAGGCGCTTCAGCTCGCCGTAGATCTGGCTGAAGGACGGGCTCCAGTAGAAGAAGCGCAGCGAGAAGTCCGACCATTTCTTGAGGTCGTAGCCGGACAGCTCGTCACCGAAGGAGAGCAGTCCCAGGACCGCCCAGGCGGTCGCCGGCAGCGCCGGTCGCCGCGCCTTGCCGGTGTCCACCGCACCCGCCCGCTTCTCCGTCACGGTCGGCAGTCTACGGTTGCGGATCCGTCCCGCACCTGAGGCAACTTCGCCAACTCCCTTGCCCCCGCGCCCTCCTGACCGTCCGTCGCCGCGCGAACCCGGGTGCGGGCAGCGGCGACGGGCTCCCGGTGCCCGGCACGCCGTCCGGGCCCACCGCGCGCGACGGCGGGCGCGCGGGCGGAGCAACGGGCGGCCGGGCGGCACCCCACCTGGCCGGGACCAGCAGGGTAGGCGCCCGGCGCCCCGGCCCGGCCGCCCGCACGGTGCGGAGCCGAACCCGCTGGCCAATAGTGGAAAGGTGAGCGAGCAGCAGGGAACCTCCCCGCCGTCCGGGCCGCGGCGTCCGGCCGGCGGACCGGTCCGGGCACTGCTGCGCAGACTGCGCTACCTGCGGGAGCACGGCCTCCACGGCCTGCGCGGACACCGCTCGGTGGTCGGCAATGCGGTCCGGGTGACGGCCGCCTCCTGCCTCGCCTTCTACCTCTGCCGCTACGCGCTCGACCTGCCCGTGATGTCCGTCTACGCCACCTTCACCGTGGTGTCGCTCGGGGTGCTCGCCCGGATCCCGGGATCGGGGCGGCAGCGGGCCGCGACCACCTTCATGGCGATCCCCGCCGGCCTCGCGCTCATCACGCTGGGCACCCTGCTCGCCGTGCAGACCTGGGCGGCCGTCGTCGGCATGCTCGTCATCGGCTTCATGGTGGCGTACGCGGGCACCACCGGACCGCGGATCGCCGGGGCGGCCCCCGGCATGCAACTGCTCTACATCCTGCCGTGCTTCCCGCCGTACGCCCCGGAGGACCTGGTCCAGCGGTTGACCGGCTTCCTGCTGGGCGCCCTCCTGCTCGCGCTGGCGCAGCGGTTCCTGATGCCCGAGCCGGAGACCCCGCCCTTCGGCCGGCTGCTGGCCGAGGCCGCCGACGCCGCCGCGCACCTGGCCGACCACCACGGCGGGCCCGCTCCCGTACAGGCGCTGGCCCGGGCACACCGGGCCGGGGAGGCGCTCCGGCCGACGTCGGTACCGCCCGCGGACCTGCCTGCCTCCCCCACCCTCGCCCACAAGGCCATGGCGCACGCCGCCGAGGCCGTCCGCACGCTGCTGGCCCGGCTGGACACGCTGCACACCATGATCGGGCCGCACGACACGTACCACCCGGAGACGATCACGCTGCTCCAGGGCATCGGCGCCGCCGCGCGCGGCACGGCGGACGCACTGCGGCGGGGGAAGCGGCTGCGGCCCGGCGAGGGGCCCTCGGCCGCGTCCCTCCAGGAGGAGCTGACCCCCGCCCGCGCCCACCGGGCCGTGGCCACCCTGGACCGGCTGGGCGCCGACGACCGGCTGGTCTATCTGCGCCGCCGGTCGCAGGTGGTGCAGGCCGCCGACAGCGCCGTGGTGCTCGTCCTGGCGACCCGGCTGCTGCTCGGCGACCGGACCGTCGACCGGAACCCGGTCGGGCACGGCTTCGCCTATGCGCGGGTGCACGCCCCGCGGCTGTGGTGGCAGCGGCTGACCGTCCACCTCACCCCCCGCTCGGTGATTTTCCAGAACGCCTGCCGGTTCGCGCTGGGCCTGGCCGCGGCGCGGGCCACCGCCGGGCTCCTCGACCTCCAGCACGGCTTCTGGGTGCTGCTGGCGACGCTGACCCTCACCCGCACCACCACCCTGGAGACCTGGTCCGCGGTGCGGCAGGCGCTGCTGGGCACCCTGGTCGGCGCGGTGGTGGCCGCCGGGCTGCTGGTGGTGGTCCACGACCGGGACACGGTGTACGCGGTGATCCTGCCGCTGGTGATGCTGACGGCCTTCATCGCGGGGCCGCTGCGCGGGCTGGCCTGGGCGCAGGGCGGCTTCACGCTGGTGGTGGCCACGCTGTTCGCGCAGGTCACCCCGTCCACCTGGCAGCTGGCCCCGGTACGGCTGGTGGATGTGCTGGTCGGCAGCGTCATCGGGCTGGCCTGTGGGCTGGTGGCCTGGCCGCGGGGCGCGGGCAGCGAGGTGCGCAAGAGCATGGCGGGGCTGTGCTCCGCCATCGCCGACGCCATCGGCCAGACCACCACACAGGTCGTCGAACGCGCCGGCAGCACCGACATCTTCGCCCTCAACCGCGCCCTGATCCTCGCGCGGGAGAGCCTGACCCAGTTCCAGTGCGAGGCCCGGGAGAATGCCGCCGGGCAGCCGGACTGGCCCGCGGTGCTGGTCGCCGGGGCGGACGCGCGGCGCGGCGGGCGGCTGCTGCCCGGCCGCCCCGGCCGGATCGCGCCGCACGAGGTCGGAGCCTGGCTGCGCCGGGCGGCCGACAGCACCGCGGCCGACTACCGCGCCCTCGCCGACCGCCTCCGCGCCGACCGCGGCATGTCGTACGAACGTCCCCAACCCCTCGACATCCGCGCCCTGTTGGCCCTCGCCCCGCCCGTGCCGCACCACGGCCCGGACCGGGAGCGCCGCGCGGTCTCCGCCGCCCTCCTCCTCGACTCGGTGATCTGGCTCGACGCGCTCACCGACGATCTGAGCCGCATCGACCAGGAGATGTGAGGCCGGTGCGGTGCGCCGTCGGGCGGGTGCGGTGCTCCGGTTCCGGTCTGCCCGGGTGCGGACGGGGGTGTTGCCCCTGATCCTGAAGCAGTGGAGCCGTGTGTCACGTGTGGTGTCGCGTCTCCCGGGCAACCGCCAGGGCACGAGCCAACAGCACAAGGAACCCGGCAAGGCAGCATGCCGCGGTAGCGCCGTGGCAGCGGAACGGACGCACATGAGCAATGGATTCATGGGTCCGGAGGGTTACGGCCCGGACTCTTTCGGTGACTTCCTCGCGCGCTTCTTCGGTGCCGCACAGTCCGCGAACGGCAAGGCGGGCAAACCCACGCACCCGCAGGCCGACATCGCCCGCATGATGAGCGGGCCCGCCCGGGACCTGGTGACCTCCGCAGCCGCCTACGCCGCCGAGCACGGCAGCCCGGAGCTCGGCACCGAGCATCTGCTGCGCGCCGCCCTGGCCGCCGAGCCGACCCGCAGCATGCTCCAGCACGCGGGGACCGACCCCGACACGCTGGCGGCGGAGATCGACCGCAGCGCCGGTACGGGGCCGAAGCAGCGCAGCGTGGCGGTCACCCCCGCGGTCAAGCGGGCGCTGCTGAGCGCGCACGAGCTGGCGCGGGACAACGGGGCCTCGTACATCGGCCCGGAGCATGTGCTGGACGCCCTGGCGGCGAACCTGGACTCGGCGGCGGGGCGCATTCTGAACCTCGCCCACTTCGAGCCGCAGGCCGCCCCGCAGGGCAGCCACGGGCCGCAGCACCCGGGGGGCGGCGAGCACGGAGCCGCCCCGAAGCACGACACGCCGACCCTCGACAAGTACAGCCGCGATCTGACCGACCTGGCCCGGGCGGGCCGGATCGACCCGGTCATCGGCCGCGCGGAGCAGATCGAGCAGACCATCGAGGTGCTCTCCCGGCGGGGGAAGAACAACCCCGTGCTGGTCGGCGACGCGGGCGTGGGCAAGACCGCGATCGTCGAGGGCCTGGCCCAGCGCCTCGCCGACGGGGACGTCCCCGAGACCCTGGCGGGCCGGCGCGTCGTCGCCCTGGATCTGACGGCCGTCGTCGCCGGCACCCGCTACCGCGGTGACTTCGAGGAGCGGATGAACGCCATCATCGAGGAGGTCCGCGCCCACCCCGGCTCCCTGATCGTCTTCATCGACGAGCTGCACACGGTCGTCGGCGCCGGCGGGGGCGGCGGGGACGGCGGCTCCCTGGAGGCGAGCAATATGCTCAAGCCCGCCCTGGCCCGCGGGGAAATGCACGTCATCGGTGCCACCACCCTGGAGGAGTACCGGCGGCACATCGAGAAGGACGCCGCGCTCGCCCGGCGCTTCCAGCCCATCCTGGTGCCCGAGCCGAGCGTCTCCGACACGGTGGAGATCTTGCGCGGCCTCCAGGACCGCTACGAAGCACACCACCAGGTCCGCTACACGAACGAGGCGCTGCTCGCCGCGGTCGAGCTCGCCGACCGCTACATCGCCCACCGGTTCCTGCCCGACAAGGCCATCGACCTGATCGACCAGGCCGGCGCCCGGGTGCGGCTCCGTTCGGGTGCCACGGCCACCGATGTGCGCGAGCTGGAACGCGAGGTGGAGCAGCTGGCCCGGGACAAGGACCAGGCGGTGGCCGCAGAGCAGTACGAACGGGCCACCGAGCTGCGCGACCGGCTCGCCGAGGTCACCGCGCGGATCGAGGCCGAGCGGGGGGAGCCGCCGAGCGACTGCCGGATCGTCAGGGTCAGCGCCGAGGACATCGCCGAGATCGTGTCCCGGCAGACCGGTGTGCCCGTGAGCAGCCTGACCCAGCAGGAGAAGGAGCTGCTGCTGGGCCTGGAGGGGCAGCTGCACACCCGGGTGATCGGACAGGACGACGCCGTCACGGCCGTCTCCGAGGCGATTCTGCGCTCGCGGGCCGGCCTGGCCGACCCGAACCGTCCGATCGGCAGCTTCCTCTTCCTCGGCCCGACCGGCGTGGGCAAGACCGAGCTGGCCCGCGCGCTCGCCGAGGCGCTGTTCGGCAGCGAGGAACGCATGGTGCGGCTGGACATGAGCGAGTATCAGGAGCGGCACGCCGTCAGCCGGCTGGTCGGCGCTCCTCCCGGATACGTCGGCCACGAGGACGCGGGCCAGCTGACCGAGGCGGTGCGCCACCACCCGTATTCGCTGCTGCTGCTCGACGAGGTGGAGAAGGCGCACCCCGATGTCTTCAACATGCTGCTGCAGGTCCTCGACGACGGGCATCTGACCGACTCGCAGGGCCGCACGGTCGACTTCAAGAACACCGTCATCGTGATGACCAGCAACCTCGGCTCCGAGGCGCTCAGCGGCGGCCGCGGCGCCCTCGGCTTCGGCCCGGACATCTCCGGGGCGGAGGCGGGCGACGGCGCGCGGGAGCGGGCGCTGGCCTCCCTGCGCGAGCACTTCCGCCCGGAGTTCCTCAACCGGCTGGACGAGATCATCGTCTTCCGCCGGCTCACCGACGACCAGTTGCGGCAGATCACCGGTCTGCTGCTCGACGGGACCAGCCGCAGACTGCGCGCCCAGGACATCGGCATCGAGTTCACGCCCGGCGCCGTGGACTGGCTCACCCACCGCGGCCACCAGCCCGAATACGGGGCCCGGCCGCTGCGCCGCACCATCCAGCGAGAGGTCGACAACGCGCTCTCCCGGCTGCTGCTCGACGGTGCGCTGTCGGCCGGGGACCAGGTACGCGTGGAGGTCAAGGACAACGAGCTGGCGTTCCGTACCGATGTGAAGACGTAGGAGGCCCGGTGGGAGTGCTGGGGCCGCGGGACACCCCGCCGGGCCGCCACGAGTCGCCGGAGCAGCGGGCCGACCGGCGGTGGGCCGAGCTGCTGCAGGAGGTGCGGGTCATCCAGACCGGTGTGCAGATCCTCTTCGGCTTTCTTCTGACCGTCGTCTTCACCCCGCGCTTCGCCACCCTCCAACAGACCGACAAGACCATTTACGTGGTGACGGTGCTGCTCGGCGCGGCCACCACCGGCGCGCTGGTCGGCACGGTGACCTTCCACCGGCTCGTCGCCGGCCACCGGCTGAAGCCCGAGACGGTGCTCTGGGCCTCGCGCCTGTCCCTGGTCGGGATCGTCCTCCTCCTGGCGACGGTCACCTCCGCGCTGCTGCTGATCCTGCGCATCGCGATGAACAACTCCGCCGTCCCCTGGGTCGTCGCGGGGCTCGTCGCCTGGTTCATGCTCTGCTGGTTCGCGCTGCCGGTCTGGGTGCTGCACCGGTACGCGTCCAAGGAGTGAGCGGACGGCCACGGCACGGCCTGCGCCCGCCGCGCCGGGACTCCGCGTGCCCCGGCCGAGGGCCCCATCGGCGGCGAACGCGGACGGGCCGCCAAGGGCGCGGGCCGGTCCCCTGGTCAGGGTCCCGGCCCGCGCCCTGGGCGGCCGTAGAGGAAGGGCCGGTCACGCACCCGCGGTGGCCGTGCCGGCGCGGCGCGGACGGGTCAGCAGCGCGGCACCCGCGAGTCCGGCTGTGACGATCGCCAGGGCCACGGCGAGCATCTCGGGCCACATCCCGGTGTCGCCCAGCCCGCTGCCCAGCGGGGCGAAGACCCCGGCCCGGGACAGCGCGTGCAGGGCGATGATGATCATCGCCCCGGCGGCACTCGCCGTCCAGACCAGGGCGGTGTCGCGCATCGCCAGCAGCCCGGCCAGCATCAGATAGATGACGGCGATGGCCATCGAGAGCCCGGCGACCGCGGGCGCGCCCTGGAGGTGCGAGGCGTTCACCGGCAGATGGCCCAGCCCGCACAGCGCCAGGGCCAGGGCCGCGGGCCAGCGCAGTACGGACCGCAGTACACCGGGAACCGCGTAGCCCGGCTGGCGGGACGCGTCGTCCGGGGTGGACCACGGCCCGGCGTGCGGCATACCGGTCGTCCGCTGGGCCCACGGGGGGCGGTTCGGCGGCTGGCTGACCGGGTTCTCGCGCTGTCCGGGGGCGAGCGGCTGGCCGTCGCGCCCCAGCGGGCGGACATCGGGGTCGAGGACGTGCATGGACGCGGTGGGCTCCGGTTCGAAGGGTCCACCCGGCCCGCCGTGCCCGCCGGGGCCACCAGGGCCGCCGGGGCCGGACGGGAAGTGCTCGGCCATCGGGTAGCCCTCGCCGCCGCCGGCCTTCGTACGGTCGAACAGCTCGATCAGCTGGGCGACCTCCTCGACGGATCTGTCGGTGGCCACCGCGCGCAGTGCGTCATTGCTCGATTCCGCGGTGTGCGGAGCGGCTCTGAGCATGTCGAAGAGCGCGGCGACCTCGCTCACCGGACGGGAAATGACCGCCATACGCAGCGCTTCATCGCCGGGGTTGGGAACGTCGCCACTGCGCTTGAGCAGCTCCACAAGGGCGGCGACTTCCTCCAAGGGCCGATGGGTGACTGCCTCCCACAAAAGGGTGCGGGCGGAGTTTTTCTCAGGGGTCATGGGCGGAAACTGCTCGCCGGTTCCTGTCGAGGACAGTTCGGCGTCGCCCCCACAAAGAGCTGGTTCGGATGACATGGAGGGACTCCACTGAACGAGGGGAGCGTCAAACACCAGAAGCGCTGACACTCGGCGGACTGTGAGCGTGCTGTGCTTCAGCCAACGTCCCTACGGGCCGCTCTCGCCATTCAGGAAGGCCATCCGGTGGAGACACGCCGTAACACCCGGGCGCGCCGCGCCCCCGCGGCCGCGGAGCGGCGGACTCCGCCGGCCCCCGTCGGCCCGGCCGGACCCACCCGGCGACACGGGCGCGCCCGGCCGGTCCCCGGCGCGCCGGACAGCGGGACATCCCTCCTCACGGAGTGTGACCGTGCGGGGGTTGCTGGGCGCTGCCGGGCCTGATTCGCTGGTAATACAGCTCTCCCTCATACCGCCCAAGGAGAGATCATGAGCGCTACCGGAGAATCTCGCGGACGAATCCAGCAGATGCGCGACAAGGCCCAGGAATTGCAGGCAGCCGCGGAACGCGCCGGCGACCCCGAGGAGCGCAAGCGGCTCCAGGAGAAGGCACGCAGGCTGCAGTCCCAGAGCGAGCAGGAAAGCGGAATGGCCAGCGGAGACATCTACCCCTCGGAGTGAGGGCCGCCGCACCTCCTCACGGAAAGCGGGAAACACCACGGACGGGACGCGCCCCCTCGGGTCGCGTCCCGTCCGCTGTGTTCCTGCCGCCGAGAACTCCCGGCGGGTCAGCCCTGCTCCTTCTTTCCTGCTCCTTCTCGCCTGCTACTTCTTGACGAATTCGGTGGTGTAGGTCTTCTTCAGGTCCACCGTGGCGTTCTTCAGGTTGGGGTTGAAGGCCTTCAGCACCCGCTCCACGGTCGCCGGGCCGTCGGCCGGCATCACCCCGTCCTTGGTGAACATCGGCAGGGTGTCCTTGATCGCCTGGGCGTACAGCTTCTTGCCGCCCTGGGCATAGTCGGCCGGCATCTTGGCGGCGATCTGCTCGGCGGTGTGGGTGGACATCCACGTGAGGGTCTTCACGAAGGCACGGGCCAGCTTCTGCACGGTCTCCTTGTGGCTGTTCACCCAGTCGGTGTTCATGTAGAGGCTGGAGGACGGGTAGGGCCCGCCGAGCGCCTTCCGGGAGCCCTCCGGGGTGCGCATGTCGACGAGGACCTTGCCGAGGTTCTTGTTCACGATCTGCGCGACCGTCGGGTCCGTCGTCATCCCGCCCTGGATCGAGCCCTGCTGGAGGGCCGAGAGGAACGTCTGGCCGGCGCCGACCGCCACCGGAGTGAACTCGTTGGTCTGCACCCCGTTCTTCACCGCGAGGTACTTGGTCAGGAAGTCGGTGGACGAGCCGAGGCCGGTGACACCGAGCTTCTTGCCCTTGAAGTCCTTGGGCGAGGTGAGCCCACCGGCCGCCTTGTTCGACACCACCTCGACCTCACCGGGGGCGTGCGCGAACTGCACCACCGACTCCACCTGCTTGCCCTTGACCTGCAGATCGAGGGTGTGGTCGTAGAAGCCGACGACACCCTGGACGTCACCGGAGACGAGCGAGGTGGTGGCCTGCACGCCGGCCGGTTCGGTGAGCAGGGTGACGTGGAGGCCCTCGTCCTCGAAGTAGCCCAGCTGCTGGGTGAGTCTGGCCGGCAGGTAGATGACCTTGTCGAGGCCGCCCACCATGATCTTGATCTTGCCGTTGTTGTCGTCGGAGCCGGCGGCCGCGGAGCCGCCGCCGCAGGCGGTGAGCGTGGTCAGGGCGAGGGTGGCGGCGGCCACGGCGGCCGAGATCTTCAGTGGGGTACGCATGGGTCACGTCCTTGTGAGGTGGCAGGCAGAAGAGGGGGAAGAGACGGTGTGGGGCGGGAAGGGGTCAGCGGCCGTCGCCGGCGTCGGCCGGCTTCCAGCGGAAGAGCCGCCGTTCGAGGAAGGCCAGCAGCCCCTCGGCGAGCAGGGCGACCACGGCGAGGAGCACCATCGCGGCGTACACACCGGCCGCGTTGAAGGTGCCCTGGGACGCCGCGACCAGCAGGCCCAGCCCCTTGGTCGCGCCGATGTACTCGCCGACGATCGCGCCGATGAGCGCGAAGCCGAAGCTGACGTGCAGGCTGGTGAAGATCCATGAGGTGGCGGAGGGGATCACCACCTGCAAGGTGACCTGGCGGTTGCTGGCGCCGAGGATCCGGGAGTTGGCGACCAGGTTGCGGTCGACCTCCCGTGCGCCCTGGAAGGCGTTGAAGAAGACCGGGAAGAAGACCAGGACGACGGCCGAGGCGACCTTGGAGGCCGGTCCGAGGCCGAACCAGATGAGGAAGATGGGGGCCAGGACGATCCGCGGGAGCGCGTTGAGCACCTTGATGTACGGGCCGAGCACATCGGCGAGGAAGCGGATCCGGCCCAGCGTGATCCCCAGCACCACACCGCCGGTGACGCCGATGACCCAGCCGAGGAGCGCCTCGTAGAGCGTGTACCAGACCTGCTCCCACAGCGTGCCCTGCGGGGTGCCGTTCAGCGCCCACTGGACCGTCTGGTCCCAGATCTTCGAGGGCATCGAGAAGTTGAAGGGGTCGATGACGGCGGCGCGGGCCAGCCACTCCCACAGCGCGAGCAGCCCGACCAGCAGCAGCACCCGGGTGCCGTACACCAGGAGCTTGTGGTTGCGGGCGGCGCGCGCCCTGGCCTGCGCACGGTCGGTGCGGCCCGCCGCCGTGCGGGACGCGACGGGGGTGACGGTTTCAGGCGACATGTGCGGCACCCCTTTCGCGGGTGATCCGGACCTCTTCACCGAGGGAGGACCAGATCTCCCGGTAGATCTCCAGGAACCGCGGCTCCAGCCGGATCGACTCGACCTTGCGCGGACGCGGCAGATCGACCGCGAAGACCTCCTTGACGGTCGCCGGACCGGCGGTCATGACCACCACCTTGTCGGCGAGCGCGATGGACTCCTCCAGGTCGTGGGTGACGAACACGACGGAGGCGCCGGTGCCCGACCACAGCTCCAGCAGTTCGTCCGACATCAGCGCCCGGGTCTGCACGTCGAGGGCGGAGAAGGGCTCGTCCATGAGGAGGATTTCGGGGTCGTTGACGAAGGTCGCGGCGAGGGCGACGCGCTTGCGCTGCCCGCCGGAGAGCTGATGCGGATAGCGGTCCTCGAAGGACGCCAGTCCGACCCGGGCGAGCCATTCCCGGGCCCGCTGCCGGGCCTCCGTCTTGGGGACGCCGCGGAACCGCGGGCCGGCCATCACGTTCGACAGCACGGTGCGCCAGGGGAAGACCGCATCCTGCTGGAAGACGAACCCGATCTTGTCCCCGATGCCCCGGACCGGCTCGCCGGCCACCAGCACCTCGCCTTCGGTCGGCTCCTCCAGCCCGCTGACCAGGGTCAGCGTGGTGGACTTGCCGCAGCCGGTGGGGCCGACGACCGCGACGAACTCACCGCGCTCGACGACCAGATCCAGATCCCGGACGGCGGTGTGCAGCGCCCCCGAGGGAGTCCGGAATGCCTTGCTCGTACCCCGCAATTCGATAGCGGGGCTCGTGTTCCTGTTCATGGCCCGGGAGGCTAGGAGTGAGCGGGGCCACAGCGGCAGCCTTGTGGGCGCAACCCGGTTTTCTGCGCGCAAACCCTGTTGTGCTCATTTTGCTCACGCTAGAACAGCTAAGTCTTTATCAAGGGGTGCGCAATTGCTTACGCGCGGCTTACCGTGCGGGGCACCGCGAGATAACAGGAAGTTTCGGTTCCGCATGGCAGCGGAGGGCCGGAGACGAGGGAGGCCCCATGCGCATCCGCCGGCCGCGACGTGTCTTTGCGCAGGTGCTGACCGCGCAGGTGACCCTCACCACCGGGGTCATGGTGCTGGCCACCGGCCTGTTCCTGGCCCCGCTCAGCTCCCAGCTGGACGATCAGGCGATGCGCCGTGCGCTGTCCATCGCCCAGACCACAGCCGCCGAACGGGACCTCGCCCGGGAGCTGGCCGCCACCGCGCCGGACGCACACGGGCCGGTGCAGGCGGACGCCGAGCGGATCCGCAAGGCGACCGGGGCGCTGTACATCGTGGTGATGGACACCCGCGGGGTGCGCTGGTCGCACACCAACCCCGCCGAGATCGGCCGGCACGTCTCCACCGACCCCAGCCGGACCCTGGCAGGACGCCAGGTCCGGCAGATCGACACCGGGACGCTGGGGCGTTCGGCCCGCGCCAAGGTGCCGCTGCGCGACGACCGCGGCCGGATCGTCGGCGCGGTATCGGTCGGCATCGCCTACGACAGCGTCCACAGCCGGCTGCTGGGCACCATCCCCGTGGTGCTGCGGTACGCGGGCGCGGCGCTGGCCGTCGGCGTACTGGCCGCGCTCGTCCTCGCCCGCGGGCTGCGGCGCCGTACCCACGGGGTGGCGTTCGCCGACATCTCCGCGCTGCTCGACGAGCGGGAGGCGATGCTGCACGGCATCCGTGAGGGGGTGGTCGCCTTCGACCGGCACGGCCGGATCCGGCTGGTCAATGACGAGGCCGGGCGGCTGCTGGGCCTGGACGGGCAGGCGGCGGGGCGGGCGCTGGACGAGGTGCTGGCGCCGGGCCGGACCACGGAAGTGCTGGCCGGGCGGGTGGCCGGCGCGGATCTGCTGGCCGTCAGCGGCGGGCGGGTGCTGGTCGCGAACCGGATGCCGACGCCGGACGGCGGGGCGGTGGTGACCCTGCGCGACCGCACCGAGCTGGAGCTGCTCGGCCGCGAACTGGACAGCACCCAGGGGCTGTTGGACGCGCTGCGGGCGCAGGACCACGAGCACGCCAATCAACTGCACACCCTGCGCGGACTGTTGGAACTCGGCCGGCACGACACGGCGGTGGCCTTCGTCACCGAAGTGACCAGCGCCCAGCGGGCCTCCGCGGAACAGATCGCGGAGCGGGTGCACGACCCGCTGCTCTCCGCGCTGCTGGTCGGCAAGGCCGCCATCGCTGCCGAACGCGGCGTACCGCTGCGGGTGTCGCCCGCGACGCTGCTGCCCGATGCGGTGGTCGACCCGCGCGATCTGGTGACCGTCCTGGGCAATCTCATCGACAACGCGCTGGACGCCGCCGCCGAGCACCGCCGTGCCGAGCCGTTCGTCGAGGTGGAGCTGCAGGCCGAGGGCAGCACGGCCGTGCTGCGGGTCTCGGACACGGGGGCGGGGGTGCCGGTGGAGCTACGGGAGCGGATCTTCGCCGAGGGCTGGTCCACCAAGGCCGTCCCGCCGGCCCCCGCGGACCGGCCGTCCGAGCGCGGTGTGGCCTTCCACCGCGGCCGGGGCATCGGCCTCGCGCTGGTGCGCCGGCTCGCCGAGCGCTACGGCGGGATGGCCCGGGTGACCGCCCGCGCGGGCGGCGGCGCGGTCTTCACCGTCGTCCTGCCCGAGGCGCTCGCCCCGCCGGCCGACTCCCCCGGGCGTGCCCTCACGACCGCGGGAGAGCCCAGGTGAGCGGGGTGTCCCGGCGCCGGGAGCGCCACGAACGAGCGGGGTCGGCCGGGCAAGGGCCGAGCGCGGAATCACAGCAGCGAAGTGCCGGGTGAGCGGAGCGTCACGATGATCGATGTCCTTGTGGTGGACGACGACTTCCATGTCGCCGAGATCAATGCCGCCTACGTGTCCCAGGTGCCCGGCTTCCGGGTCGCCGGCCGCGCCCACACCGCCGCCCAGGCCCTGGCCACGCTGGAGCGCACCCGGATCGATCTGGTGCTGCTCGACCACTATCTGCCCGACGAGACGGGGCTGGCGCTGGTGCGGCGGCTGCGGCAGCTCGGCCACCGCACCGACGTGATCATGGTGACGGCGGCGCGGGACGTGGCCACCGTCCAGGACGCGATGCGCTGTGGCGCGCTGCAGTATCTCGTCAAGCCGTTCGGCTTCTCCGGGCTGCGGGCGAAGCTGGAGGGCTATGCGGCGCTGCGCCGGACCGTGGCGGGGGTGGGGGGGCGCGGCGAGGCCGGCCAGGAGCAGGTGGACCGGATCTTCGGCGCCTTCCGGGCGGCCGACTCCCCGCACACCGAGCTCCCCAAGGGCCACTCGGCGGCGACCGTCGAGCTGATCCGCCAGGTCCTGGACCGGGCCGGGCACCCCCTGTCCGCGCACGAGGTCGCCGAACGCTCCGGCGTCAGCCGCTCCACGGCCCAGCGCTACCTCAAGCACCTCGAACGCAGCGGCCACATCACCCTGACCCTCAAATACGGCGACACCGGACGCCCCGAACACCGCTACCGCTGGGCACGCGCCCACTGACCGGGCCGGGTCCGGACCGGGCCCGGGGAACGATCTGCGCCCGACCCCTTGACAGCTCCCCCGGCCGGATCCGACGATCCCGGGGTGAACCTGTCAGACAGCCAGACAGCTGGCGGCACCCCTCGGCGGATCAGCGCGATGGAAGCGGTGCTGCACCATTTGCGCGACGCCATCGAGCGGGGCGATTTCGCGGTCGGCGACAAGCTCCCGTCGGAGGCAGAACTCTGCCGCCGGCTGGAAGTGAGCCGCCCCGTGCTCCGCGAGGCGCTGCGCGCGCTCCAGACGATGGGGCTGACGGTCTCACGTACCGGCAAGGGCACCTTCGTCGTCTCCGACGGCGCGGCGGCCGACCCGACCTTCGGCGACTACACGGCGAGCGACCTCCTGGAGGTCCGTCGTCATGTGGAGATCCCGGTGGCCGGGTACGCGGCGGTGCGCCGTACGCCGGAGGACCTCGATCACCTGACCCATCTGCTGGAGCGGATGGAGCAGGAGACCGACACCACCGCGTGGGTGGCGATGGACACGATGTTCCATCTCGCCGTCGCCCAAGCGGCCCGCAATCCGGTCTTCCGCCGGGTCATCGAGGAGATCCGCGACGCACTGGCCCGCCAGTCGGCGTTCCTCAATGAACTCGGCGGACGGCGCGAGCAGTCCAACCGGGAACACCGGGCGATCGTCGAGGCTCTCGTCGACAGCTCCGAACAGGACGCCGTGGACGCCATGGCGCACCACCTCGTACGCGTCGAAACGACGCTGACCACCATCGTGCGGCCGCAACACCGCACGGCCCCCTCCACGGAAGACGAGGATCACGCGTGAGCGAGCAATCCCTCCGGCAGGCGGAACGGCAGCAACAACCACCCACACCGACGAGCGGGCATGTGGACGCCGGCGACGCCGGTTATCAGAAGTCCCTCAAGTCCCGGCACGTCAACATGATCGCGATCGGCGGGGCCATCGGCACCGGTCTCTTCCTGGGCGCGGGCGGCCGGCTCGCCGACGCCGGGCCGTCACTGGCCGTGGCGTACGCGCTCTGCGGACTGTTCGCGTTCCTGGTGGTGCGCGCCCTCGGCGAGCTGGTGCTGCACCGGCCGTCCTCCGGTGCGTTCGTGTCCTACGCCCGTGAATTCCTCGGCGAGAAGGGGGCGTTCGTCGCGGGCTGGATGTACTTCCTGAACTGGGCGACCACCGGAATCGCCGACATCACGGC
This sequence comes from Streptomyces sioyaensis, assembly GCF_004122735.1. Lineage (GTDB taxonomy): Bacteria > Actinomycetota > Actinomycetes > Streptomycetales > Streptomycetaceae > Streptomyces > Streptomyces sioyaensis. Next base: position 37,748 of record NZ_SDIF01000031.1, on the reverse strand, counting down.
GGTGGCGACCTATACGCACTACTGGGGCATGTTCTCCGATGTACCGCAGTGGGTGATCGCGCTGATAGCCCTCGCGGTCGTGCTGACCGTCAACCTCATCTCCGTGCGGATCTTCGGCGAGATGGAGTTCTGGTTCGCGATCGTCAAGGTCAGTGCGCTGGTCGTCTTCATGCTGATCGGCATCTTCCTGCTGGTCAGCCAGCACCCGGTCGGCGGCCACTCCCCCGGCCCCGCGCTGATCGCCGACCACGGCGGGGTCTTCCCGACCGGAACGCTGGCGATGCTGCTGGTCATCCAGGGTGTGGTGTTCGCCTATGCCTCGGTCGAACTGGTCGGCGTCACGGCCGGCGAGACCGCCGAGCCGGAGAAGATCATGCCCAAGGCGATCAACTCGATCATGTGGCGGGTGGGCATCTTCTACGTCGGCTCGGTGGTCCTGCTGTCGATGCTGCTGCCCTGGAGCTCGTACTCCGCCGACGAGAGCCCCTTCGTCACCGTGCTGTCCCGTGTCGGCGTGCCGGCCGCGGGCGGCGTGATGAACCTCGTCGTGCTCACCGCCGCGATGTCCAGCCTCAATTCCGGCCTCTACTCCACCGGACGCATTCTGCGCTCGATGGCGATGTCCGGCTCCGCGCCGAAGTTCACCGGCCTGATGAGCCGCAGCCAGGTCCCGTACGGCGGCATCCTGCTCACCTCGGGCATCTGTGTGCTGGGCGTGGGCCTCAACTACGTCGTGCCGAGCGACGCGTTCGAGATCGTGCTGAACTTCGCGGCCATCGGCATCCTCAGCACCTGGGCGATGATCATGATCTGCCATCTGCTCTTCTGGCGGAAGACCCGGGCCGGGGAGCTCGCCCGCCCCAGCTACCGGCTGCCCGGCTCGCCGTGGACCGAGTGTGTGACGCTGGCCTTCCTCGCCCTCGTCCTGGTGCTGATGTGGGCCGACGACGGACCGGGCCGGGCCACCGTGCTCTCGCTCCCGGTGATCGTGGCGGCACTGGTCGGCGGCTGGTTCCTGGTACGCGGCCGGGTCGGCACCCTGCGGGACGCGGCGACGCGCGAGAGCGGTGCGCCGGAAGCCGCCGGGAGTGCGGCCGCCGGGCCCCTTCCCCACCCCCGGCCGGCCGCCGATGACCCCAAGAGCAGTGGATCCAGCGAGAGTTGATGATGAGCCAGAGCACTGTCCGGCCGCACCGCACCCCGGGCGAAGCACCCGTGGTCCGCGAACCGGCACACGTACCCGTCGCCCACGTGGTACGCGGAGGAATGATCGAGGGCGTCCACCACGGGTCGGTCGTCGTACTGGCGGCCGACGGGAGCGTGGCGTATCAGGCGGGCGACATCGAGGTCGCGTGCTACCCGCGCTCGGCGCTGAAGCCGCTCCAGGCGGTCGGGCTGCTGCGTGCGGGACTGCCGCCGCTGGACGAGGAGTTGCTGGCCCTGGTCGCGGCCAGCCACTCCGGTGAGGAACGGCATCTGGCCGGCGCCCGGCGCATCCTGGCCCCCGCGGAGCTGACCGAGGACGACCTGCGCAACGTCCCCGATCTGCCGTACGACCCGGCGGTCCGCGACGAGTGGATCCGGCGCGGCCTCGGCCCCTCCCGTCTCGCGCAGAACTGCTCGGGCAAGCACGCCGCCATGCTGCTGACGGCCCGCACCCGGGGATGGCGGCTGGACGACTACCTCGATGCCGGGCACCCCTTGCAGCAGGAGCTCGCCGCGACCGTGGAGGACCTCACCGGCCAGCGCATCGCCCACGTCACGGTCGACGGCTGTGGCGCCCCGCTGTTCTCGGTCTCGCTGCACGGGCTGACCCGGGCCGCCGCCCGGCTGGCGACGGCGGCACCCGGCACCGACGAGGGCCGGGTCGCCGCGGCGATGCGCGCCCACCCGGAGATGGTCTCCGGCAGCAACCGGGACGTCGCCCGGCTGGTGCGCGCGGTGCCCGGGCTGCTCGCCAAGGACGGCTTCGAAGGGGTGCAGGTCGCGGCGCTGCCGGACGGCCGGGCCGTCGGCGTGAAGATAGCCGACGGCGGCGACCGCGCCCGGATGCCGGTGACGGCGGCGGCCCTGGCGCTCTGCGGCGTCGACCCCGGTGTCCTCGCCGCCTTCGCCACCGCCCCCGTCCTCGGGGGCGGCGCGCCGGTCGGCACCCTCCGGGCCGTGCACCCCACGGCACCACAGCTGTCCTGACACCCCCTCACCTCACCTCCGCAATCCCCCTTCACAAAGGACCCTCAGCACCATGACTGCCGCCGGCCACCGCCGCGAACACGATCTGCTCGGCGACCGCGAGATACCGGCCGAGGCGTACTGGGGCGTGCACACCCTGCGCGCCAGGGAGAACTTCCCCATCACCGGTACGCCGATCGCCACCTACCCGCATCTGATCAATGCGCTCGCCGCCGTCAAGGAAGCCGCGGCCCGGGCCAACGAGGACCTCGGGCTGCTGGACCGGGAGCGGGCCGATGCCATCGCCGCCGCGTGCCGGGAGATCCGGGACGGCGGCCGGCTGCACGACCAGTTCATCGTCGACGTCATCCAGGGCGGTGCCGGCACCTCGACGAACATGAACGCCAACGAGGTGATCGCCAACCGGGCGCTGGAGATCCTCGGCCACGACAAGGGTGACTACGGCCATCTGCACCCCAACGAGCACGTCAACCTCAGCCAGTCGACCAATGACGTCTACCCGACGGCCGTGAACGTCGCCACGATCATCGCCGTACGGGAACTGCTCGACTCGATGACCGTGCTGCGCGAGGCCTTCGCGGCCAAGGCCGAGGAGTTCCGCGAGGTCCTCAAGATGGGGCGCACCCAGCTCCAGGACGCGGTGCCGATGACCCTGGGCCAGGAATTCTCGGCGTACGCGGTGATGCTGGAGGAGGACCAGAGCCGGCTGGCGGAGGCCGTCCTGCTCATCCACGAGATCAACCTCGGCGCCACCGCCATCGGCACCGGCCTCAACGCCCCCAAGGGCTATGCCGAGGCGGCCCGTGACCACCTGGCCACCCTCACCGGTCTGCCGCTGGTCACCGCCGCCGACCTCGTCGAGGCCACCCAGGACTGCGGCGCCTTCGTCCACCTCTCCGGTGTCCTCAAGCGCATCGCCGTCAAGCTCTCCAAGAGCTGCAACGATCTGCGGCTGCTCTCCTCCGGTCCGCGCGCGGGCCTCGCGGAGATCAACCTGCCGCCGGTACAGGCCGGTTCGAGCATCATGCCCGGCAAGGTCAACCCGGTGATCCCGGAAGTCGTCAACCAGGTCGCCTTCGAGGTCATCGGCAACGACGTCACCATCACCATGGCCGCCGAGGCGGGCCAGCTCCAGCTCAATGCGTTCGAGCCGGTCATCCTGCACTCCCTCTCGGAGAGCATCACCCACCTCGGCGCCGCCTGCCGCACCCTCGCCGAGCGCTGCGTCGCGGGCATCACCGCCAACACCGAGACCCTGCGCGCGAGCGTGCAGAACTCCATCGGACTGGTCACCGCCCTCAACCCGCACATCGGCTACACCGCCGCCACCGCCATCGCCAAGGAGGCGCTCGCCACCGGCCGCGGCGTCGCCGAACTGGTCCTGGAACAGGGCCTGCTGCCGGCCGACCGCCTCGCGGCGCTGCTCCGGCCGGAGGAAATCGCGGGCACCGGGGGTGCCAGGTAAGCCACGTCCACGGCACGACCACTGGTGCCGGCGCCATGACTCGGACACGCTGCGGCACATGGACTGGATGCCGCTGCTCTCCACACTGACCGGTGCCGTCATCGGCATCACGGCCACTCTGCTCGCCGATCGCCGACGGTGGCAGCGGGAGGAGGCCAGACACGCACGGGAAGTGCGGCGCGAGGTGTACACCGAGTTCGTCTCCGCCCTCAAAGCCGCGGGGGAAGAGATCCGGGCCGTCGCCTTGGGAGATCACCTGTCCGAGTCGGCGCGGGACGCGGCCGTACGCGAAGCCGTGCGTGGCACCGGTATCTACACGGCGAGTGAACGCCTCTGGCTCGTGGGCCCGCCGCAGGTCGTGGCGGCGGGCAACGAGGCGTTCCACCGCCTGCGCACGCTCCGCGACGCCTACGCCCGAGGGGTGGCGGTCGGCTCCGCCGAGGCAGCGCCCCTGATAGCGCAACGGCGCGCGGCCATGGCGCGGATGCGTCACCTCATGCGTGCGGACCTGGGCATCGGGCCCCTGGGGATCGAGTGAGCGAGAGCCGCGCGCTCAGAGACCGGGCCATGGGCGTCAGGCTCACGTGTCGGGCGGGCGTGTCTCGTGCGCGGCGTGGTGGATGAGCAGCAAGGCGACGTCGTCGGTGCGCGGTGCGGACGGTTCGGTCTGCTGGACAAGGGTGTCGGCGAGGGCGCTCATCGGCCCCGGCGGCGACTGCGCGAGGCGGTCGGCCAGGCTGCTCATCGCCTCCTCGATGTCGCAGCCGGGGGCTTCCACGAGTCCGTCGGTGTACAGGGCGAGCGTGCTGCCGGGGTGGAAGGGCACTTCGATCGTCGGGTAGTCGGCGTCGGGGTCGACACCGAGCAGCAGGCCGGGCGGCAGGGTGAGGACTTCGGCGCGGCCGTCGGGATGGCGGCAGATCGGCGGAAGGTGGCCGGCGGTGGCCAGGCGGGCGCGGTGCTGCGCCAGATCGAGGTGGACATAGAGGCAGCTGGTCAACAGGTTGGCGTCCATGTCGGTGAGCAGTCGGTTGGTGCGGGCGAGGACTTCGCCGGGCGGTGCGCCGGCGGTGGCATGGACGGCGGTGCGTACCTGGCCCATGAGGGCGGCGGCGTTGACGTTGTGGCCTTGGACATCGCCGATGGCCGCGGCAGCGGTACGGCCGTCGAGGCGGACCAGGTCGTAGAAATCGCCGCCGACATCGATGGTGCGGACGGCGGGAAGATAGCGGGCGGCCACGTCCAGGCCCGGGACGGCGGGGAGGGCGGCCGGCAGCAGGCCCGCCTGCAGGCTGCGGGCGAGTTGGTGCTGGGCGTCGTAGAGGATGGCGCGGTCCAGAGCCTGCGCGATGACGCCGGCGAGAGAGGTGAGGGCGGCCCGTTCCTGCGGCGTCCAGGGGAAGGGCCGGTCATAGCCGAGCACCAGCAATCCGACCGGGGAGCCGTAGGCCATCAGGGGGAGGAAGGCGCACGCGGCGACGTCCTCGGGTACCGGCGCGTGCGGGTAGGCCCGTGCGAAGTCCTCAGAGGTGGCGAAGAAGCCGGGAACGCCACTGGTCAGGGCCTGGACGCCGGCGGTCTCCTCGGTCAGGAGGGTGGCGTCCATCCGGGCCATGAACGTGGCGGTGAAGCCGCGTTGGCCGATGACGCGCAGCCGGCCCTCCTCGGCCGTCAGCAATGCCAGGGCCTGGATGTCGAAGGCGGACATGAGCTGGCTGGCGACCCGCTCCATCACGTCCCGGGCCCCGACCGCTTCGGAGAGCGTGGCGGCCAAGTGCAGGAGGTGGTACAGCATGTCCGCCCGGCTCGGGCCCACGGGCTCCGGCAGCTGACGCGGTGAGGGAGTGCCGGCGGAGCCGGGCCCGACGGCCGGGGTGATCAGGACGCTGAGACCGCCGGCATCCGGAAGGAGCTGGAAGGACAGCCGCCGGTCCGGCGGGCGCAGCGCGGTGAAGGAGACGGACCGACGGCTGATCACGGCTGCCCGGTAGTGGTCCTCGAAGCCCGGATCGTCCAGCCAGGGCAGCGCCTCCCAGGGCAGCGCGCCCAGCAGATCGGGGGCCTCGGCGCCGACCAGCTCGGTGACTCCGGCGGTGACGAAGGTGATCCGGCCGTCCAGGTCCAGCGCGCAGCAGCCCTCGGGGAGCCGTTCGGCGAAGTCGAACGCCGCCAGCGCCTCGGCCGCCGCGGGAGCGCGGGCCCGCAGCGACGGGATCAACCGTGGCTCCCGGCCGGGCAGTACCGGGTGGTCACTGTCGGCGGCCCCCTCCAGCAGCAGCCCCAGGCGCCGGCAACACGAGTGGAGCGCGTCGGACTCCTGCTGGGCCAGCTCCGGCGGGTGCGTTCCGGGCCACATCAACACCAGCGCGCCCCACACGTCCGCACCCGTGGTGATCGGCGCGATGGCCACCGCGAACGGGTAGGGCAGCACCAACGCGGTCCGCGGATAGCGGCGCGCCACCTCCTCGTAGCCGTGCAGCCACACCAGCCGCCGGTCCCGCACGGCATCGGCCACCGGAACCCCGGCCGCCAGCCGCACCTGCTCCAAGGGGGCGACGATCCGCCGCGAGATCCCGGTCAGAACCGTCAGTTGCAGATAATCGGCGCCCGGGGGCAACAGGTAGAGCAGGCCCGCGGAAGCGCCCGACTCCTGCACGGCCTGGACCAAGGGCGCCTCCAGCAGCATGTCGGAGCCCCCGGCCGCGGCGCCCCCGAAGAGACCCTGCACCGCCGTCACCCGCCCCCGTCGGCGTGGCAGGTGGTGGCCCGTACGCGTCCGAAGCGACCGCGTGCCACGTCGGCACCGCCCACCGGGACGGCACCGATCCGCACCCAACTCGTCCCGGCCTGCCGGTCCGCCCTCACCGCCCGGCGCATCAGCCGGCCGACCCACGCCGGCAACGACCCGCCGCACCGGCCACACCACACATTCGCATACGGGCATTTTACGTCCGATATCGGGTGGGTCCGTAGGTCGAACGTCCCGCAAGCGAGGACCACTCCCCTGAGGGGCTCGGCGCGAAGCGGCGCTACGAGGCTTCCGTGGACGACGCCGGCGGCACGGTGACCGGCCGCGGCCGGCGGGGACACGGGCGGACTGCGGGAGTCCGGTGGCGGCCGGGCGCTACCGGCGACCGCCCAGCAGTCACATCCCTGGGAATCGTGGGCAGTTGGACGAGAGCACGCCACGCGACCGTGGGACGAGAGCACGTCACGCGGCCGTGGGACGAGGGCACGCCCCGCGGCTCCGTCGGGATGACCGGGGCCCGGGCCGATCGGCTCGGGCCCATCGCCTCGCGGGGCACCGCCGTCACCCGCCAGCGGCGCCGTCCACCCGCGAGAGGGTCGCGCGGACCCACTTGCCGCCCTCGGGGTCCCGGCCGCAGGTCCAGGACTCGGCGAGCGCCGCGATGATCTGCATGCCGCGTCCGCAGTCCTCGTCACGGCCGGCGGCGCGCTGGACCGGCAGGACCATCGACCCGTCATGCACCTCGATGCACAGCGCATCGACTTCCAGGGCGACCCGGAGAGTGATCGTGGAATCCGTCCCCCGGCCGCGCCCACAGGCGGTCGGCAGCCGAGCTCCGTGCCGAATGGCATTCGTGGCCAGCTCGCAGACGATCAGCACGGCCGAATCGATGAGTTCCTCGCTCTCCCCCCAGAACCGCAGAGACTCCGCGGTGAAGGTCCGGGCTTGCCTGGCGGAGGACAGGACTGCCGGCAACGTGAGCGAGACAGAAGGAAGTTCGACATCCCGTGGGATGACGAATTCAGCCACTGCAGTCATTTCCTTGACCCTTCAAACAAGCAAGCACGCGATCGACACGGCCGCGTTTACAGCATGTGAATTGCTCAGATGAGCACCAACAGCTCATATATGGAATTACTTCCCATTAAAGATCCGTGAAGGACTATGTCAATGGTTTTCGAGGGCTCTTTTGAAACATGAGCAAGTCATGCTCAGACGAGCAATTTCGACCGGAATTCGTCACGGTGCGCAGCGGATCGACGATGCCCGGTGCCGGCGACGACGCCGGTCAGGACCCGGGCGAAGAGCAGCTCGCGCCAGCTGAAGATGAAGGAGATCAGGGCCGTTGCGGCCAGGCCGGGCAGCGCGACCGGCGCGACGATCCGGGTCGGTGTCGTGGCCGGACCCGCGCCGTCGATCGCGGCGGCGGCCAGCATGTCCACCGGAATTTCGGCGGTCCATCGCCTCGGTGCGCGGCCGTGCCGCTGCCGGCGGACGACGAGCGCACGGGTTCGCGCGTTCAGAGCAAGCTCTCGGCCACCCTGGCATCGGTGACCACGCCGTTGAAGAGACCGGTCTTCACCGCCGCCGAGGCAGCGGCTGCCCGTTCGATGCCGTCGGCCAGCAGGATCACGTCGGGCACCGCGCGCAGTTCGTCAAAGCTGATCGCAATGACCCGTTCGGTGAGTTCGGGGACGATGATGCGTCCTTCCGCGTCGAGCAGATGGCCGGCGACTTCGGCGCATACTCCGCGGTGCCGGTACTCCTCGCGTTCGGCCTCGGTGAGCGCGTCGAACACGGTGGAGAGTCCCGGCCCCCATCCGCCGACGGTGACGACGGCCTTGGTCACCTTGCTGAAGTGGCGGACCGCGTCGACCACGCCGGGCTGCTCACGCAGCATCCGGGCCGCCGTCGCGTCGGGCAGCAACAGCGGTGCGTAAATGGGGTGGACGACGCCGCGCGAAATGGTGGCGGCCCGGCGTACCGCCTCCACCGCCGTCTTGTTCACCGGCCGCAGCGGGGTCACCCCGCACAGCTGGACGACCGTGCACCGGGCGAGGGTGGTCAGCCCGAGGCCGAGAGCCTCGATCTCGGGGCCCCAGACGAGCCCGAGGACTTCGTTCTCGGTGACGATCTCGGCGAGCAGGTCGGCCGCGACCGCGCCGAGGCGGCGGGTGGCCTGCACGGTGTCGTCCGGTTCCTCCTGCCGCGAGTCGATGACGATGGCGTGCCGCAGGCCGAATCGGGTGCGCAGGGCGTCGGAGAGGTCGGCGTCGAGCTCGGCGGGCAGGCGGATCTCCAGCCGGATCAGGCCGTCGCGGAGGGCGGTCTCCAGGGTCCGGGCCACCTTGAACCGGCTGATGCCGAATTCCTCGGCGATCTCCATCTTGGATTTGCCTTCGAGGTAGAACCTCCGGGCCATGGCAGCCGTCTGGACCAGGTACTCCGGGCCGGTGTGGTGGGTACGCATGGCGGGCCTGGCCTTTCTGGACGCCGCGAGTTGCCCTTCTGGACGCCGCGAGTGCGGTGCTCGCATGAGCACATGCACCTCATATGCACCTTTTCTCCATTAAAGACCCCTGGAGGGCGCTGTCAACGCGCCCACCGGCTGCCGCTCCGCCGGGTGCGCATCGGTGTGGTCACCGGGCTCCGGCCGCGGCTCGGGCGGCGTCTTCATGCCCAGCACGAGGACGGTGCTGAGCAGATGCAGGGCGGCATAGATCCACATGACTCCCCCGATACCGATCGCACCGATGAAGACCGTGCCGATGAGCGGACCGAAGGCCATGCTGGCGCCGGCCCCCAGCGTGTACGCCGACATGATCTGCCCCTTGCGTTCCGGATCCTGCGAGGTCATCAGCGGCGGCAGCGGGACGTACCCGGCCATGCCGACACCCAGCGCGCCGGCCGCGATCGCGACCAGGAGGTAGTTGTGCCCGGCGGCCTCGGGCACGTAGTACAGCGCCAGACAGGCGAGCGCCGAGACCACGCCACCGAGCCAGGCGACGGTCTTGCGCCGGCTCCATCGGTCACCGAGCGCACCGAAGGTGACGACGCAGGCGAGGTTGCTGACCATCATGACGATCAGCAGCGAGGCCCACTCCTGAGCGCGGAAGCCGATCCGATCGACGAGGAAGAGCGGGAGGAAGACCCACACACCGAACTGCGAGGTGGTGTTGATGAGCCGGACCACCGCCCCCATGCCGACGCGCGGCTTGTCGAACAGGACGGTGAAACAGCCCAGGAAGGTACGCGGCAGGCCGACCCGCTCCGGCCCCCTGGACAGGCCCTGGAATCCGGTGCGTTCACGCAGCAGGAGCAGGACGACCAGGGCGCCGGCGACGATCATCGCGAGGGACACCCACAGCGTGCGGTAGAAGCCGATGGAGGGCTTGAGGGCGGAGACCAGGGCGGAGCCGATGACGGGGTAGCCCATGGTGAAGCAGAACCAGAACCAGCCGAGCGCTTTGCCGAGCTGACGCTCCGGGGCGCCCACCATGATCCAGACCATGAATCCGTAGGCGAACAACGGATATCCGAAGCCGCGCAGGCCGTAGGTGAGCAGGATCAGCCAGTAGGAGTGGGCGGGGACGGCGACCGCGAGCAACAGGGTGTGGCAGACCGCCCAGCACAGGGCGCCGGTCATCATCACCCGGCGCGGTCCCCACAGGTCGCAGAGCCCGCCCGCCAGGAAGGCGCCCACCGCGGCGGTGACGCCGTACACCGTGAAGATGACGCCGACGCCCGCCTCTGCGAAGCCGAGGTCGGTCTTGAAGTACGTGGGCAGATAGCTGGTCTCGACGCCGTCGCCGATCATGAAGAGCAGGACGCCGAGATAGCCCCACAGCAGGGCTCGGGGGATCCCGAGGACGGCGGGGCGGGGCAGCGACGGATCGCGCTCTTGGGGTGTGCGCAGCACGGCGGGGGACCTCCTGAGGGGGCGGGCGTTCGCCCGTAGGTGGCCATCAGACTGAACAACCTCACAGAGAATTTCAAGAGCTTCTCATAGAGTGTGTGATGTTCTAGGGTGAGGACACGGCGGACGACCGCCGCGGAAACGAACGGGGGATGCCCACGATGAGAGCGAGTCGCGGCTCCGAGGCCGAGGTGGAGGAGCGCCGTCAGGCGGTGCTGCGCCATGTCGCCCAGGAAGGGGAGATCCGCATCTCCGACCTCGCCGCGCGCATGCAGGTCAGCGTGATGACCATGCACCGGGACCTGGACAACCTCCACGATCGGCAATTGCTGCGCAAGGGCCGCGGAGTGGCGACGGCCTTCTCCAACGTCGCCATGGAGAGCGCCCTGCGGTTCCGGGAGAACGCCAACGTCGCCGTGAAGAACGCCATCGCGGACGCGCTGGTGGACGAGGTCTCCCCCGGTGACACGGTGCTGATCGACTGCGGCTCCACCCTCTTCCCGCTCGCCCGCCGGCTCGCCACCGTCGACGGGATCCGCGTGATCACCAACTCGCTGCGCATCACCTACCTCCTGGCGGCCTCGCCGGCCGAGGTGACACTGCTGGGCGACCGTTTCTACGAGGACTTCGAGTCCTGCGCGGGCCCGCAGACCCGGCGTCAGCTGGAGGACATCCGCGCCACCGTCGCGTTCGTCACCGCCACCTCGGTCCGCGACGGCCGGCTCTTCCATCCGGTGCGCGCCTACGCGGAGTCCAAGCAGGCGTATCTGCAGGCCGCCGACCGCGCCGTACTCGCCGTCGACCACAGCAAGTTCGGCCGCACCGCCACCTACGCCTACGGCGATGTCAGCGGCTACGACCTGTTGGTCACCGACGTCGACACACCGGAGCGGGAACTGCGGCCCGTCCGGGACCTCGGCGTCGAGGTCCGCACCGTCGATCCACAGAGCTGACCCGGCCCGAGCCGAGGCTCCCACCCGAGCGCAACCCCCTGGCGCACCCCGAGAAAGGCCCCGATCCATGCGTGCTGTCGTCATCCACACCCCCGGGCACTACGAGGTCACCACCGTCGACGACCCCGCTCCGGGCCCCGGTGAGGTGCTCGTGGCGCCCGCCGCCGTGGGCATCTGCGGCACCGATGTGCACATCGTCCAGGGCGAGTTCGCGCCCACCCCGTACCCGATCGTTCCCGGCCACGAGTTCACCGGCGAGATCGTCGCGCTGGGGGCGGGAGTGCGCGGTCTGCGCACCGGCGAGCAGGTCGCCGTCGACCCGTCGCTGTTCTGCGGCGCCTGCCACTACTGCGCGATCGGGCACGGCAACCTGTGCGAGAACTGGGGCGCGATCGGTGACACCGTGGACGGCGCGATGGCCGAGTACGTCAAGGTGCCGGCCGCCAACTGCTACCGGCTGCCGGAGAGCGTCGACGTCGCGCAGGGCACGCTGATCGAGCCGCTGTCGTGCGCGGTACGCGGCTTCGACGTCCTGCCCCGCCGCCTCGGCGACCACTACCTCATCTACGGCGCGGGCACCATGGGACTGATGATGCTCCAGCTCGCCAAGGCCGCGGGCGCCGCCTCCCTCTCGGTCGTCGACATCAACAAGGACCGCCTGGAGATCGCCGAACGCCTCGGCGCGGACGCCACCGCGGCGAGCGCGGCGGACCTGGACCGGCCGCAGGGCTGGGAGACCGTCATCGACTGCACCGGCGTCATCCCCGTCATCGAGGACGGCCTGACCCGGGTGCGCCGCGGCGGCACCTTCCAGCAGTTCGGCGTCGCGCCGTCCGCCGACAAGGCGTCCTTCTCGCCGTTCCGCGTCTACAACGACGAGATCACCATCGTCGGGTCGATGGCCGTCCTGCACAGCTTCGGGCGCGCCGTGGACCTGATGGCAAAGGGTGTCATCGACGCCGACACCATGATCACCCACAGCTTCGGCCTGGACGACTTCGGCGCCGCCCTCCAGACGTTCCGGGACGGCTCCGGCCGCAAGATCCAGCTCCGTCCCCAGGCCTGAACTCCCCTCCCACCTCCTCTCGTTGTACGGAAGCGAAAGCGAACAACGTCATGCCCACAGTCGCCGGGGTGGACTCCTCCACCCAGTCCTGCAAGGTCGTCGTCTGCGACGCCGACACCGGGGAGGTACTGCACCGGGGCCGCGCCGCCCACCCCGAGGGCACCGAGGTCGCCCCCGAGGCGTGGTGGCAGGCGCTCCTCGACGCGGGCGACGGCCTGCTGGAACACGTGGATGCCCTCGCGGTCGCGGGGCAGCAGCACGGTCTGGTGGCCCTCGACGCGGCCGGGCGGCCGGTGCGCGACGCACTGCTGTGGAACGACACCCGCTCCGCACAGGCCGCGGCGGATCTCGTCGACGACCTCGGCGGGCCGGAGAAATGGGCCGAGGCGGTCGGCACCGTACCGGTCGCGGCCATCACCGTCGCCAAGCTGCGCTGGCTGGCCGAGCACGAACCGCACCTCGCGGACCGTACCGACCGGGTGCTGCTCCCGCACGACTGGCTGACCTGGCAGTTGTGCGGCGGCCCCGGCACGCGCGCCGAACCGGTCACCGACCGCGGGGACGCCTCCGGCACCGGCTACTGGTCACCGGCCGAGGGCACCTACCGCCGCGACCTCCTCGCCCTCGCCTTCGGCGACCGGACCCCCGAACTGCCCCGCGTGCTCGGCCCGTACGAGGTGGCCGGCCGCACCCCGCACGGAGCCCTGGTGGCAGCGGGAACCGGCGACAACATGGGTGCGGCGCTGGGCCTGGGCCTCCAGCCGGGCGACGTCGTCATCTCCCTGGGCACCAGCGGCACCGCCTTCGCCCTCTCCGACCACTGCGCGGCCGACCCCACCGGCGCCGTCGCCGGCTTCGCGGACGCCACCGGCCGCTTCCTGCCGCTGGTGTGCACCCTCAACGCCGCACGGGTCCTCAGCTCCACCGCCCGGATGCTCGGCATCGCACTCGACGACCTCGGCCCCCTCGCCCGCGAGGCCGGGCCCGGGGCCGGCGGCCTCGTCCTGCTCCCCTATCTGGGCGGCGAGCGCACCCCCAACCTCCCCGGGGCCGCGGGCAGTCTGATGGGCATGCGCAAGGCGAACATGCACCCCCCGAACTTCGCCCGGGCAGCCGTCGAAGGCATGCTGTGCAACATGGCCGACGCCCTCGACCGGCTGCGCGCCCAGGACGTCATCGCCCGGCGCGTCCTCATCATCGGAGGGGCGGCCAAGGCCCCCGTGGTCGGCGAGATCGCCGCCGAAATCTTCGGGACGCCGGTCACCGTGCCGCAACCCGAGGAGTACGTCGCCCTGGGCGCGGCCCGCCAGGCCGCCTGGGCACTGGCCGGCACTCCCGAGCCGCCGCACTGGCCGCTCGCCGCGGCCCGAGAGCTGCCCGCACCCGCCGACGACTCGCCCGGCCGCCGCATCCGGGAGGCCTACGCCGACGCCGCGGCGATGGTGTACGGATGAGCGAGGGCGGGCTGCCAGCCGCCCTCGCACCTGAAGCACCGTCAGCACATCAGGACGTGAGTCCGTCAGCACCGCATCGGCATCACCCTTCCCCCTCCTCCGAACTCCTCGTTGACTCCTTCCGCCGCTCATGGCGCGAGCGTGCGAGGCGATGGGCCGTGCGGAGCAGCTCGCGGACCGCCGTATCGGTCCGCCGCCCCGGATTCACCACCGCGAGCCAGCCGAGGGAGCCGTAGACGGGGTGTGCCTGCACGACGTCGGCAGCGCCGGGGTCGTCGTCGACCACTGGCTGGCGCGGCGCGTGGCCGGTCCAGTGGCGGAAGGATTCCTTCCCGGCGGCGACATTGACGCGGAACGCATCCGGGCGGTCCAGACGCGAACTCTCGTCGCCCGGGTAGTTCTTCGTCACGATCGTCGCGAAGGGTTGGGTCGCCGGCGGTACGACGCCGTCAGGAGAGTGGAAGAAGTAGGTGTCCCCCCAGCTGATCTCTGGTGAGCCGTCGTCCGGGCCCGGCCTGATGGCCAGAACCCCGTCGAGGCCTTCCACGAAGCCGATGATCTCGTCCATGGTCATGTGCTCAAGCGCTTCATTAAGGTGCTTATGGAGGCTTTGCACCGGAAGGCGGAGGAACTGCGGGTGTCAACTCTCAAGTCGTCGGCCCTGCGTACGGTCGATGTCGCCCGACGTGCCGGGTACTCCGTCCAACAGGTCCGCAATCTCGAACGCGACGGTGTACTGCCGCCGGCGGCGCGCACCACCGCGGGCTACCGGCGCTACGGAGAGATTCACCTGCATTCCGCGCTGGCCTACCGAGCCCTCGCGGCCGCCACGGGTCCGGTGGAGGCCAAGCGGATCGTTCGCGCCGTGCACGAGTGCCCGACCTCGCAGGTACTTGCCCTTCTCGACGCGGCACACGCCCGACTCGACCGGGAGCGCAGGGACCTCACACTCGCCAGGGAGGCCGCCGCGGCGATCTCTGCCGAGCCGATCGGCGACGTCCGCCCCTCGGACGCGATGGGCGTCTCCGAACTCGCCGCCGCGCTCGGCGTACGCCCCTCGACATTGCGGCACTGGGACGCCGAGGGGCTGGTGGTTCCCGACCGGCTCACCCCGCGCGGAACGCGACGCTACTCACCGGCCCACACCCGCGACGCCCGGATCGTCCACCAGCTGCGCACGGCCGGCTACCGCATCGCCCCGCTCCGGACACTGATGCCGGAACTGCGCCGCGGACACCGGTCGGAAGACGTCGAAGCCGCGCTCGCGGCCCGGGACACGCACATCACGGCTCGCTCCCGTGCCCTCCTCGACGCCACCGTCGCACTCGGTGCGGTCCTCGCCGCCGACTCACGCGGAGACGACCGGACTTCCTCCTGAGTAACGGCGAATTCCCGCGCGCTCCCTGCGAATTCCCCACGCAGGCACGGCGGACGAAAAAGGCAGCGGCAAAGACAGCGGCAAAGGCCGAGACAGCGGCAAATGCAGCGACCAAGGCTGCGGCAAAAACAAAGGCAAGGAGGTCATCCGCTCCTTGCCACTCTCAAGGTATAGCGCACCAGGGGGCTTGCGGCAAGGCCCCGGTCGTGCCGCAGAATCACCCGCCGAAGCCATAACCAGCGCAAATACAGGGGGATGGGGATGTTCGACGTGATCATTGCCGGCGGTGGGCCGACCGGCTTGATGCTGGCCTGCGAGCTGCGGCTGGCGGGGGTGCGCACGGTCGTGCTGGAGAAGTTGGCCGAGCCGACCCGGCAGTCCCGCGGGCGTGGCCTGCACACCCGCAGCGTCGAGGTGATGGACCAACGCGGCCTGCTCGACCGGTTCCTCGCGGTCAGCGAGCAGTTCAAGGCCGGCAGTCTCTTCGCGGGCTTCATGAAGCCGTGGCCGGACCGGTTGGACACCGCCCACCCGTACGGCCTGGCGACTCCGCAGACCGTCACCGAACGGCTGCTCACCGAGCGCGCCGTCGAGCTCGGTGCCGAGATCCGGCGCGGCTGCGAACTGGTCGGGCTGAGCCAGGACGAGGACGGGGTGACCGTCGAGCTGGCCCATGGCGGTTCCCCCGCCGGTGGGGGCGTAGCCGCCGGGGACGGTGGAAGCACGCGGCTGCGCTCGCGCTACCTCGTCGGCTGTGACGGCGGCCGCAGTGCGGTGCGCAAGCTGGTCGGCATCGGCTTCCCCGGTGAGCCCGCCAAGGTCGAGACGCTGCTGGGTGACATGGAAGTGACCGACGATTCGGCGACGATCGCCGCCGTCGTCGGGGAAGTCCGCAAGACCCACCTGCGGTTCGGCGCCATTCCCGATGTGGACGGGAACGAGGGGGTGTACCGCATCGTCGTGCCCGCCGCCGAGGTGGCCGAGGACCGGACGACCGCGCCGACCCTCGACGAGTTCCAGCAGCGGCTGCGGGCCGTCGCGGGCACCGACTTCGGCGTGCACGCGCCGCGCTGGCTGTCCCGGTTCGGCGACGCCACCCGGCAGGCCGAGCGCTACCGGGCCGGCCGGGTGCTGCTGGCCGGCGACGCGGCGCACATCCACCCGCCGACCGGCGGGCAGGGGCTCAACCTCGGTGTCCAGGACGCGTTCAACCTCGGCTGGAAGCTGGCCGCCGAGATCAACGGCTGGGCGCCGGAGGGGCTGCTGGACAGCTATCACGCCGAACGGCACCCGGTGGGCGCCGCCGTGCTGGACAACACCCGCGCGCAGATGACGCTGATGGGGACCGATCCGGGTGCGACCGCGCTGCGGGGGTTGTTCGCGGAGCTGTTGGACTTCGAGGAGGTGAACCGGTACGTGACCGAGATGATCACCGCGGTCGGCGTCCGCTACGACGTCGGCGAGGGCCACGAACTGCTCGGCCGGCGGATGCGGGACGTGGGGCTGAAGCGGGGCCGCCTCTACGAGCTGATGCACGGCGGCCGCGGGCTGCTGCTCGACCAGACCGGCCGGCTTTCGGTGGCGGGGTGGGCGGACCGGGTCGATCACGTCGTCGACGTCAGCGAGGAGCTGGACGTGCCCGCGGTGCTGCTGCGGCCCGACGGCCACGTGGCGTGGATCGGTGAGGAGCAGCAGGAGTTGCCCGGCCGGCTGCAGAAGTGGTTCGGCGCCGCCGTGAGCTGAGCGCGCAGGTGTGACAGGACGGGTCAGGAAAGGGCGGGGCCTCGGCCGTGCGCGCGCACGGCCGAGGCCCCGGACCCGCCCTGAGGCGGCGCAACGTCTCAGTCGGTGACGGCGGCCCGCTGGTCGCGGCGCTGCTTGAGGTGGCCCGCGCCCGCCAGCACCGCTACCACGACGGCCGTGCCGGCGAGCTGCTGACGGCCGTCCGCACTGGCGGCCATGACGGCGAAGACGCCGAGGATGGCGGCGAACGTCACCCAGCTCAGATAGGGGAAGCCCCACATCCGCACCGAGAGCAGCTCGGGTGCCTCGCGCTCCAGACGGCGGCGCATCTTCAGCTGGGTGAGGCAGACGATGGACCAGACGACCAGCACCGAGCAGCCCGCGATGTTCAGCAGCCAGGCGAACACGGTGGTCGGCCACACGATCCCGGCGATCACGGCGGCGAAGCCGAACAGGCAGGACGCCACCACCGCCGCCGCCGGCACGCCCCGGGTGACCTTGCCCAGGAAGCGCGGGCCCTGGCCCCGGTGGACGAGGGAGTACGCCATGCGCGACGAGCCGTAGATGTTGGCGTTCATCGCGGAGAGCAGCGCCAGCAGCACCACGATCTGCATGATCGTGCCGGCCGCCGGGATGCCGAGCCGGTCGAGAACGGTCACGTACGGACCCTCGGTGGCGACCTTCGGGTTGTTCCACGGCACCAGGGTGACGACCACGGCCATCGAGCCGATGTAGAAGACGGCGATGCGCCAGACGGCGGTACGGACGGCACGGGCCACGTTCCGGCTCGGGTTGTCGGACTCGGCCGCCGCGATGGTGACGGTCTCCAGTCCGGCGAACCCGGAGATGGTGGTCAGCAGGCCGGCGGCGAGTCCGGCGGCGCCGGTCGGGAAGAAGCCGCCGTGGCCGGTGAGATGGCTTGTGCCGGGTGCGTCGCCGAACACCCCGAGGATGCCGAGCACGCCCAGCGCCAGGAAGGCGATGATCGTGGTGACCTTGATGGCGGCGAACCAGAACTCGAACTCGCCGAAGTTCTTGACCGCGGTGAGATTGCTGGCGCAGAAGAACACCATGAAGATCGCCACCCAGCCGTAGGCGGGGATGAACGACACCCAGGTGTGCATGATCGTGCCTGCCGCGGTGGCCTCGGCGGCCACGCCGGCACAGAGCATCAGCCAGTACATCCAGCCCGAGGTGGCCCCTGCCCACGAGCCGAGTTCCTCCTCGGCGTGCACCGAGAACGAGCCGGTGGAGGGCCGGGCCGCGGACATCTCGCCGAGCATCCGCATGATCAGCATGACCAGCGCGCCGGTCGCCACGAAGAGGAGGACGATGGCCGGCCCGGCCGCGGCGATGCCGACCCCGGAGCCTACGAAGAGCCCCGCGCCGATGACCCCGCCGAGCGCGATCATCGACAGATGGCGCTGCTTGAGGCCGTGCGACAACACGGACTCGCCCTGCTGTGCTGCCTGCGGGGAGTCCTGGGGGGACCGGTTGATTGTCCGACTCATGGTCGTGCCTGTTCATTACGTGAGACGTTCGGTGAGCCCCAAGAGTGTGAAGGTGCAGGTGCGCGCAAGAGGTGAACGCCCGCTATTCGGACGCTTTGCGCACACATGGTGAACGAGCTGACACGCAGTGAAGGCGTCGATTCCTCGGTGAGTCGGTGGTCCGGTCCGCCGCGCCCGTGGTGCCGGTCAGTGGGCCGGTGCGGGGGCGTACTCGCTGAGCAGCAGCGCGATGTCGTCCGTACGGTTCGGGGACCTACGGGCATCCCTCAGAAGCCTGTCGGCCAGCTCCTCCAGGGAAGCCGCGCGCGCATGGGCCAGCGTGGTCCGCAGCCGGTCGATGCCCGTGGCGACGTCCGACCCGCGTCGCTCCACCAGCCCGTCCGTATAGAGCGCAAGGATCGAGCCGGGCAGGAAGTGCACGTCGGATTCCGGGTAGTTGGCCGCTTCCGTGACGCCGAGCAGCGGACCGCACGGCAGATCCAGCGCCTCCGTATGCCCGCCGGGCCGGCGCAGCAACGGCGGACAGTGGCCCGCGAGGACCACCCGCGCGACGCCCGAGCCGGGGTCGAGGCGGACGTAGCAGCAGCTGGCGAGGGGCCCTGGGTCCAGGTCGACGAGCAGCCGGTTGGTACTGGAGATCACGTCGCCCGGCCGCTGGCCGGCGCTGGCGAAGGCCCGTACCGCACTGCGCAGTTGCCCCATGACGGCTGCCGCGGCGACGTTGTGCCCCTCGACGTCTCCGACGATGAGCGCGACACCATCACGGGTGGGGATGACGTCGTACCAGTCGCCGCCGATGTCCATGCCGCGGGTTCCCGGAAGATACCGGCCGGTGACGCGGACGTCGGACAGCGCGGGCAGCCGGTGCGGGAGCAGTGCGTCCTGCAGACCGTGGGCGACGGCGAATTCGGCGTCGTAGAGCCTGGCGCGTTGCAGCGCATGGGCGATCACCCCGCCCAGCGCCGTCAGCAGATCGCGGTCGTCGCCCGGAAAGCGGCGGGCCTCGTCGAAGCCGAGGACGCAGGCGCCCACGGGGCGGCTGGAGGCGATGAGCGGAAGGAACGCCCAGGAACCGGACTCGCTCGCGTGGATTCCGGGATAGGCCCGCGCGAACTCCTGCCGTGACTCGATGAACAGCGGAGCCCCGGAGATCAGCGCGTCCGACACGGGCAGGCCGGCGCGGAGCGGCGAGCCCTCGAACCGGTCGAGAAAGCCTGTGCGGTAGCCGCGCTGTGAGAGCAGGTGCAAGCGGCCCTCGGTCACGAGGTACAGCGCCATCCGCTGGCCGCCGAGAGCGGGCAGGAGCTGCTCGTCGACCACGTCGCACACCTCGTGGGACGTGACCGCCTCGGTCAGTGCGCTGCCGAGCTGGAGCACACGGTAGAGCGTGCCCAGGCGAGGGGTGCGGGGCGACGTCGTGCCGAGCGCCGCTTCTTCCGCGACCGGTGTGCCCGGTTCGGCACCGGCCGGCAGCGGCCCCCGGACCCGGGCCGCCCAGCCCGTCATGCCGTGCGAGCCCGGGTGGAGGGAGAACACCAGCCATTGGTCGGGTGGCCGGCGGGCGAGGAAGGAGACGGGCTGCTGGGAGACCATGGTGGCCCGGTACCGGTCCTCGTAGGCGGGATCGGCCAGCCACGGCAGCACGTCCCAGGGGCGTCGGCCCAGCAGCTCGTCCTGACGGACCCGCAGCAGGCGCTCAAGGCCGTGGTTGGCGTAGGTGACACGCCCGTCCGGGGCGAGTGCGAAGAAGCCGTCCGCGAGCCGCTCGATCGCCTCCACGGCGGCCATTCCGGTGCCGGCGTCGAGGACGGCGCCCACCAGGTGGGGGCGCGCCTGCCGGCCGTCGGGAGCGTCCGGTACGCGGCCCCACAGTTCGACGGTGCGGTGCTCACCGCCGTCCCGCAGATGCAGGGCATGGGCCAGTACGTGGCCCTCCTCCACCGCGGTGCGGGCGGCGGACCGAAGGCCGGGGAGGCCGGCGTCGTCGATCTTGGCGGCGAGTGTGGCCGCTCGCCCGTCGAACTCGGCGGGAGCGATCCCGAAGATCGCACAGAGCTCGTCGTCCGCCACGAGGGTTCCGTTGTCGAGGTCCCAGTCGAACAGACCCACCCGTACCGCGGGGGCCGGTCGCGCCGGGGCCATCATCGGGGCGGCGGCCCCCGTGTCGCCCTCCCCCAGTGCGCCGCGTGCGTGCAGCTCGGCGAGCGACGCACCGAGGCGATCTGCCGTGGCGCGCAACCGTCGTCGCTGCACCTTCGACAGCCCTTCCCGCTCCGGTCCGGCAGCCCACACCACGGCCATCGCCCCGAAGACGGCATCGCCCGCTTTCACCGGCACGGAGGCGGATCCGAACGCGTAGGGCAGCGCCATGGCGAGCTGCGGAAACCGCCGCATCGTCTCGTCGGCGCCGGCCAGATGGACCGTCCGCCCGGAGCGGTACGCCACCGCCACCGGGATGGCGCTGTTCACCGGGATCCGCTGCCAGCCACCGAGCAGCGAGGGCGGCGTCCCGGACACCGCGCTGAGCACGAGCGAGCGACGGTCGCGCGACACCAGGAACACGCTGCCCGCATGCGCCCCGGTCACCTCGACGGCTCTGCCCACGGCGCCGAGCAGAGCATCGTCACGCTCCGACGACCCACCGGTGCGCACCGTGCCGACCGGTGGTGTGCTCGACTCCATACCGCTGGGTGGCATAGCGCCTTCTATGGGTGGCCGTACTCCCCTTCGCTCCTGTCCTTCACATTTTAGGCGTCGGCCGCAGCCTTCAAGGAGCGCCGGACCACGCGAGCGGGCGGCCGCGGCCCCCGCTGCCGGGACTCCGGCCGCGGGGAACGTCGGAGGTCACATCGAGGCCCCCTCGGCCCACTCGACGAGTTGCAGCACGATGCCGTTGGGGTCGGTGACCTGGAACAGCCGCTCACCCCACGGCTCTTCGCGCAGGGGCATGGTGATGGGTGCGCCCGCCTTGCGGAGGCGCTCCTCGTGGTCGGCGATGCCGGTGACGGTGAAGGCCAGGATCAGGCCGGACGCCCGTTGGTCGCGCTGCTCCGGAGGCAGCACCTCGATGCCGCGCGCCAGCAGGACGATGTCGACCGCGGCGTCGTCGCGCGTCAGCGAGGCGAAGCCGTCCGCGGCCGCGACCTGCGTATAGCCGAAGTGGGTGAGCAGAAAGTCGCGGGAGGCGACCACGTCGTCGACGGTCAGCGAGACGGTGGAGGCGGTGATGTTGATGGGTTCTCCTCAATGCGGTACCGCGGAAAGGGCAGTTAGGGCAGGTGGCGCCTGCCGTGCCGGGCCCAGCAGGCAACTTTTTTACGTCGGACATCTATTTACGCGCGGAGTATGCAGCCGTCAAGAGGATTTTTACGTCGGATGTAAGCTTGGCCCATGAGTGCTGAGCCCCTGAGTCTTCGCGAGGCCAAGAAGCAGGAGACCAGGCAGCTGATCTCCGACCGCGCGACCCGCCTCTTCCTCCAGAAGGGGTTCGACGAGACGACGATCGCGGAGATCGCCACCGCCGCTCGCGTCGCCAAGAAGACCGTCACCAACTACTTCGCACGCAAGGAAGACATCGCCCTCGACCACCACGAGGCATTCACCGCGAGCCTCGCCCACACCGTCGAGACCCGCGCCGCCGGCGAATCCGCCCTCGCCGCACTGCGCGGCGCCTTCAGCTCCGCCGTCCAGGAACACGACGCCGTGGCCGGCTTCGCCGGGCCCGACTTCTCCCGCATGATCGCCGGCAGTCCCACCCTCACCACGCGACTGCGCGACCTGCACGACCAGCGGGAACGAGCCCTGGCCGACGCCCTCGCCGCCGCCACCGGCGCCGCCCCCGAGGACATCGCCCCGCGTGCCGCGGCCGCCCAACTCGCCGCCGCCCACCGCCTGCTGTTCTCCCGCATCCAGGAACTCACCCTCGCCGGGCACGACAACGACCACATCACCGCGACCCTCACCGCCGAAGCCGCCCAGGTCTTCGACCAACTGGAACCCGCCCTGGGTGACTACGCCGTCCGATAGCCCCCACCGCGGCCCGGCTACGGCGCAGGGCACGAGCACGTGAGCCACGGCGCCCCCGGCAGGGACACCGATCCCCGGCCAGGACGAGGAGCTCCGAGCTGGACCAGGAGCACCGAGCTGGACGAGGAGCACGGAGTTATAAGAATTCGCTGATCACAAGGGCCAAATAGGCATAAAACTTTACACACGAGAAATTGCCCTAATTCACAGCTAATGCCCGAACTGCCGATCCCTATTCCTTCTCTTCCTGTGCACATGCAGATCTCCGGTCCACACCCGGAGGTCGGAGCGAGGAGGAGTGATGGCAGGGCGGCGAAGGCGTACGAGGGCAGCCGCGGGTGGGCGGCGTGTCCGGTGGGCGCGGCTGATAGGTGTGACGGTTGCCTGCCTGCTTGTTGCGGGTGCCGCCGTGGGGTACTGGGTCTACGCACAGGTGGTCAACGGGGTGCGGACCTCGGACGCACTGGGCGACAAGGGCCCCGGCTCGTCCCACGGGGACCAGAACATCCTGCTCATGGGCCTGGACAGCCGCAAGGACCTCAACGGCAATCCGCTGCCGAAGAACATCCTGGAGCAGCTGCACGCCGGCGCCAGCAGCAATGTCGGCGGCTACAACACCAACACCCTGATCTTGCTGCACCTGCCCGCCGACGGAAGCCGGGCCACCGGACTGTCCGTGCCGCGCGACGATCTCGTCGATGTCCCGGGCTTCGGCAAGCAGAAGATCAAGGAAGCGTACGGCCTTGCCAAGGCGCGCGAGGAAGACCGGCTCGTGGCGCAGGGGGTGAAGGACCACACCGAACTGGAAAGCAAAAGCAGGGAAGCCGGCCGGCGTACGGAGATCCAGACCGTGCGCAACTTCCTGGGCGTGCCCATCGATCACTTCGCGGAAGTCAATCTGGCCGGTTTCTACGATCTGGCCGGAGCGCTGAACGGTGTGGACGTGTGCCTCAAACACCCGACCAAGGACAAGAATTCCGGAGCCGACTTCCCGGCGGGCCGCCAGACGCTCAACGCACGGCAGTCCCTGGCCTTCGTGCGCCAGCGGCACAATCTGCCCAGCGGGGATCTCGACCGCACCCGCCGGCAGCAGGCCTTCCTGCTGTCCGCCGTCCACAAACTGGAGGCCAGCGGCACGCTCGACAAGATAGGGCGCGCCTACTCCCTGCTCGAAGCCGCCAAGCGCGACATCGTGATCGACAAGGGCTGGAGCCTGACGGACGCAGCCGACCAAATGAAGAATCTGGCGGGCGGCAATGTGGCCTTCCATACGCTGAAGATCAATGGTTTCGGCACGTACCGTCGCGAATCCGTGAACGTGGTCGACCCGGCGACGGTGCGTCGGCAAGTGCAGGAATTGCTGCGTCCCGCCCCCTCGCCACAGCCTCCGTCCGCGCACGGCCAAAGCGCAGCACCCGCGGGCCCGTCACCCCGCCCGGGCTCGGGTGACGGCAGCGCGGGTGACCCGAAAACACTGGGCGGGGACGGCGTGCCCTGCGTCGACTGACTGACCAGGCGTTCACGTTCCGGACGCGGTCGCCGCGGCGCCGCGAGTATCCGTCAGCTCCGGCGCCCACCGGCCCACTTAACCCGCTCCCCCAACTCACCCACACTCCCACTCCCCCACCATCCCCGCAGTTTCCCGCCACAGAACAAGAGGTTCACATCACGACACCAACGCGCAAGGTGGAAGAGAATGAAGAGACGGCACATCGAACTCGTCCGGTCGGGCAGTGCAACCGGCCTCCGTATTCCGCTGTGCGTCCTGGATGCGACCATGGGCGCGGTCTCCACCGGGCGAGCTTTCTTCTTCCGCGAGCCCCTGGACGGTGTGGCACTGCGGTCCTCATTGGCGCGGGTCCTGGCGTCCTATCCGCTGTTGAGCGGTCGCGCAGAAAGGGATGCGAACGGCGTCCTGCAGGTACTGTGCAATGACTTCGGAGTTCACTTCGAGGAAGAGAACTCCTCGATTGACATGGCCAGTTGCACGTTGCCCCGGAACAGAAAGCCGTCGCTGAACACATTCCTGCCGAAAGCCTCCGTGGTACGACTCGTGGGGGAAGGGGTTCCCTTGCTCGCGGTGAAGCTCACCCATCTGGCAGGTGGCGGATCGGTCCTGGGTGTGCACATGAAACACGTGCTGGCAGACGGGCAGGCTTATACGCAATTCCTGCTGGACTGGGCCGCCGAACACCGCGGCGTTCCGTACCGCACGCCCTGCCACGACCGCTGGCTGCTCGACGGTCTCGCGGACGGTGCCGCACCGCGAGAACGGGACCACAACAGCCGCTTCGTGGTGGCTTCCCGGCGGGAAAAGTACGCGGTACTGAGCCGCATGGCGCTGACCGCTCAGCGGCTGAGGACGACGACCTGCCGTTTCGGCGCTTCGGAGCTCCACGCAATGAAGCAAGCGGCTACCGCCCACCTGCCCTACGGCTGGATCTCCACCAGCGACGCCCTCACCGCGCACCTGTGGCTCCTCCTTGGCCGGCTCCGGGCCCGGTCGGCCGGGTCCGTCGAACGCCTCGGACTCCTCGTTGATTTCCGCAGATACCTGACGGAGATACCTGAGAACTACTGGGGAAACACCATCACATGCACCGAACTGCGCCTGCCGGTCAGCGAAATACAGAACTGGTCACTGGGGAGGACGGCGCGGTTGATCCGGGAGAGCATGTCAGAAAACACCGCCGCCAACGCCCGCGACGAAATTGCCTACCTGCGCGAGCAGCGCTTGGCCGGCCGGGAGCGGAAGGTGATGCCCCGGATGCTGTACCGAGCCTACACAAACCTGCTCCAGGTAAACGATCGGGCCAAACTGCCCTTCTACGACCTCGATTTCGGCAGTGGGACGCCCCTTCGTTGCGAATTGCCGCACGTGCCGATTCCCTGGGCTGCGCAGATCATGCCGACGCCGGAGAAGGACGGTTCCCGCGAGGTTCACCTCAGTCTGCCCACCGCTACGGCAGCGGCCCTGGCCGGCGAGCCGTCCTGGCAGGCACATCTGCACAAGTACGCGTGACGACCCCGTCACCTCACTCATTCAAGCGGCGACAGATCGACCACAGTCGACCACCACAGGCGGATGCCCCGACGCCCCCCGACGGCCGAGTGATGAGCAGGCCGCCGGGGGCGCAGGATCAGTCCTCGCTGATGTCGGCGCTGACGATGGCGCCGTCGGACACCGTGTAGGTCCCGTGGAACACCTTCACCGAGCCGTCGTTCTGCTTCGCGTTCAGAACGGCGCGGACCTTCCCGGTGCCCTCGGCGTTCACCGCGCTGAGCACGATGTACGCGGTGGTGTTGTAGCCCGCGACCCACCGTGAGAACGAGGAGCCGCCGATGTTCTTGCCACCGAGGTCCCAAGCCGCCGTGAAATCCCGGGCGTTGATGTCCTGATAGAACTCCTTCACGACCGCGCTCGCGTCCTCGGGAGAGGGCGAGGTCTCCGCCACGGTGGGAGAGTCAGTGACGGTCGGCGGCCAGGTCTCCGGCTCGGCGGGAGAGTACGTGTCGGTCGGCGGCTCGGTGGTGACGTTGGGCTCCGAAGGCGGTTCGGTCGATGCGACGGTATCGCCCGCCGGATACGCAGACTCCGTGGACGAGCCGGGCAGAAGGTACGCCGTCACGCCGCCCACCACCAGCAGAGCCGCCACCACCCACAGCAGCCACTGCGGGAGGACCGTGGGCCCCACGCGGACGTAGCCGTACCGGGTGGTGGCCCCGGCGGGCCGGCTCGTTTCCTGAGGCGCACCGCCCTCGTACGGCATTCCGCAACTTGGGCAGGATGTCGCGGCCGGGTCCTCACCGCGCGCGCCGCAGTAGATGCAGGATGGCATGGTCATCTCCCCCCGAGTTTCCTCGTGTTCTTCGGATCCTGGCCTTCGTGTGGCGCCCGGCTACAGCCCGCGGACCGCCTCTTCGATCGTCTTCGCCAGGGCGGCCAGAGCGGTGAACCCCGGCACCGCGGCCACGAGCCCCGTGGCGATGAACTTTAACTTGCTCTTGCGCGGCGTCGGCGAGGTGACTTCCTCGCGGGCATCCTTCGCGGTCTCGATCAGGTCGGCGCGCTCGGGGTGGTCGGACCGGCCGAGCTCGTCGATCAGCCGGGAGAGCAGCTCGCCGATCTCCTGGGGAGAGCGCTGCTGCCCGCCGTCGGCCTGGGTCGGCCCGCTGTTCCGGGCCTCGGCGCGCGCATCCCGGCCGCTGGCGACGGCGTTGCCGACGACGTTCGAGCCGCCGGTCGCGATGATTCCGTCGTTCCTCTGCATTCCGATTCGTCATCCCTTCTCGGTCTCAGTCCAGCCTTCTCGGTTCTCAGCCCGGCCTTGGCGGTTCTCAGCCCGGCCTGCTCAGTTCTCAGTTCAGCCGTCCCGGTTCTCAGTCCAGGTTGACCAGCGGGATCTTGTTCAGCACCGTGGAGACACGGGACCTCTCGCCGGAGGCGACCGAGCTGGAGTCCACCCGCGCTCCCCCGGACGCGATGATCCCGTTGTTGATGATCATTTGCTGACGCTGCACCAGCTCACCCACGTCGATGCCGCGCTCCAGGGCGAATTCGACCAGTGCGTCCAGGACCCGCTTTTCGACCGTCTTCAGGACCATGCCGCTGTCGGCATTCTGGAAGTGGCGGTGGTGCCCCGCGGACGCGGCGTGCCGGCGCACGCTCAGCCGCGCCCCGTAGTCGAATCTGCGCAGCCGGGTGATCAGCTTGTTCTGCCGGCGTCTGCGCCGGGACATCCCGTAGTCGGGGGAGAATCCCGCGACCGCCCGCGCGGGTGCGGCCAGCAGCACGAACACGGTGCTGGCCAGTGTCTCGGACAGGAGGTTGAGGACCTCGCGCACGGGCGGGCGGGGCATGAGGGTGTCGATGACCCGGTAGCGGTCGAGCAGGGGGTACAACACCGTCGGGACCGCCTCCACGAAGAGGTTGGAGTCCGAGCGGACGAAGCGCAGGAAGAGTGAGGTGACCACCTCGCCGCCCCAGCCGGTGGAGTGCACGGCCAAGTAGGGGCGCGCCCCCTCCTCGGGTGTCCGTTTCAGCGCGTCCAGTTGTTCGTTCGGCACCCGGGCGACGGGGCGGCCGAGTGGGTCGGGCAGGAAACGCCGGTCGTCCAGGATGGTCGAGCCGTCGACGAAGAGGCGCTCCTCGATCTCCAGACAGGGCAGGGCCAGGGTGCCGACCCGCTCGGCGATGTGGGCGTAGAGATCCGCCACGTCGAACCCCTCCGGCTTCCTCCCCGGCTCGTTCGACGTGGTGACATCGAAGGTCAGGGACCACGAGTTGCGTTCGAAGCCGTATCCGATGAACGGCGAATAGCCGCTGTAGGTCGTGACGTTGCCCTCGGCGTAGGTGCCGATCTGGCGGAGGCGCGTCGCGATGTCGTCATTGAGCGGCGTGGGCGCGGCCGCGGGGTCGAACCGGTCCGGGCGCAGGCTTTGCAGATGGCGGCCGTACTTGGTCGAGAGCTCGAAGGAGAACAGGGTCACCCAGGAAAGGAACAACACCAGCAGGGTGATTCCCATGTCGCCGGCCCAGAAGGTGAAGACGAGCGCCAGCAGGAGCAGGACGGTGAGGACGAGGTCCCGGCCGTGGCGGCGCGTATTGGCGAGGTAGGCGTGCCGGAGGGCCACCGGAACGTCGCACGCCGGGGCGGCCACCACCCCCAGATGGGGTTCGGCCGCGAGCTGTTTGATGAGCGACTTGGCGTACTCCCGGTCCAGATAGGCGGCCGCGCAGATGTACCTGGTCACGTCCACGCCGTTGCCCCAGCGCGGCACGGCCGTGGGACGCCGGGCGACGCTTCCGGTGAGCGGCTCCATGGACACGGTCGGTGCGGTCGACAAGGAGTCGGACGGCAGCGAAATCGTCACGGCCGCATCGCGGGCTTCCAGGGCTGCGCCGCAGTGGGCGCAGAATGCGGCCCCCGAGACCAGGCCCTGACCGCAGTCGGCGCAGGCTGTCGAATGCGTCATTGCTCCCCCCGTACATGAGACGGCCTCACGTCCGAAAAGTGCACCACAAAGGCACCTGAGAAAACGTCAGAGTCACTCTTTGAGTCAGTACCGTTACAGATCCGGAAGGGCGGGCGGCCGCCGTGTCCGACCGCGTCGGGTCACCCGCGCTGTCCGTACGGCGCCTCCCACCAGGCCTGGCGTGACCAGGGCTGTTCGGGGGCGCGCCCGGCGGCCCGTGCCGGGCTGTCGAGAGAGAGGATGGTCTGGGTGGGGCGTCCCGGCACGTGGGTGGCGGGTGTCCCGTCCGGGTCCGTCCGGCGCGTGGGGCGGGCCGGGTCCGGGGGCTGATTCCGGACCGGTCACCAGGAAACCGATCGGCACGAGGGAAGAGAGAGCCGGATGCGTATCGCGTTGTGCCAGATGACGGCATCGACCGATCCGAAGCAGAACCTGGCGGAGGTGCAGGACCACGTCCGCCATGCGGCGCGCGAGGGGGCCCGGCTGGCGGTCCTTCCCGAGGCGGCCATGGTGCGGTTCGGGGCTTCGCTCGGAGCGGTGGCCGAGCCGCTGGACGGGCCATGGGCGGAGGGGGTGCGGGCAGTGGCCCGGGAAACGGGGGTGACGGTGATCGCGGGCATGTTCACCCCTGCTGCCGACGGGCGGGTCGCGAACACCCTGCTGGCGACCGGGCCCGGGGTCGAGGAGTCCTACGACAAGATCCATCTGTATGACGCGTTCGGCTTCCGGGAGTCCGACACGGTCGCGGCGGGCAGCCGGGTCGTGACCATCGACGTCGACGGGGTCCGGGTGGGGCTGGCGACGTGTTACGACCTGCGCTTTCCCGAGCTGTTCCGGGCGCACGCGGACGCCGGGGCGACGGTGTCCGTCCTGCCCGCCTCGTGGGGCGCGGGGCCGGGCAAGCGTGCCCAGTGGGATCTGCTGGTGCGGGCCCGCGCCCTGGACGCGACGGTCTGGGTCGCGGCCGTCGATCAGTCCGCCCCGGACCCCGAGGCCGATCCGGAGGCGCCGACCAAGACGCCGAGCGGGGTCGGGAACAGCGCGCTGATCGGCCCCGACGGGACCGTACGCGCCCAACTGGGCGCCGCGCCGGACCTGCTCGTCGGGGAGGTGGACGCCGAGGAGGCGCTCCGGGTACGGCGGGCCGTGGCGGTGCTGGACAACCGGCGGCTGTAGCGCCCGGCCCCGGTCACGCGGTCAGGAGGCTGCGCCGGGTCGCCTGGAGGTGGCTGTCGATGGCCGCGCAGGCGGCCGCGGCGTCCCCGGCCGCCAACCCGTCGAGGATCTTCCGGTGTTCGGCGAGCACCTCGTCGTGGCGGTGACCGGGGCGGTAGTGGGCGGTCACGCCGGCCCTGATCTGACGGCTGCGCAGCGCGTCGTGCTGACGGCTCATCAGGGTGTTGCCGACGGCGGCGACGAGGGTGGCGTGGAAGCGGTGGTCGGCGTCGAGGAACTCCTTGGCGCCGTCCTCGCCACGCAGCGCTTCCTGCCGGTCCAGGATGCCGGCCATCTCCTCGACGGGTGCGGTGCCCCGCTCCGTCGTGCACTGTGCGGCGAAGCGCTCGATCAGACCGCGCATCTCCATCAGTTCGCCGATCTCACGGCCGGACAGCGGGGCGATGTGCGCCCCGCGCTTGGGCACCAGCCGCACCAGATCCTCGGCGGCGAGCAGCAGCAGCGCTTCCCGGATCGGGGTGCGGGAGACGCCGATCCGGTCCGCGATCTCCTGCTCGGACAGGAAGCGGTCCTGCATGGCCGGGTCGGTCAGCACACTCTCCTTGAGATAGGCGTAGGCCTTCTCGCGCCCCGACTGCATCGCCCGCTCTCCCCACTCGTGACATCCCGCCACGGGATACCGCATATCGCCTGCATGCGAAGGCTACACGGTGGGCGCTGGTCAACGACCCGCGGTGTCCACCCTTCCTGATGGAGCGTCATGGAGGCCGAGCCGCAGATGCTCGACGTGGAAGAGCGCCTGGTCGAGGAGTTCGGCGACGTGGTGGTCGTAGAGCGCGTAGACGATCGAGCGGCCGTTGCGTTCGCCGGTGACCAGGCCGAGATTGCGCAGCAGCCGGAGCTGGTGGGAGCAGGCGGACTGCTCCATCCCGACCGCGGCGGCGAGATCGCCGACCGCGCAGGGGCCCTCCTGGAGGCGGGCGAGGATGCGCAGCCGGGAGGGGGTCGACAGGGCCTGGAGGGTCGCGGCGACATCATCGGCTCCCACCGCGTCCAGTCTTTCGCGGGTGGTGGTGCGGTGGTCATCCATTCCGTGGCCCATAGGGCCATCCTAACGACGACAGATGAAGACCTCTTCATTTGTTCCGGTACGGTGGTGACCCTGCCGGTTCCCCGCCCGTGAAGGGTCGTTCTGCCATGCCTGCTGCCGTACTCCAGCGTCCGCTCCGGGCGCCCGCCGCCCGCCCCGGCGCCCCGCGGCGCACCCGGGTCCTCGCCCTGGCCGAGGCCCGCTGGGCGGCCGCGGCCACCGTCGCGTTCCTGGTCGCACTGCCGCTGCAACTCACCGGCGCACCGGCCGGATTCTGGGCACCGCTCTACGTCCTCACCTATGTGACGGGCGGCTGGGAGCCGGCCTGGTCGGGGCTGCGGGCGCTGCGGGAGAAAACCCTGGACGTCGACCTGCTGATGGTCGTCGCCGCCCTCGGTGCGGCCGCGATCGGTCAGGTGCGGGACGGGGCGCTGCTGATCGTCATCTTCGCCGGCTCCGGCGCCCTGGAGGCGCTGGCCACTGCCCGTACCCAGGACTCGGTGCGCGGTCTGCTCGACCTCGCCCCGGGCACCGCGACCCGGCTGGCCGACGACGGCAGCGAGGAGACGGTGGCCACCGCGGACCTGGTCGTGGGCGACCTCGTCCTGGTCCGCCCCGGCGAGCGGATCGGCGCGGACGGCCGGGTACGGCACGGCGCCAGCGAGGTCGACCAGGCCACCATCACCGGTGAGCCGCTGCCGGTGCTCAAGGAGTGCGGTGACGAGGTGTTCGCCGGCACCCGCAACGGCACGGGCGCCCTGCGGATCGAGGTCGAGCGCGACGCCGGCGCCTTCGTCATCGCCCGGATCGTGGCCATGGTCGCCGAGGCCTCCGGGACCAAGGCGCCCACCCAGCTGTTCATCGAGAAGGTCGAACAGCGCTATGCGCTCGGCATGGTGGCCCTCACCCTGGCGGTGTTCGGCGTCCCGCTGCTCTGTGGCGCGGATCTTGAGCGCGCCCTGCTGCGGGCCATGACCTTCATGATCGTCGCCTCACCGTGCGCGGTGGTGCTGGCGACCATGCCGCCGCTGCTGTCGGCCATCGCCACCGCCGGGCGGCACGGTGTGCTGGTCAAGTCGGCCGTCGTCATGGAACGCCTCGGCCAGGTGGACGCCGTCGCCCTGGACAAGACGGGAACCCTGACCGCGGGCACCCCGCACCTGACCGCCGTCCGGCCGCTGCCCGGCCCGGGGTGGACCGAGGAGACCCTGCTGACCGTGGCGGCCGCGGCGGAACACGGCAGCGAACACCCGCTGGCCCGCGCGATCGTGGCGGCCGCCCGCGCCCGCGGGCTGTCCCTGCCGGCCGCCGAGGAGTTCGCCGCCACCCCCGGCACCGGCGTACGGGCCACCGTCGACGGCACCCGGATCGCGGTCGGCGCCCCGGCCCGGCTGCTGCCCGCCGGCCATCCGGCCGCGGCGGCGGCCCGCGCCCTGGTCGCGGAGTGGGAGGCGGCCGGGCACACCGCCGTCCTCGTGCTGGCCGACGGTGTGCCGGCCGGGGTGCTGGGCATCGCCGACCGGCAACGCCCGGACGCGGCGGCCACCGTCGCCCGGCTCGACACGCTCACCGGCCGGACGCCGACGCTGCTCACCGGGGACAACCCGCGGGCCGCGGCCCGCCTCGCCGCGGCCGTCGGCATCACGGACGTACGTGCCGGGCTGCTGCCCCAGGACAAGGCAGCCGCCGTCCGCGCGGAGGAAGCGGCCGGGCGGCGGGTGCTGGTGGTGGGCGACGGGGTGAACGACGCCCCGGCGCTGGCCGCCGCGCACACCGGGATCGCCATGGGCCGGGCGGGCTCCGACCTCGCCGTGGACACCGCGGACGCGGTGGTGGTCCGGGATGAACTCGCCGCCGTACCGGCCGTGATCGCGCTGTCGCGGGAGGCCCGCCGACTGGTGGTCCAGAACCTGTTCCTCGCCTCGGTGTTCCTCTCGGGTCTGGTGGTGTGGGACCTGGCCGGTGAACTCCCGCTGCCCCTGGGCGTCCTCGGCCATGAGGGCTCCACCGTCCTCGTCGGCCTCAACGGGCTGCGGCTGCTGCGCACCGCGGCCTGGCGCCGGGCGGCGGCCGCACGGTAGGGGCCACCGCGGGAGCGGCGGCCCCGGGTCCGCCCGGAGCGAGGCGGGATACCCGCCGCGGGTCAGGCTCCCTCCCCCGCCAGACAGTCGGTCACCCACCGGTGGAAGGCGCCGATGTGGTGCTCGCTGGGCACCAGCACCCCGCCGGCGCGGTACGCACGGGAGCTCATGGCCGGCTGGGTGCGCTCGCAGGCGGCGAAGTCCTGGGCGTTGACCCGGTGGAAGAGCTCGACGGACTTGGAGACATCGGCACCGGAGTCGACGACCTCGGGCAGATACAGCCAGTCGCATTCGACGACGGTGCGGTCGGGCGCCATCGGGAACATCCGGTGGACGATGACATGGTCCGGGACGAGGTTGACGAAGACCTGCGGCCGGACGGTGATCGCGTAGTACCGGCGGTCCTGGGTGTCCTCGATGCCGGGGAGCCGGCCGAAGCCCTCGGTGCCGTCCACGGTGAACCCGGTGGCTTCCTCGGCGAACGCCGCACCGTGTCCCACGTAGTACTGGGCGGCGAAGCCGTCGGCGAACTCCGGGAGCACCTCGGTGAGTTCGGGGTGGATGGTGGCGCAGTGGTAGCACTCCATGAAGTTCTCGATGATGAGCTTCCAGTTGGCGTGCACGTCATAGGTGACGCGCTTGCCGAGGGCGAGGCCTTCGGTGCGGTAGCGGTCGAGGGAGGCGGTGTCCCCCAGCCGCTCGATGGCCGCACCGATCACGGTGTCCTCGAAGGACGGGGGTTCGTCGGCCAGACACACCCAGGCGTAGCCGAGCCACTCCCGCAGCGGGACGGTGACCAGACCGCGCTCGGTGCGGTCGACGTCCGGCATCTTCTGCAGGTTTGGGGCGGCCACCAGGCGGCCGTCGAGGTCGTAGGTCCAGGCGTGGTAGGGGCACTGGAGGGTGCGGCGGACCTCGCCGGACTCCTCGGTGCACAGCTGCGCGCCGCGGTGCCGGCAGATGTTGAGGAAGGCGCGCAGTGCGCCGGAGCGGTTGCGGGTGATCAGTACGCTCTCCCGGCCGATCCGGACCGTGCGGAAGGCGCCGGGCTTGTCCAGGTCGGCGCTGCGGACCGCGCAGAACCACAGGCGCTCGAAGATCTTCTCCTGTTCCTGGCGGAAGATCTCCGGGTCGGTGTAGTGGTGGCCGGCGAGGGTGGCGAGCAGGCTGGGCGTGGTCGCGGGGGCGGTGGCCGCGGCCGGCGCGGACTGGGTGGGTGTGGTCGTCATATCCGGTCTCCTCAGACGGCCGCGGCGACGGGCCGGCGGGGGTCGAACAGCTCGATGGGATGCGCGGTGGCACCGGTCAGCGCGAGATCGGCGACGATCTCGCCGACCACGGGCACGAACTTGAAGCCGTGGCCGGAGAATCCGCAGGCGACGGTCACGGTCTCCGGGTGCGCGGGATGCCGGGTGATCACGAAGTGTTCATCGGGGGTGTTGGAGTACATGCAGGTGGCGGCCTTGAGGAAGCGGCCGGGGAGGGTGGGCAGCCGCGGGGCGAGCTGCGCGGCCATGGCCCGTACCTCGTCGTCGTGCACGGTGCGTTCGATGGTCTCGGGGGTGCAGACGGTGCCCTTGCGGAAGAAGGCGACCTTGGCGCCGCCGCCGGGGCCGTCGATCGACGGGAAACCGTAGATCTGGACGCCCCGGTCGTCCTCCCAGATGTAGATCGGGTGCCGGTCCGCGACGAAGGGCGC
Organism: Streptomyces sioyaensis; assembly: GCF_004122735.1. Classification (GTDB taxonomy): domain Bacteria; phylum Actinomycetota; class Actinomycetes; order Streptomycetales; family Streptomycetaceae; genus Streptomyces; species Streptomyces sioyaensis. The sequence goes on along the minus strand of NZ_SDIF01000031.1, from coordinate 3,272 downwards.
GGTGCCGCCCTCGGGGGCGAACCAGTACATGACCTGCCGTTCGATGGTGAACGGGACGCCGAGGTCGGTGAGCAGCCGGGGCGCCCAGGCACCCGGGCAGATCACCAACTGGCCCGCGGTGTAGGAGTTTTCGGGGGTGTGGACCCGGACCCCGGTGCCGCCGGGCAGCTCCTCCCAGCGGGTGACCGGCTCCTCGAAGTGCAGCTCGGCGCCGTCCTGGCCGGCGAGCTGGACATGGGCGGCCACGGTGTACTCCGGCCGGACCAGACCCGCCCGCTCCTCGTACAGGGCCACCTCGTCGTCGGCCGGGGTGAGCGTCGGGAAGCGGCGGCGGATCTCCCCGGCGTCCAGCATCTCGTGCGGCAGGTCCCACTGCCGGGCGGACTCCAGGCTGCCGCGCACCGTACGGCTGTCGGGGCGGCCGACCATCACCCCGCCGCAGAGGGTGGCGATCTCCCGGCCGGTGTCCCGCTCCAGCTTCTCGTACAGCTCGTACGAGCGCAGCAGCAGCGGTACATAGGCGGGGTCCTCGAAGTAGGACTGCCGGGTGACACGGGAACCACCGTGGCTGGAGCCTCGATTGTGCACCGGGCCGAACTTCTCCAGGCCCAGGACCCGGGCGCCGCGGGCGGCGAGATGGTGGGCGGCGGCGCTGCCCATGCCACCGAGGCCGAGGACGATGACGTCGTAGGTGGGAGCCATGCGGTTGCTCCTTCTGCGTACGGGGTGCGGTGCTGCGTACGGGGAGTGCGGGCGGCTCGCCGCACCGGCCGTTCCTACCTGCGGATGCGCTCCATCTGCGGGTCGAAGAGCGGCTCCTGGGCGACGGTGGCCGGGATCTTCTCACCGAAGTACTCGATATGGACGGGGGTGCCGGGGACCGACGCACGGGCCGGCAGCCAGGCGTACGCGATCGCGCGGCCGAGCGTGTAGCCGTAGGCGGCGGAGGTGACGTAGCCGGCCGGCACTCCGTCGACGTAGACCGGTTCCTTGCCCAGCACGACGGCCGAGGGGTCGTCGAGGGTGAGCGCGCTGAGCTTGCGCGCTGCCGTGTCCTCGCTCCTGCCCTCCAGCGCGGCCCGTCCGACGAAGTCGCCCTTGGCGGGGCGGACCGCGAAGCCGACGCCGGCCTCGTACGGGGTGTGTTCGGTGGTCATGTCATGGCCCCAGGCGCGGTACCCCTTCTCCAGGCGGAGGCTGTTGAAGGCGCTGCGCCCGGCGGCGATCACCCCGTGCTCCTGCCCGGCCTCCCAGAGCGTGTCCCACAGGCGGAGCCCCAGGTCGGCGGTGGTGTACAGCTCCCATCCGAGCTCGCCGACGTAGCTGAGCCGCATCGCGGTGACCGGGACGTGGCCGAGGTGGGTGTGCCGGGCCTTGAAGTAGCCGAAGGCCTGGTGGGAGAAGTCGTCGCGGGTGAGCGGCTGGACGAGGTCGCGGGCCAGCGGTCCCCAGACGCCGATACAGCAGGTGCCGGAGGTGATGTCGCGGACCTGGACGCCCCCGTCGGGGGCGTGCCGCAGCAGCCAGTCGAGGTCGGCTCCGCTGTTGGCGCCGACCTGGAAGCGGTCCGGGGCGAGCCGGGCGACGGTGAGGTCGGAGCGGATGCCGCCGGCCTCGTCCAGGAGCAGGGTGTAGGTGACCGCGCCCGGCTTCTTCGCAAGGTTGTTGCTGGTCATGTGCTGGAGGAAGGCGAGGGCGCCGGGTCCGGTGACCTCCAGCCGGCGCAGCGGGGTCATGTCGTACAGGGCCACCTTTTCGCGGGTCGCCTTGGCTTCCGCGGCGGCGATCGGCGACCAGTAGCGTGCCGACCAGGCGTCGCGCTCGGGGAGTTCGAGCCCCTCGGCGAGCGGGGCGTTGGCCTCGTACCAGTGCGGGCGTTCCCAGCCGCCGCCCTCCAGGAAGTACGCGCCGAGTTCCTGCTGCCGGGGGAAGAAGGGGCTGGTGCGCAGGGGGCGCGGCTGGTCCATGGGTTGCAGCGGATGGATGACGTCATAGACCTCGATGAAGCTCTGCGCCCCGCGGTCGGCGAGGTAGGCGGGCGAGCGCTGGGCGTCCTCGAACCGGTAGAGGTCGCACTCGTGGATGTCGATCGCGGGCCGCCCGTCGGTCATCCACTCGGCGACGGCCTTGGCGACGCCCGCGGAGTGGGTGACCCAGACCGCCTCGGCGAGCCAGAATCCGCGCAGTTCGCGGGATTCGCCGAGAACCGGCATGCCGTCGGGGGTGAAGGAGAAGACGCCGTTGAAGCCCTCGGCCACCCGGGAGTCCGCCAGCGCGGGCAGCAGCCCGATGCTGTCCTGCCAGCTCGGGGCGAAGTCGTCCGGTGTGAAGGGCAGCGACGACGGCATGGTGGGGGCGTCGTCGTAGGCGGGGACGGTGAAGGGGTCGACGGGCATCGGGCGGTGGGCGTAGGAGCCGATGCCCAGCCGGTCGGTGTGCTCGCGGAAGTAGAGATCACGGTCCTGGAAGCGCAGGATCGGCTTGCTCGCCTCGGTCCGCGGGTCGTTGACGCCGGTGAGCTCGGGCAGTGGTGCGGTGGTGGCGTACTGGTGCGCCAGCGGGAGGAGCGGGACGTCCACCCCGGCCATCGCGCCGATCACCGGGCCCCAGAAACCGGCGGCCGAGACGACGTGGTCGGCGGGGAAGGTGCCCCGGTCGGTGACCACGCCGGTGACCCGGCCGTCCGCCCGCTCGATGCCGGTGACGGTGTGCCGCTCCAGGAAGCGTGCGCCGCGCCGGGTGGCCCGGTCGATCTGGGCGCGGCAGGCGAGCACTGCCCGGGCCAGGCCGTCGTCGGGGGTGTGGAAGCCGCCGTGCAGCCGGGTCTCGTCCAGCATCGGCCACAGCTGCTTGCACTGGTGCGGGGTGAGGAGTTCACCGCGTACGCCCCAGGAGGCGGCGAGTCCGGCCTTGCGGTGCAGATCGGCCCAGCGGGCCTCGGTGGTGGCGACCTCCAGTCCGCCGACGGGGTGGAAGCAGGGCAGCCCGTCGACGTCGAGGGAGCCGAACTTCCGCACGGTGTAGGCGGCGAACTCGGTCATGGTCTTGGACGGGCCGGTCTGGAAGACCAGGCCGGGCGCGTGCGAGGTGGAGCCGCCGGGGGCCGGGAGCGGGCCCTGTTCGAGGACGGTGACATCACTCCAGCCGCGGGCGGTCAGCTCGTCGGCGAGAGAGGCGCCGACGATGCCGGCACCGATGACCACCACACGGGAACGGGGTGCGGACGTGCGGGACATGTCCCTCCTCTTGCTGCTGGTCGGGGTGGGCGGGCG
>NZ_SDIF01000288.1 GCF_004122735.1 Streptomyces sioyaensis | reverse complement strand
GTCCTCGACGAAGGTGGCGGGGAAGGCCTGGCGGCCGCCGCCGCCGGCCGCCAGGCCTTCCCCGCCACCTTCGTCGAGGACGAGACCCTCCGCCTCGGCGAGGCCTGCCTCGCCGACGGCCGGGCGACCCCCGCCCTGCGCCGCAAACTGGTCGACCAGCTGGACGACCTGCGGCGGGCGCTGGCGATACGCGCGGCGACCGACGGCCGGTAGCCGCAGGCCCGGCACCAACGGGTGCCGCCGGACCGGCAGCCGGCGGCACCCCGCACACACCCGCGGTAAACATCCGTACCACTTACGGGTGGTATGACCGCAACCAGTAGATACGTGCTGTACAGGGAAAGTAACTTAGGGCCGCCTCAGGGCTCGTCCGCATGGGACCGCCCCAACTCACCTGACAGAAGAGCACCTTGATGTCTGCGCCCCCTGCCGGGACCGCCCTCGCAGGCGGCACCAACGGCCCCCGCGCACTGCGCCCCTTCCTCGACACCGTCCTCGACGCCCTCACCACCGGCGCCGAGGACCGTGCCGGGCCCCTCCCGCCCGGCGGCCCCGACGCCGTCGCCCGCACCGTACGCGACGCCTGCCACCCCCTCCTGCCCGCACACGGCACCGGCCCGCACGCCGCCCTGCGCACCCTCGTCCACACCCTCGCCGCCGGCGCCGCCGACCCCGCCGACCCGCACTGCGCCGCCCATCTGCACTGCCCGCCCCTGGCCCTCGCCACCGCCGCGGACCTCGCCGCGTGCGCCCTCAACCCCTCCATGGACTCCTGGGACCAGGCCCCCGCCGCCTCCGCCCTGGAAACCCTCACCAGCAGCGCACTCGCCGCCCTGGTCTACCCCCGGGCCACCGCCCCCGACGCCCTGATCACCACCGGCGGCACCGAATCCAACCAGCTCGCCCTGCTCCTCGCCCGCGAGGCCGCCGCGGCGGACCACCCCACGGCCGGCCCCCTCCAGATCGTCTGCGGCGCCAACGCCCACCACAGCATCCACCGCTCCGCCTGGCTCCTCGGCCTCCCCGAACCCCTCACCCTCCCCAC
>NZ_SDIF01000287.1 GCF_004122735.1 Streptomyces sioyaensis | reverse complement strand
GGGCCCCCGGGGGGAGGGGGAAGCGAAGCAAGGGGGATTCTCAGGAAATTCACAGAAAGGCGCAAGGAAGCTTTCACGGCGGCGTCCCAAGCTCACGGACATGACCGTGACTTCGTCGTCCTCAGCGTCGTTTCGTACGCCGGCTTCGGCCTCGTCCTCCAGGGGCGCGCCCGCGAAGCAGCCGGAGCTGCTGCGGGCCGACGGCAGTCCCGTGCGGGTCCTGGTCGTGGACGACGAGTCCTCGCTCGCCGATCTGCTGTCGCTGGCGCTGCGCTACGAGGGCTGGGACATCCGCGCGGAGGGAGACGGCGCGAGCGCGCTGCGCTGCGCCCGTAGTTGGCGGCCGGATGCGGTCCTGCTCGATGTGATGCTGCCGGACATGAACGGGCTGACGGTGCTCGGACGGCTGCGGCGTGAACTGCCGGACGTTCCGGTGCTGTTCCTGACCGCCAAGGACGCGGTCGAGGACCGGATCGCCGGGCTGACGGCGGGCGGCGACGACTATGTCACCAAGCCGTTCAGCCTGGAAGAGGTGGTGGCCCGGCTGCGGGGGCTGCTGCGCCGGGCCGGGGCGGCCGCCGCGCGGAGCGAGTCGCGGCTGACGGTGGGCGATCTGGTGCTCGACGAGGACAGTCATGAGGTGTGGCGGGACGGCCAGGAGATCCATCTGACGGCCACCGAGTTCGAGCTGCTGCGCTATCTGATGCGCAATCCGCGGCGGGTGCTGAGCAAGACGCAGATCCTCGACCGGGTCTGGAGCTATGACTTCGGGGGCCAGGCCAACGTCGTGGAGCTCTACATCTCGTATCTGCGGCGGAAGATCGACGTCGGGCGGGCGCCGATGATTCACACCCGCCGGGGCGCGGGCTATCTGATCAAGCCCGGTGAGTAGACACCAGGAAGACCGGTCCAGGCGACCCGAGTCATCCGAGCCATCCGAGCCAACCAGGCCACCCGAGTCATCCGAGCCATCCAGGCGACCCGAGTCATCCGAGCCATCTGAATCCGTCGACTCATCGGAGTCATCCGGGGCACCCGAGTCGGTCGACTCATCCGAGCCACTCGACCCGCTCACCCTCACCACCCCACCGCCGCCCACGGTCCCCCCGCC
>NZ_SDIF01000286.1 GCF_004122735.1 Streptomyces sioyaensis | reverse complement strand
CTGCTGGCGAGGGTGAGGTTGCGGATGTGGTGGTGGGTGATGAGGTGTTCGGCGAGGAGGGTGGCGAGTCCGCCGGTACCGCCGGTGATCAGAACGGTGTCCTCGGGGTCCCAGTTTTCGAAGGCGGTGGGTTCGAGGGTGGGAGTGGGTGTGGGTGTGGTGGCTCGGGTGAGTCGGGGTACGTAGGTCTCGCCGTTGCGCAGGGCCAGTTCCGGCTCACCACTGGAGAGGGTGGTGGCGAGCAGGAAAAGCGGAATCTGCGTGCCGTCCCAGTCCAGCAGGGTGAAACGGTCCGGGTGCTCGGCCTGTGCGGAGCGCACCAGGCCCCACACGGCCGCACCCGCGAGGTCCGCCGGCTCGGCATGCTCATCGCGAGGATCGCGAGGGCCGACCGCCCCGCGTGTCGCCACCACCAGCTGGGAATCCTCGAACCGCTCGTCGGCCAGCCATTCCTGAAGAGCCGCCAGCACGCTGCCGGTTGCTTTCCGCAGTTGCTGCGGCATGTTGTCGCCGTCCCGGCCCTCCGGGCAGGTCAGGACGACCACGTCCGGTACGTCGCCGGTCAGTGCCGCCAGCTCGGTATACGTGGCGGCGCCGGTCCACTCCCACTGCGCGGCCTGCGGGCCGAGCGCCGCCCAACTGCGGGTGCTGCTGCCTTCCGCCCGGTCCGCGCCGGAGCCCGGTGGAGTCGTGGCGGACGGTAGGGCGGTCCACTCCACGAGGTAGAGGGGGGTATCGGCACCGTCGCGCGCTGCCGCGATCTGGTCGGCGGAGACGGGCCGCATGGCCAGCTCCTCCACCACGGCGACCGGATTGCCTGCCGGGTCGGCGAGTTGGAGCCGTACGCCGTCGTTCGCCGTGGTGGTGATGGCCACCCGCAGCGAGGTTGCGCCCTTCGCATGCACCGTGACGCCGCTCCATGCGAAGGGGAGAGCCGTCTGCTGGGCCTTGTGTGGTTCGTCGCTCTGGGCGAGGTCCGTGGCGTGCAGTGCGGCGTCCAGGAGGGCGGGGTGGAGGGTGAATGCGGCGGCGGCGTGCTGGGTTTCCTGGGGGAGGGTGATTTCGGCGTAGGTGGTGTCGTGGTGCTGCCAGGCGGCTTGGAGGCCTTGGAAGGTGGGGCCGTAGTGGTAGCCCTGGG
>NZ_SDIF01000285.1 GCF_004122735.1 Streptomyces sioyaensis | reverse complement strand
CCCCGGGCCCCCGAGACCGACCGGGGTTCCCGGTGGTGGCGGGACGCCGTCATCTACCAGGTCTACGTCCGCTCGTTCGCCGACAGCGACGGCGACGGCATCGGCGATCTGCGCGGGGTCCGTGAGCGGCTGCCGTACCTCAGGGACCTGGGGGTGGACGCCGTCTGGCTCACCCCGTTCTACGAATCACCGCAGGCCGACGGCGGCTACGACGTCGCCGACTACCGCGCAGTCGACCCGCTCTTCGGCAGCCTCCAGGATGCCGACATCCTCCTCCGCACCGCCCATGACCTGGGCCTGCGGGTGATCGTCGACATCGTGCCCAACCACACCTCCGACCGGCACCCGTGGTTCCAGGACCCCGAACTGGCCCGGCAGCGCTACGTCTTCCGTCCCGGCAAGGGGCCGGGTGGCGAACTCCCGCCCAACGACTGGGAGTCGGTCTTCGGCGGCCCGGCCTGGACGCGTACCGACCGCGGCGACTGGTACCTCCACCTCTTCGCCCCCGAACAGCCCGATCTGAACTGGGACGCCCCGGAGGTGCACGCCGAATTCGAGGCCATCATGCGCTTCTGGCTCGACCTGGGGGTGGACGGATTCCGGATCGATGTCGCGCACGGCATGATCAAGGCGCCCGGTCTGCCGGACATCGGCCACGGCCGGCAGGCCCAGCTGATCGGCACCCAGGTCCTGCCGTTCTTCGACCAGGACGGGGTGCACGCCATCCACCGCACCTGGCGCCGGCTGCTGGACGGCTACGGCGAGGCCCACGGCAAGCAGGTGATCGGCGTCGCCGAGGCCTGGGCGCCCACCCCCGAGCGCCTCGCCCTGTACGTCCGCCCCGACGAGCTCCACCAGGCCTTCAACTTCCAGTTCCTGAACGCCCCCTGGCAGGCCGGGGCGCTGCGTGCGGTCATCGACGCCTCGATCGCCGCCACCGCCTCGGTCGGCGCCCCCACCACCTGGGTCCTGTCCAACCACGACGTCGTACGCCACACCACCCGCCTCGGCGGCGGCCTGGACCGCGCCCGCGCCGCCACCCTCCTGATGCTGGCCCTGCCCGGCTCCGCCTACCTCTACCAGGGCGAGGAACTGGGCCTGCCCGAGGTCACCGACCTGCCCGACGAGGTCCGCCAGGACCC
>NZ_SDIF01000284.1 GCF_004122735.1 Streptomyces sioyaensis | reverse complement strand
GGCGTGTGCCGGGTCGGCGGGGGCGTAGCGGCGTAAGTTCAGCGGCATGGTGACTTCGATGACGCATGAGGACTACGAGCGGCGGATGGCGCGGGCCGGGCGGGTGGCCGCCGATGCCGGGCTGGCCGGGCTGATCGTGACACCGGGGCCGGATCTGACGTGGCTGTGCGGCTACCGGCCGACCGCGGTCACCGAGCGGCTGACCGCCTTGGTGATCGAGCCGGGGCGGCGCTCGCGGCTGCTGGTGCCCGTATTGGAGTATCCGGATGCGGAGCGTTCCGTAGGAGCCCCGGCGCTGGAGGTGTCGGGGTGGGCCGACGGTGCGGACCCGTATGCCGAGGTCGCCAAGTGGGTGGACCCGCAGGGACGTTACGGGTTGTCCGACTCGACCTGGGCGATGCACCTGCTCGGGCTGCAACGGTCGCTGCCGGGCAGTGCATACGCGGCGCTGACGGAGGTGCTGCCGATGCTGCGGGCGGTCAAGGACGCCCATGAGGTGGCGCGGCTGGCCGCGGCCGGAGCCGCCGCGGACGCGACGTACGAGGAGATTCTGCGGCGGCCCTTCGGGGGGCGCCGGGAGTCCGAGGTGGCGGCGGATCTGGCACGGCTGCTGGTCGAGCACGGACACAGCCAGGTGGACTTCACGATCGTCGGCTCGGGCCCTAACGGCGCCAATCCGCACCACGAGGCCGGGGAGCGGGTCATCGAGGACGGCGACATGGTCGTGCTCGACTTCGGCGGCCTCAAGGACGGCTACGGCTCGGATACGACACGGACCGTGCACGTCGGGCAGCCGGGTGCCGAGGAGCGCAAGGTGCACGACGTCGTGCGGGAGGCGCAGCAGGCGGCGTTCGAGGCGGTGCGGCCGGGCGTCGCATGCCAGGACATCGACCGGGTGGCCCGGAAGGTGATCAAGGCCGCGGGGTACGGCGAGTACTTCATCCACCGGACCGGGCACGGGATCGGGGTGACCACCCACGAGCCGCCGTACATGGTCGAGGGCGAGCATCTGACGCTGGTGCCCGGGATGTGCTTCTCGATCGAGCCGGGGATCTATCTGCCGGGGCGGTTCGGGGTGCGGATCGAGGACATCGTGACGTGTACGGAGTCGGGCGGGCGGCGACTGAACGAGACGGGGCGGGAGATGGCGGTGGTGCGGTAGGGAGGGAGGAAGGCAGGAGG
>NZ_SDIF01000030.1 GCF_004122735.1 Streptomyces sioyaensis | reverse complement strand
GGCGTGGCGGGGGTGGTCTGGGCCGGCGGAGTGGCCGGGCGGTCGGGGTGCGAGGGCGAGGGCTGGGCGTGCCCGGGACGGCCGCCGTGCCCGCCGCCATGGCCCGCTTCCGCGCCGGGCTCAGGGCCCGACGGCTGCACCGGACGGGACGGAGCGCCGGGCTCGGACGGTGTCGGTACCGCGCTCTGTGCGTCGTCGGCTTCCTTGTCGTCGCCGCCGGCCGGGTGCGCCGCGCCGCCGCGCCCCATCCGCCGCGGACCGCCGCCGCGGCCGTCGACGGACACCCCGCCGGGGCCGTGCGCCCCGTCCTTCGCGTCGTGCCGCGCCGTACTGCCGGACGGTTTCGGCTGTTCCGGATCGCTCACGCTCATGCAGCCGGCCAACGAGAAGGCCAGCGCGGAGACGGTCACGGCCGCGGCGGCACGGGAGCGCATCCGGCCCGTCGGGGGGCGGGTGGCGGGGGCAGGGGCAAGGGTTGTGGACGACGACGGGGACGGTGTCGGCATCGGGGACGAGTGGTGGTAAGGGCTCGGGCGCACGGCGGGACCTCCGGATCCGGAGCGCAGGGACAGCGGCACGGACGCCCTGCCCAACTCCCGCCGCCCGCCCGAGGACACGCGCGACACCCGGCGGATCGCGCCGGGTGCGCCTCCGGGGACGCCCCGGCAGCCCGCCGGCCCACCGGAAGGCCGGAGCCGCGACGCTCCCCCAGCTACCGCTGGGAGGTGCCCCCGGACACGGCACCTCGCCGCGGCCTTTCCGACCCTGAGGACATGCCCTAGCCGTACCCGAGCGCGTGCAACCGCTCGTCGTCGATCCCGAAGTGGTGCGCGATCTCATGAACGACCGTCACCTCGGTCTCCGCGACCACGTCCTCGCGGGTGTCGCACATCCGCAGCGTCGGCCCCCGGTAGACGGTGATCCGGTCCGGCAGCACACCGGCGTACCACTCCCCGCGGTCGGTCAGCGGCGTCCCCTCGTACAACCCGAGCAGCCCGGGGTCGTCCGCCGGGGGTTCGTCCTCGACGAAGACCGCCACGTTGTCCATCAGCCGGGTCAGCTCCGGCGGGATCCGGTCCAGCGCCTCGGCGACCAGTTCCTCGAACTCCTCGCGCGTCATTTCCAGCACACCACCATTCTCCGCCACCCGGCCCCCCACCGATCGTCGCGGACCGCCCGCCGCACCGCAGCCCAACCGGAAGCCGCCGCTCCTCGCTTAACGGCGCCGCGGTGGGGCATACGGGACCAATGGCCCGCGCCGCGCGCTCCCGGACACCGCACCCCGACCGCTCGCAACGCCCCCCGCACCGGCTGCTGCCCACCGTTTCCGACGGCGTACGCGCACTGCCCGCAGCCGTCCGCAGCGCCTACCGCTCCCGCCGTACGGCCCCCACCGCCACCCTGCCCGACGGCGCTCCGCGCCGCCCCGTGCGCTCCGCCCTCGGCCTGATGGCCGTCACCGTCCTCGGTGCCTGGCTGGGACTGCTCCTGATCGGCAGCCTCCGCGTCCCGGTCGGCCCGATGGACACCAGCATGGCGCTGCGCCCCTCCCTGACCGGCGGCACCAGGATCACCGTTGCGCCGCTCGGCGACCTGGAACTGAGCAGCCACTACGCACCCGTCCGGCTGGATGTCGACGTCGACCGGCTGGACCCGATCCGCTCCCAGGCGCTGGTCGACCACCCCGAGCGGTTCGCCGGCCTGCAGGACGAGGTCACCCGTGACGTCACCCACGGCGCCCTGCGGCTGGCGCTGCACTCCTGCGTCGCCGTGGCGTCCGGCGCCACCGCGCTGAGCCTGGCCGTGCACCGCCGCCCGCGCCGCGCACTGGCCGCCGGCGGCCTGGCGCTCACCCTGCTCGCCGCCTGTGCGGGCACCGCGTACGCCACCTGGAACCCCCGGTCCGTACTGGAACCGAAGTTCTCCGGACTGCTCTCCTCGGCCCCGTCCGTGGTCGGCAACGCCCGCAGCATCGTCAGCGAATTCCACGTCTACCAGAAGGAGTTGGCGCGGCTGGTGACCAACGTCACCAAGCTCTACGACGCCACGTCGACGCTGCCCGCGTACCAGCCGGACCCCACCACCCTCCGCGTCCTGCACGTCTCGGACATCCACCTCAATCCCGGCAGCTGGGGGATCATCGCCTCCCTGGTGAAGCAGTACCGGATCAACGTGATCGTCGACACCGGCGACACCATGGACCACGGCTCGGCCGCCGAGAACCACTTCCTGGACCCGGCCTCCTCCCTCGGCGCCCCGTACGTCTGGGTGCGCGGCAACCACGACTCGCGCACCACGCAGCGGTATCTGACCCACCGCAAGCACGTCACGGTCCTCGACAACGGCGACGTCACCCGGATCGCCGGCGTACGGATCGCGGGCATCGGCGACCCGCAGTTCACCCCGGACCGCTCCGTGGTGGCGGCCGGCGACCCCGCCGAGCGCACCGCCGGCGGCCGGCTCGCCGGCGCGCTGCGCACCCAGCGGCTGGCCGGCACCCCCGTCGACATCGCGCTGGCCCACAACCCCGTCGCCGCGACCGAGGCGGACGGCCTGGCGCCGCTCGCCCTGGCCGGCCACCTCCACCACCGGGAGAACACCACGCTCCCCCAAGGCACCCGGCTGATGGTCGAGGGCTCCACGGGCGGCGGCGGGCTGCGCGCGGTGCAGAACAAAAAGCCCGCGCCGGTCCAGACGTCGGTGCTCTATCTGGACCGGAAGACCAAACGGCTGCAGGCGTGGGACGAGATCACCCTGGGCGGCCTGGGCCTGTCCCGGGCCGAGGTCAGCCGCCATCTCCCCCGCGAGAACCGGCCCGGCGCCACGCCGTCGCCCTCCCCTCCGCTTCACTCCACCGGCCCGCCGTCCGGCCCCTCGGCAGGCCCCCTTTCCCGCCCGGCCAGGAGCTCTTCCGACGGCACCGGGTAAACCGTTTTGGCGAACGGTCCTCCCATCCCATATGCTTCTCACGTCCCCGACGGCGCCGGTAACGACGCCAAGGTGGCCACCAGCCCTCATCGTCTAGTGGCCCAGGACGCCGCCCTTTCAAGGCGGTAGCACGGGTTCGAATCCCGTTGGGGGCACGCATCACCGTGTGGGAGACTGGTTCACGCCGGTTTCGCACAATGCAAGGTCCTGTGGAGCAGTTTGGAGTGCTCGCCACCCTGTCAAGGTGGAGGCCGCGGGTTCAAATCCCGTCAGGACCGCTGCGGCTGGGTAGCTCAGTTGGTACGAGCGATCGCCTGAAAAGCGATAGGTCGCCGGTTCGACCCCGGCCCCAGCCACACCTTTTGGAAGTGGGCCCCGATTCCTCGAATCGGGGCCCACTTCATTTCCGCCCGGCCCCGCCGCGTTCGCTCGACGGCTGCCAGAAGATCAGCCGGGCACCACCGCTGATCACCGCCGTCGCCCCCAGGCCCAGCGCCATCCGCAGCAGCCGCACGTCTCCGTCCCAGTCGTGCGGCGCGCCGAAGACGAGCCAGGCGGCGAAGGCGATACCGGCGGCCATCAGGGCCGCGCCGGCCACTCGTCGTAATCCGTTGTCCATGCGGTCATCCTCACGCACCCGCGAAGGCGCCGGAAACCCGTTTTTGCGGCGGCCCGCGCGCCGGCCCGCGGGCGGTGGGCCGCCCCTGCGCGGGCAAATGGTTCGCCAGTCGTTTACGCGAGGTGAGATCCTGGGGGACGTATGTCCAGTCAGCCTGCCTCCGCCCTGCCCGACGGCACCGCTCCCACCCTGCCCGAGCTGCTGAAGCGTCTTCCCGAGCTGATGCTGCGCGATCAGCAGCGGCTGGGGCGCCGGCTCGACGGCGCGCGCCGGATCCGTAAGCCCGAAGCCCGGGCGGCCGTGCTCGCCGAGATCGCCGGCGGTGTCGACGAGGCGGAGCTGCGGGTGGCCCAGCGCCGCGCCGCGGTGCCCGGGATCACGTACCCCGAAGAGCTGCCGGTCAGCCAGAAGAAGGACGAGATCCTCGCCGCGATCCGCGACCACCAGGTCGTGATCGTCGCCGGTGAGACCGGCTCCGGCAAGACGACGCAGATCCCCAAGATCTGCCTGGAGCTCGGCCGGGGCGTCCGGGGCCTGATCGGGCACACCCAGCCGCGCCGGATCGCGGCCCGTACGGTCGCCGAGCGGGTGGCCGAGGAGCTGAAGACCCCGCTGGGTGAGGCGGTCGGCTGGAAGGTCCGCTTCACCGATCAGGTCGGCGGCGACACCCTGGTCAAGCTGATGACGGACGGCATTCTGCTCGCCGAGATCCAGACGGACCGGGAGCTGCGCCAGTACGACACGATCATCATCGACGAGGCGCACGAGCGCAGCCTCAACATCGACTTCATTCTCGGCTATCTGGCCCAGCTGCTGCCCCGGCGTCCGGACCTCAAGGTCGTGATCACCTCCGCGACCATCGACCCGGAGCGGTTCGCGCGGCACTTCGGTACCTTCGCCGCCGTGCAGGCGTCGGACCGGCCGGGCGCCGCGCAGGCCCCGGGCGCCGCGGAGGCTGCCGGGGACGGCGCCGGGGCGACGCCGAGTGCGCCGGTCGTCGAGGTCTCCGGCCGTACGTATCCGGTGGAGGTGCGCTACCGCCCGCTGCTGGAGGAGGGCGGCCAGGACGCCGACCGCGACCAGATCACCGCGATCTGCGACGCCGTGGACGAGCTGCGGGCCGAGGGGCCCGGCGACATCCTGGTCTTTCTCTCCGGCGAGCGGGAGATCCGCGACACCGCGGACGCGCTCAACAAGGCGCTCAACCGGGCGGGCGGCCACGTCGCCGACAGCACCGAGGTCCTCCCCCTGTACGCGCGGCTGTCGCACGCCGAGCAGCACCGCGTCTTCCAGCGGCACACGGGCAGACGCATCGTGCTGGCCACGAACGTCGCCGAGACCTCGCTGACCGTCCCCGGCATCCGGTACGTCATCGACCCGGGTATGGCCCGGATCTCCCGCTACAGCTATCGCACCAAGGTCCAGCGGCTGCCCATCGAGCCGATCTCGCAGGCCAGCGCCAATCAGCGCAAGGGCCGCTGCGGCCGTACCAGCGACGGCATCTGCATCCGTCTCTACTCCGAGGACGACTTCCTCTCCCGCCCCGAGTTCACGGACGCGGAGATCCTCCGTACCAATCTCGCCTCCGTCATCCTGCAGATGACCGCGGCCGGCCTCGGTGACATCGAGAAGTTCCCCTTCATCGACCCGCCGGACCGCCGCAACATCAAGGACGGCGTCGATCTGCTCAGCGAGCTCGGCGCGCTCGACACCCAGCAGAAGGACCCCAAGAAGCGGCTGACGCCGATGGGCCGCAAGCTCGCCCAGCTGCCGGTCGACCCGCGGCTGGCGCGGATGGTGCTGGAGGCGGACCGCAACGGCTGCGTCCGCGAAGTCATGGTCATCGCGGCGGCGCTGTCCATCCAGGACCCGCGCGAGCGGCCCGCCGACAAGCAGCAGCAGGCCGATCAGCAGCACGCCCGTTTCAAGGACGAGAGCTCCGACTTCCTCGCGTTCCTCAACCTCTGGCGCTATGTCCGCGAGCAGCAGCGGGAGCTGTCCTCCTCCGCCTTCCGCCGGATGTGCCGCGGCGAGTTCCTGAACTACCTGCGGATACGCGAGTGGCAGGACATCTACTCCCAGCTGCGGTCGGTCGCCAAGACCATGGGCATCCACCTCAGCGAGGAGGACGCGGCGCCGGACCACATCCACACCTCCCTGCTTTCCGGTTTGCTTTCGCATATCGGCCTCAAGGACACCGACGCCAAGAACGAGTATCTGGGCGCCCGCAGCGCCAAGTTCGCGGTGTTCCCCGGCTCCGCGCTCTTCAAGAAGGCGCCGCGCTGGGTGATGTCGGCGGAGCTGGTCGAGACGTCCCGCCTGTGGGCGCGGGTGAACGCGAAGATCGAGCCGGAATGGATCGAACCGCTCGCCCAGCATCTGGTGAAGCGCGCCTACAGCGAGCCGCACTGGGAACAGAAGATGGCCGCGGTGATGGCCTACGAGCGGGTGACGCTCTACGGCGTCCCGATCGTCGCCCAGCGCAAGATCGCCTACGGCCGGATCGACCCGGAGACCTCGCGCGATCTGTTCATCCGCAACGCCCTGGTCGAGGGCGACTGGCGCACCCACCACCAGTTCTTCCATGACAACCGCAAACTCCTCGGCGAGGTCGAGGAGTTGGAGCACCGCGCCCGGCGCCGCGACATCCTCGTGGACGACGAGACGCTCTTCGACTTCTACGACCAGCGCCTCCCGGCCGATGTGGTCTCCGGGGCGCACTTCGACGCCTGGTGGAAGAAGAAGCACCGGGAAGAGCCGGAGCTGCTGAACTTCGAGCACTCGATGCTCATCAACGAATCCGCCGAGGCCGTCACGAAGGACGACTATCCGGATTCCTGGCGGCAGGGAAAGCTGAAGTTCAAGGTCACCTACCAGTTCGAGCCGGGCGCGGACGCGGACGGCGTGACCGTCCACATCCCCCTCCAGGTCCTCAACCAGGTCTCCGCCGAGGGCTTCGACTGGCAGATCCCGGGCCTGCGCGAGCAGTTGGTGACGGAGCTGATCCGGTCGCTGCCCAAGCCGATCCGGCGCAACTACGTCCCCGCGCCGAACTTCGCGGCCCGCTTCCTGGACTCCACCGTCCCCTTGCAGGGCGCCCTGACGACCTCTCTGGCGGCCGGTCTCCAGCGCATGGTGGGCGTACCGGTCGAGGCCGCGGACTTCGACACCGGCAAGGTTCCCGACCACCTCAAGATCACCTTCCGGGTGGTCGACGAGCGGCGCCGCAAGCTCGCCGAGGCCAAGGACCTGGAGGCGCTGCGACTGAAGCTCAAGCCGAAGACCCGGGCGGCCATCTCCAAGGCCTTCGAGCAGGCCGCCGAGCGGCCCGCCGGGGACCGCACGGGCGGCGCGGGCGACGGCCGGCCGGCCGGCCCCGAGCAGCGCACCGGCCTGACGTCCTGGACGATCGGCACGCTGCCCCGCACCTTCGAGACCCGCCGCGCGGGCCAGCCGCTCAAGGCGTACCCGGCGCTGGTGGACGAGGGCAGCAGCGTCGCCGTACGCCTCTTCGACACCGAGGCCGAGCAGCTCACCGCCATGTGGGCGGGCACCCGCCGGCTCATCCTGCTCAACATCCCCACCAACCCGGCCAAGTTCGCCCAGGACAAGCTGAGCAATCAGCAGAAGCTGGCGCTGTCCCGTAATCCGCACGGCTCCATCGCGGCGCTCTTCGAGGACTGCGTGACGGCCGCCGCCGACCGCCTGATCGCGGCCCGGGGCGGCCCGGCGTGGGACGAGGAGTCCTTCCGGAAGCTCTTCGACGCGGTCCGCGCCGACCTGGTGGACGTCACCCTGAGGACCATCCAGCAGGTGCAGGAGGTGCTGGCCGCCTGGCAGGCCTGCGAGCGCCGGCTGAAGGAGACGACCTTCCCCTCCCTGCTGCCGTCGCTCACGGACATCAAGGAGCAGCTGGCGGCGCTGATCAGACCGGGCTTCGTGACGGCGCACGGCGCCAAGCGGCTGCCGGACCTGATGCGCTATCTGGTGGCCGCCGACCGCCGTCTGCAGCAGCTGCCCACCAACGCCGAGCGGGACCGCACCCGCATGGCGAAGGTGAAGGAGATGCAGGACGAATACGCCTGGCTGCTGGAGCAGTTCCCGCAGGGCCGCCCGGTGCCGGCGGCGGCCCGGGAGATCCGCTGGATGATCGAGGAGCTCCGGGTGAGCTACTTCGCCCACGCCCTGGGGACCGCGTATCCGGTCTCCGACAAGCGCATCGTGAAGGCGGTGGACGCCGCCGCGCCGTAGGAACCAGGGCCACCGGTATCGAGTTCGACCGCACCCCCTGACCTGCTGTACAGTCTTGCTTCGCAGCCCGCCGCAAGCGGAAAGCACACGCAAGGTCCTGTGGAGCAGTTTGGAGTGCTCGCCACCCTGTCAAGGTGGAGGCCGCGGGTTCAAATCCCGTCAGGACCGCATTTTGACGGCCCGCACCTCTCCGGTGCGGGCCGTTCTGCTGTCCGGCCCCGACCGCGGGCCCCGTCGCGCCGACCGCCCTCGGACACAGCACATTCCGTCAGGAGCCCCCTCCGCGGCCCGCGTCGCCGTCCGGCCCCCGCACCCTTCGGACCGCGGGCCGTACCTCCGTCCACCTCTCCCGGGACACGAGCCGTAGTACTGCCTCCGCTCCCTCCCCCCCGCCCGATGCGCTCCGTAGCCGGTTTGCGGCCCGCTGTATTGACGGCGGCACGTACCGCCGGTACCCACGGAGGAAGGGTGCGGGGCAGGGAGGGGTCTGTGATGAGCACAGCGGTACGGCACGAGACCAGGGCGCTGCTGCGGGCCCACCTGGCAGCCGCCACGGGCTACCGCCATCTGACGCGGCACTGCCCCATCTGCCACCAGCTGCTACGGCTCGCCATGGAGCCGCACACGGGCCGCTCCGGGCCTCCGGCGCCCGGGTCCGCCCCCGAACCGTCCCCGGCCCCGTGCGAGCCGCCGGCAGCCGAGGACGAAAGTCCCGCGGCCCGGTGACCAATTGCCGCGCGCCTCAGCGGCCGCGCACTGACAGGCTGTGAAGCGTGGCGGGTGCCGTTCTCTATCGCAGCGGACGTATCGCCTTCAAGCGCCGCGTAGTGTGACGGGTGTCACCGAACAAGTTTGGCGAGATGCGGAACTTACCACCGCCCTACAACCAGTCAATTTAATATATGCAATTGCACCACCCGGGAACGGGTCCGGAACGGGGACGCCAAGTCCGCACGGAAAGGCCCTCACAGGACCCGCGAAGGCACCCTGACCGGCATCCGGGAGGGCGCCGGCGCCAGGCTGGCCCGAGCGCCCTGACGGGCCCTGGAGCGGGCGCAGGCAAAAAAATCGCGCTGGACCCGGCGGAGTCCAGCGCGATCGATGACGTACCCAGGTGGAGCGGGTGTGGGGCCCGTTGGGGCAGGCGCCGCGTCATATGGAGCTATGTGAAGCGTGGTGGTGCAAAGTAGGCATTTTCGGGTTGGGGGCCCCGAAAACGACCTGGTTATGCGGTTATTCAGGCCTCGCTGCGCTGCTGCGGAATGCCCGCGAGCAGTGCGCGGACCTCAGCCTCGCGGTAACGCCGGTGTCCACCGAGCGTACGGATGGACGTGAGCTTGCCTGCCTTGGCCCAGCGGGTCACCGTCTTCGGGTCCACACGGAACATCGTGGCGACCTCGGCGGGGGTAAGCAGCGGCTCGGCGTCAGGGGTGCGAGCGGTCATGAGCGGCCTCCTCGGGAGAACCGAACCATCACGGTTCTTTCCTCTAAATTCTGCACCTTGACCCACGTTGCCCGAAATGGCGGACGCGGGCCGAGTCGGTTATAGGACGAACGGCTTGTCCTCGGCACTACAACTACACCATCTGTCCAGCCACGTCGGCCAAACCGATGGAATTGCCCTCTCAGGTGTTCAACCTCGGCGGATGCCGATGGACCGTGCCATAGCGGACAGTCACACGACCGTGACGATCAGTCACAACGTGCTCAGCCGCCACGAGACCCCTCAAGGAACGCAATACCGATCTATCCGCCCTTAGTTGGACGGAAGGAGCCCAGGTCGGGCTCCTTGTCCTATTTTGGCACGAGGGTATGGCTTGGGAGCAAGACCCGAAGTCAGTGCTTTAGGTCACGCTTGCGGCAATCGCCCGGATAAGGACCTACGTCCTTTACCGCCCCACCACCGGAAAGCGTACGCAGCGCTTCCGCACCGTGAACCTCTGGACGTCCGCCGGCCCTCAGCTGGAGAACTGCCGCTCGCGCACCGCCCGCCACCGCTGAGAGAGTTTCTCGTACGCGGCACCGGCCCGCTCACCGTCCCCGTCGCGCAACGCCGCCAGCCCCTCCGCCACCTCGGCGGCGGAACGGTCCTCGGCGAGCTGCCCCTCGGGCACCGCGTGCACCAGCCCTCCGTAGTCCAGCTCCACGAGCGAACGCGGGTGGAACTCTTCGAGCCAGCGCCCCACATCTACCAGGCCCTCGATCAGCGGCCCCTCTTCCAGCGCGTCCCGCAGCGTACGCAGCGCCCGCGCGACCCGGCGTCTGGCCTGCACCATCGGCGTCCGGTAACGCATCACAGGCGCCTGGTCACTCTTCGCGTACTCCCGCTCGCCGTCGTCGAAGAGCACGAACCAGCGGACCGGGACGTGCCAGGTCGCCCCGCGGATCCAGGGCCGGGCGTCCGGGTTGCGCTCGCGCCACCGCTCGTAGTCGGTGGCCGCCTGGAGCCGGACCACCGGGGGCAGCGCAGCATCCAGCACCGACGCCGGCAACAGCTCGGTCAGCTCCTCCAGGGCCTGCCAGCCACGCAGCCGGGTGCGCCACGGGCACACGCACGTCACCTCGTCCACGACGGCGACGAAGGCGTCCGCGCTCTCGTGGACCGGCACCGGCACCGGCGGGGTCGGCAGCAGATCGGCCAGTGCCCGGCGCTGCTCGTCCTGGGCGGTCGGGGTGTCCTCCCGCTTGGCATAGCGCGCCCAGTGGGAGCGTTCCGGCTCGGGGAATGCAGCCAGCGGCTCATAGACCCGTAGATATGCCATGTACGGGACCTTCACCGACGACGCCAGGGCCACGCCCGCTCCTTCAAAGGGGGAGTCCGCCGCCGGGAGCTCCCGAAGGCCCCCGCCGGCCTGCGATACGACCAGATCGTCCCACGCCCGTCCCCCGGGAGAGGGTGATCCTCGGCACCCGACGGATCAACCGGCCCGGCAGGTCTTACGCTCTTGTCAACCGGCCCTCTCCACCCCCACGAGGGCATCCCTCGCGACCTATGGGAGTCACCACAGTGACTGACGTACGTCCGGCCCCCGCCGGCACCGACGGCGGCGTTCTGCACACCCTGTTCCGAACGGAGCAGGGGGGCCATGAGCAGGTCGTTCTCTGCCAGGACCGCGCCAGCGGCCTCAAAGCCGTGATCGCCATCCACAGCACCGCTCTGGGCCCCGCCCTCGGCGGCACCCGCTTCCATGCCTACGCCTCCGAGGAGGAGGCCGTGCTGGACGCCCTCAACCTGTCGCGCGGCATGTCCTACAAGAACGCCCTCGCCGGGCTGGACCACGGCGGCGGCAAGGCCGTGATCATCGGTGACCCCGATCTGGTCAAGACCGAGGAACTCCTGCTCGCCTACGGCCGGTTCGTGGCCTCCCTCGGGGGCCGCTACGTCACGGCCTGCGACGTCGGCACCTACGTCGCCGACATGGACGTCGTGGCCCGGACGAACAAGTGGACCACCGGCCGCTCCCCCGCCAACGGCGGCGCCGGCGACTCCTCCGTCCTGACCGCCTACGGCGTCTTCCAGGGCATGCGCGCCTCGGCCCAGCACGCCTGGGGCGATCCGACGCTGCGCGGCCGCAAGGTGGGCATCGCGGGCGTCGGCAAGGTCGGCCACCTCCTGGTGGAGCACCTCCTCCAGGACGGTGCCGAGGTCGTGATCACGGACGTGCGCAGCGACTGCGTCGACCGGGTGCGCGCCGCGCATCCGCAGGTCACCGCCGTCGCCGACACCGTGGAACTGATCCGCACCGAGGGGCTGGACGTCTATGCGCCGTGCGCGCTGGGCGGTGCGCTCAGCGATGAGTCGGTGCCGGTGCTGACCGCGACGGTGGTGTGCGGTGCCGCCAACAACCAGCTCGCGCACCCCGGCGTCGAGAAGGACCTGTCCGACCGCGGCATCCTCTACGCCCCCGATTACGTCGTGAACTCCGGCGGCGTCATCCAGGTGGCCGACGAGCTGCACGGCTTCGACTTCGACCGCTGCAAGACCAAGGCGGCGAAGATTTTCGACACCACGCTCGCGATATTCGCGCGTGCGAAGGCCGACGGCATTCCGCCCGCCGCGGCCGCCGACCGTCTGGCCGAGCAGCGGATGGCGGAGGCGCGGCGGCGCGCCTGACCGAGCAGGAACGGCCGGGACGGCCGGAAAGACAGCCTTGCGCGGCCCGCCGCGGGCGGTCGGGGGAGACATCCCTCACCACCCGTCGGCGGGTCGCCGGACAGGACAGGTTAAAATCGCAGTTGACCAGCGGGGACGGGGCGCCTTGCAGGTCGTGCCGAGCGGCGGGTGATGCGGGCGACGTACCGTATGGCCGCGGAAGCAGGTACCGTTAAAGCCCTACGGGCCGGTCTCTCTGTCGAGAGCCCGCTCTGATCCATGAACGCGTGTCAAGACTCTGGGGCCATCGAGCCCCGTCATTGAGGGGGTCGACCCATGGGGCGCGGCCGGGCCAAGGCCAAGCAGACAAAGGTCGCCCGCCAGCTGAAGTACAGCAGCGGTGGGACGGATCTCTCACGACTGGCCGACGAGCTGGGTGCATCACCGTCGAACCAGCAGCCTCCGAACGCAGAGCCGTTCGAGGATGACGAGGACGACGACCCGTACGCACGGTACGCAGAGCTGTACAACGACGACGATGAGGACGAGGGCGACTCGTCCGAGCAGCGTCGGCGCGCCTGACGCTCTGCGCTCGCGGCACCCGCTACAGCATCGCGGACCCGGTCCTGGGCATTGCCCGGACCGGGTTCTGTGCTGCCCGGATGACGGCGGGTGGGACGTCCGCTGCGCACCGTATGACGACGGGTGCGGGCGCCGCACCGGTGGTTGCCGGTGCGGGCGCCGGCCCGGTCGGGCTGCTCAGCTCGCGTAGTCACCGGTCAAGGTCACTGCTTCTGCGTGGTCACCGCGGTCGACGATCTCGCCGCTGACCCAGGCGTCCACCCCGCGGTCGGCGAGCGTGGTCAGGGCGGCCTGCACCGACTCCTGCGGGACGACGGCGATCATGCCGACGCCCATGTTCAGGGTCTTCTCCAGCTCCAGGCGCTCGACCGCACCGGCCGAGCCGACCAGGTCGAAGACCGGGCCCGGCGTCCAGGTGCCGCGGTCGACCGTGGCGTGCAGACCGTCCGGGATCACGCGGGCGAGGTTGTTGGCGAGGCCGCCGCCGGTGATGTGCGAGAAGGCGTGCACCTCGGTCGTGCGGGTCAGCGCCAGACAGTCCAGCGAGTAGATCTTGGTGGGCTCCAGGAGCTCCTCGCCGAGCGTGCGGCCGAACTCCGGGATCTCCCGGTCCAGGGGCATTCCCGCTCGGTCGAACAGGACGTGGCGGACCAGCGAGTACCCGTTCGAGTGAAGCCCGGAGGACGCCATGGCGATCACCGCGTCGCCCGTACGGATGCGATCCGCGCCCAGGACCCGGTCGGCCTCGACGACGCCCGTGCCGGCGCCGGCGACATCGAACTCGTCCGCACCCAGCAGCCCCGGGTGCTCCGCGGTCTCGCCGCCGACCAGCGCGCAGCCGGCGAGCACACAGCCCTCGGCGATGCCCTTGACGATCGCGGCGACCCGCTCGGGGTAGACCTTGCCGACGCAGATGTAGTCGGTCATGAACAGCGGTTCGGCGCCGCAGACGACCAGGTCGTCGACGACCATGCCGACGAGGTCGTGGCCGATGCTGTCGTAGACGCCCATCTTGCGGGCGATGTCGACCTTGGTGCCGACGCCGTCGGTCGCCGAGGCGAGCAGCGGGCGCTCGTACCGCTTCAGGACGGAGGCGTCGAAGAGGCCGGCGAAACCGCCCAGGCCGCCGACGACCTCGGGGCGGGTGGCCTTCTTCACCCACTCCTTCATGAGGTCCACGGCGCGATCGCCGGCTTCGATGTCGACGCCCGCGGCTGCGTAGCTGGCACCGGAGGATTCAGCGGACATGGCTGAGAACTTTCCTGTCGTGTGTGGACGAGCTCTACGGGCGACGCAGCGCGTCGGCGCCGCCGACCCCGGCGGTGAGCGTCTGGACGCCGTCCACATCGGACTTCGTCCGGCTCGCGGTCTCCGATTCCAGGAGGTGCTTGCCCAGCAGATCCGGGTCGGGCAGCTCCATCGGGTACTCGCCGTCGAAGCAGGCGCGGCACAGATTCGGCTTGGCGATCGTGGTCGCCTCGATCATGCCGTCGATGGAGATGTACGCGAGGGAGTCGGCGCCCAGGGACTTGCCGATCTCCTCGACCGACAGCCCGTTGGCGATCAGCTCGGCGCGGGTGGCGAAGTCGATGCCGAAGAAGCACGGCCACTTGATCGGCGGGGAGGAGATCCGGATGTGGACCTCGGCCGCGCCGGCCTCGCGGAGCATCCGTACGAGCGCGCGCTGGGTGTTGCCGCGGACGATCGAGTCGTCGACGACCACCAGGCGCTTGCCGCGGATGACTTCCTTGAGGGGGTTGAGCTTGAGGCGGATGCCGAGCTGGCGGATGGTCTGCGAGGGCTGGATGAAGGTCCGGCCGACGTAGGAGTTCTTGACCAGGCCCGAGCCGTAGGGGATGCCGCTGGCCTCGGCGTACCCGACGGCGGCCGGGGTGCCGGACTCCGGAGTCGCTATCACCAGGTCGGCGTCGGCGGGTGCCTCGGCGGCGAGCTTGCGGCCCATCTCCACCCGGGAGAGGTACACGTTGCGGCCGGCGATGTCGGTGTCCGGGCGGGCGAGGTAGACGTACTCGAAGACACAGCCCTTGGGGCGGGCCTCGGCGAAGCGGCTGCTGCGCAGGCCGTTCTCGTCGATGGCGACCATCTCGCCGGGCTCGATCTCGCGGATGAAGCTGGCGCCGCAGATGTCCAGGGCGGCGGTCTCCGAGGCCACCACCCAGCCGCGCTCCAGGCGGCCCAGGACCAGCGGGCGGATGCCCTGCGGGTCGCGGGCGGCGTAGAGCGTGTGCTCGTCCATGAAGCAGAGCGAGAAGGCGCCCATGACCTTCGGCAGGACGCGCGGGGCGGCCTCCTCGACGGTCAGCGGCTTGCCGTCCTCGCCGACCTGGCCGGCCAGCAGGGCCGTCACCAGGTCGGTGTCGTTGGTGGCCGCGACCTGCGTCGCCCGGCCGCCCTCACGGGGCAGCGCGGCGACAAGGTCCGCCAGCTCGGCGGTGTTGACCAGGTTGCCGTTGTGGCCGAGCGCGATGGAGCCGTGCGCGGTGGCACGGAACGTCGGCTGGGCGTTCTCCCACACCGAGGCACCGGTGGTGGAGTAGCGGGCATGGCCCACGGCGATGTGGCCCTGGAGGGAGCCGAGCGAAGTCTCGTCGAAGACCTGGGAAACCAGGCCCATGTCCTTGAAAACGAGGATCTGGGAGCCGTTGCTCACCGCGATGCCCGCGGACTCCTGTCCACGGTGCTGCAGCGCATACAGCCCGAAATAGGTGAGTTTGGCGACCTCTTCACCCGGAGCCCAGACACCGAAGACGCCGCAAGCGTCCTGGGGGCCCTTCTCACCGGGGAGCAGGTCGTGGCTGAGTCGTCCGTCACCACGTGGCACGGCACCGAGTCTAGGGCAGGTCGCGGATTCATCCGAACCGGGGATGGCTCGGGATCTGGACGAGTGCATGAACCAGGGGCCGCCCGCCTTGACGTGCCCACGCCTCGCAGGGGGCGGCCCGCCGCCCCGGCGCCCCCCGGATCCCTTGGCTCACCTGGTGCCCGGCCGGGGCGCGGGACGCGGAGCGACGGCCGGGTGGATCACGCGGCCGCGGGGGCGCGGCCCGCTCCGTGTGAGATGCGCGACGCCCCGCGGCCGCCGCCGCTGCGGGCGCCGGACCATCACCCCCGTCCGGTGCCGAGCCCGCCCCGTCAGCTCAGCAGGGGCAGATATCCACCGATGTCGGACCGCTCGCCGCTGGCGCTGACGGTCGCCGCGTCCCGCGCCTCGGCCCAGGACGTACGGCCGGTGGCGAGCCGGATCCAGGTCAGCGGGTCGGTCTCGACGACGTTCGGCGGGGTGCCGCGGGTGTGCTTGGGGCCCGCCACGCACTGCACCACGGCGAACGGCGGAATCCGCAGCTCCACCGACCCGCCGGGCGCCCGGTCCGCCAGGACGTCGGCCAGCAGGCGGGTGGTGGCGGCCAGCGCCTGGCGGTCGAGGGGGATCTCCCGGCCGGTCGCCGCCGCCAGGTCGTCGGAGTGCACGACGAGTTCGACACAGCGGGTGACCAGGATGTCGGCCAGCGTCATCGCGCCGGGCCGGGAGGGCAGCGGCCGGTCGTCCGGCTCCGGCAGGACGACCTCGGCGAACTCCGCCGCGGTGCGCGCCAGCAGCTCCACGGGATCGTGGGCGGCGGCCAGCGCGCGGGTGCGCTCGTCGATGTCCGAGGCGAGCGGGGCGGCCGCGGACGGCCACTCCAGCAGGGTGGCCGCCGCCCGCGGCGGAACCGGCTGCGCCAGGCTGCGCGCCACGCTGCCGAGCGTCAACGACAGATGCGCCACCAGCTCGCGCACCGTCCAGTCGCCGAGCCGGGTCGGCAGCGCCAATTGGCCGGGCGCCAGCGCGCTTACGGCCTCCTGGACGTGAGCGAGCTGGGCCGTGACGGCTGCACGGGTCTTCTTCGGGTCGTACCGGCGCGGGCGCGGCTTCCGGGCGGCGGGGGGCATGTGCGTCACCCTACGAGGCGCCACTGACAGTCGCCCCGGGATTCCGGCGGCGGGCGCGTACGCACCCGTACCGGGTGTCCAACCCCTCGTGATCCCGGGCGGGTTCGGTGCCGGGCGACCGGCAGGTCGGGCAGCCGGACGGCACGCGCGCGGCGCCGGCCGGGTGCGCCATGACGTCAGCGGTCCCTCGGTGCCGGTACGGGGAAACGCCGACGGCCCCTCCCCGTAGTGGGGACGGGCCGTCGGGACCGTCAGTGGGGACGCGATGCGCCGCCCGGGCTCCGGCTCAGGCGATGAGGCCCGGGATCGTCGCCTCGTGGGCCTCCTTCAGCTCGCTCAGCGGGATGCTGAACTGGCCCTGGATGTCGATCTCTTCGCCGTCGACCACACCGATCCGGGTGGCCGGCAGCCCCCGCGCACCGCACATGTCGGTGAAGCGGAGCTCCTCGCTGCGCGGGACGGCCACGACCGCACGGCCCGCCGACTCGGAGAACAGCAGGACGAAGGGGTCCAGACCGTCCGGAACCACCACGCGGGCGCCCTTGCCGCCGCGCAGGCACGACTCCACCAGGGCCTGGATCAGCCCGCCGTCGGAGAGGTCGTGCGCGGCGTCGATCATGCCGTCGCGGGAGGCGGAGATCAGTACCTCGGCCAGCAGCCGCTCGCGCTCCAGATCGACCCGCGGCGGCAGACCGCCGAGGTGCTCGTGCACGACCTGCGACCAGGCCGAACCGCCCAGCTCCTCGCGGGTGTCCCCGAGGAGGTAGAGCAGCTGACCCTCCTCCGCGAAGCCGATCGGCGTACGGCGGTTCACATCGTCGATCACGCCCAGCACCGCGACGACCGGGGTCGGGTGGATCGCCACCTCGCCGGTCTGGTTGTAGAGCGAGACGTTGCCGCCGGTGACCGGCGTGCCCAGGGTCTGGCAGGCGTCCGCGAGACCACGGGTGGCCTCGGCGAACTGCCACATCACCGCCGGGTCCTCGGGCGAGCCGAAGTTCAGGCAGTCGGAGACCGCCAGCGGCTTGGCCCCGGACGCGGCGACGTTGCGGTACGCCTCGGCCAGCGCCAGCTGGGCACCCGCGTACGGGTCGAGCTTGGCGTAGCGGCCGTTGCCGTCCGTGGCGAGCGCGACACCGAGGTTGGTGTCCTCGTCGATCCGGACCATGCCGGAGTCCTCCGGCTGCGCCAGGACGGTGTTGCCCTGCACGAACCGGTCGTACTGGTCGGTGATCCACGCCTTGGAGGCCTGGTTGGGCGAGGCCACCAGCTTCAGGACCTGCGCGCGCAGCTCCTCGGCGTTCGCCGGGCGGGCCAGCGCGGCGGCGTCGTCTGCCTGGAGGGCGTCCTGCCAGTCGGGGCGCGCGTAGGGGCGCTGGTAGACCGGGCCCTCGTGCGCGACGGTGCGCGGCGGCACGTCCACGATCTGCTCGCCGTGCCAGAAGATCTCCAGCTGCGAGCCCTCGGTCACCTCACCGATGACGGTGGCGATGACGTCCCACTTCTCGCAGATCTCCAGGAAGCGGTCGACCTTGCCGGGCTCGACGATCGCGCACATCCGCTCCTGCGACTCGCTCATGAGGATTTCCTCGGGCGAGAGGGAGGAGTCACGCAGCGGGACGGTGTCCAGCTCGACGCGCATACCGCCGCTGCCGGCGCTGGCCAGCTCGCTGGTCGCACAGGACAGCCCGGCGCCGCCGAGGTCCTGGATACCGGCGACCAGCTCCTCCTTGAAGATCTCCAGGGTGCACTCGATGAGCAGCTTCTCCTGGAAGGGGTCACCGACCTGGACGGCGGGGCGCTTGGCGGGCTTGGAGTCGTCGAAGGTCTCGGACGCCAGGACCGAGACGCCGCCGATGCCGTCGCCGCCGGTGCGGGCGCCGTAGAGGATGACCTTGTTGCCGGTGCCGGAGGCCTTGGCGAGGTGGATGTCCTCGTGCTTCATCACGCCGATGCAGCCGGCGTTGACCAGCGGGTTGCCCTGGTAGCAGGCGTCGAAGACGACCTCGCCGCCGATGTTGGGCAGGCCCAGGCAGTTGCCGTAGCCACCGATGCCCGCGACCACGCCCGGCAGCACGCGCTTGGTATCGGGGTGGTCGGCGGCGCCGAACCGCAGCGGGTCGACGACGGCGACGGGGCGGGCGCCCATGGCGAGGATGTCGCGGACGATGCCGCCGACGCCGGTGGCCGCGCCCTGGTAGGGCTCGATGTACGAGGGGTGGTTGTGGGACTCCACCTTGAACGTGACGGCGTAGCCCTGGCCGACGTCGACGACACCGGCGTTCTCGCCGATGCCGACGAGCAGTGCGTCGTTCTCGGGGGCCTTCTCGCCGAACTGCTTCAGATGGACCTTGCTGCTCTTGTAGGAGCAGTGCTCGGACCACATGACCGAGTACATGGCGAGTTCGGCGCCGGTGGGACGGCGGCCGAGGATCTCCCGGATGCGCTGGTACTCGTCCTGCTTCAGGCCGAGCTCGGCCCACGGCTGGTCGGTGTCCGGCGTCTCGGCTGCGTGCTTGACGGTGTCGAGAGTCATACGTTGACCAGCTTCTTCAGGATCGAGGTGAAGAATCCGAGGCCGTCGGTACGGCCCGTACCGATCAGCGGCTCCACGGCGTGCTCGGGGTGCGGCATGAGGCCGACGACATTGCCCGCCTCATTGGTGATGCCGGCGATGTCGCGGAGCGAGCCGTTGGGGTTGCCGTCCAGGTAGCGGAAGGCGACCCGGCCCTCGGCCTCCAGCATGTCGAGCGTCCGCTCGTCGGCGACGTACCGGCCGTCGATGTTCTTCAGCGGAATGCTGATCTCCTGCCCGGACGAGTAGTCCGCGGTCCAGGAAGTCTCCGCGTTCTCCACCCGCAGCTTCTGATCACGGCAGATGAAGTGCAGATGGTTGTTGCGCAGCATGGCGCCGGGCAGCAGGTGGGTCTCGGTGAGCACCTGGAAGCCGTTGCAGATACCGAGGACCGGCATACCGGCCTTCGCCTGCGCGATCACGGTCTCCATCACCGGCGAGAAACGGGAGATGGCCCCGGCCCGCAGATAGTCCCCGTAGGAGAAACCGCCGGGCAGCACCACGGCGTCGACCTGCTTGAGGTCCTTGTCGCGGTGCCACAGCGGCACCGGTTCGGCCCCGGCGACGCGGACCGCGCGCTGGGTGTCGCGGTCGTCGAGCGTGCCGGGGAAGGTGATGACCCCGATCCGCGAGGTCATGAGTCGACCCGCACGGTGAAGTCTTCGATGACGGTGTTGGCGAGGAAGGTCTCGGCCATCTCATGGATGCGAGCGAGGGCGGCGTCGTCGACCGGACCCTCCACCTCAAGTTCGAAACGCTTGCCCTGACGGACGTCGGCGATCCCCTCGAAGCCCAGGCGTGGCAGTGCGCGCTGCACCGCCTGCCCCTGCGGGTCGAGGATCTCCGGCTTGAGCATGACGTCGACTACGACGCGTGCCACTGGCACTCCCGGTGGTGTGGTGCGTAAGGCGGTGTCCTCACAGTACCGTGTTCGAAAATCTACGCGCATAGATATGCGGCAGGCCCGATCACGGTCCGGTATCGACAGGAGTGCGGCTCAGGAAAAATTCTCGAAAAGATCCGGGGTCCGGATTGCGGGAAGACACGCTGACAAAATTAACTGGGCTTCACAATGCAATGCCCATCGCTGTACAAATGAAAAAGCATTGATCCCAATCAGCCGGATCCGGAGCATCACCCCATGTCAACAAGGGGTCGCTCCACGAAAGGACCGATATCCGTGGCGCAGCGCGTAGTAGTAACGCTCTCCGATGACATCGACGGAGGAGAAGCCGCAGAGACGGTCGCCTTCGGATTGGACGGGAAGTCGTACGAGATCGACCTCAATCCCGCCAATGCGAAGAAACTGCGCGGCGCCCTCGCTCCGTTCGTCGAGGCCGGCCGCAAGCGGGCCAAGTCCGGCAAGGCCTACCACCGCACCGCGGTGACCCCCGACCCCGCGGCCGTCCGCGCCTGGGCCCGCTCGAACCAGATGGACGTCCCGCCGCGCGGGCGGATCCCGAAGAAGGTGTACGAGGCCTTCAACGCCGCCAATCACTAACCGACTTAGCGGCGTCCCCCGGCCCGGGCACAGCCGACTTGCACAGCACCCCTACTGATCAGCTAGAGTCTGGAACACGCCGAGGGGCGAGGCCGACAGGCCGGACCTCACGGAGTCACGCGGGTGTAGCTCAGTAGTAGAGCGCCCCCTTTCCAAGGGGGAGGCGCAGTGTGCAATCCCTGTCACCCGCTCTGACGGCTCGACCGGTCCAATGGATCAGGTAGAGTAGCCGTCGCGCCGCTCGGTGAAAGCCGAGTGGATGCCTGCGGACGTAGCTCAGTTGGTAGAGCGCAACCTTGCCAAGGTTGAGGTCGCGAGTTCGAGCCTCGTCGTCCGCTCAGAATAAGAAGGCCCCGGTCATCATGACCGGGGCCTTCTTCATTTCCCTGGATCCACTCAGGCGCTCCGGCACTTCGGTCACTTCCCGCACTCCCGACACGGGCAACTGACATTTGTCCCCGGCTGTGGTGACGGGCAGGCAGCACGGACCGGAACCGTGATCCGGTGAAACGCCGGACGCATGAACATCGGGGAGAAAACCCCCGCGAGCGGCGCCGGAAGCGCCCATTCCAGGGGCGATGTGATGGACATCACCGGTGTTTGCAGACGCTATGCCGCCGGCCGTCCGCTGCCCGGACGGCCGGCGGCAGCGGAGCGGGCCCGGCGGCCGGAGCCGTTCGAACGGCCGGCAGGGCCATGAGGCCGGGCGTGGGATCGGTTTCTCCGTCGGCTGCGACAGGGTGGCGAGGCTCTCGGCTTCCCGGGGCGGGAAGGGGATTTCCTCCGGTTTTCAAAGGGGCCGGGGAAGACATCGGGGGAAGTACGGGACGCCGCACGGGCAATGCAGCGGCGAAAAACCCGGCAGTAACCGGGAGTGCGCCCGTCTGCTGCCCCTGGGGCGGGCCGAGTTGGCGCTTCCGGGCCGCGACAAGTCCGCGCCGGACACTTCGCCGGTTATCCAGGTAGCCGGAGCGCTCGCGGGAAAGGGGCAGTTGGCGGAATGGACCTGGCCCGCACCGGACTGTCGGCCGAAACGATGCCGCACGGCGTCCTGGTCTTTGCCCTCCACTCCCTTCACCGATGCCTATGCCGCACGGCGTGCGGAAATGGCGTCCCAGCGGCTGCACACCGCTGAGTGACCCGATCGGAAATCCTGACCGGCACCGCGGCGCTCCTGCCCGTGCTGCCAGGGCGGGCACGGTGCGCCAGGGGGCTCGGGTGCACGTACCGGAGGTGGCGGTGCCGGATCTGCAGAGGCGGGCGCGGACGGTGCGGACGGTGTGGTGTGGCGGTGGCCACATCGCCGCGGAGTGAGGTGTCGGGCTGCCGGGCGGTGATCGTGACGAGCCACGGGCGGCCGGGGCATCCGAAGCGGGCGCTGGAGGCGGCGGTGCGGGCTTCGCGCCGACGACGGTGCCGGTGCTGTGACCGGCCGGGATCATCCGCGCCGTATGCGCCGGAAGCCGTTGTGCGGGCCCGGAGTTGGTGACGGGCGCTGGGGGCTCGTCGCCGGGCGCCCGGGAGGCCGGACCGGGGGATGCAACGGTGGCCGGGGTGCCGGTCACGGAGATCGCCCGGTGGGCGTCGACGGCGCCGGGGGCGGTTCGGGAGCGCCGCTCGGCAGTGGCCGCGAAGCCCGGCGCGGAGAACTGCCGTGCGGCGGCGCGGCTCGCCCGCCGGCGAGGTTGGCTATAGTGGTCTCCGCACCGCGCGGCGGCGACTGATTCCAGGAGCCTTGTGCGGGGCATGCGGACGTAGCTCAGTTGGTAGAGCGCAACCTTGCCAAGGTTGAGGTCGCGAGTTCGAGCCTCGTCGTCCGCTCAGCAGGGGAAGACCCCGGTCGGTAGAGATATCGGCCGGGGTCTTTTCGTGCGCCCGGGCCCTCGGGGCCCGGGCCGGGAAGAGCTACGACCAGGAAAGGCCCGTGAGGCGTTCGTAAGCCTCGGCGTACTTGGCGCGGGTGCGCTCGACGATCTCGGGCGGGAGGGCCGGCGGCGGCAGCTCGCCCGTACGGTCCCAGTCCGCGGCGGGGGAGGTCAGCCAATCGCGGACGAACTGCTTGTCGAACGACGGCTGGGCACGGCCCGGCTGCCACAGATCGGCCGGCCAGAAGCGCGAGGAGTCGGGCGTCAGGACCTCGTCGGCCAGGGTCAGCCGCTCCCCGTCGAAGCCGAACTCGAACTTCGTGTCGGCCAGGATGACGCCGCGTTCACGGGCGATGTCGCGGGCCCGGCCGTAGACGGCGAGGGTCGTTGACCGCAGGTCGGCGGCGACCTCGGCACCGACCTGGTCGGCGACCTCCTCGTAGGAGACGTTCTCGTCGTGGTCGCCCACGGCGGCCTTGGTGGCCGGGGTGAAGATCGGGGCCGGCAGCTCGGAGCCGTCGACGAGACCCTCGGGGAGGGCCAGGCCGCAGACCGTACGGGTCTGCCGGTATTCGGCCAGGCCGGAGCCGGTGAGGTAGCCGCGGGCCACGCACTCGACGGGGACCATGTCCAGCGACTTGCAGACCAGGGTGCGGCCCGCCCAGTCGGCGGGGGCGCCGGCCGGGACGTCGGTGGACAGGACATGGTTCGGGGCCAGGTCGGTGAGCTGCTCGAACCACCACAGGGACAGCTGGGTGAGGATGCGGCCCTTGTCGGGGATCTCGGTGGGCAGCACCCAGTCGTAGACGGAGGTGCGGTCGCTGGCGACCATGACCAGCTCGCCGGCGGCGTTGCGGTAGAGGTCGCGCACCTTCCCGGTGTGGAGGTGGGTGAGCCCGGGGACCTCCACCGGCTCAGGCTTTTCTACAAAACCGGGCACGCTTCCTCCGCGTAGGTTGATCCAGGAATCCCCTCGATTCTCCCTCACCCGGGGCGGTGCTGACGGGCGGGGGCCGGATGCGCCCGGCGGCGGTGATCGTCGCCCGCCGGAGCGGATGCCCCGGCGAGGGATCGGCACAGGGACGGTCACAAGGGTGCGGGCTCGCGTTGCGGGGTACGGCAACGTTTCTGCCGGCGTGGGCTGCCTGGTTCAGTCGCGTTTGCAGATGCGGTCGAGGAGGTTGGCGGTGGCGCGCTGGATGCGCTGGTCTACATGGCCGGGGCGGTCGAGGGCGGGGGACCAGGCGAAGGTGCCGGAGGCGAAGACCCAGGCGCCGCTGGGGGCGCGGTAGAGGGAGGTCTCCTGATGGCGGCGGGCGCCTTCGCTGTCGCGGTACGGGGAGTGGGCGAGCAGGATGCGTTCGCTGTGGTCGGGGAGGCTGGTGCGGGGGAAGTAGCGGTCGGCTTCCCCGGCGACCAGGCCGGGCAGTTCGTCGCCCTCATGGGCTCCGGTGGCCTCCCACAGCCAGTGCGCGCCGTTGCGGACGACCAGGGGCGCCGGCTCGGGGACCCGTCCGGCGTACTGAATACCCATCAGCCGCTGCTCGGGGTCGCCCAGCTCGCGCCAGAGCGCGGGACGGCCCGGGCCCTGCCGCTTGCGGCACTGGAGCAGCGAATCCGGGCCCGAGGGCGACGGGGAGAGCTCGACCTGCCAGTACATGGTGTTGGCGGACAGGAAGACGAGGGAGGTGCCGGTGTCGCGGGCGCTCTCGACCGTGCGGCGCATGGGCACCGACCAGTATTCGTCGTGGCCGGGGAAGACCAGGCCGCGGTAGCGGGACGGGTCGACCCGGCCGGCGTGCAGATCACGGGCGTCGGCGTAGGCGAGGTCGTAGCCGTAGCGCTCCGCCCAGCGGATGAAGTCGTAGGCGTGGCCGACATGGAGGGGCAGTCCGGCGCCGGCGTAGGGGCGGTTGAAGGAGACGGTGGTGGCGGCGTCCCGCTCGCCGAGCAGCGCGCCCTGCTCGTCCCAGGCGTGGTAGAGGCTGGCGCCGGTGCGGCCGTCCTCCGGGTAGAGGTTGTAGGCCTGCCAGGTGATGTCGGGCAGCAGCAGAAGGAGGTCGGCGGGCTGGTTGTCGCGGACCGTGAAGGGGATGTGGGAGCGGTAGCGGCCGTCGGCGGTGGTGAGCACGGCGACATAGGCGCCGAGGTTCCAGTACGTGGGGACCTGGAGGCGCCAGGACAGCCACCAGTGGTGGCAGGAGACCGTGCGCTCGACCGCCATCGGGGGCGGCTGGACGATGCCGGCCAGGCGGGGGCTGGTGGTGACCTTGTGGGCGCCGGTGCCGCCGTAGTGGCCGATGCGGTAGATGTCGATGCTGAACGGCTGGGGCGGATCGACCGAGACCCGGAAGTCGATGGCCTCCCCGGGAGCCACCGCGCCGGTGCCGGCGAAACCTTTGATCTGGCGGTGGACGTCATCGGCGGTGCGCGGGCCGTTGTGCTTGTGGGGTGCGGGTTCGCGCAGATCGCCCTGGGCAACGGCGGGGTCGACGTACCAGGGAATGATGCGGCCGGATTCGAAGTACGTCTCACTGCCGCGCAGCCAGGGCAGCGGGCCCTGTCCGAACGGGTCCGTGACCGCGTGCGCCAGCGCGCCCGATTCCCAGCGCCTGATCTGATCCGTCGCCACCTTCCACTCCCCTCCCGCATCCCCCGTCGGCCCGGGCCGACGGTCCGGTGCTGCGCCCGGCTGGGCGGACCCGGCCGGCCATCCCCCAGCACATCACATTACGCACTCACTTCGTCACCCTTCGTCGTGAATTTAGAGGGCACTGCCCCCGAAATGCGAACTGGAAGGGAACATTCAGCCGGTGGGGCGAGCGGCCCCGGACGACCGGCCCGGATCTCGCTGCCCGCTGCGCGTCCTTGCGGCAGCGGTTGCGGGCAGGTGCGGCCGTTGAGTCATACCAGCCGGACCGGCTTTTCGGGGCGGACGCCGACGGTCGTCAGCCAGCCGCGGAGCGGCCCGGCATCCCCGTCGTCGACCAGGCTGAGCACCGGGCGGCCGAGGTCTGCCCGGCGGGCGCCGTCTACCAGCAGCGCCGGGCCGTCGAGCCAGTCCAGGCCCGGGGTGGCACCGGCGGTGTCGACGGCGGCGCAGCAGACCATGGCGGTGACGTGGTCGGCGAGGAGTTCGCGGCCGGTGCGGGGCGGTTGCAGCGGGAACAGCGGGAGGCCGCCCTCGGCCATGCCGTCGCCCCAGGCCACGCCGATGGCGGCGTCCTGCTCGCAGCGGCCGCGGGCGGCCTGGCGGGCCGCCTCCTCGCGCTCCTCCCGCTCGACCTCGGCACCCAGCCGGGCGGCCACCAGGTCGCCGGCGCGCTCGTCCTGCGCGAGCCGGTCGATGACCCGGGCCAGCGTCGGGCCCGGGGCCGGTGCGGCCGGCGGGCCGTCGGCGGGAGGCGGGCTCTCGGCGCGCGGCAGGCTCTCGGTGTGCGGCGGGCCGTCGGCGGGCGGGCTCACGGCCGGGCCGCCGTCAGGTCCGGGCGCCGCCGGGCGGCGGCCCGCGGGCGCATGGGCCGGGGTGTGGGCGTACGTGAGGGGCACGGCGGGGCCGGGGGCCGCGGCCCCGGTCGCGGGCGGGGCCACGGGAAGCACGGTGGTCGGAAGATTGTCGAGAACGCGATGGAGGCGGGCGGCCTCCAGGCGCCACTTCCGGTCCACGACCTCTTCCGGATACTGCTGCCAGCCGACCGGTGACCAGTCGGGCCCCGGCTCGGCGGGGCCGCCGTGGAAGAGCCGGGCGGCCAGCAGGGAGGCGGCGCGGTCGATGGCGCCGGGCTCCTCCAGCAGGTCGCAGGCGGGGCGCTCGCCGAGGCGGGAGGCGAAGCCGTCGGCGAGGCGGTCGCGGCGGGAGAGTTCGGTGAGCGCGGAGACCACGCCGGCGTCCAGCCGCGACGGCCAGCGGCCCATCCGCCAGGCGGGCAGCGCGACCCGCGTCAGCAGCCGGTCCCAGCCCGCGTACGCCAGGCCGACCTGCTCCTGGGCGACGATCCGCAGGCCGTAGTCGACGTTCTGGGCGCGCTCGGAGGCGGCGGCCGCGACGGCGCGCTCCATGATCATGGCGTGCTCGCGGCCGGCGCGCAGCAGCAGCCGCGCCACCCGGCCCACGAAGCGCAGCGGCAGACCGCGCAGCCGGCCCCCGGAGCGGGCCGAGACCGCGACGGCGGCGTCCAGGCCGCGGATGAACCGGCGGGCGGCGGCTATGTCGGGGTGGGCCGAGGGGCCGGTGCCTGCGACGACGGGCGCCAGCAGCGCGCGAAGCTCGGCGACCCGCATCCACCACAGGAACGGTGAGCCGATGACCAGGACGGGTGCCTCGGGCGCCCGGCGGGCCGCACCGTCCGGTCTGCGGAGGCGGCGGGGCGGGCCGTGTGCGCGGTGGGTGCGGTCCTCCAGCCAGCTGTCGCAGTCCGGGGTGAGCGCTATGGCCGAGGGCGCGGGGACCTCCAGGCGCTCGGCGAGATCGCGGACGAGGCGGTAGAGGTCGGGGGCCGATTTCTCGGAGATCGGCACGGACGGGCTGAGGGCGGGCCGGGCGCGCGCGACGACGGCGGTGACCAGCCCGGCCAGCAGCAGGCTGACCACGGCGGCACCGCCGGCGATCCAGCCGGCGAGGTCCCAGCCGGCGCCGAGCCGGCCGGTCGCCCGGCCGGCGAACAGCACCACGGCCACCGCGGCGGGCAGCAGCGCCACCGCCCTTGCCGTGCTGCGGATCCGCAGCACGGCAAGGGCGCGGGCACGCGCCGCCAGGACGCCTGTTTCCGGACTTGCCACGAGCCTGTACACCCCCTGCTGTCCTGACGGAGCCGGACGGAGAGAACACGGGACGGACGTACGAGATGTGCGCGTCGGGTGGTGCGCGCGTGCGCACTCCACCACCACTGTGGCACCGGCCACTGACATCGCAATGCCGGTGAGCCAGTTGCCGGACGCCACCGCGGCAACCGTGCCGGATTCCGGCACGACAACCGCAGGACGCTTGCGCGGCACCCTAGTTGGGGGTGCGCGCCCCGTCAGCGGGATATGGGGGGCGGTCACCCGATGGAATGGCTTTGGGCAAAGCCGGGAACCGGTGCCGGGATGATGTGGGCAGTGGGCGATTCGGCCCTGTCTGCACCCACAAAGCCTGGGGCATATGCCACGGTATGTGACATATGCCCCAGAAGAGATCTCGCCGGCCGGAGCGGGTACGCCCCGCGCGCCCGCTCCCGCTACGCGCCCGGCGCCTGAGCCGCCTCGTCCGCGACCTTGGCGGCGATGTCCGTGCGGTGCTGGGAGCCGTCCAGCCGGATCCGGTCCACGGCACGGTAGGCGCGCGTCCGGGCGGTGGTGAGGTCGGCACCGGTGGCGGTGACGGACAGCACCCGGCCCCCCGCGCTGAGCACCGCGCCGGAGTCGTCACGCTTGGTGCCGGCGTGCAGGACGTAGGCCTCCGGGGCGTCCTGCTCCGTGACCTCGGCCAGGCCCGCGATGGGATCGCCGGTACGCGGGGTGTCCGGGTAGTTGTGCGAGGCGATGACGACCGTGACCGCGGCGTCGTCGCGCCAGCGCAGCGGCGGCAGGGCGGCGAGGTTGCCGGTGGCGGCCGCGGTGAGCAGCCCGCCGAGCGGGGTCTTGAGGCGGGCGAGGACGACCTGGGTCTCCGGGTCGCCGAAGCGCGCGTTGAACTCGATCACGCGCACCCCGCGGGAGGTGATCGCCAGGCCCGCGTAGAGCAGCCCGGAGAACGGGGTGCCGCGGTGGCGCAGCTCGTCGACGGTGGGCTGGAGGACGGTGGCCATGACCTCGTCGACCAGCTTGGGGTCCGCCCAGGGCAGCGGGCTGTACGCGCCCATGCCGCCGGTGTTGGGGCCCTCGTCGCCGTCGTAGGCGCGCTTGAAGTCCTGGGCGGGCTGGAGCGGGACGACGGTCTCGCCGTCGGTGACCGCGAAGAGGGAGACCTCGGGGCCGTCGAGGAACTCCTCGATGACGACGCGGTCGCAGGCCAGGGCGTGCGCGCGGGCCGCCTCGACGTCCTCGGTGACCACCACGCCCTTGCCGGCCGCCAGACCGTCGTCCTTGACGACGTACGGCGCCCCGAAGGCGTCCAGGGCCTCGTCGATCTCTTCCGGGGTGGTGCAGACGTAGCTGCGGGCGGTGGGGACGGCCGCGGCGGCCATCACGTCCTTGGCGAAGGCCTTGGAGCCCTCCAGCTGGGCGGCCTCGGCCGACGGGCCGAACACCGGGATACCGCGGTCGCGTACGGCGTCCGCGACGCCCGCCACCAGGGGGGCCTCGGGGCCGACGACGACCAGGTCGGCCTGCAGGCCGGCGGCGAGGTCGGCGACGGCGGCGCCGTCGAGGGCGTTGACCCCGTGCAATTCGGCCACCTCGGCGATACCGGCGTTGCCGGGAGCGCAGTGCAGCGCGGTGACGTCGGGGTCGAGGGACAGAGAGCGGCACAGGGCGTGTTCGCGGGCGCCGCCGCCGATGACGAGGACCTTCACGGTGGCAGCCTAGACGAGAGCGCCGGCCGGCCGGACGCCGGCCGGGCCCGGGCGGCAGGCGCGCGCGAAGCGGCCGGAAACCGTACGTCGCCGCGGTGGCAACTCTTTCGGGTGAGTTGCCCGATGCCCCTATACCCGACATGGCACTCCTTCCGGGCGGAAAGAGCGTGATCGTGGGGCCGACGCCAGCCGTTCGGCGGTAGGAAGGGGGCTGCGTGCAACGACCGTCCCGGATGTCACGCGTGCATCGCACGTATCGGAAGAGAGCCTTGGAGAGGGAGTGCACGGGTGAGTCAGCCGGAGATGCAGCCCGAGGGACCCCCTCGGGAGGGCGGCAGCCCCACGCGGGAGAACGGCCGCCGGGCCTCCGGCCGGAGGGATCTTGCGGGGCGGGTCTTTCCGCTCGGCGACTGGGGAGAGCCGGGCGACCGTCTGGACGCGCTCTATCTGTGGACCGAGGAGGGCGCGCTGCGCGCCGCCGACTGGTATCTGCACGACCGGCTGGGCAAGCGGCGCGGGGCGCGGGTGCTGCGGCTGGGTGCCGCGGCCGGGGTGACGGTGGGCGGGGCGCTGCCGCTGCTGGATCTTGCCGGGGTCTGGGCGGGCGGGGCGTCCTGGGGCTGTCTGTCGCTGCTGCTGGCGGCGGTGTGTGTGGGCGGTGACCGGTACTTCGGGGTGACGGCCGGCTGGATGCGGGACCTGGCGACCGCCCAGGCGATCCACCGGCGGCTGGAGGCGCTGCAGTTCGACTGGGCGGCGGCCGGCGTGCGCGAGGTGCTCGGGCCGGCCGAGGGCACGGCGGGCGAGGCGGCGGAGCGCTGTCTGGGGATGCTGCGGCGGTTCAACGAGGACCTGGCGGAACTGGTGCGGGCCGAAACGGCCGACTGGATGGCGGAGTTCCGGGCCGGGCCGGTGCCGCAGGCCACGCAGTCGATGGTGCCGTGGGCGGCACCGCGGCAGGAGGGCGCGGCGCCACAGACGCGGTACCCGCTGCCGCCGCCGGGCACCCGCCCGAACATGCCGCGGCAGCGGCCGCCGGAGTCACCGCGCTGAACGCGGGCCGCCCGCAGCGCCGTCCGGACCCGGCGCGCGGACCCGCCGTACGGACCCGGCACGCGGCGGTGCGCGGCGGCGGGAGCGGCCGGGGCGGGGCCCGGGGGCTCCCCCGGCTTCCGGCGCCCCGCCGCTCCCCCACTCCCCCGCTGCCGTCCGTACGACTCCGGGTCAGCTGAAGACGATCATGGAGCCCTGACCCAGGCTCCGGGTGGCGGCCGCATGCAGGCCGAGCCACACATGCCGCTCCCGGGCGAACGGGCTGTCGTCCAGGGGCACCGCGCTCGCCCGCTCCTCCAGTGAGGTGGGCCCGGCCGGCGGTGCGGGTGCGGCCGGCGGATTGGCCGGATCGATACCGAGGGACGGCGCGACCAGTTCGAGCTCGCGCAGCAGACCGTGCGAGGAGCCCAGCGGGCCGCCGCCCTCCAGCAGTTCGTCGTTGGCGAGCGGATGCGGGAAGTCGACCGGGACGTACGCACCCGCGTGGTCGTAGTGCCACACCAGATGGGACTCCTGCGCGGTGGCCTCGAACATCTCCAGCAACTGCTCGTAGTCGCCGCCCAGTTCGTCGACCGGGGTCACCTCCAGGCCGCACAGCCGCAGCAGGTAGGCGCGGCGCAGGAAGTGCAGTGCGTCGTAGTCGAAGCCGGCGATGGGCGCGACGTCGCCGGAGAGCCCCGGCATGTAGCTGAAGACCGGGACCGCCG
Organism: Streptomyces sioyaensis; assembly: GCF_004122735.1. Taxonomy (GTDB): domain Bacteria; phylum Actinomycetota; class Actinomycetes; order Streptomycetales; family Streptomycetaceae; genus Streptomyces; species Streptomyces sioyaensis. The sequence goes on along the minus strand of NZ_SDIF01000030.1, from coordinate 43,679 downwards.
GCAGGCCCGCGTCCGTCAGGGCCTTGTCATAGGCGGCGATCTCTTCGGAGAACGGGTTGTCGGGGCTGTGGCACAGCACATCGACGAGGGGTACCAGCCACAGGTCACATGCCACGGGTCAGGGCTCGCTTCCGGTCGGGGACGGGGACTCCGGCGCACGTACGCTACGGGTACGGCCCATTACGGCCGACGGTCGGGACAGCGTAGTGCTAGCGGCGCGTTCCGACGAGAGCGAGGGAGTGCTCGTTGTACTCCGCGATCAGCCGCTGGGCGGTGGCCAGGTCGTGGTCGATCAGGGCGTCGGCCAGCGCGCTGTGCCCCTGCCACAGATGGCCCCTGAGGTCGGCCTGCCGGCGCAGCAGCGGCACCGCGTACATCCAGGTCTGGACGCGGATCCGGTCGAGAAAATCGCTGATGTAGGCGTTGCGCACGATGCTGCTGAGCTCGCGCCAGAACCGCAGGTCGTAGCCGATGAGGACGTCGAGGTCGCCGGCCCGGGCGGCCCGCTCGGCCTCGTCGGCGCGGCGCCGGATGGAGACCAGCACCTCGGCGGGGGTGGCGCGCAGGGCGGGGTCGGCGCCACTGCGGAAGATGCCCTCGATGATCAGCGTGCGGGCCTCGACCATGGCGCGGAAGTCGTCGGTGGTGAAGGCGTGCACCTTGTAGCCGCGGTGCTGTTCGACGTCGAGCAGGCCCTGGGCGCACAGATCGAGCAGCGCTTCGCGCACCGGGGTGGCGGAGACGCCGTACTGCTCGGCGATCTCCTTGACGGTGAAGGGGTGGCCGCACGGCAGCCGGCCGGCCAGGATCTCGTCGCGCAGCGCGTCGGCGATCTGCTGGCGCAGGGTGCTGCGTCGTATGACTGAGCTGTCTCCGCCGGCGGCCATCTCGTGCGTCTCCTTCGACTCCCTGACCGCGCGGATGGGAGCGGCCCCCGCCCACGATAGGCGAGGGCCGCGGCGGGCCGCCGGGCGAGGCTGCTCGGGGAGTGTGCCGCGGGGCGGCCGTGACCTGCGGTTTCCGTGCGCGGGGACACCGCAGGTCGACGGTTCGGACGGTGTGTACGGACACCGCGACCGAGGGCTCGGACCGGTGCGTACGGGCACCGCGGCCGACGGCTCAGACGGTGTGGGCGTCGGCCGCCGTCAGGGCCTCGTCGAGGGCGGCGAGGCCCTCCTTGGCCTCGGCCTCGGTGATCGTGCAGGCCGGGACGACATGCGTCCGGTTCATGTTCACGAACGGCCACAGCCCGCCGCGCTTGCAGGCCGCGGCGAATTCGGCCATCGGAGCGTTGGCGGCGCCGGACGCGTTGTAGGGGACCAGCGGCTCGCGGGTCTCCTTGTTCTTGACCAGGTCAAGGGCCCAGAAGACGCCCATGCCGCGGACCTCGCCGACCGACGGGTGGCGTCCGGCGAGCTCGTGCAGCGCGGGGCCGATGACCTTCTCGCCGATCTCGGCGGCGTTCTCCACGATCCGCTCCTCGGTCATCGCGTTCATGGTGGCGACGGCGGAGGCGCAGGCCAGGGGGTGTCCGGAGTAGGTCAGACCGCCTGGGTAGGGGCGCTGGTCGAAGGTGGCCGCGATCTCGGCGCTGATCGCCACGCCGCCCAGCGGGACATAGCCGGAGTTGACGCCCTTGGCGAAGGTCAGCAGGTCGGGGGTGACGCCGAAGTGCTCGGCGGCGAACCACTTGCCCGTACGGCCGAAGCCCGCCATGACCTCGTCGAGGATGAACACGATTCCGTGGCGGTCGCAGATCTCGCGGACCCCGGCGAGGTAGCCGGCCGGCGGGACCATGATCCCCGCGGTGCCGGGCACGGTCTCCAGGATGATCGCCGCGATCGACTGCGGGCCCTCGAATGCGATGGTCTGTTCCAGGTGCGCGAGGGCGCGCTCGCACTCCTGCTGCTCGTTCTCGGCGTGGAAGGCCGAGCGGTAGAGGAACGGGCCCCAGAAGTGGACGACACCGGCCGAGGCGGTGTCCGAGGGCCAGCGGCGCGGGTCACCGGTCAGGTTGATCGCGGCGGCGGTGGCGCCGTGGTACGAGCGGTAGGTGGACAGCACCTTGGCGCGGCCGGTGTGCAGCCGGGCCATCCGGACCGCGTTCTCCACGGCCTCCGCGCCGCCGTTGGTGAAGAAGATCTTGTCGAGATCGCCGGGGGTGCGCTCGGCGACCATCCGGGCGGCCTCGGACCGGACGTCCACGGCGAAGCCCGGTGCGATGGTGCACAGCTTCGCGGCCTGCTCCTGGATCGCCGCGACGACCTTGGGGTGCTGGTGGCCGATGTTGGTGTTGACCAGCTGGGAGGAGAAGTCGAGGTAGCGGTTGCCGTCGTAGTCCCAGAAGTACGCGCCCTCGGCGCCCGCGATCGGCAGCGGGTCGATCAGTCCCTGCGCGGACCAGGAGTGGAAGACATGCGCACGGTCGGTGGCCTTGACCGCCGCGCCGGCGGCGGGGTCGGCGGCAGCGGAGGAGGGTTGCGTCGTGGTCACGGTCAGTACCTCGGATCGGGTCGCTCGGGTCCGCCGGGGATGGGCGCGGCGAACGCCCTCAGCGTAGGGATCACAGGGCACCGGACGACACCGACATTGTGTATGGCGCTCACCACGCGCGCGGACAGACTGTCTACGGGCCGGCAGAATGATCCGGCCTCCGGGGCGGACGCCGGGAGGTCAGCCGGCCGCGGGGAACACCGCCCGTACCGCCCGTCGTGAGGGGTGGGCGGTCAGCTCCGGGCGCAGCGCCGACAACCCCCCGCAGTAGGGGGTGAATTCGGCGGCGCGCACCCCGTGGTCGTCCAGCAGCCGGTCCGCCTCGCCCGGCCGGCCGGCGGTCCGGCTCCGTACGAGGATCAGCCCGCCGTCGGCGCGCACCGTGCGGCCGGTCGCCACGTCCCGGCAGCGCAGCGCCGCGTCACAGGTGAGGCGCTGGCCGTCCGCGACCAGGGTGGCTCGGGTGCAGTCCGTTTCGAGGACACGGCCCAGGCCCTCGGGGGCCGCGAGGCCGTAGGAGCGCTCCAGTACGGAGGCGAGGAAGTCCCGCGGGGCCGGGTCCGGCGCCGCGCCCCCCGGAAGCAGCGGGCGGCGATGTGTGACCGGTGCGCCGCGGCGCCCGGTGAGCTCGATCTCGAACTGCCGCTCTCCGGTGTCCTCGCAGCGCGCCTCCCGGAGCGTGTAGCGCACCCGGCGGCCCAGCCGCCGATCGTGGAAGGACCGCAGATCAGGGGTGTCGTAGTAGACGGAGTGGCAGCGAAACCAGCGGCGGCCGTTGAGGCACGGCGCCACGAACGCGCCGTCCGGTCTGCGCCGGTCGGTGAGTTCGGCCGTCACGGCGGTGAAGACCTCGACCGGGACGAGGTAGCTGCGGACGGGCGGGGCGAGGAGACCGGCCCGCGCCCGGACGTCGGCGAACGGCACGGGACGCGCGGCCATGGCGGCGCGGGCGAGGGCACGTACGGCGGGAATCACACGGTCTCCTTCGGCTGGGCCTCGGGTGCGGGGCGGTCGGCGGCGTCGTTGGTCGGAGGCGGCGCGTCGGAGCCTCGTTGTCGGAGGCGTGGCTGTCGGAAGCGTCGTTGTCGGAAGCGTGGCTCTCGGAAGCGTCGTTGTCGTACGCGTTCTACGTCCTTGAGGCGTCGGGGAGTTCCGGAACGCGGAAACCGACATCCGCCACCCGCTGCGTCTCGGACAAAGTCGGCCGGTTGTGGCCCACCGTCAGGGACCGGGGCCGGCACCGGTTCACTGACTGGGCAGAGGGGTGATGTTGTCCGCTCCACTCGGTACTCTCTGAGCGGAAGAGAAGGGCAGAGGGGGACACCCGTACAGGCCGCAGCGGCCCCGTCACAGCGGGTGGGGACCCCACAACGGAATGGCCGACGCCGTCCTGGGTACTCGCGTCTGCGCCGACTCTCCCGCACGGCGGATACGGGCAAAAGGGCGGCAGATCGTGGAACAGCCGGGACGTGCTGAGCAGCAGGGACCGTCGGGACGGACGCGACGGCTCGGCGCACTGGCGCCGCTCAAGGACCGGGACCCGCAGCGGATCGGTGCGTACCGCCTGATCGGGCGGCTCGGCGAGGGCGGCATGGGCCAGGTGTTCCTGGCCCGTTCCGACCGTGGGCGCACGGTCGCCGTCAAGCTGGTGCGCGCCGAACTGGCCGACCAGGAGCAGTTCCGGGCGCGCTTCCGGCAGGAGGTGCGGGCCGCGAGCCGGGTCGGCAGGGAGTGGACCGCGCCCGTACTCGACGCGGACACCGAGGCCGAGACGCCCTGGGTCGCCACCGGCTACATCGCGGGCCCCTCCCTCCAGCAGGCCGTCGCCGGGGGCGCACCGCTGCCCGAGCGGACCGTACGGATCCTGGCCTCCGGCCTGGCCCTCGCCCTGGAGTCGATACACGCCGCCGGGATCATCCACCGCGATCTCAAGCCGTCCAACGTCCTGCTCACCATCGACGGCCCCCGGGTCATCGACTTCGGCATCGCGCGGGCGCTGGACGTGGTGACCGGCAACAGCCTGACCCGCACCGGCGAGGCGGTCGGCTCCCCGGGCTTCATGTCGCCCGAGCAGATACGCGGCACCTCGCTCACCCCGGCCAGCGATGTCTTCTGCCTCGGGTCGGTCCTCATGTACGCGGCCACCGGGCGGCAGCCGTTCGGGACGCCCGACAGCGGGGTGCACGCGGTGATGTACCGCATCGCGCAAGAGGAGCCCGACCTGTCCGCGCTGCCCGGAGGCCTGCATGACCTGATCGCCGGCTGTCTGGCCAAGGATCCCGGGCAACGCCCCACACCGGCGCAGTTGTTGGCCCAGGTGGAGGGGGACGGCGAGGACGACCGGGGCGCGGACGACGAACCGTGGCTGCCGGGCGCGCTGATCGCCCGGCTCGGGCGGCACGCCGTGGAGTTGCTGGAGGCGGAGAACCCCATGGGCGGCGGTACGGACGGGGCCGGGGCACGGCTCGCCCCACCGGACGCGTCCTGGGCGGCCGACGGCCCGGCGCTGCATGCGCCGCCGGCCACGGTCTCGTCCGCGTCCGCTGCGGCCACCCTGCCGCCGTCGCCCGTACCGCAGGGCCCGGTGGCCGGTACCGCTCCGGCCGCCCCCTCGCCCGCGTACGGATATCCGTACGCGGGAGGCACCCAGGCACACGGCGCCGAGGCCTACGCTCCCCCGCCGCCCGCCCCCGCAGCGCCCGCGCCGCGCCGTCGCGGCGCCGTCACCGCCCTGCTGGTCACGGCCGCGCTCGTACTGGCCGGAGCCGGTGCGGCCACCGCGTACGCGCTGCTGAACGGGAAGGACCAGGGCGCCGGGTCGACGGCGGCGAAGGACGGTGGAAGCGGCAAGAAGGGGCAGGGGTCCGCGGAGAGCGGGAGCCTCCCCGCGGCCTTTCTCGGAACCTGGGAGACGACGACCGGCGCCGACGGCGCCAACATCCTGCGCCTGACGCTCAGCCAGGGCAAGGTCGGCGACCCCGTGCTGAAGATGACGATCAGCGGATCCGGCTATCAATGCGAGTTCGCGGCCACCTTGAAGAGCGCGGGGCCGCCGGTGCGCCTCGGCCCCTCCACGGTGGTGTCGGGCCCGTCCACGAACTGCCGCCCCGGCTCCTCAAGCAGCCTGGAGCTGGTCAACGGCCACCTGCGGCGCGTCACCGACAACGGCAGGCCGCCGTTGTCGTACGGCAAGATGACGTAACGGGCGCTCCGAACGGCACAGCTGACCGTCGGCCCCTCGGTCGTCGACCGACCCGTGCCCGGCTGCACGGCGAGCAGCACCTCCGCCCTCCGCCCAGGCGGTGACGGCACCCCGCACCGCGAGCTCCTGGGCGACGACACAAGCCGCGCACCTGCTCCAAGGCGGAGTAGGTGCGCGGCTTGTGTCTGCCTGCGGGGTGCCGGCCGTCCTACGACAGGAACGAGTTGATCTCGATCGTCTCGTCGCGGCCGGGGCCGACGCCGATGGCGGAGATCGGGGCGCCGGACATCTCCTCCAGCGCCTTGACGTACGCCTGGGCGTTCTTCGGCAGGTCGGAGAAGGACTTCGCCTTGGTGATGTCCTCGGACCAGCCCGGCAGCGTCTCGTAGACCGGCTTGGCGTGGTGGAAGTCGGTCTGGCTGTAGGGCAGTTCCTCGACGCGCTTGCCGTCGATCTCGTACGCGACGCAGACCGGGATCTGCTCCCAGCCGGTCAGGACGTCCAGCTTGGTGAGGAAGAAGTCCGTCAGGCCGTTGACGCGGGTCGCGTAGCGGGCGATGACCGCGTCGAACCAGCCGCAGCGGCGGTCGCGGCCGGTGGTGACACCGCGCTCACCGCCGATCCGGCGCAGCGCCTCGCCGTCCTCGTCGAACAGCTCGGTCGGGAACGGACCGGCACCGACGCGCGTCGTGTAGGCCTTGAGGATGCCGATGACGCGGTTGATCTTCGTGGGGCCGACGCCGGCACCCGTGCAGGCGCCGCCCGCGGTCGGGTTCGAGGACGTGACGAAGGGGTACGTGCCGTGATCGATGTCGAGCAGCGTGCCCTGACCACCCTCGAAGAGGACGACCTTGTCGTCGTCGAGGGCCTTGTTCAGCACCAGGGTGGTGTCGGCGACATAGCCCTTGATCTGCTCGGCGTAGCCCAGCAGCTCCTCGACCACCTGGCCGGCCTCGATGGCGCGGCGGTTGTAGAGCTTGGTCAGCAGCTGGTTCTTGACGTCGAGGGCCGCCTCGACCTTCTGCGTGAGGATCGACTCGTCGTAGAGGTCCTGCACCCGGATACCGACACGGTTGATCTTGTCGGCGTAGGTCGGGCCGATGCCGCGCCCGGTGGTGCCGATCTTCCGCTTGCCGAGGAACCGTTCCGTCACCTTGTCGACGGTGATGTTGTACGGCGTGATCAGATGCGCGTTACCACTGAGCAGCAGCTTGGACGTGTCGACGCCACGCTCGTTGAGTCCGCTCAGCTCGGAGAGCAGGACCGCCGGGTCGACGACGACGCCGTTGCCGATGACCGGGGTGCATCCCGGCGAGAGGATTCCGGAAGGGAGAAGGTGCAGTGCGTACTTCTGGTCGCCGACGACGACCGTGTGGCCGGCGTTGTTGCCGCCCTGGTAGCGCACCACATAGTCAACGGACCCACCGAGCAGATCGGTGGCCTTTCCCTTGCCCTCATCACCCCACTGAGCACCGAGCAGCACAAGTGCGGGCACAGGCGTACACCCCTTCCGGGCGGGGCATGTCCAACGTGCGTGGATGGCGACAACGTGCGTGTTCACGCCTACGTCATCGCCAGAGCCGTCGAACCGGTGCCCCGGAATAGACGAAGCCCCTGGCGCAATAGCGCAAGGGGCTCTTGCACCGAGATGCTACCTGAGGAAGGACCGAGGTGTCGGCGCAGCCTTCTGGGCATTCTCCCGTGGACTCCGTTCGGGGGTACCCCCTGCTCGTGGTCATCGACCCGGATGCCCGTAGTACCGACGGCGAGGCCGTACGGATCGCGAAGGATGTCCTGTGCGCGGGCGCGGGGGCGAAAATCTGCCTTCCGGAGGGCCCGGAGGAATTCGCGCGGATGCTTGCCCGGCGCGGGCAGCGACGGCCGGTGGTGATCGGTGACGACCGGGCGCTGCTGCGGGTGGTGGGCCTGCTGCACAAGGAGCGGGAGCTGGCCGGGGTGCCGCTGTCGATGGTCCCGGTCGGGTCGCCGGCCGCCGTCGCGCTGAGCCGCACGCTGGGCATCCCGACGGACACGGTGGCCGCCGCCCGTGCCGTCCTGGACGGCGGGGAGCGCCCGATGGACCTGCTCACGGACGACAGCGACGGCATCGTGCTGGGCAGTCTGCGCATCCCGGGCGGCAGCGAGGCGACCGGGGCGGGGCGCGGGGCGTCCGTGCCGCGGCAGTCGTCCGCGGCGGATGCGGCGGATGCGGCGGATTCCCCGGCGGCACGCGGCGGCGGCCCGGTGGGCGCGGTCAACGGGCACCACCCCTGGTGGAAGCCGTATGCGCGCACCGCCCGTACGGCGCTGTCACTGCTGGGTGCACCGGCGGGCGGGCGCTGGGCCGCTCCCCGGGCCGGCGCCGGCGGGCGCGGGGGCGTGCGACGCACCCGGGTGCCGGGGCAGCGGCTGCGGATCGAGGCGGACGGGGTACTGCTGGCGGATCTGGACCGGCCGGTGCGCGGGGTGTCGGTGGTGCCGGGCCGCCGGTCCGCGGCGGACGGCGGCGAGCTGGCCGAGGTCGTGGTCCACTGGCCGGGCGGCGCGCGGCCGGTGCGGACCCGGGCGCGGGCGGTGACGGTGTCCGGCGCGGACTTCCACTACCGGGCGGACGCACTGGTCGGCGGGCCGGTCCGGACCCGTACGTGGACGGTGCAGCCGGCGGCCTGGCGGCTCCAGCTGCCGCGGGACTAGGACCCGTCCGGCCCTGGCCCACCGGGCAGCCCCTGGAGCGTCAGCGGCCGGCGTCTTCGAACTCGGCCCGCATCTGGTCGCGGTGTTCGCGCCAGCGCTGGAGCAGCCCGGCGAGCTCCTTCTGGAGGAACTCGAAGAACACCAGCGTCTCGCCGATCCTGCGGCCCGCGGGCGAGTCCTCGCCGAGGCTCTCGACGCCCTCGCGCAGGGTGCCCTCCCAGCGGGTGAGGGCGTTGTCACGGCGGGCCAGCGCCTCGTACCACTGGTCGCTGTGCACGCGGTAGCGGTCGCGGCGGGAGCCCGGCTCGCGCTCGCGGCTGACCATGTCGACCTGGGAGAGATAGCGGATCGCGCCGGAGACGGCGGCCGGGCTGACCTGGAGGCGCTCGCCGAGTTCGGCGGAGGTCAGCACACCGGAGTCGGAGGCCAGCAGACAGGCGAAGACCCGGGCGGACATCCGCTGCATCCCGGCGTCGACCAGTTGCGAGGCGAAGCGCTCGACGAACTGCGAGACCGCCTCGTCATCGCGCTTGTCGTCGGCGCTGTCGGGGCGGACGTCAGCGGTCCGGTCCGCGCCCTGCTGTGGCTGCTCGCTCATCTCCGCATCATCTCCCCTTGATCAGAACCGCCCCTCAACTTTATACGGTTTCTTAACTTCACAAATTTGTGAATCTAGCGTACCTTCAAAATCATGACCACGGCACTCTCTCCCGCTCCCGCGATCCGGGTCGACGGCCTGCACAAGTCGTTCGGCCGCACCCACGCGCTGGACGGCCTCGATCTGCGGGTCGGGGCCGGTGAGGTACACGGCTTCCTCGGACCCAACGGCGCCGGGAAGTCCACGACGATCCGCGTTCTGCTCGGCCTGCTGCGGGCCGACGGCGGCACCGCCCGACTGCTGGGCAGGGACCCCTGGCAGGACGCCGTCGAACTGCACCGCCGTATCGCCTACGTCCCCGGTGACGTCACCCTGTGGCGCAATCTCTCGGGCGGCGAGGTCATCGATCTCTACGGCCGGCTGCGCGGAGGCCTGGACACCGCGCGCCGCGCCGAGCTCCTGGAGCGGTTCGAACTCGACCCCACCAAGAAGGGGCGGACGTACTCCAAGGGCAACCGGCAGAAGGTCGCCCTGGTCGCAGCCTTCGCCTCCGCCCCCGAGGTCGAGCTGCTCATCCTCGACGAGCCGACCTCCGGCCTCGACCCGCTGATGGAGGAGGTCTTCCAGAACTGCGTGGCCGAGGAGCGCGACCGCGGGCGCACCGTCCTGCTCTCCAGCCATGTGCTGTCCGAGGTCGAGGCGCTCTGCGACCGCGTCAGCATCATCCGCAAGGGACGGACCGTCGCATCCGGCTCGCTGGGGGAACTGCGGCATCTGACCCGCACCTCGGTGGTTGCCGAACTCGCCGGCATGCCCAACGGGCTGGGCGCCCTCCCCGGCGTCCACGGGCTGGAGATCCGGGGGCAGCGCGTCACCTTCCAGGTCGACACCGACAAGCTCGACGCCGTGCTCCGCTCGCTCGGCACCTCCGGCGTCCGCAGCCTCACCAGCACCCCGCCCACCCTGGAGGAGCTCTTTCTGCGCCACTACCAGGACGACGCCCGCAGCGAGGCGATCGCACGATGACCACCATGGCCGCCCCGCTGTCCGCCCCGGCCGTGCGTGCCCGCCAACTGGCGGGCACCGGGCCCCTGTTGCGCCTGGCGCTGCGTCGCGACCGGGTGCTGATCCCGGCGTGGGTCCTGGGCCTCGGCCTGGTCGTCGTCGGCACCGGCTCGTCCTTCGAGGCGCTCTACGACACCGCCGCCCGGCGCGCCGCGCTGGCCGCCTCGATGAACGGCAACGGCTCGATGCGCGCGCTGTACGGACCGGTCTTCGGCGACTCCGTCGGCGGGCTGATCGCCTGGCGGATGGCCGGCTTCGGCGCCGTCCTCGCCGCCGTGATGAGCCTGCTGATCGTGGTCCGGCACACCCGCGAGGAGGAGGAGACAGGGCGTCAGGAGCTGCTCTGTGCGGCCATGGTCGGCCGTCGCGCCCCGCTGACCGCGGCTCTGCTGACGGCCCTGACCGCCAACGCGGCGCTCGTCGTGGTGATTGCGGGCGGTCTGGCCGGCTCCGGCCGGCCGGCCGCCGGTTCGCTCGCGCTCGGCCTCGCCATCGGCTGCACCGGCATGCTGTTCGCCGCACTGGCCGCCATCGCCGCCCAACTCACCGAGAGCGCACGGCTCGCCAAGGGCCTGACCGGCGCCGCGCTCGGCCTCGCCTTCGCGCTGCGCGCCGCGGGCGACACCGCCACCACCGGTGCCGGCTCCCCGCTCACCTGGATCTCGCCGATCGGCTGGGCGCAGAACCTGCGCGCCTACGCCGGCGAACGCTGGTGGCTCGTCCTGCTGTTCCTGGCGGCGGCCGCCCTGGCCGGCTGCGTCGCCTACGCCCTGACGGCCCGCCGCGACCTCGGGATGAGCTTTCTGCCCGCCCGCCCCGGCCCGGCCGTCGCACCCCGTTCCCTGAGCGGCCCCTTCGGCCTGGCCTGGCGGCTCCAGCGCACCACCCTGGGGGGCTGGACGCTCGGCTTCGTCTGCGCCGGCGGACTCTTCGGCGGTATCGCCAAGGGCGCCGCCGATCTGGTCGGCGGCAATGAACGGACCCGCGAGATCTTCGCGCGGATGGGGGGTCAACAAAACCTGACCGACGCCTTCCTGGCCACGATGGCCGGCATGCTCGGCATGGTCGCCGCGCTCTACGCGGTGGGCGCGGTGCTGCGGCTGCACGGTGAGGAGACCGCCGGGCGGGCCGAGCCGGTGCTGGCCGGCGCGGTGGGCCGGCTCCGCTGGACGGCCGGTCATCTGGCCCTCGCCTACGGGGGCAGCGCCGTCATCCTGGCCTTCGGCGGTCTGGCCCTGGGGGTCTCCTACGACCTCTCGGCCGGCGACCCCGGCGGCCGGACGGGCCCGGTGCTGGCCGCCACCCTCGCCCAGGTCCCGGCCGTCTGGACGCTCACCGGCCTGGCGGTCCTCGCCTTCGGCCTGCTCCCCCGGGCCACGACCGCCGTCTGGGCCCTGGTCGGCGGCTGTCTGACCCTCGGCTGGGTCGGCCCCTCCCTCGATGTCCCCCGCTGGGCGATGGATCTCTCGCCGTACGGTCACCTCCCCAAGCTGCCCGGAGCGGACGCCACCGCGGCCCCGTTCCTCTGGCTGCTGGCGCTCTCCGCCCTGTTCACCGCCGCCGGTCTGGTGGGCGTACGCCGACGCGACCTCGGCTGATCCCGGGCGGCCGGCCCCCGGCCGCCCCCGCATCCGTGCGCCGCCGGAGCTGTAGCGGACTCCGGCGGCGCACTCGCCTGCGCGGAAACGGGGCCGGCGGGCGGGCATCCACAGGGTGTGGATGCCGGGTGCCGCCCCGCGTCGGCAGCACACCAGGCTCCCAATGACCAGTCACCCTGCGCCATTTCACCTGACGGTGCGATAACCCACAGTAACTCTAGAACCCAGGGTGATCGTGTTGTTACTTTGCGTATGCGTGGTCGTGACCACGGCACGCGGCATCGGAGGGGATCATGCGACGCATCAGTACCAGGATCGGCATGCTTGCGGCGGCGGCGCTGCTGGCCGTCACCGCGGCCGGGCCCGCCCGGGGACAGCAGGCGAGCGACACCGCCCGGCGCACCGCCACCGACACCGCGGCCTACTTCGTGATGACCGACATCACGCGTGCGGAGTTCGTCATCAAGCTCACCGACCCCCGCAAGATCCAGCACGCCCGGGAGTTGCTGAGCGGGGCGACCAGCTCGGAGCCGCATGTCATCGGCCGGATCGAGAAGCGCCCCGCCCCGTACAACGGGCGCTGGAGCTTCCATCTCCGCCCGGAGACCATCGACTTCTTCGACTTCGCCATCGAGGTCTGTGACGCCACCACGCCCTATGTCGAAGACCATCTCGACGAGGCCGGCGGCCCGTTCCTGCCCGGGCTGATCTGGTGCCCCTGGAGCTCGACCCTGGTGCGGGAGGTGCCCCAGCCGTAAGGCCCCCGATCCGGGCCGCCGGCCTGCCCCGCCCACGGCTCCCGGGCGGGGTCCCCGCCGGGGCGGCGGCCCTCAACCTCCCGGCGTCACCAGCCGCGCCTCGTACGCGAACACCGCCGCCTGGGTGCGGTCCCGCAGCCCCAGCTTCACCAGGATGCGGCTGACATGCGTCTTCACCGTGGATTCGGCGACGACCAGATGCTCGGCGATCTCACCGTTCGACAGGCCCTGGGCGACCAGCACCAGGACCTCGGTCTCACGCTCCGTCAGGTCGGCGATGCGTTCCTGGGCCGGGGCGCGCGGGGTGCCCAGCCGGGAGAATTCGGAGATCAGCCGCTTGGTGACGGTGGGGGCGAGCAGGGCCTCGCCGGAGGCGACGATCCGTACGCCCTCGGCGAGCTGGCCGGCCGAGGCGTCCTTGAGCAGGAAGCCGCTCGCCCCGGAGCGCAGCGCTTGGTAGACGTATTCGTCCAGGTCGAAGGTGGTCAGCACGAGCACCTTGGCGTCCGCGTCGGCGGCCACGATCTCGCGGGTCGCCTCCAGGCCGTTCATCTCCGGCATCCGGATGTCCATCAGGACGACATCGGGCCGCAGGACCCCGACCTTCTGCACCGCTTGGCGGCCGTCGACGGCCTCACCGACGACCTCGATGTCCGGCATGGCGTTGAGCAGGACGGAGAAGCCCTCGCGAACCATCACCTGGTCGTCGACGATCAGTACGCGGATCATGCTCGTTGCCCCCCTGTCGCGGCCTCGCCCGCCGCATTCCCCACCGGAATGAACGCCGCGACCTCGAAGCCGCCGTCCTCGGTGTGGTCGGCGGTCATCTCGCCGCCCAGCATTTGTACCCGCTCGCGCATGCCCAGCACACCGTGCCCCGCCCCCGGGGACGGCTTGGCGAGGCGGCTGGGCCGGCCGTTGACGATCCGCAGGCCCAGGCCCCCCAGGACGTAGGAGATCTCCACCCGGGCATCGGCACCCGGCGAGTGCCGCAGCGCGTTGCTCAGCCCCTCCTGCACGATCCGGTACGCGGACAGCTCCACGCCCTGCGGCAGCGGCCGGGGCGCCCCGGTGATCACGGCCTCGACGTTCAGCCCGGCGCTGCGGACGCTGTCGAGCAGCGAATCGAGGGTGGCGAGCGTGGGCTGCGGGGCCTCCGGGTCGCTCTCGGCGAAGGCGTCCGGGTCCGCGGAACGGACCACGCCCAGGATGCGGCGCAGCTCGGTCAGCGCGGCGACGGCGTTCTCCCGGATCGTCGCGAAGGACGTGGCGAGCTCGGGCGGGGTGTTCTCCACGCGGTACGGAGCGGCCTCGGCCTGGATGGCGATCACGGACATGTGGTGGGCCACCACGTCGTGCAACTCGCGGGCGATCAGCGCGCGCTCCTCCAGCAGCGTGCGCCGGCCGCGCTCCTCGGCGGTGACGGTCCGGGTCTCGACGACCTGCCGGCGCTCCTCGCGCCAGGCCCGGACGGCGGCGGCGGCGAGCAGCACCACTCCGCTGAAGAACGCCGCCGGCGGCAGATCGCTCGGGTCCTTCCCCACGAGCGCCGTCAGCACGGCCGCCAGGCCAAAGGTGACCAGCCACATCTCGATGGCCAGCCGGGGCCGGGTGCGCAGCACCACGAGCACCATCACCGAGAAATGGGTGGCGAAGGCGGAACCGACGAAGATGCTGGCGAACGGGGAGGAGAAGCCCGCATAGGCGAACACCGACACCACGAAGGCGGACAGCGACAGCCAGTAGGCGCCCACCGGGCGGAAGAGCGTGAGCATCGGCCCCGCGGCGACCAGCCCGCTGAAGCCGGTGACCAGGATGCCGCGCAGCGAACTGGTCCCGGAGCCGCTGGTGAGGGTCGCCAGGAAGACGCACAGCGAGAAGAAGCCGACGGCGAAGTGCGGCAGCCAGCGCGTCCAGTGCCGCAGCCGTTCCGGCAGCCACGGCACCCACCGGGACACCTTGGCGTCCTCCAGCGGAGGCATCGGGCGGAACGCGAAGGCGTCGACGAACAGGTCCTGGCGCAGCCGGTGCAGCGCGCCGTGCGCCATCCGGGCCTCCGAGCGCAGGGTGCCCTGCGTCTGGGTCGTGTCATTCACGCTGACAACGGTAAGCAACCGCGCGCCGCCGGGCGTCCCCACCAGTGGGGATCTGCCGGCGTCCGCCTCAGGTACTAGACGGCCGACCCACCAGCCCGGCCAGGACGTCACAGCTGGGGCTGCCGGGAGTGACGGGGGCGTAGTGACCGACGCCGGGCAGCTCACGCAGCACGGTGGTGGCGGGGCTCCGTGCCGCGTACCGGCGGGAGAGGTCGAGCGGGACGTCCGGGTCGTCGGTGCCGTGCAGGATCGTGACCGGGATGCCGGCGGGCGGCCGGCGCGCGGGGTCGGCCGCGGCGAGGCGTTCCGGGAAGCCGGGCCCCGCGCCGAGCAGCTCGCCGACCGCACCGTCGCTCAGCCCCAGCTCATGGGCGCGGGCGAGGTCGGCGACCGGGGAGACGGCCAGCACCCGGGTCACGGGGGTGTCCGGGCGGGCGGCGGCGAGCAGCGCGAGATGGCCGCCCGCGGAGTGGCCGACGAGGACCAGGGACGGGTCCGCCGCCGCCCCCGCCAGGGCCGCGCAGGCCGCCTCGATGCCCGCCGTGACGTCCTCGAACGTCTGCGGCGCCCCGCCGCCCGCGCCGACCCTGCGGTACTCCGCGAGCGCGACCGGCAGCCCCCGCCCGGCCAGCTCCGCGGCGAGCGGCGACAGATGGCGGCGGTCGTAGGCCGCGCGCCAGAATCCGCCGTGCAGCAGGACGACCAGCGGGCCGCGCACCGGCGCACCGCCGCCAGCCCGCGGCACATACAGGTCGACGAGCTGGTCCGGGTGCGGCCCGTAGGCCACCGTCCGGTCCGGCGCCACCGGGGCCAGCCCCAGCAGCGCCGACTCCTCGTCCGCGACCGTCACCCGGCGTCCCCGGACGACACCTCGGGCAGCGCCCGCAGCACCTCGCCCAGCACCCACGCCGCCCGCTCCGCGTCCGCGAAGGAGGTGTAGAGCGGGGTGAAGCCGAAGCGCAGCACATCGGGAGGGCGGAAGTCGCCGACCACCCCGCGCCGGATCAGCTCGTCCATCACCAGGCCGGCGACGGGGGTGCCGCCCTGCCCGAACGACGAGCCGAGCTTGGGGGAGCAGGCCAGCGACACCTGGCTGCCGCGCCGCTCGTGCGCCTGTGGCGTCAGGGAGCGGACCACGTCCGGCGGCACATAGGCCTGCACGCACTCCAGGAAGAAGTCCGTCAGGGCCAGGCTCTTGGTGCGTACGGCCTCGATGGACACCCCGTCCCAGGCCTCCAGCGCCGCCTCCAGCGCGAGCAGCGAGAGGATGTCGGGGGTGCCGACCCGGCCGCGCGGAATGCCGTCGGCGGGGGTGTAGGCCGGGTCCATCGCGAACGGATCGGCGTGGGAGTTCCAGCCCGGCAGCGGCGATTCGAACCGCTCCTGGAGGCTCTCGCGGATGTAGAGGTAGGCGGGCGAACCCGGGCCGCCGTTGAGGTACTTGTACGTACAGCCGACGGCGAGGTCGACGTGGTGCGCGTCGAGGCCGACCGGCAGCGCACCGGCGCTGTGGCACAGGTCCCAGACGGCGAGCGCGCCCGCGGAGTGCAGTGCGTGGGTGATGCCCGGCAGGTCGTTGAGCCGGCCGGTGCGGTAGTCGACGTGGTTGACCAGCGCCAGCGCGGTCCGCTCGGTGACCTCGTCGGCGATCCCACCGGGCTCGACCGGGCGTACCGCGAGGCCGGTCATCCGGGCCGCGGACCGGGCGATATAGCCGTCGGTGGGGAAGGTCGTGGCGTCGACGAGGATCTCCGTGCAGCCCTTCCCGGCCATGCGGACCCCGCCGACCACGGCCTTGAAGAGGTTGACGCTGGTCGAGTCGCCGACCACCACCCGGCCCGGTCCCGCCCCGATCAGCGGCGCGATCTTGTCGCCGATCCGCTCCGGCGCGGTCCACCAGCCCGACTCGGTCCACGACCGGATGCGCAGCTGACCCCACTCGCGGGCGATGACATCGGCGATCCGGCCGGGCACCGCACGGGGCAGCGCCCCGAGGGAGTTGCCGTCGAGATAGACGCCGGCGCCGCCCGAGGCCTCATCCGGCGCGGCATCGAGGACGAAGCGGTCGCGGATCGCGGCGAGCGGGTCGGCGGCGTCCAACTGCTCGGCGCGGGCGGCCTGTTCACGGGCGCCCGCGGAACCGGGGCGGGCGGCGGCAGGGAATCCGGGGGTCTCAGACATGGCTGCGCGCCGTCCACAGCTCGGGGAAGACGTTCTTGCGGGCCCGCTTCTCCAGCCAGGCCACGCCCGCGGAGCCGCCGGTGCCCATCTTGGCGCCCATGGCCCGCCGGGTCGCGACCAGATGGTCGTTGCGCCAGCGCCAGACCAGCTCGGCGACATCGGTCAGCGTCTCGCCGAGCTGGACGAGGTCCGACTCCTGCGGGCCGTCGTAGATCTCGGCCCAGACGGCCTCGACGCCCGGATCCGGTTCGTAGCGCAGCGCCGGGTCCCGCCGCAGCACGGCCTCCGGGACCGGGTAGCCGCGGCGGGCGAGCAGCCGCAGCACCTCGTCCCACAGGCTCGGCTCCTGGAGGGCCTTCTCCAGCTCGGCGCGCTCGCGCGGCGCGCCGCGGTGCGGCACCAGCATGGAGGCGGACTTCTCGCCGAGCAGGAACTCCATCCGCCGGTACATCGCGGACTGGAATCCGGATCCCTCACCGAGCGCGCTGCGGTAGGCGTTGAACTGCGCCGGGGTCAGCCGGGCGAGCGGTTTCCAGGCGGCGTTCAGCGCCTCCAGCTCGTAGGTGGAGCGGCGCAGCGCGTCCCGGGCCACGGTCAGGTCGTCGCGGCGCAGCGCCTCGGCCGCGGTGCGCCACTCATGGACGATGACCGTGAACCACAGCTCCATGACCTGGGTGGTGACCAGGAAGACCATCTCGCCGGGGTCGTCGGAGAGCGGGTGCTGCAGATGGGTGAGGACGTCCGCCTGGACATAGTCCTCGTACGGGGTGGTGCTGCTGGAGCCGATGCTGAGATCGGGGGCGAACGGCGGGTCGGGCTCGGCATCGGCCGGCACGGGAACGGCGGGTGCACTCGCCACGCTGTCCGCGGGATCTGTGGGAGACGGCTGCGACATGAGGGACTCCTCAGGTGCGAACTACCGGGTAGCGGTCCGCCCCTTCCTCGTCGGCTCGGGAGCCCCGGTCCCCTCGGGCTCGGGATGGCCCGGCCCACTGAAATCATCGGTGCTGGACAGCGACCGCGCAAGGGCCGGCTGCGATCACGCGGCCGGCCCTCGGTCGTGCCCGGCGCCCCCGGCGGCGGGGCCGCCCGGAAGGACCGCGGCGGCCGTCAGGTGAGGGTGTCGGCCGCGGTCGGCGAGGAGTCCCGCAGGAAGGTCGAGCAGCGCTCGTACTCCTCCTGCTCGCCGATCGCCTGGGCGGCGCGGGCGAGGGCGTGCAGCGCCCGCAGGAAGCCGCGGTTGGGCTCGTGCTCGAACGGCACCGGGCCGTGGCCCTTCCAGCCGGCCCGGCGCAGCGCGTCCAGGCCGCGGTGGTAGCCGGTGCGGGCGTAGGCGTACGACTCGACGACCCGGCCGCCCTCGAACGCGTCGTCCGCCAGCTGCGCCCAGGCCAGGGAGGAGGCCGGGTACTTCGCGGCGACATCGGACGGCGCGGTGCCCGCGGCGAGCATCTCGCGGGGCTCGGGGTCGTCGGGCAGGTGGGTCGGGGGCGGTCCCCCGAGGAGGTTCTCGTGAATGGCCATGTCTCCCAGTCTGCCTGGTCGCGGGGGCGGGGTGGGACCGGCCCGGGAGCGGGCGGGGGTCCGCGGCGGCTCACCGGCTGCCGCTCCCGCCCGGTGGCCGCTCCCGCCCGGCGGCCCCTCACCGGCTGTTGCTCCCGCCCGGCGGCCCCTCGCCGCCGGCCGGTGGCCGCTCCGCCTCCAGCGCCCGGGCCTCGCCAGGGTCCAGCGGCGGTGCACTCACCCCGCAGTGGTAGACGCACTCCGGGTGACACCGCTCCGCGGGGGCGGGCTCGGCGGCCCGCAGCGCCGGGGTGCGCACCGTCAGCCAGGCGATCAGCCCGCCGACCACCAGGATCCCGGCACACAGCGGCATCGCCCGCCGGAAGGCCGCCCCGAACTCGTCCGCCGAGCGGTAGGCCTCGGGGCCGAAGCCCGCCAGCAGCGGCAGCGCGGCGACCGCCATCAGGCTCGCGGCCCGGGCCGCGGCGTTGTTGATGCCGCTGGCCAGGCCCGCCCGGTCCACGTCCACCGACGCCAGTACGGTCGAGGTGAGCGGAGCGACCAGGGTCACCATCCCCGCGCCCAGCACCACCAGCGCGGGCAGCACGTCGGTGGGGTATGAGGCGCCGCGGCCCGCCCGCGTCATCAGCAGCATCCCCGCGGCACACAGCAGCGGCCCGACGGTGAGCGGGATCCGGGGCCCGATGCGCTGCCCCAGCGCCCCGGAGCGGGCGGACAGCAGCAGCATCAGCACGGTGGTGGGCAGCAGCGCCGTGCCGGCCTGCAGCGCGGAGTAGCCCACCACGACCTGGAGCTGGAGCACGACCAGGAAGAAGAACCCGCCGAAGGCGGCGTACACGCACACGGTCACCACGTTGACCGCGGAGAACAGCCGGATCCCGAAGATGGCGGGCGGCAGCATCGGATCCGGGCTCCGCCGTTCGACACGGAGGAAGAGCACCCCGAGCAGCACCCCGATGACGGCGGGCAGGATCACCCCCGGCGACGCGCCCCCACCCGGCGCGGCGATCAGCGCATAGGTCACCCCGGCCAGCGCCAGCGCCCCCAGCACCGCGCCCGGTACGTCGAAGCCACGCCGCTCGCGGGCGTCCCGCTCCCGGGTCTCCGGTACGTGCCGCAGCGCCACGGCCACGCACACCACCGCCAACGGCACGTTCAGGAAGAACACCCAGCGCCAGCCGGCGCCGTCCACCAGCCAGCCGCCGATGAACGGGCCGACGGCCGCGGCCACCCCGCCGAGCCCGGACCAGGCGCCGACCGCCCGCGCCCGGTCGTCGGGGTGGAAGACGGCCTGGATCAGCGCCAGCGAGCCGGGGGTGAGCAGCGCACCGCCGACGCCCTGCAGCGCCCGGGCCGCGATCAGCACCCCGGCATGCGGCGCGAGCCCGCACAGCAGCGAGGCCGCGGCGAACCACACCACACCGATCACGAACACCCGGCGCCGGCCGAACCGGTCGCCGAGCGCACCGCCCAGCAGGATCAGCGAGGAGAGGGTGAGCATGTAGGCGGTGACCGTCCACTGGAGCACGGCCAGATCGGCGTTGAGATCCTCGCCGATCCTGGGCAGGGCGACATTGACGACGGTGCTGTCGAGCATCGCCATGCCGGACCCCAGCACGGCCGTCGCCAGCACCCACCGGCCCTGTGCCGAGGTCAACCGGACGCCGCCGGGGGCCGTGGACTCCTGCCGTGCACTCATACCGCGAGCTTGCCCGGCGGCAGGGCGCTCTGCACGGCGAAGACCCCGCATCTCTCCCGGAGACGCGGGGCCCTCGGACCCGTAGGGGACGGGCTACTTGATCTTGGTGCCGGCGGAGCGCAGGTGGGTGCAGGCCTCGGTGACGCGCTTGGCCATGCCGGCCTCGGCCAGCTTGCCCCAGCTGCGCGGGTCGTAGGTCTTCTTGTTGCCGACCTCGCCGTCGACCTTCAGCACACCGTCGTAGTTGCGGAACATGTGGTCCGCAACCGGGCGGGAGAAGGCGTACTGGGTGTCGGTGTCCAGGTTCATCTTGACCACGCCGTTCTCCAGCGCGGTGGCGATCTCCTGCTCGGTGGAGCCGGAGCCGCCGTGGAAGACGAAGTCGAACGGGGCGGACTTGCCGTACTTGGCGCCGACGCCCTCCTGGAGGTCCTTCAGCAGCTCGGGGCGGAGCACGACGTTGCCCGGCTTGTAGACGCCGTGGACGTTGCCGAAGGAGGCGGCGAGCAGGTAGCGGCCCTTCTCGCCCAGGCCGAGCGCCTCGGCGGTGCGCAGCGCGTCGTCGACCGTGGTGTAGAGCTCGTCGTTGATCTCGTGGGTGACGCCGTCCTCCTCGCCACCGGTCGGGGTGATCTCGACCTCAAGAATGATCTTGGCGGCGGCGGCCTTGGCGAGCAGCTCCTGGCCGATGGCCAGGTTCTCGGCCAGGTTCTCGGCCGAGCCGTCCCACATGTGGGACTGGAAGAGCGGGTTCTGCCCCTTGGCCACGCGCTCCGCGGAGATGTCCAGCAGCGGGCGTACGTAGCCGTCGAGCTTGTCCTTGGGGCAGTGGTCGGTGTGCAGCGCGACGGTGACGTCGTACTTGTCGGCCACGACGTGCGCGAACTCGGCGAGCGCGACCGCGCCGGTCACCATGTCCTTCTTGTACTGGCCGCCCAGGAACTCCGCACCACCGGTGGAGATCTGGATGATGCCGTCGCTCTCGGCCTCGGCGAAGCCACGCAGCGCGGCGTGCAGCGTCTGCGTCGACGTGACGTTGATGGCCGGGTAGGCGAACTTTCCTGCCTTGGCCCGGTCCAGCATCTCGTTGTAGACCTCGGGGGTTGCGATGGGCATCTGTCCGCTCCTTGTGTGTGGGTGTGCGTTCTTGGCCCTGACCAGGGGGCGAGGACTTCGCCGAGCACATCTTCCCAGACGAGGCCCATCGGGCCGCATCGCCTGCCCGGCCGTCTCGCACAGTGGGCGGCCGGTTTCACGTGAAACCAGCCGCCCCTCGGCAAAGCCGCAGTTCAGAGCCGTTACGCACGCCGGAGCGGGCTCGGCCGGACCTCAGCCCAGGCCGAGGTCACCGAGCTGGTAGCCGGTGAGGTACGGCAGACCGGCCTCGGCGATGGCCGACGCGGCGCCCCGGTCCACGATCGTCGCCACCGCGACGACCTCGGCGCCCGCCTCCCGCGCCGCCTCGACGGCGGTCAGCGGCGAGCCGCCGGTCGTGGAGGTGTCCTCGACGACCAGGACCCGGCGGCCCGTGATGTCCGGGCCCTCGATACGGCGCTGCATACCGTGCGCCTTCTGCGCCTTGCGGACGACGAAGGAGTCCAGCCGCCGGCCGCGCGCGGCGGAGGCGTGCAGCATCGAGGTCGCGACCGGGTCGGCGCCGAGCGTGAGCCCACCGACCGCGTCGTAGTCCAGCTCGGCGGTCAGGTCCAGCATCAGCTGACCGACCAGCGGCGCGGCCTCGCCGTCCAGGGTGATCCGGCGCAGGTCGATGTAGTAGTCGGCCTCCTTGCCGGAGGAAAGCGTCACCTTGCCGTGCACCACGGCCTTGTCCTTGATCTGCTGCAGCAGCGCGCCGCGCACGTCGTCACTCATGCGCACGAGCTTATGCGGTCTCCCCGGACAGGCTCCGCCAGCTCCAGGTCATGGAGATCTCCAGGGGATCGATGGGGGTGACCAGGCGCGGCATGGTGTTGAGGCCGTTCGGCGGCCCGGTCTGCGGCTCGACACAGACCGCGGCCTCCTGCTCGTCGTAGACCACGACCCACTCGGCACGGCTGGTGATCTTCAGCTGCAGCCGGCCCGGCCAGGTGAGCGTGGCGTCGACCCCCCGCGGCATACCGAAGCAGTCGTCCCAGGGGCCCGGCGCCGGCGGGATCCGCCGGCCGGTCGGGAGGTGGTCCTCGCCCCGCTCCTCCTGCCACTCGGGGGCGAAGTCGAGGCGGACGTCCTCGCCGCCCTCCCCCAGGTTCCGCCGGAACCAGGGGTGCCAGCCGGCCTGGGCGGGGAAGGAGTCATCGATCGTCTCGATGCCCATGGTCAGGGTGAGCGAGCCGCCGTCCTCGGCGAGTTCGACGAGCTGGGTGACCCGCCCCGGGTACGGCCAGGGGGCCGCCGGGTCGGTGAGCTCATAGGTGAAGACCGCCTCCGTGGCGCTCGAACGCGCCGTCCGCCAGCGGAGGTTGCGGCCGGTGCCGTGGATGGCGTGCGGTGCGGCATTGAGCGGCATCTGGTGCAGTTCACCGCCGCCGTGCGCCCCCGACCCGAGGGCGACACCGCTGCGGAACTGCCCGTGATCGAGCCTGCCGCACCACGGAACCATCGGGAAGCAGCCGTAATGGTCGCCCTGCCGCAGCAGCTCCGTACCGCCGACGCGAAGGCCGGCGATCCGGCAGCCGTGGTCCGGCCGGACGATCACTTCGGCGTCTCCGGCGGCCAGCCGTACGCCCTCCGGCGCCTCGGTCCGCGCTGCGCTCTGCGTGGTGTTGTCGGTACTCACGGAAGCGACCCTAAGGGCTGTCCCGTCATCCCTGGTGGATCAGCGCACGGCGTCAGATGCACTGCGCTCGCTGCGCTCACTCCGCCTGCCACCGCCCGCCACCGACCGCGAACGGCAAGGTCAGCGGCGTCGGCGCAGCACCCGGCCGACGACCACGGCGGACGCCAGCACGACCGCGGCGGCGGGCGCCGCCCAGCGCAGCGTCATCGAGGTGGCGTTCGGCTCCGGCGCCGGCACCGGGGCGTACCGCCCGCGCGGCGGGGCGTGGTCGACCTCCTCCGCGCTGCGCCCGATCATCGTCCGGCGGGCGTGCGCGGCCTCGGCGGGGGCGATCCCGTCCTCGTCATGGCCGTACGCGTGCTCGGGGCGCGCCTCGTGCGCGGCGTGGAAGGCGTCCGCCGCGTCGTCCACATCGAGGTCCTCGACGGCATCGAGGTCCTCGGCACCGGCCACCTCACCGATGTCCGCCGTCCCGAGGGCGTCCTCGTCACTGAGCGGGTCCAAGGACGGCGGCAGCACCTCGGCGTCGGACACCCCGGGCACCGGACCGGCCTGACCGTCTTCCCCGGACGCCTCCGCCCCCGGCCGCTGCCGCAGATCCTCCGTCAGGTGCTCCGCGAAGCGGTCCAGCAGCCGGCGGCCGGCGGCCGCCGCGGACTGGTCGGTGGCCTCGGCGAGCCGGCCGTCGCTGTGGACCGTGCCGGAGCAGACCAGTCGCGTACCGGGACCGGGCTCGGTGGCCGGGAACAGCCGCAGGGTCAGGGACAGCACCGCCGCCCCGTCCCCGCGCGACTCGGCGCCCTTCGCCTCGACGGCCACCACGGCCGCGGCGTCGTCACCGGGCTCGACGTCCGCGGCGGCGACCGTCAGCGAGCCGCGGTAGGTGATGGTGGAGCTTCCGATACGTAGCCGCAGCCGTCCCTCCGGGCGCCGGGGGACCGCCTCGGCATCGAGCTGGACTCCTGGGACACAGCGCGCCACCCGCTCGGGCTCGGTGAGCGCCTGCCGCACGGTCCCGACGGGAAACGGAACGTACACCTCATGCTCCATGACATGGGAGCCTACCCAGCGTGCCCGCACCCGTGCCCGCCCACGCAAGGTTTTCCGCGCACCGGCCCGCACCCGCACACTCCCGCCACCACGGCGCATCGCCCGGAGGCGCCCCCCGGATCCGGTGGGCGCCCGCTCGGTCCAGAGAGCGCGGACGCATCAGCTCACCCCAGATAGCGCGGATGTATCAGCGTCGACGCCGGCAGTCCCGGTATCCGGCCCCGGGCCACCCCGCGCCGGCCGGCCTCCAGTTCCTCCCGGCCCAGGCCCCCCAGCGGGGGTGCGTCGGGCGCCAGGCCGAACCGCGGGCGGTGCCGCGCGGCCAGGACGAAGCCCCAGTAGCGGCCCCGGCCGGCCGAGGGCGCGGCGGCGGGCACCTCCGCGTCCACCAGCGGCAGGGGGTGCGCCGCGCGGTCCGGGCCTCCGTAGAAGGACGCGGGCCGGCCGGGCAGGCGGTACGGCACGGTCGCCAGGCCCACCGAGCGGACGGTCGCCTCCACCGTCCAATACAGCCGCGCCCGCTCGACCGGCGGCCCGGCGTGCACCACCAGCCGCCCGTCCTCGGCCAGCATCCGCGCCGCGAGGCCGTAGAACTCCTGGGAGTAGAGCTTGGTGCTCGCGGCGATCCCGGGGTCGGGCAGATCGGAGACGATGACGTCGTACGGGGCCGGCCGCCGGCCGCCGCCGCGCATCCCCTGCTCCCGCAGCCAGTCGAAGGCGTCCTCGGTCACCACCGTCACCCGCGGATCGCTGAGCGAGTGCCGGTTGAGCCGGGAGAGGCCGGGGTCGGTCCGCGCCAAATGCAGGACACCCGGGTCGAGTTCGACGACGGTCACCGAGCGGACCGAGTGATAGCGGAGGATCTCGCGCACCGCGAGACCGTCACCGCCGCCGAGGACCAGCACCCGGTGGTGCGGGCCGCCCGCCATCGCCGGATGCACCAGCGCCTGGTGGTAGCGGTACTCGGTCTCCGCGCTGACCCGCAGCCGGCCGTCCAGATACAGCGCAAGCGGCCCGCCGGAACCTTTCCTCCCCCGCCCTCCACCGGCTCCGTCACCCGTGCCGCCGGTCATCACCACCTCCTGGATGCCGGTCTGCACCGCCACCCGCGCCGAGGAGCCGTACACCGCCTGCCGGGCGGCCCGTTCGAACGGCGTGGCCAGCACCATGCCCGTGGCCAGCAGCGCGAGGACCAGGACATTGGCGCCGAGCAGCGCCCAGCGCGCGCGGGCGGTCAGATCGCGGCGGAAGAGCCACAGCACCAGCACCCCGCCGGCCACCGCGTTGACGCCGCCGGTGAGCAGGGCGCCGGTCAGCTGGCCGAAGCTCGGCAGCAGGAGGAAGGGAAAGGCCAGGCCGCCGACGAGCGCACCGACATAGTCCGCGGCGAAGAGGTCGGCGACCGCACCGCCCGCGTCCTGCCGGCGCACCCGCTGGATCAGCGTCATCAGCAGCGGCACCTCGGCGCCGATCAGGATGCCGATGGCCAGGGAGAAGCCGACGAGCGCGGAACGGGACTGGCCGAACCACGCGAAGCACGCGTACAGCGCCATCGCGGAGGCGCCGCCGACCAGCGCAAGGCCCGCCTCGACCGCCCCGAAGCCGACCGCGGCCCGGCACCGCAGCCGCTTGGCGAGCAGCGCACCGACGCCCATCGCGAAGACCATGACGGACAGCACGACCGATGCCTGGGTGACGGAGTCGCCCACCAAGTACGTGGCCAGGGCGACGAGTTCCAGCTCATAGACCAGACCGCAGGCGGCGCAGACGAAGACGACGCCGAGGACGAGCAGCCGGCCGAGGCCGGCCGGCACGGGCAGCCGCGCCGGTGTCAGGTCCTCCGGCGGCCCGACGACTCCGGTGGGAGCGGGCTCTGGCGGGTCGATCATGCGTGAACGTTACGTGACGGTTCCGTGGCTCTCCGTCACCCACACGAGTACAGTCTGCGGGCCCCGCACGGGAGTTGAGGCCGGGGCGCCGCACAGGGCACCGTAGGGGCACCCGCACCGCACACACCGCGCGCACGCCATCCTTCGCGCCCCGCCGGACCTCCACGCCCCCGACCCGGACCGCCACGCCCCCGGCGCAGCACCCTCGCGCTCCTCGCACCGCCCACGCCCCCACACCCTCCTGTCGACCGGACCGGTCACTTTCGCCCGGCTCCCGCTAGACCGCCGCGACCGCCGCACGTACGCCCACGCGGGTACGGGTGGCCACCAAGCGGCCCTCCTGCGGATACGCGTGCCAGGTCCGCCAGCGCACCTGCCCCTGCTGACACTGCGCCAGCATCGCCGTGAAGGCGTGCGGCGAGCCGGGGAACGTACCGGCGAGGCCGTGCGGATGCTCGGCCACCAGCGCCAGCAGCTCCTGCGCCCGCCCGGCGAACGAGCCGCGCGAGAGGTTCTCCACATGGGCGGCGAACTCGTACTCCCACTCCCCCAGCCGCTTCGCCACACCGAGCGGCAGCGGTGTGCTGCTGCCCGGCATACAGGCGACCGTTTCGGAGCACGTGCCGCGCTCCTCCTCAAGAAGCACCTGGTGAGAGGCGCCGAGCAGCCTCAACTGCAGCTGCACGCCGTGGAGTTGGAGGTCGAGTACGGCGAGCGCGGGCAGGGGTTCCCTGCCCAGCGCCCAGGCCAGGTCGGATGCACGGGTATCGGTGTACGCCGTCGTCAAAGTGGTGAGCATGGGTCGGCTCCGCAAGCACGCAGTGGAATGGTGGGCCGGCCCGCCCAAGAAGGATCAGGAATGTACGACTGCCTGCCGGCTCGTGCCCACGCGGGATCGGAGAACGTGGGGGATTCTCTGATGAAGAGGGAATCATGAAAGTCCGGTCGCCCACAGCGCTTTTACCCATCTCCCCCCGGGTTTACATCCGCTCGGGGGCCTTGCAGTTCAGTTGTTCAACACCCATACGTAAGGCGGGCGTTGAGGTTTCCCTCCACGCCCGCCGTGCGCATATGCGGTAGCAATGAGCCACCCGCATAGTGCGGTGTGAGCGGCCCGCCGGCGGGTCAGGAACCGCCGCCTCCGCCACCGCAGCCACCACCGCCACCGCAGCCACCACCCCCGCAGGAGTGGCCGCCGCCGCACCCGCCGTGGTGGCCCCCGCCGTGTCCGTGGTGCCCGCCGCCCGAGCCCCCGTCACCGCCGGCCCACCAGCTTCCGGCGGCCGCACCGCCGGAGCCACCTCCCCGCCCGGCGCCGCTGCGCGCAAACAGGGCCACCAGCCCGATGACCGCCGCGCAGATCACGAGGAACATCACGATTCCCATGTGCCTCACACTCCTTTCGTTCCCCCGAAGCGTGGGGCACCTCCCACGCCCTTCAGGCAGTGGGGGCGCATCCGCTCCGTCCGGCGCCCTGTGCGCCGTTCCGGCGCCGTCCCGCGCCGGTGGCCGTCCTCGTCGACGGCCGTCACTGTCCTTCGTGCGGGGCTGATGCCCCGGCCGCGCGGTCTCAAAGCACAGTTGAGGAACTCCAGAGGTTCGACGGAGGATGGCGGGCATGGACCGACCGCTGCTCAACCGCCGCCTCGCCGAATTCGGCACCACGATCTTCGCCGAAATGTCGGCACTCGCCGTACGGACCGGCTCCATCAACCTCGGCCAGGGCTTCCCCGACGCCGACGGGCCGGAAGAGGTCAGGGAGGCCGCGGTGCGCGCCCTGCGCGACGGCCGCGGCAACCAGTACCCGCCCGGCCCCGGCATCCCGGAACTGCGCACCGCCGTCGCCGCCCACCAGGAGCGCTTCTACGGACACCGCGGCCTGTCCTACGACCCCGACACCGAGGTCCTGGTCACCGCGGGCGCCACCGAAGCCATCGCCGCCGCGCTGCTGGCACTGCTGGAGCCGGGCGACGAGGTCATCGCGCTGGAGCCGTACTACGACTCGTACGCCGCGTGCATCGCGATGGCGGGCGGCCGGCGCGTCCCGGTGACCCTGCGCCCGGACCCGGAGGCCGGCGCCTACCGCCTCGACCTCGACGAGCTGCGCGACGCCGTCACCGACCGCACCCGCCTCATCCTCCTGAACACCCCGCACAACCCCACCGGCACGGTCCTGTCCCCCGAGGAACTCACCGAGATCGCCCGCCTCGCCGTCGAGCGCGATCTCCTCGTCATCACCGACGAGGTCTACGAGCACCTGGTGTTCGAGGGCGCGCATCTGCCGCTCGCCTCGTTCCCCGGCATGCGCGAACGCACCGTCACCATCGGTTCGGCCGGCAAGACCTTCTCCTTCACCGGCTGGAAGGTCGGCTGGGCCACCGCGCCCCCGGAGCTGATCAACGCCGTCCGCTCGGCGAAGCAGTTCCTCACCTATGTCTCCGCCGGCCCCTTCCAGTACGCCGTCGCCGAGGCGCTCGCCCTCCCTGACGACTACTTCACCGGGCTGCGGGACGACCTGCGGGCCAAGCGCGACGTCCTGGCCCACGGACTGTCCGAGGCCGGCTTCCGCGTCTACCGCCCCTCCGGCACCTACTTCATCACCACCGACATCCGCCCCCTCGGCCACGACGACGGCTTCGCCTTCTGCCGCGCCCTCCCCGAACGCGCCGGCGTCGTCGCCATCCCCAACGCCGTCTTCTACGACCACAAGGAGGTGGGAGCGCCCTTCGTGCGGTTCGCGTTCTGCAAGAGCCCCGAGGTACTCCAGGAGGCGGCAGACCGCTTGAAGCGTCTCTGACGGCCGCCGGCCAGGGCCCCGGCGGTCGTCACGGCCGGGGCAGCACGCCTCCCCGCCGACTCACTGCGGAGCGAGCGGCATGGCCTCGAAATCCTCGAAGAGGTAGGCATAGACCTGCGCGAGATAGGCCCGCAGCTCCCGCTGGTCGGGGAAGCGCACATAGGTCAGCCCGAACCACTGCTCCACCGTCAGCGGCTCGTTCGTCACGAGGTGCATGAGCCCCGCGCGAATCGTGTCCTGGTAATCGGGCCAGGCCGCATCGAAAGTCCCCCGCAGCATGCCGAGATCGTCGACCGCCTCGACCCCGAGAATTCCCGCACAGAAATGCAGAAAGCGGCGGTCGATGCCGGGTACGTCCAGCCCCAGGTCGGCCAGCGGGGCGGTGACCGGGTCCATCTCCTCGTAGCCGCCCGGGTACGGGTAGAGCGTGGTGTTCCGCAGGTCGGCGTCGTTCTCCGGCCCGTCCTCGTTCTCCAGTTCCTGAGCGGGGCGATATACCCCGTACAGCAGGCCGCGCGTCGAGAAGTCCGCGTAGACGTAGTTCACTTCACCGCTGGGGCTGTACGGCCGCCGGGGATCGATGGTGATCGCCGTGGCCTTCCCCAGGCACTTCTCTCCCTCTCCGTAAACGGCCTCGAACGGCAGAATCGGGGAGAGGTCGTGATTCTTCAGCGCCGCCTCACGCAAGGCGTCGTCCGCTTGGACCATGGCCTCCTCGGTGTCGAAACGGCTCGCCCACGGGCCGGTGCGGGGCGGCAGCTCGTCGCGGATCGACATGGGGGTGGGACTCCGTCCGTGAAGGTGGGTGGCGTGAGCGGGGATCGTCTTCGCATGGCCCGGTGGCGCACCGGGCCGCCGTTACGTCCAAAGAAGACGTGGGTCAGCTGGCCCCATTGCTCCGCCGTGACCGGGCGTTCACGGAGCAGATACTCCAATGCCTCGTGTAGATGCCGGGCGAACGGCGTGTCTCGCTTCGCCTTCCCCTTCATCTTGTCGATGTCGTCAATCCATTCGACACCGAGCGCAACCTCAAAGAAGGTACAGATATCCGGATCCGCCACAAAGTGCGGAATACCTTCCCCGCGGTACCTCATGTGTTTTTGTCCCTCTCTGGCTCCGGATACATGGTCACCAGTTTGTGCCCGCCCTTGCCATCCGGATCATAGATCGCCAAGAGTCCCGCTCCTCGAAAGTCGACCGGCTTGTAATTAATGCTTCCGCTCGCCTGGTCCACCGGGTTCTTCGGGTCGACATAAAAACCGCGGAAGCGCTCGTGATGGTCACTCCCGGGGCCCATGCATCCTTGGGCCGGAACCGAATGTACTGCCTCTCCGTGTCATGCGGATCGAGCCGACTACAGCCATGGAGATCGGCATGCATGAATGCGTCGCCCTGATCGCGGTTGAAGGCAGTGGAGAAAGAATCGCACTTGTGCTTGCGATTCATGTCCTCCGCGTCCATGTACGCATCTTCGCCCAACCGCTCCTTGGCGTTCGGACCGTGCGCCGGGTCGATCTTCTCCTTGGTCTGCACATAGCCGTCTTGGTAGTGGTAACGCGGATTACCGTCGTCGTCTTTGAGCGGATTGCCATTGGCGTCCTCGGGCCCGGCCGGCTTTCCCAGCCGGTCCTTCAGCATGTCGTCGGTCGGATCGAGATGCCGTTGCGGGCCGTGCCCCTGCCGGCGGAGGTCATCGACGCGCTCCGCGACGCGCTTGCTGTGCTTGTCTCGCAGGTCGTCCTCGCCCAGCACCCGCTGGCCGAGCTTCAGGTGAACCGCGTCCCGCTCGTCCTTGTGGCGCCGCAGGTTCTTGCGTCCCCCCCGCTCCGCATGCCCATGGGCATCCTTGGCCGCCTTCGCCATATGACCGGTGTCGGCCCGGAACTCCTTGCTCATGCGGCACCCCCCGCAGCACAAGACAGACGCGGGCCCCGGAGCCTCAAAGCTCCGGGGCCCGCGCAGCAGGGTGGGTGTGGGACGGACGGGGCTCAGGCCTCGTCGTCACCCGGCTTCTGGTCGGAGTCGCCTTCGATCTCGGCCTCCAGGCCGAGCTGCTCGACGATCCACTTGTCGAATTCGATCGAGGCGCGAACCCAGCTGACCGTGCTCGACACGAAGTGTTCGAGCGAGACACCGGTGCCGATCAGCATCGATGCTTCACCGATCAGACGGACCGTGCCGTCGTCGTGGGTGTGGGTGTAGGCCTTGGGCCACAGCGTCCGGCGGTTCCAGTCGTCGATCGCCTCCAGCAGCTTCGACTTTTCGTCGATGCCGTGGGGACGGTCGTAGAACGTACGAACGGAGAAGAGCTGCTGCTCCTCCTCGCCCCGGAACATGAAGTACGTGCGGAACTGCTCCCACGGGGCGGCGAGGTCACCCTCCTCGTCGACGACGTACTTCAGCTCCATCTGGTCGAGGAGCTGCTTGACCAGGTCCTGGTCTGGCACGACGGGACCATCAGGCCCCGACGGCTCGGGTTCGGGCTGGCCCCCGAAATTCGGAATCGAGGACGGGTCGATGCTCACCGTGGAATTCCCTTCGTATGGACCCTGCCATCCTCCCCCACATCCGCCCCGTACTGGCAACCCGGGACGAGGTGGATGCGGGCAAGGTGTCGGGCAGGGACACGATCACGCGGTTGCCCGTCGGGCGGCCACCGGCCGTGACGGCCCTGCGGTGCGGCCCGGCGGTACGCCCCGCCCGTGCGGCCCGGCACCCGGGCCGGCGCGCGCCCGCCGGGTGCCACGGCCGCAGCGCCCCGGTCAGCCCGCGCCCTGCCCCACGGACCCCACCGACAACTGGTCGCCGTCCACGTCCACCCGCACGGTGTCCCCGTCGAGCACCTCGCCGGCGAGGATGGCGCGCGCGAGCGGGTCGCCGATGGCCGTCTGGACCAGGCGGCGCAGCGGGCGGGCGCCGTAGGACATGTCCGGCGCGGGGGCGTCGGGGACCGGCTCCTGGCCGAGCCAGGCGAGCCAGGTCAGGGCGCGGTCGGTGACGTCCAGCGTCAGCCTGCGGTCGCCGAGGCGGCGCTGCAGATGGTCGAGCTGGATCCGGGCGATCCGCTGCAGCTGGTCGGTGCCGAGCGGATGGAACACCACCACGTCGTCCAGGCGGTTGAGGAACTCGGGCCGGAAGGAGGCCCGGACCGTCTCCAGCACCTTCTCCTTCTTCTGCTCCTCCTTGAGCAGCGGGTCCATCAGGAAGCCGGAGCCCAGGTTGGAGGTCAAGATGAGGATGGTGTTGCGGAAGTCGACCGTGCGGCCCTGGCCGTCCGTGAGCCGCCCGTCGTCGAGGACCTGCAGCAGGATGTCGAAGACCTCGTGGTGGGCCTTCTCCACCTCGTCCAGCAGCACGACGGAGTACGGACGGCGGCGCACCGCCTCCGTGAGCTGGCCGCCCTCCTCGTAGCCGACGTAGCCGGGCGGCGCGCCGACCAGCCGCGCGACGCTGTGCTTCTCGCCGTACTCCGACATGTCGATCCGGACCATCGCCCGCTCGTCGTCGAAGAGGAAGTCCGCGAGCGCCTTGGCCAGCTCGGTCTTGCCGACGCCGGTCGGGCCGAGGAAGAGGAAGGAACCGGTGGGGCGGTCCGGGTCGGCGATCCCGGCGCGGGTGCGGCGTACGGCGTCGGAGACCGACCGTACGGCCTCGGTCTGGCCGATCAGCCGCTTGCCGAGCTCCTCCTCCATCCGCAGCAGCTTCTGGGTCTCGCCCTCCAGCAGGCGGCCGGCCGGGATGCCGGTCCAGGCGCCGACCACATCCGCGATGTCGTCGGGGCCGACCTCCTCCTTGACCATGGACTCCTTGGACGCCTCCTGCTCGGCCTCGGCGGCGGCCGCCTCCTCCAGCTCGTGCTCCACGCCCGGGATCTCGCCGTAGAGCAGCTTGGAGGCGGTGTCGAAGTCGCCGTCGCGCTGGGCGCGCTCGGCCTGGCCGCGCAGCTCGTCGAGCTTCTCCTTGAGGGCACCGACGCGGTTGAGGCTCTGCTTCTCCTTCTCCCACCGGGCGGTCAGACCGCGCAGCTCCTCCTCCTTGTCGGCGAGGTCCTTGCGCAGCTTCTCCAGGCGCTGGACGGAGCCGGCGTCGGTCTCGTTCCTGAGCGCCAGCTCCTCCATCTTGAGCCGGTCGACGGCGCGCTGGAGCTCGTCGATCTCGACGGGGGAGGAGTCGATCTCCATCCGGAGCCGGGAGGCGGCCTCGTCGACCAGGTCGATGGCCTTGTCGGGCAGGAAGCGGGAGGTGATGTAGCGGTCGGAGAGGGACGCGGCGGCGACCAACGCGGAGTCCGCGATCTGCACCTTGTGGTGGGCCTCGTAGCGGCCCTTGAGCCCGCGCAGAATGGCCACCGTGTCCTCGACGGTCGGCTCGGCGACCAGCACCTGCTGGAAGCGCCGCTCCAGCGCCGGGTCCTTCTCGATCCGCTCGCGGTACTCGTCGAGCGTGGTCGCGCCGACCATGCGCAGCTCACCGCGGGCCAGCATCGGCTTGAGCATGTTGCCCGCGTCCATGGACGAGTCGCCGCCGGCGCCCGCGCCGACGACCGTGTGCAGCTCGTCGATGAAGGTGATGATCTGGCCCTCGCTGGACTTGATCTCCGCCAGGACGGTCTTCAGCCGCTCCTCGAACTCACCGCGGTACTTGGCTCCCGCGACCATCGCCCCGAGGTCCAGCGCGACCAGCCGCTTGTTGCGCAGCGACTCGGGCACGTCGCCCTTGACGATCCGCTGCGCCAGCCCCTCGACGACGGCGGTCTTGCCGACGCCCGGCTCGCCGATCAGCACCGGGTTGTTCTTCGTACGGCGGGAGAGCACCTGCACCACGCGGCGGATCTCGTGGTCCCGGCCGATGACCGGGTCGAGCTTGCCCTCACGGGCGGCCGCGGTGAAGTCCGTACCGAACTTCTCCAGAGCCTTGTACGTGCCCTCCGGGTCGGCGTTGGTCACCCGCTGCCCGCCGCGGTTCGCCTCGAAGGCGGCCAGCAGCTTCTTGGCGGAGGCGCCCTGCTGCTCCAGCAGCTCGCCGGTGCGCCCGCCCTTGGCGGCGATCCCGATCAGCAGATGCTCGGTGGAGACGTACGCGTCACCGAGCTCCTTGGCGCGCTGGGTGGCGTCCGCGATGGCGGAGAGCAGATCGCGGTCCGGCTGCGGCGGCGCGACCGTCGAGCCCTGCACGCTGGGCAGCGCGGCGAGCTGGCGGTCGGCGCCGTTGCGCAGCGCCGCGGCGTCCGCCTCGACGGCGGCCAGCAGGTCCATGATGTTCTCGTTGTCCTGCCCGGCCAGCAGCGCGAGCAGGAGATGGGCGGACGTCATGTCCGCATGCCCGGCGGTGACCGCCCGCTCATTGGCGGCGCTCAGCGCCTCCCGGCTCTTGTTGGTCAGCTCGGCGTCCACGTGCTCGTGATCCTCCTCGACTCGTCCTGCCCGGCCTCAGTGCCCAGTCTGGACCCACTTCGGCACATCCTGCACACACCAACGTGCGATAAGTTGAGTCTATTCCACTCAAGGCTGCGTATGCGAGCCCCCTCACCCGGTTCTCGCTCGCTCGTTCGAGGGAATCGGGGCGCGATCGCACCGCCCCCCTCTGCGGCGCCCGTCGACACTGGCCTTCGACCACAAGGGGTGCAGCATGACGGCTATGGCACACGCGCCTCTGCCCACCGACGAAGAGACCCTCCTGGATTACTTCCTGGCCTTGGATACGCCCACGGGCTTCCGAGCCGAGCTGATCGAGGGGGAGATCGTTGTGACACTGCCGACGGACGGTACGCACGAGCACTGCTTCAGCAGGGTCCTGTCTGACCCGGGCTTCCGCTGCCCCCCGGGCCGCGAACTACCCTGCCCCCATGGCCCATGACCTCAGTGCCCTCAGCCCGGAGTACCTCGCCTTCTGGGGCGAGTACCTGATGCCGACGCTCACCACCCTGCGTCCGGACGGCACGCCGCACGTCGTCCCCGTGGGCGTCACCTATGACGCCGGGCAGCGGATCGCGCGGATCATCACCCGCAAGGACAGCGCCAAGGTCAAGAACGTCCTCGCCGCCGGGGCGGACGGTGCCACGGTGGCCGTCTGCCAGGTCGACAAGGGGCGCTGGGCGACGCTGGAGGGCCGGGCGCGGGTGCGTACGGACGCCGAGTCGGTGGCCGACGCGGTGCGCCGCTACGCCGAGCGGTACGGGCGGACGCCGGCGCCCAACCCCGACCGCATCATGATCGAGATCGCGGTGACCCGCGCCATGGGCCGGGCCTGATCCAAGCGCTACAACCCTCCACCACGGGCCGCCCGCAGGGGTATCGTCGCCCCCACAGTCGCCACGCCCCGGAGGGCACGATGAACTCGGTCCGAGTCACGGCGATCGCCTGCCTGATGCCGCTGTCCGAGCTGGACGAGGATCCGTTCCTGGTCGACGACCGCAGCCAGCACGACATGTGCACCCGGTGGGCGGCGGCCCGTGACTACCACCTCGCCTGCCGCCTCAGCCTGCACCAGCTGCGCGCCGACCACTGCGCGCTGTGGCGGGACGTCGAAGAGGGCCTGGTCGATGTGTTCGTGACGCCCAACCGGCGGGCGCTGGAGAACGCCATCGACGGGGCCGACGAATTCGGCGCCCGGTGCGCCGCGGCCGGCGTCCGGCTGGAGACCGCGGACCTCGACGAGCCGGTCTACACCCTGGCGATGAAGTCGCAGGTGCACCGGCGGCTGTCGATGCCGACCGCGGGATACGGCGGCTGCTGACCACGCCCCGGGACAGCGAAAAGGGCCGGGTTTCCCCGGCCCTTCGCCGCGTCCTGCGCCGGGCGGCCGCCCGGCCGGCCCCCTACTCGGACCGCTTGGGCCGCCAGACCACCAGCGCGCTGGTCTGCTGCACATCCTGATACGGCACCAGATCGCGCCGGTAGGAGGCGTGCACCGCCGCCTCCCGCTGCTGCATCGCGCTGGCCGCGCCCTCCAGGGCGCCCTGGAGCTCGGCGACCCGCTGCTGCAGGGCCGCGACCTGGTTCTCCAGCTCGATGATGCGCTTGATGCCGGCGAGGTTGATGCCCTCGTCCTGGGACAACTGCTGCACCGTACGGAGCAGTTCGATGTCCCGGGCCGAATAGCGGCGGCCCCGCCCGGCCGTGCGGTCGGGCGAGACCAGCCCCAGCCGGTCGTACTGCCGAAGGGTCTGCGGATGCAGGCCGGAGAGCTGGGCCGCGACGGAGATGACGTACACCGGCGACTCTTCGGTCAGTTCATACGGGTTACGACGCTGCCCGCCCCGGCTGTCCATCTCATGCTCCCTTCGCGGCCTGGAACAGCTCCGCCCGCGGGTCCGGCCCCGCGGTCGCCTCGCGATACGACTCCAGCGATGCCTTGGCCTGGTCGCTGAGATCACCGGGGACCAGCACCTCGATGGTGACCAGCAGATCACCGCGGGTGCCGTCCTTACGGGTCGCTCCCTTGCCGCGGGCTCGCATGGTGCGTCCGTTGGGGGTACCGGCCGGTAGCTTCAGCGTCACCGGCGGACCGCCCAGCGTCGGCACCTTGACCTCACCGCCGAGGGCGGCCTCCGGGAAGGTGACCGGCACCGTGACGGTGAGGTTGTCGCCCTTGCGGCCGAAGACCGGGTGGGCGTCGACATGCACGACCACATACAGATCACCGGCCGGACCGCCCTGCTCGCCCGGAGCGCCCTTGCCGCGCAGCCGGATGCGCTGCCCGTCGGAGACGCCCGCGGGGATACGGACCTGCATCGTGCGGGCACTGGTGGCGCGCCCGCTGCCCTTGCAGACCTCGCAGGCGTCCTGGGCGATCAGACCCCGGCCCTTGCAGTCGCCGCACGGATCGGTGAGCGAGAACCCGCCGCCGGTGCCCCGGCTGACCTGGCCGGTACCCACACAGGTCGGGCAGACCCGGGGCGTACCGTTTTTGTCGCCGGTGCCCGAACACGCCTTGCACGGCGCCTGGCTGGACATCCGCAGCGGGACCGTGGCCCCGTCGACCGCCTCGGTGAAGCTGAGCGTCACCTCGGACTCGATGTCCTGGCCGCGGCGCGCATGGGT
This sequence comes from Streptomyces sioyaensis, assembly GCF_004122735.1. Classification (GTDB taxonomy): domain Bacteria; phylum Actinomycetota; class Actinomycetes; order Streptomycetales; family Streptomycetaceae; genus Streptomyces; species Streptomyces sioyaensis. The sequence goes on along the minus strand of NZ_SDIF01000030.1, from coordinate 7,217 downwards.
GCGCGTGCCGGCACCACCACGGTTGAACAGGCCGCCGAACACATCGCCCAGGCCGCCGCCGAAGCCGCCGCCGCCCTGGCCCTGGCTGCCCCCGAAGAGGTCGCCCAGGTCGAAGTTGAAGTTGCCGCCGCCCCCGCCGGGGCCCGGCCGGAACCCGCCGTTGCCGAACAGCGCGCGCGCCTCGTCGTACTCCTTGCGGCGCTTGCTGTCGCCCAGGACGTCGTTCGCCTCGGAGATCTCCTTGAAGCGCTCCTCGGCCTTGGCGTCGCCCTTGTTGGCGTCCGGGTGGTACTCCCGGGCGAGCTTGCGGTACGCCTTCTTGATCTCCGCTTCGGTGGCGTCCTTCGGGACGCCGAGGACCTTGTAGTAGTCCTTCTCGACGAAGTCCTTGGTGCTCATCCCCGACGTCCCTCCTCCCGCGCGGTCTTCTTGTCTGTGCTCACGTCAGCCCTCGTCCGGGCCACCGCTCTCCTCGTCCGAAGCCGCGGCGCCCTTGGCGTCGTCATCGGCTCCGGACTTGGCGCTCTGCGTGCCCGGCTGCGGCTCGGCGACGGCGACCCGCGCGGGGCGGATCGTTCGTTCACCGATGCGATACCCGGGCTGCAGGATCGCCACGCACGTCGTCTCGGTGACATCCGGTGCGTACGAGTGCATCAGCGCCTCGTGGATCGTCGGGTCGAAGGGCTCGCCCTCCTTGCCGAACTGCTGCAGACCCAGCTTGGCCACCACGGTCTCCAGCGATTCGGCCACCGACTTGAAGCCGCCGACCAGTTCGCCGTGCTCACGGGCGCGGCCGACGTCGTCGAGCACGGGCAGGAGCTCGGACAGGAGGTTCGCCGCGGCGATCTCCTTGACCGTGACCCGGTCCCGTTCCACCCGACGGCGGTAGTTCTGGTACTCCGCCTGGAGCCGCTGGAGGTCCGCCGTGCGCTCGTTGAGCGCCGTACGTACCTGGTCCAGCTGCGCCTGGAGCCCTACGTCGGTTACGTCCCCGGCCGGGGCCGAGCCCGCCTTGTCGGCGGACTCGGCCTGCGCCGCGTCTTCGGGAGCGGCGTCAGAGGGGACGTCGGGCTTCTCGTCGAAGCCCGGGGTCTCCTCCGTCACGCGGCACCATCCTTCTTCGGCTTCTCGTCGTCGACGATCTCGGCGTCCACGACGTCGTCCTCGGCCTTGGCCTGCTCACCGGCGGCGCCCTCGGCACCCTCGGCGGCCTGCGCACCCTGGGCGTCGGCGTACATGGCCTGGCCCAGCTTCTGGGAGACGGCCGCGACCTTCTCGGTGGCCGTGCGGATCTCCGCGGTGTCCTCGCCCTTGAGCTTCTCCTTCAGCTCAGTGACGGCCTCCTCGACCTCGGTCTTGACCTCGCCGGGGACCTTGTCCTCGTTGTCCTTGAGGAACTTCTCGGTCTGGTAGACGAGCTGCTCGGCCTGGTTGCGGGTCTCGGCGGCCTCGCGCTTGCGGCGGTCCTCCTCGGCGTGGTGCTCGGCGTCGCGGACCATCCGGTCGACCTCGTCCTTCGGCAGCGAGGAGCCGCCGGTGACGGTCATCTTCTGCTCCTTGCCCGTGCCCAGGTCCTTCGCGGTCACGTGCATGATGCCGTTGGCGTCGATGTCGAAGGAGACCTCGATCTGCGGGACCCCACGGGGGGCCGGCGGCAGACCGGTCAGCTCGAACATCCCGAGCTTCTTGTTGTACGCCGCGATCTCGCGCTCGCCCTGGTAGACCTGGATCTGCACGGACGGCTGGTTGTCCTCGGCCGTCGTGAAGATCTCGGAGCGCTTGGTCGGGATCGTGGTGTTGCGCTCGATCAGCTTGGTCATGATGCCGCCCTTGGTCTCGATACCGAGGGACAGCGGGGTGACGTCCAGCAGGAGGACGTCCTTGACCTCACCCTTGAGGACACCGGCCTGGAGGGTGGCGCCGATGGCGACGACCTCGTCCGGGTTGACGCCCTTGTTGGCGTCCTTGCCGCCGGTCAGCTCCTTGACGAGCTCGGCGACGGCCGGCATACGGGTCGAGCCGCCGACCAGGACCACGTGGTCGATCTCGGACAGGTTGATACCCGCGTCCTTGATGACGTTGTGGAACGGCGTCTTGCAGCGGTCCAGGAGGTCCGAGGTGAGCTGCTGGAACTGCGAGCGGGTGAGCTTCTCGTCCAGGTGCAGCGGGCCCTCGGCGGACGCGGTGATGTAGGGAAGGTTGATCGTCGTCTCGGTGGAGGACGACAGCTCGATCTTCGCCTTCTCAGCGGCCTCGCGGAGGCGCTGGAGCGCCATCTTGTCCTTGGCCAGGTCGACGCCGTGGCCGTTCTGGAACTGCTTGACCAGGTAGTCGACGACGCGCTGGTCCCAGTCGTCACCACCGAGGTGGTTGTCACCGTTGGTGGCCTTCACCTCGACGACACCGTCGCCGATCTCCAGCAGCGAGACGTCGAAGGTACCGCCACCGAGGTCGAAGACCAGGATGGTCTGGTCGTCCTTCTCCAGGCCGTAGGCCAGGGCGGCAGCGGTAGGCTCGTTGACGATACGCAGGACGTTCAGGCCCGCGATCTCGCCGGCCTCCTTCGTGGCCTGACGCTCGGAGTCGTTGAAGTAGGCCGGAACGGTGATGACCGCGTCCACGACCTTCTCCCCGAGGTACGCCTCGGCGTCACGCTTGAGCTTCTGCAGGATGAAGGCGCTCATCTGCTGCGGGTTGAAGCCCTTGCCGTCGATGTCGATCTTCCAGTCGGTGCCCATGTGGCGCTTGACCGACCGGATGGTCCTGTCGACGTTGGTGACCGCCTGGCGCTTCGCGACCTCGCCGACCAGCACCTCGCCGTTCTTGGCGAAGGCGACGACGGACGGCGTGGTCCTGGCGCCCTCGGCGTTGGTGATGACGGTGGGCTCACCGCCTTCGAGAACACTGACGACGGAGTTCGTCGTGCCCAGGTCGATGCCGACCGCACGTGCCATTTCAATTCCTCCAGCTGACTTGAGTGGAACAGGCTCAACAGTGCAGCACCGAGGAAAGCCTGTCAACAGAGGTGAGTCGGTGCCGCTCAAGTTTTATATCGCGCTTATCGTCACCACGTCACCACGAGGACGCGCACAAGGCCGCAGACGGTTGCCTTCGCGACGCAGATCACCGGCCGGGCGGCTTCATGGCGCCCGGGAGAATGGGTAACCTCAGCGCAGACCCGAAAAGTTACCGCTTAGTAGTTCCGCTCAGTTTTCCGCTCTCGCAGGTTCGAGGAGCCACCCATGCAACTCGCCGCGATCATCGTGTCGCTGGTCCTAATCGCGGTCGGCGTCGCGCTGTTCGGCCGTGCCCTCCTGCAGATCTACCGCTTCGTGCGGCTCGGTCAGCCGGTGCCCGCCGGCACCCGGACGGACGATCCCAAGCAACGCACGATCACGGTGGTCAAGGAGTTCCTCGGCCACACCCGGATGAACCGCTGGGGCGTCGTCGGGGTGGCGCACTGGTTCGTGGCGGTGGGCTTCTTCTCCCTGCTGCTGACGATCGTCAACGCCATCGGCCAGCTCTTCCAGGCCGACTGGCTGATCCCGGTGATCGGCGACTGGCTGCCGTACGAGATCTTCGTCGAGTTCCTCGGCCTGACGACCACGCTGGGCATCGTGACCCTGATCGTCATCCGCCAGCTGAGCAAGCCCGGCAAGGCGGGCCGCAAGTCCCGCTTCACCGGCTCCAACTTCGGCCAGGCGTACTTCGTCGAGGCCGTCATCCTCATCGTCGGCGTGTGCATCATGACGCTGCGGGCCCTGGAGGGCGTCCAGCACGGCGTGGACCACTTCGAGATCGGGTTCTTCGCCTCGTACCCGCTGATCGTGGCCTTCAAGGGGCTCAGCCTCACCGCGATCCAGAACATCACCTACCTCGTCGCGGGGATCAAGATCGCGACGTCCTTCATCTGGATGATCACGGTCGCCCTCAAGACCGACATGGGCGTCGCCTGGCACCGCTTCCTGGCCTTCCCCAACATCTGGTTCAAGCGCGAGGCGTCCGGTGACGTGGCCCTGGGCGCGCTTCAGCCGATGACCAGCGAGGGCAAGCCGATCGACTTCGAGGATCCGGGCGAGGACGACCAGTTCGGCGTCTCGCAGATCGAGCACTTCTCCTGGAAGGGCATCCTCGACTTCTCCACCTGCACCGAGTGCGGTCGCTGCCAGTCGCAGTGCCCGGCCTGGAACACCGGCAAGCCGCTGTCGCCGAAGCTGCTGATCATGGCGCTGCGCGACCACGCCCACGCCAAGGCTCCGTATCTGCTGGCCGGCGGCGGCAAGACCATGGAGGGCGAGGAGAAGGCCACCGAGGAGCAGCTGAAGGACGTCCCGGCCGCCGCCCTCGCGGAGGCCGAGCGCCCGCTGGTCGGCACCCTCGAAGAGGGCGGGGTCATCGACCCGGACGTGCTGTGGTCCTGCACCACCTGCGGCGCCTGTGTGGAGCAGTGCCCGGTCGACATCGAGCACATCGACCACATCGTCGACATGCGCCGCTACCAGGTCATGATCGAGTCCAGCTTCCCCAGCGAGGCCGGCACGATGCTGAAGAACCTGGAGAAGAAGGGCAACCCCTGGGGCCTGGCCAAGAAGCAGCGCCTCGCGTGGACCAAGGAGGTCGACTTCGAGATCCCCGTCGTCGGCAAGGACGTCGAGGACCTCACCGAGGTCGACTACCTCTACTGGGTCGGCTGCGCCGGCGCCCTGGAGGACCGCGCCAAGAAGACCACCAAGGCCTTCGCGGAGCTGCTGCACATCGCGGGCGTGAAGTTCGCGATCATGGGCGGCGACGAGGCCTGCACCGGTGACTCCGCCCGCCGCCTGGGCAACGAGTTCCTCTTCCAGCAGCTCGGACAGCAGAACGTCGAGATGCTGAACATGGCCTTCGGCGAGGACAGCGAGGACGAGTCGACGAAGAAGCCGACGTCCAAGAAGAAGATCGTCGCGACCTGCCCGCACTGCTTCAACACGATCGCGAACGAGTACCCCCAGCTGGGCGGCGAGTACGAGGTCATCCACCACACCCAGCTGCTGCAGCACCTCATCGACGAGGGCAAGCTGGTCCCCGTCACCCCGGTAGAGGGTCTGATCACCTACCACGACCCCTGCTACCTGGGCCGCCACAACAAGGTCTACACCCCGCCGCGCGAGATCATCGCCAAGGTGCCGGGCCTGCGGAACGAGGAAATGCACCGCCACAAGGAGCGCGGCTTCTGCTGTGGCGCCGGCGGTGCGCGGATGTGGATGGAAGAGCGCATCGGCAAGCGCATCAACAACGAGCGCGTCGACGAGGCCCTGTCGCTGAACCCCGACATCGTCTCGACGGCCTGCCCCTTCTGCCTCGTCATGCTGACCGACTCGGTCAACGGCAAGAAGAACGACGGCAAGGCAAAGGAATCCATCCAGGTCGTCGACGTCGCCCAGCTGCTGCTGGACTCCGTCAAGACCCCCGTCGACCCGGCGGGCGACGAGGAGTCCGAGGACACCCCCGAGCCGGAGCCGGTGCAGTAACCGCACGGTGACGAGCATTGCCGGCGGCCGGCCCCGTGGTGCACGGGGCCGGCCGCCGGGGTTTTCCACAGGCTGTGCAGCCGGCGTTGCGGCGCGGCCGGGCCGCCGGGGAGCATCAGGGGCGGGGAATGACGACACGACGACAGCGGTACGAACGGGGTGGGGACGGCATGCGAGGACGGTCTGCCGTGGCAGCGGGGCTCGGGCTCGCGCTCGCCCTTTTCCTCAGCTCCTGCGGCCCGCTCTCCTCCTCCGGTGCCGGCCGTCCCGCCGCCCGGCACCGTGCCTCCTCACTCCCTGCCGCGCGCCCCGTCCCCGCCGGCCACAGCAGCCGGACCGCCCATGACTTCAACGGGGACGGCCATCCCGACCTCGTCGTCGACAGCCTGCTCGCGCCCGCCAAAGGTCATGACGACGACCCCGGCATCGGCATCGTCTACGGCTCCGCGCACGGACTCGCCCCGGCCACCAGGGAATTGCTCACTCCGGCCCGGAACGCCGCGCGCACCGGCTCGGCCGTGCCCGCGTCCTTCGAGGCCGAAACCGTCTGCGATCTCGACCAGGACGGCTTCAGCGACCTCGTCGTCACCACGGACCCGCCGTACGACGGCATCGGCCGCCCGCCCGTCCCCGTCCAGCTCCTCTTCGGCTCACCGCGCGGGCTCGGCGCCGGCCGCGCCGTGCGGCTCCGCATCCCCGACCGGGCCAGATTCGGCAACGAATGGCCCGACCAGCCGGTCTGCGGCGACTTCGACGGGGACGGCGCCGAGGACCTGGCCGTCACCGCCTCCGGCCCCCGGATCAGCTACCTCCGGGGCCCGTTCACCCGCACCGGCGCCCCCAAGGCAGCCGGCGCACCGATCAACGTCCCCGGAACCGCCCTGGCCACCGCGGCTCCCCTCTCGTCCGCCGTCGACCTCGATCACGACGGCGCCGACGACCTCCTCGTACGCACCGCCGCCCCCGGCCACCGGGCCCGCAGCCGTCTGGCGCTCGGCGGCCCCCGGGGCCCGGTCCGCGCGGGGCCGGCCGCCTACCCGCCCGGTTACGCCACGGTCTTCGGCCACTTCTCCGCCGGCGGCCGGGGACCGACTCCCGCCACCGCCGGCACCGACGGCCTGCTGTCTGTCGCCGGTCGCCCCGGCCCGCTCCGCACGGGGACGGGCGGCACGCCCACCCTCGCCGCCGCCGAGGTGACCGGCGACGGCTACACGGACCTCGTCACAGGCGGCACCCGCCCCGCCCTCCTCGTCGGCTCCGCGGACGGGCTGTCCACCACCGTGCGCCGCCTCACGGTGCCCCGCCTCCCCGGGCCCGGCCGCCCGCTCTCCACGGTCCTCGCCCTCACCGACTTCGACGGCGACGGCCATGCCGACCTCGTACTGCTGACCCGGCGCGGCCACACCCACGACAGGGTGACGGTCCACCCCGGCGGCCCGTCAGGCCTCACCTCAAAGCCCGACGTGTCGTTCACCACGGCGGACTTCACGGCTCCCTGACCTCTCCGTATCTGACCATGCGTCAGGAATGCAGCGAACGTGGGGGAATGGGGTCGCGAGGCAAGGGATTGGGCCGTGGGGACATGGGGACATGAGGGCATGGGTCCACGGCCAACCGCGCCCCGGCCACCGCGGCTCAGCGCCAACTCGCCCACGCCCACACCCACCCGACCCACGACCACGACGGCCGCCACCTCCCGCCCGACAC